>CANHOA010000009.1 GCA_947462255.1 Flavobacteriales bacterium | reverse complement strand
ATTCACCAACAATCGTAATGTTTTTCTTGCTTTCATTCAAGAATGATTTCAATAATGAACGTAAACCAGTTTCATCATCTCCCATGCCTGTTTCTGTAATTTTTGATCCATCAGATAAATTAAGTAAAAGCAAAAAATTTGACATTTCACGCGTGGTCATGTTTTTTTTCTTGGTTACCGTTGCTGTTAAATAATTAGCTGAAATATCATTAATTTCTATCATTTCCAACATGTCTGAGGTTTCGTTCGATTGGTAACTCCAAACTTCATTTGCCTCGTTGTCATAGGCGACAATTTCGTATCCTACTTTTTTGTTTTTAGTGAACGTGGAACGAATAAATCCTTTATCTCCATTTGGATAGATGGAAACGTTCTCTGTTGCTGATTGTAAATTCATAGCAACTTTATTCAAATCCCATCTACTAATATCATCTTTAGCTATAGAATTAGAGCCTTTCATATCGCCACTTCTATCAAAGGTAACAAACTCATAGCCTGTTTTTGAATCATAAAAATGCAACATAAAAACGCTTCCATTATAAACCATTTCTAAGAGAATAGAATTTTTTGGTCTTACAATTTCAAATTTCGATGAAGGATTGTAATTATCATCAAACATTTCAATTTCATAAGCGGTATTATTTTTATCTACTTTCTCCTTGGTAAAGAAAATAAAGTAGCCAACCAGTTTGTTGTTCTCAATAATTTGCCCTGAATGTTTGGCGGTTCTTAAGTTCAATACATTCTCCACACTTGCCTGTTGGGCATTTACTGATAACACGCTCAAAAGCAATGTAAACAGTACCATTTTTACATTTTTCATTTATTTATTTTTAGGTTTTACAAAGGTTAGTTTTTTATTAGCGTACAAATATCGCTCAATTTCTTCGAGAATAAAACTATAATTTGTACGATAAATCGCTTCTTTATTTTCTTTCCAAGCTGCATCAAGCGTGGGGTAATCTTCACTTTCAGCCAATAGAATAATGGCTAACAATTCCTTTCTAGGCGATTCCAATGCAGGAATTTCATTCTTGTAAAGCGAAAAAAGAGCGTCACAATCTGTTGGTGAGATAGCGTAAGCAAGCGCACAAATACGATCAAAGTCTTCCGGAAATTTGGGATTTTGTAATTGAAGATATTTTCCCGCTATTCGCTTTTTCTTAAGGTAACTCAAGGCTTTGAATGCTAACATCAAATGCTCTTTTACTTCTTTGTTATCGCTGTGATTTTCTAACATTTTTAAAGCGTGATAAATAACTTCAGTAAAATTCTTGTTTGCCCATGAATTTTGAATCATTTCTATGCCAACTTGCTGCTCTATAAGCCTATAATTTTCATCATAAGTTGGGGTGTATTTTGAAAAAGTGGTATCTAAATGTAAGAGCTTCGCCAATTTATAGAAACGTTCTCTATCATAGGGATGGGTGGCTAAATACGGTAATTTTGATTCATCTTTCGTAAAGGTACCCAACGAACTTTCTCGCACATATTCTGCATCCAATGTTGCTATGGAAGGGATGGATTGAAAATGAAAGAAGTTGGAATAATTTAACGAATCGCTCACGTTTTTACTTCTTTTTTCCATGGCATGAAACATCGAAAGCGCGTCAGTATAATTGAACTGAGCTTCTTTTAAATACATCAATCCAAGTGAATCTGCTTCAAATTCATGACTTCTGGATTTTTCGCGAGATTCCAAAATACGTGGTAACAGTAAAGCGTTTAGTGCACTTACTTGCCCATAACTCGTCCTTAAAATTCCATCGATTTCTTTTTCAATGGTTTTGTCCGTTTCATTTATTATCGACTCAACAATCGATTCTTCCACGTGATGCAAGGTGTTGTGAGCAATTTCATGACAGAGAACTAAGGCAATTTGCGCTTCATTTTTTAAATCATTTAATAAGCCCACATGCACAAAAATCAGGTTGTCACCCATCGTGAACGCATTGAAATCATTGGAGCGAAACAATACCAAACGAGTATTTTGTGGAATTCCAGGGTTTAGCGTTAGAATTCGATCAAAAATTGAATTGACTTTGACAAACAATTCACCTGTGGCAATAATTGAATTGGAATTCAACATTTTCAATTCAGCTTCAATTTTTTGCTTATGCTTCTTTTTGTAAAGTTCGTTCTGTGAATTGGTCAATTCTTGACTTGGTGGAAACGTTAAATTTTGATCAATTAGTTGCTGTTTTATTTCAGCTAGTTGCGCATTATTTTCCTCCAAATGCTGTGCGTGTAGTTCCAAAAAAGAACAAACCAACCCCATTACTAAAACTACCGTTCTCCTACTCAAAAATCAATTTTTAGCAAAATTAGAGATAAAATTCAGAACTTAAATTAGTCTTGATTCAGAAAGGGTGAATTTAAATAAATTCCAATTTTGACTAAGTAGGCCCAATTTCTCAATGGCTAGCATCGCTTTTACATTAAATTTGAAGTGTGGGTTTGGCATTGGAAACCTAATCTAGATTCCCTTTTTGATATTTAGCAATCATTAAATCACAAATATCACAGTTCAGACACTTTTCCTGTTCATTCATCAACTGTCTGAACCCGATTGAACTTAACCCTTTTGTAAACCTTAGCGCACGGAATTGCCTTGGTTCGATATCGACCATCAAAAATTCCCTGACGAACCTGCTCTTTACGAACAGCGCTTAGACGAATTTTATGTAAGATTTGATTATTCGGTAAGGCGCGTTTTTTCTTTTTCATACAGCATTTTTGTTAGGATGATTAAAGTTTCAATGAGCAGGTATTTCCAAAAGGATAAGTCTACTATGAAAAAATCAATTATTATCCAGCAAGCCACCGAACCGACAATTGCGAATACCCATAAAAGCATTTTATATTTCATAGTTAATTATTTTGGATGACCTTATTTATTACTGAAACACATTTTCGGGGGATGCGAATCGAGCTTATTTTCTCCTCCTTGAATGAAAAAGCGAAACGATAAATCAGTTCGTTAATACTCAAATCAGGCGCTTCCCCAAATTCTTTATTTAATCTTTCCGCATCATCCGTAAACGGATTAAAATCGGAGCAACGTAACTCCAAGACCACTTCCCCTGGAATATGGTCCATGCTAATTCCTCTGTTTACCTCCATATTGAATTTCTCGCTGCAGCCATCTTTTCCAAAGAAAATGTTGTAGAAATGTCCACAGGCTTTTTCACGGTTCATTTTGCCAAAATAAGTCCCTTCCGAATGCAGGATGCCTTTTAGCTTATTGAATGAATTGGCAGAAAACATGGTCTCAAATGTCGATAACAAGCGCGTATTAAATTCTTGTTCTTCTTCGGTAAAGCGTTGAATAAGTACTGTTTTCATAGGCCTTGTTTTTAATTCGTTTCAAAACTAACATTCAATTGTGCAGTAGGCCTGCATAGAATAATCCGTGGGTAAAGCGAAGTGGAAGGGGTTTATTTTTTTTCACTCTTCGCCATTTTTTGCCATGTCGCAATTGGCAATTCTTGTGCCAAGTTAAAATAGTGCTATTTTGGTAACATTATCATATAAAGTCTATCAATTTTAATATATTTATATCAAAATTTGATAATGAAAACATTGATTTCTTGGGTAGCGCAAAATAATGACTTTGAAAATGGAGAGGTGTTAAGTACCGGTCCCACCTCTATTTTTCACAAATACTTCTTCAAAGGGGATCGCCATTTTATTCTTTCCACCCGAAAAGGAGACGATACACGAACGGAGCTGTTAGTCAATTATTTACGGATAAACTACCCGGAGCGAATCATTGAATCCGTTTATTTGGATATTCACGACCCCATAAATCACCGAGAAATCCAATCCAAAGTCACGCCCTTTTTAGCAAGTTTAAAGGACGATCAAATTGCTCTTTTTGTTTCTCCAGGCACCCCTGCCATGCAAGTGGTTTGGTATTTGAGTCATATGAGCATGAACTTGAATACAACGCTATATCAAACAAGAGAAGCAAAGCATACCGCATCAAAAGACAAACCGGAAATTATTAAAATTGACTTTGCGAAATCCTCTTTGCCAGTTACCGCGCTATATCATCAAGAAGAAATAAAACGCGTTGGACCCAATGAAGACTATAAAATTACGCCAGCCATAGAAAACGTCTATAGCAATGCTGAAAAAGTCGCGCAAACAGATGATGTTACCGTGCTCATTCTCGGAGAAAGTGGAACAGGTAAAGAAAATCTGGCGAAATACATTCACAAAAATTCCATTAGAAAAGAAAAGCCATACATAACGGTTAATTGTTCGGCCTTTAACGATCAGTTATTAGAATCGCGCTTGTTTGGCTACAAAAAAGGGGCATTTACTGGAGCGGATAAAGATACGATTGGTTTATTTGAGATGGCAGATGAAGGAACGATTTTCTTGGATGAAATCGGGGACATTTCCCCCTACATGCAGCAATCTTTACTTCGTGTGTTGCAAGAAAAAGAAATAATGCCGCTCGGTGGGAAACCCAAAAAAGTAGATGTTAGAATTATTGCGGCCACCAACCAAAACCTGGTTAAACTTTGCGAGGAAAAACACTTCCGTTGGGATCTTTACTATCGCTTATCGGTGGTGGAACTAGATGTCCCTACCCTCATGCAAAGAGGTAAAACAGATATTAAAACGATGATAGACTTCTTTTTAATGCAAAAGAAAAAGCAACTTAAAAAAAACAAAAAGTTAGTTCTAGACAAGGAGGTAGTTGAAATATTACTGAATTACACCTATCCTGGTAATATAAGAGAGCTTGAAAATATCATTTCTCGCCTTTATGTTTTTAATGATGAAATCGTTTCTGCGGAAGTTCTGCCCAAGCGATTAAGTCAAGAGCCGGTAAACAAGCCCATGAATTGGGATTTCGTGGAGAAAGAACACATCGAAAAGGTACTAAAACATTTCAACGGAAATAAACGTCAAACAGCTTTAGCAATTGGTTGGGCGATCAACACGCTCAACGCGAAGATGGAAAAATATGGATTAGAATCTTAAATTTGCATTTATGAATCTTTTGACAATTTATTTGGATTTTGACGGGACAGTTGTCGAACATGCCTATCCTGAAATTGGCGCGCTCAATCCACGAAGTTTTGCCCTTATCCGCAAATTACAAAATGCTGGGCACCGAATTATTCTGAATACCTACCGAGCAGACCTTGCAGACGGTTCACTTCAGGCAGCACGGGATTTCTTAAACGACATAAACAACGAACTATTACCGATCACAGAATATACGGAACTTAAGATTCAACCCCCTGCCTGGAATTGGGAAAAAACCCTTGAAGAAGGAATTTTGTATATCGATGATGTTTGCGATGGCACACCAATGATTCGAAATATTGCCCTACCCTTTGGAATGATGGTAGATTGGAAAACCTTAGATGAATGGTTCACTGATCAAGGAATTATTTAACTTTCAGATAACTCTCCAAGAATCTACTATTGCAAGTTCATCGACTTTTTTTAAGGTGTTTGTATACAAGCTGTTGAATTTCACTTTGAGTCACTCCGTAATTCTTTAATAAAACCATCGCTTTAACAACATCCATCTCAATGTCCATCCTATAAAAAGATTTTTTGTTGTCCAAACTAATATAATCCTTTACTAAATGTTCATTTTTATTTTCAAAGAAATCATCTTGCTTTTTCAAAAAACCAAGTGGTATTTCCAGATCAGATTTTTTAGAGTAGTCACTCAACTCAATAGTTGATGATGTCAAGGTAATATTATTTACGTGGATTGTCGTCAAACTTATGGCAATCTTGATCATTTCATCTTTATTATATTTGATCGCTTCATATACATCCCTTAAGTAAAAAGTTGCCCTACATTTTCCAATTGTTTCACAATCAAGATATATTTGGCTGCCAGGCAAACACATTGTCACTTGATTCGGCCCTACAAATAGGTCACATTTCACAAAATGAAATTCTTTACTCTTAATTAAGGCTGGACGCTTTAATTGCCGAATCATTCTAATAAACTCCCTTCTTGGGTAGGTAAATGAGCTGACTATATCTTTATTGTAAAATATATTACTTTGCATTGTTTCCATTTTGATGAGTTGGTACTATTTGTTCCAAGAATCTACTATAAATCGCATCCTCTTTCCCACGCACTTGGCCTATAAAATTAATATAGCCTTTTAGCTTAAAAAGAAAAGCCTCACAATTCTTGTCTGAAATGCATTCTATTGAATCATAATGTTTTTGTGCGGCTGCTTTTATTCCGTTAAGTTGCAGATCAAACAACATAGCACGAACTTTTTTAATCAACTTCCGGTCTACATTCACTTTTTCATTAACCACCAAGCCTGTCACCGTTTGCTTTTTATTATTGGCTCGTTTTCGCAGCTTTTTTTCATTTACTCGAAAATCATGCTGCGCAATGATCAATCGGATGCCACTAATTTCCTCTATTGTAAAAGGTTGGTCACAAGAAAAGCTTAGGTCATCCGCGAACCTTGTGTAGTTTATTTCTCTTTCTTCACACCAGGCCATTAATTGCTTGTCAAGTGGAAGACAAACCAAATTGGATAACACAGGAGAAGTGGGAGCGCCTTGTGGCAAATGTCCGTTAATGGTCGTGAGTAAAGTTATTGCATTCGCCATGTTTTCCGTAAATTGAAAAATGTCGCTTTTAAACAAATCCCGAATTCTTTTTGCTTTGATAGAAGGAAAAAAGTTCTCTAAATCCAGATTCAAAACCTGTTTTTTGCCAATGTGAGGTAAGGCATTCTCCACGATATTAGCGGCTTTTATCTGATCTCGGGGATGAACTGTAAATCCATGGGCACAGGTGGGTTGGATCCCTATATAAATTCCTTGCAGACTCTTGTTTATTTTTTTTTGAATCCGTTTCAACAATTGATTCGGCGCATCTATTTGGCGATTTCCACCGCTTTTCTTAGGGATGAAATAATGACGATAACTTGGTTTAGCAATTAGATCTTGAATAGCATAAAAATCAACTTTTAAGTAGGAGCAAAGGTCATTTGGGAGATGTAAACCTAAAAAAGCAAGGGCGGCTTGCTCATAATCTTTTATGAAGCGCCCTTTTCCCTGCCTATTTTTATAAAACCCGCGAGGCTTTCGGTTCCTTTTTTCAGTTTGATTTTCAATTTGATTCGTTAAGGTCATGTTATTCTTCGTTACTGTTAAAAAAGAGCCCTTACCATTTATCTTTAAAACGATACGCATGCGTGTGGAACGCAGTGGAACGAGCATGCTTAGCGAAGCTCCATTCTGCATCCCACTTTATTATGGGTTGCAGGTGCACAACCTCAGGTCGTTATCAATTCGACTCATAAATTTTAGGTAAGGGCTCAAAATTTTTATATTAAAAAGGGGCATCTTCTTCACTTTCATCCTCTATTTCATCCAATCGATCTTTCGGTAATGAAAAATATTCAGGTTCAAAGGATTCAAAGGAGGTAAATTGCGGATCGTGTCTAAGTTTAATTGTCCTCAAAGGCCCGCTTCTATTTTTTGCCAAGATTAATTCCATTAAATATTGATTACTATTCCCATCTTCATCGAGCACTATGCCATAGTATTCAGGCCGATAAAGAAAGATTACTTTGTCTGCATCTTGCTCAATTGAACCACTCTCCCGCAAATCTGAGAGGATTGGCTTCCTTTCACCCCCTCTTTGTTCCACCGAACGACTTAATTGACTGGTAGCAACAACACAAATAGTTAGTTCTCGCGCAATATTTTTCAATTCCCTACTAATGTATCCGATCTCCAATTCCCTATTATTTCTGTATCTAGTAGAATTTAATAATTGGAGGTAATCTACAAAAATCACTTTCACCCCTTTTTCTTTTACATGCTTCCTGCACATTTCTTTAAATCCGGACATGCCATTTGTATTCCTTTCATAGATAAACAATTGCAAGTTTTCAATTTCATCAGCCACCTTTATGATGGATTCCTTTTGCTGTTCGGTAATGGTTGAATTAATAATTCTATCCGCAGGAATTTTAGAAATTGCCGCCGCAATCCGCGAGGTGAGCATTAATTCAGAAAGCTCTAAAGAGTAGTACAAGACAGGAATTTGCTTTGATATATTCAAGGCCATATTTACTATTAATTGTGTTTTTCCCATGCCAGGCCTCGCTCCTATGACAACAAATTCCCCAGGAAATAAGCCACCTAGCACCTCGTCGTAAAGAGATATACCAGTAGGCACTTGCTTCTTAGAATTACTCCTTAAATGATTGGCGGCATATTCTTTAAAGATGTCCGAAATCTTCTTGGAAGTGTAATCATTCTGATCAATGAGATCATATTCCAACAGTACTTTCCGAACTTGTTCCATTAAAACACCTTGTTCATGGTGAGGGTTCTCTATGATCTTTTTTAAGTGCGGCAAGAAATCTTTTTCCATTAGTTAAAAAATTGAATGTGTAAATACGACTTCGCATTATTCAATTTTCAAGCCAAGCTGAAAGCTCAATAAAACGGCTTAAAACAAACAATTTAAATGTCTATGTTTGATTTTAATATCAAATTTTGATATGGTTATATTCTAATGAATGTAAATTCAAGGAATATATTTAAACGATAAAATAGCTGGGAATGTGTTAAAGTAAGTTATTTGGTTTGTTTCAAACCAGATTATTTTGATCTAAAGAAGTTTGCTCGAATCAAATATTAATAGTAAGGATCAGATGTATGCATTATGCTTTAGACACAATTCGAATTTACAGAGTTTATAAACAATAACAATAGCCTGGTTTTAAATCTAAAAATAAAACATTAGATTAGCCGTATAGTTTGATTGAGTATGCCTAAAAATTAGGCAAATCTACAAGTCTACACCAATAATTTTAAAATCAATTTTAATGATAAAGTCACTACTTTCTTTTGAAAAGAAACACCGTTTAAACATCCTTAAATTAGCACGTTTTATGGTTGCTTTTTTATTTGTGTTTTCTGCTATTGCGAAACTATTACCTATTCAAATATTCGAACACCAATTACTATCAATTGCTAGAAAACCCGGGTTTTTATATGAATTCACAAATGATTGTCATGTTTTTATTTGGTCGAGGGCGATAATAATTTTTGAGCTTTTCATTGGATTATCTTTATTGATTCCCTATTACATCAAACGATTTACAGTCCCAATAGCAATTTCAACTCTAATTGGCTTCATAATATTCTTAAGTTATCAAATTTGGTTATACGGTAATAATGGGAATTGCGGTTGTATGGGAGGCTTAGTTCCAATGAGCCCTTTACAAGCAATTGTAAAAAATATAATTACAATTATCGTTTTGACTTATGTGTTTTATTTCACTTTATCGAAGCCTATTGAATACGCTATTTATCATTTTTTAATTTTAGGTGGCGTTGTCTTAGCTATTTTTCTATTATTTCCAATAAAAAAAACGTGTTGTTGTGACGAAATTACCACAAAGGTTTCTGTCGAAATCGAAAATTTAAACCATCGGATAGATTCTTTATCGGCAATGATTGATAGCGATAAGGATAGTTCACGAGTTATCGTTCCTGTTAAAGCCCCCCTTCCGAAGATAACGATTTCGGAATTTCATAATTTCAAGGATTTCGAATTCAATAACAAGAAAACTAAAATAAATATAGATGAGGGAAAGACAATTGTTTGCGTTATGAATCCAGATTGTGATCATTGCTTGGATATTACTAAGCAACTTAAGCAAATGAACTTGGCTAAAGATATAAAAATCACTTTTCTGTTCTGTAATCCAAACGATCAAGATATAGAGCATCAAAAACAACAAATTAAGGCATTCATGGACAAATCTGGATTAATTGCGGCCTTCAAGATCATTTCGATCGATGAATTTACAAAACATTTAAGCCTATCACCTTATCCACCTAGGGTTACATTATTATTTAACGGAAAAATAAGATATGATTACTTTGCTGAAGGAGAGCTGGATAAGAACAAAATCAAATCGCTTTAGTTTTAATTATTCAACTATTTAGTATAAATTTACGGAATAGAATATAAATATGCAAAATCCTTATTACGAAAACACTAGCCATTTTATGCCTAGTAATGAAACCTTAAATCAATGGATGAAAACAAGGAAAACTCAAAGCACGAGTATTCCAGGTTTATTTGAAACAATTGGATTTGCAACAGACCAATTATGGGCCATTATTGCTATACTGATTGAATCTGCCGCATTATTTCTAACTAGCTATGGAGCCTGGCAGATGTTCCTGAAGATCCATCAATTAATGTTTTTTGTAACGGCAATTATAGTTGTAGTTTTGTTCATAGCTTTTGATATCATCGGCATAATGCTACATGGCTACGAAAGTCCAAGAAAAGTCGAAATCAAAAATAAGTTAATCGCAGAAAAAGACTTAAATGAGAGAAAGAAATTAATTCGTGAGCTAGAGTCTATTACTTGGAGGCAATTTTTGGGAACCATGTTGTTCTTATTGTCTGGTGCCTTAAAAATAGTTTCAATAATGGTTTATTTTAAAACTCAAGCTGGACCGATAGTTATTCCACTTCTAACTATTTTTTATTTGGTGGTTATCTATATACATCTTTACCATACCGGATATTGGTTGGCAGCAATTAAAACAAAAAAACTTTTAACTAGAGAAGAGGAAGAATGGTTTACAAATAAAAAAACAAATGTCAACAATCCATTTATGGTCGTTAAACCTGATGTCGCTTTATTTTCCACACATGTGCCCATTCCATTTCCTTCGGGACAAAAAAAATATAACTTCAATAGAGCAACTATAAGCTTCGAACAAGCTGTAGACCAACCGGATGGAAGCAAAACCTTCGAGTATAAATTAGAAAACAATGGATGTCTTTGGGATGAGGATATACATGGATTAATTGCTCTATTTCCAAACAATATTTCAAATGACATTATAGAGGCTTGTAAAAGACTTCAACTTTCTCAGTTGCACACATAATAAGAAATAAATTCAGTTACACTAATTAGATAAAGAATGAATAAAAACAAAATATTTATAATAACTGGAGCTCTCTTTTTCGGCCTTTTTATTGCCTTATTGTTCTGGTTGCAAACGATGGAGGGACAGCCGAATGACCTACAAAATAGTTATCAAATAGAAATTTTTAATTGTAGCTCAATAGCTCAAAATAAAACCGATTTAAAGAATGAGCTTAATGCAGCACTTCATTCAACCGGATCAGATAAAGATGGTGTTCAAATATGTCATATCCCTATACTAAAAATCAAAGATGTCAGCTTCGGAATTCCTATTTATGGAATGAATTATTTCAGACTAGGTATGAATACGGACATGTACCTTTATGAAGATCGAAAAGCAGATGAAACCACTTTTTTTGAAGTTGCAGATAAAAACGAAAAATATCTAGAGCTTCAAAAAATAGCATCTAAAGGATGGTTTAAAAATGAACCTAAAGTTATTCTTGACTGGTCAAATAATAGAAATGAATTTATTATATACCCTAGTCAAAAGGAAAAACACTCAAAAAACAAGAAAGTATGGAAATCTTTCCTTGGACTTCGCGGACATATAGATAGCCTTATAAAGATTGATAAAAGTGAAAAAAACATAAAAGTTTATTATTTCTGTGGGAGTATCATTGACCCAATGCTAGATGATGATGGAGATGGCATTATCAACAGTAAGGACTCATGTCCGCAAGAGAAAGGAAGTATTGAAAGAAATGGTTGTCCGCCTTGTTCAGATGGAGATAAAGATGGTATTTGTGATGCCGTAGATAAGTGTCCTAATGTTAGCGGTGTTAAAGCATGTGATGGATGCGTTTGTCCCCCACCTATTGACAATGATTATGACAAGGACGGAATACAAAATTCTGAAGATGCTTGTCCTAAGGAATTTGGATTTAGAAGATATAAAGGGTGTCCAATTCCTGATACAGATGGCGATGGTGTTAATGATGAAATTGATAAATGCACAACAATACCGGGGCCAGCATCAAATAAAGGGTGTCCTTTAGAGATTAAAATTACTCACAATAACAAAATTGGGAAATTTATGTTTCCTTCTTCCATAAGTAATTTTAATGATTACAAAGTTATTATGGAAATTAAACAATCAAATGGAAAAATCGTAAATCAAGCATTTTCAGGATATATATGCCCAACAAATGATGAAGCAAAAAAAATAATTAAGTCTTTAAGTGATCCTGTAGATTTAGTCATAACAGTTGTCATTAAAGACAAAAACGGTAAAGAAATTAATCGGAGTCTATTTTATAATCTTAGTATGATTTGTTTTGCTGATACCACGTGCGGTTTTGTTGATTTAGATAGAAATTAAAAATGGGGAAAAAATTACTTTTGGTATACTTACTATCATTTTGGGGAGTAAACGCACAAATCAAAAATGTTTCAATTGTTTCTACAAATAACTTAAGTATTTCTGAACAAGAACAACTGAGCAATTTGATTTTTATGTTGAATGGGAAAAACAATAAATATGCTAACAAGTATGACTTCACATTTGAGTCATTACTTTGGGATGATGGAAAAGTAAGTATAAAGAAAGGATTCGATTTTACTTCGCTTTTAGATTTCAAGGAAAATAAAAAGTTTGATAGTCAGGAATTGGAAATTGATGAGATAAATACTCTAATCAAATCAACTTTCTTAATTCAATTCAATCAGAATAGCAACTTAAAATATGATTCAAATAATAATCTAGACAACATAGATGACTTAGTAAAATTGATTCGAAAAACAAAGTCAAACAAAATAACTGTTTTATTTAATAATGGATTTAAACCTTATATCTTCAGTACAGATAATATAAATTCACATTTAAATGATAAAAAGAAAAAAAATAGAACAAGTGATTTGATACCCCAAATTAATAAACCGAATCAGTATAATCGTGATTTAAGACCTGACGAAACGCATTATTATATTGTCTTCGACAGTGTTGGTATTTTTCCATCATATGAGATTGAGATTTACAGAAAATATTCAATAGGGCAAGATATTTCTGGAATTACAATTTATGATAGTTTGTTATTCATAAAAACATGTCTCCCGTTTATGAATATTGATGAATTTAATTCGAATAAAAAAAAATATGATATTGCTTTGTACTCTGAATATGATTCAAAATGTAAAATTGCAATTAAGGTAGACTATATAGCCAATCGATGTCTTGAATTAGAGAAAAAAGTTAATGCCGATGAAATTAAAGATGAAGAATGCGGACCATGTCGTTATGATTGTCTTTATAGTAAAAAGTTTACTCTTGTAATAAAAGGTTGTGCCCCAGGAATTAAGGAAGAAAGAATTCCAAATGGATATTTAGACACGCCTTACTTTTTATTCCAATGTATTAAAAAAAGTTAAAAGTGAATAAATTACTATTAATCATTTCATACTTTTTAATTTCAAACACTTGTTTTTTTTCTCAACATTCAGAGAGATTTAATTATTTAGAAAAGGGTGATGCTAAAGTTACAATTGACCTATCATCTAAAGAATTTAAAAATTTGATTTCTATTAAAAAAGCTATCCTTTATTGTGGCATTTATGATAGTTCACTAAATCCACCAGATGAACATAAAAAAGAAATTGAAGGATGGTTGAATCCATACAATTCCAGTAAATTTTATACTTGTTTCTCTGTTTTTAATATTGAATCAAATGAAGGGTACACTTTTAATTTTACATTGCCCGATACATCTGAATCATTCACAAATTATACAAAATCAATGGCTTTTGTTTTAACAAAGGATTCATTGCTTATATCAGAACTTTTAAAAAATCGTAAAGATTTTGACCTTTATGGGGATTATTCTCTTAAAAATAAGAATAACGAAGTAATAAGAATATTCACTTTTATTAACATTGATAATTTTTCAGAGTTTCAATGGAAAACCAATCAATTACTTTTCAATCTAGATCATGTTTCTTTACCAGAAAAATCTAAAGAGCCAAAAGCTCCTAAAAAAGTCTACTTTCAACTTGGGTTTTCATCAGTTCCAGCTATAAATAAAAAAAATACAAATTATGATGGTTTTTCATCTAATCAAATAGATTTGCTAGTTAAAGGGGATGTTGGAAATAAGAAGCTTGGTAATGGGGATGTTGGAAATAAGAACCTTGGAATCGTTGGTGGCGGAATATCAATGGCTCAAAATACATTTAGCACCACAAGTAATTTACTAATTGGAGATGCAGGTTCATTACCACTTGATTCCATCTACGCTTCGCTATCAGGGGTAAGTGAAAAATATACCCATCAAACAATAAATGTTGCATTTTTAATAGCCATTAAAACAAAAATTAATAAGAAAAATGGTTTTTTTGAATTTAGCTTGAGTCCATTTTTCGCAATACAAAGTAAATTAAGTTCAACAGTAACTGGTGGCTCCATTACAACTTATGGTTTTAAAAATCAAATAACTGACTATTTGTATGATATACCTGAACTTGGTTTGAAGACTCAAACTGAAGAAATACTTAAGGTACAAAATTATTTTAAGACTAGTTCTTACGGGTTTAATGCTGGAGTATCATACAATATTAATTTAGGCACTTTGATTGTAGCTCCAAATATAAATTTCAAGTTAATTTCTATTAAAAATAAAAATTCTATTTCTAAAGCATATTCAATACCCGAAGATAAATATAATGGCTTGTTTGCAACGTATGAGAGGTCAACGCCTTTATTGCTTACGGTCGGGCTTTCAATTTCATTCTAATGATACGATATAAACTTTTTTTTCTACTATTTTTATCAATTGGGGTTTTTACCGGCCCCATTTTAGCTCAAAATTGTTCCATTTCCGCTACTGTAAATCCAATTTGTGAGGGAACTAGTTCAACTTTGCAAGTTAATACAGATCTTCCAAACCCTACAAGTTATACATGGAACACCTCACTTCTAAATAATAATACTTTAAATGTTAGTCCCACGTCTACAACCCCTTATTCTTGCATAGTAAGTAATGGAACAACTACATGTACAACAGCTGTTTTTACTTTAACCGTAAATCCAACACCAAACGTAATTGCCCAAACACAAACAATCTGTTCAGCAGGAACATTCACAGTAAGCCCAATAAACGGTTCAGGAAACAGTGTACCAACAGGAACAAGCTATTCATGGTCTGCACCAAGTGTATCAGGAATATCAGGGACAGCATCAGGAAGTAGCGTATCTTCAATCAGCGGAACCTTGACAAACACAACAAATGCAGCGATTAGTGTAGTGTACAACGTGATACCAACATCAGGCTCATGTTCTGGATCAAGTTTTACAGTAACAGTAACTGTCAATCCTAAGCCAAACGTAATTAATCAAACACAAACAATCTGTTCAGCAGGAACATTCACAGTAAGCCCAATAAACGGTTCAGGAAACAGTGTGCCAACAGGAACAAGCTATTCATGGTCTGCACCAAGTGTATCAGGAATAACAGGGACAACACCAGGAAGTAGCTTATCTTCAATCAGCGGAACCTTGACAAATACAACAAATGCAGCGATTAATGTAGTGTACATCGTGATACCAACATCAGGCTCATGTTCTGGATCAAGTTTTACAGTAACAGTAACTGTCAATCCAACACCAAATGTTACCGATCCAACAGATCAAGTAGTTTGTGTTGGTGCATCTGCAGCAGTTACTTTTGTAAGTCCCTTGAATGTTTCAGGTACGCTTTATACATGGACAAACAATAACACCGCTACAGGATTAAGTTTAGGTTCAACGGGTAATATCGCATCTTTCACCACTACAAATACGACAAGTACAGTAATAATTTCAACGTTAACCGTTACGCCATCCTATGCAAATGCCGGGATAACCTGTACAGGTATCCCACAAGTATTTACTATTACTGTTAAACCAAGGCCAAGCATTGCAAATAACAGTCAAAGTGTTTGTTCAAATGTGAATTATTTGGGTAATTGGACCATTCCTGATATTGTTCCTTTAAGTACACTTTACACATGGTCAGTAACGAATAACACACAAGTTATTGGAGAAACGAATAACACAATTCCACAGTCCTTTGGTCAAACATTAACAAATTTGACTCTGCTAAATCAATCCGTTTCATACACCATTACTCCAACCACCAATGGTTGTAGTGGTCTTCCATTTACGCTAATTCTTGAGGTAAAACCGGCGCCTAATTCCAATGCTGGGTTAGATTTTTCTATAACGTGTATTCAAAATGTAAGCGGTGCAATGATAGGCGCTTCAGCCATACCTGGTTATACTTATGCTTGGATACCAATAAGCGCACTTAGTGCTTCAACTATTGCAAATCCAATTGCAAATCCAGCATCAACAACAATTTATACACTAACTGTTACTGATCCTTTAAGTTCTTGTAGTTCAAAAGACAGTGTGATTGTCACTGTAAATAATTCTGTTCCACTTGCATCAGCTGGTAATGATGGGCTTATTACTTGCATTACAAACCCCTCTGGTTTATTAATTGGCACGGGCTCAGTTAATGGAATTGCCTATTCTTGGTTTCCTACTAATGGTTTGAGTAATGCAAATTCAAGTCAGACAAATGCAATTCCTTTAACTAATACAACTTATTCACTGACCGCCTACAACCCAGTTAATGGATGTACAGCAACAGATCAAGTAATTGTGACAGTTGATAATGCTGTTCCAATTGCTAATGCCGGTTCAGATTTTACTAAAACATGCATACTTAATCCAAATGGAGCTGCAATTGGAACGACTGCTGTTGCAGGAAATACATATTCTTGGTCACCATCAACGGGTTTAACTTCTGCTACGATATCAATTCCTACTGCTAACCCTTCAGCTACTACCACTTATACTTTAACTGCAACCAACACAGCCAGTGGATGTACAGCAACAGATCAAGTTCTTGTGACAGTAAATAATGCTGTTCCATTGGCCTATGCGGGAATTGATTTAACTATATCTTGTAATCAAAATGTAAATGGTGCTGTAATTGGCAATTTACCAGAAGCAGGCTTACAATATTCTTGGTCACCTACTAATGGTTTGAGTAATACAAATTCAAGTCAAACAAATGCAATGCCTTCATCTACTACCCCTTATACTTTAACTGCAACCAACACAGCCAGTGGATGTACAGCAACAGATCAAGTTCTTGTGATAGTAAATAATTCTGTTCCACTTGCTAATGCAGGGGCAGATTTTACGAAGACATGCACACTTAATCCAAATGGAGATACTATTGGAACGTCTGCTGTCGTTGGAAACACCTATTCGTGGTCACCTACTACTAATTTAACATCTTCTTTGGCTGCGAGTACTACTGCTAACCCTTCAGCTACTACCACTTATACTTTAACTGCAACCAACACAGCCAGTGGATGTACAGCAACAGATCAAGTTCTTGTGATAGTAAATAATGCTGTTCCATTGGCTAATGCAGGGGCGGATTTTACGAAGACATGTACTCTCAATCCAAATGGAACTACTATTGGAACGACTGCTGTCGCAGGAAATACATATTCTTGGTCACCATCAACGGGTTTAACTTCTGCTACGATATCAATTCCTACTGCTAACCCTTCGGCAACTACCCCTTATACTTTAACTGCAACCAACACAGCCAGTGGATGTACAGCAACAGATCAAGTTATTGTGACAGTGAACAATAGTTTACCTACCGTAAATGCAGGGACAAATGACACAATCTGTAATGGTTCATCGCTAGCTTTAAGTGGGGTATCAAATGCAAACAATATTTTTTGGACACCAAGTTCTTTAGTTTCGAATCCTGGATCTTTAACACCGTCAGCCAATATTCAAGGTACAACAACATTTACATTAACCGCTACGGGATTGAATGGTTGTACAAGTAGCGACTTTGTAATAATTACAGTGAATGATTTACCTCAAAGTGGACTAAGTAATAATTACGAAATTTGCTCAAATGAAAATCTACAGTTAAATGTAAGTCCAAATTTAACATGTCTATGGAATGGATTGCTAAATTCGACATTGAACTCAATTAATCAAATTGTTGATTCTTCTGGAACAATTTTTCTTGAAATTACTGATACTAATAATTGTAGTACAACGGAAGAGATTACCATCAATTTGCTGCCGATTCCATATCCAATCATTACAGGTGCAGCACAATTATGCCAAAACAGTTATTGGGTAGAATATAGCGTTCCATCTACTTCAAATTTCCTTGATTGGTCTGTAGTAAATGGAGAATTTCAATCAGATTCAAGCTCAAATGTGGTATATATTCATTGGACCTCAATAAATCCATCCAATCAAATGAGCGGTCAAGTTATAATTACAGAAACAATTGCTTCAACAGGATGTCAGAATTCATATTTAAAAAATATTATACTTGACACAACAGTTTCACTAAATCCAGCAACGGTTCTTGCCTTATCTTCTAATGTTTTGTACACGACAGAGGATTATTCATTCATGAATTGGGGCTACGAATCTATAGTAACACATATTCCTGTATCGGTTGGTGTTTATTCTCAATATTGCAATTATAATAATATTGATTTAAGCAGCTTTAATTATTGGGTTGAAATAAGCAATGGTAATAACTGTATCACAAAATCATATTTTAACCCGCCAATCTTCACTGCCTCAACAATCGAAAATATTGATGAAATCATCCGTATTTATCCTAACCCTGCAACAGACATGGTGCAATTCATTGGAAACTTTTCACATTTTAATTCCTACAAATTAATAGATATTAATGGACAGATTATCTGCCAAAATAATTTTGATGCTACTGACAAATTAGATGTCTCCAAACTAGAAAGTGGCATCTATTTTATCCTTTTGGAAGGGTTGATAGATAAATTAACAATTAAATTTTTTAAGATATAATGAGTAAAATCTATTTTTTATATATTTTATTATTTGTAATAATTGGTTGTGACACATCAAATGATGAAATGTTTGGTGGGAATTCTGATTCTCAAACTGACAATGATCTTTTTGGTGAAAACAAAAAGGTTCAGCCTGTTATAGTAAAAAAACAAACAAAAGATCCAGTGATTGAAGATAAAACAATCGGAGAGAAATTACTTGATGTTTCGGTTAGCATTAAAGTATTTGACTCAAAAGGAAATCCTGTGGCATTTGGATCTGGAGTATTTATTAAATCTAACTTAATTGTAACTAACGTACATGTAATTGAAGGTGGATCTTTATTTGTCGCTAAAAGAAATTCAGATGGAAAAGAATTCGCTATAGAAGTTTACAAACTGGATATTTCTCACGATGTAGCCATATTATTAACAAAGAATTTCAATTCTCTCGAATTCTTGAAAATTAATAGCAAGTTCCCACGGATTGGAAATGAAATTTGGGTGGCTGGCACACCCATGGGCCAAGAAGGGACTATTAGTAATGGGATAATTAGTTCTATTGAAAAAGTTAAGAATTTTGATTATGACCTTCTTCAATTCACCGCTCCGATTTCTTCGGGAAGTAGTGGTGGTCCATTAGTAAATAATGATTTAGAATTAATCGGGATAACAGTTTCAACGATAAAAAGAAATGCTGCCCAAAATATAAATTTCGCTGTTCCTTCAAAATATATATTGAATTTATTAGATGAGGAAAACAACTAATTTACTATCCATTCCGTGGTAGTTAATTTCATTTTCTGTAATTAAATCTAAATGCTTGCCATCTTGCTTTGTCATTCGGATCTTCACTATATCCATTATGAAGAGATATAATAAAGAGGTATTTGTCTTTGTCATAAAGTATCGAAAATTCACCAAATTGATATTTCTTAGATTTAGGTATAAAATTTTGATGCATAATATTTTCTGCACCAAGCAAATCATAAAGGGTGCCTCCAAAGTAAAATGGTCCGATTAGTAAATCTGTTATAATTCTTTCGCACAATTTAAAGTGTTGAAATTCTGAAAGGTCATTGTAATCAGGTCCGTAAATTGGGCTGTCATATTTTGTGCTTCTTTCAATTTGTTTAAGTATAGTATCATTAAAATCAAAACATTTCGCTAGTATAAGGCTGCTATCTAGTGAATTATAAAAAATGAAAGCTTCCTCATCTTTAGTTTCAATTATTGATTTAAAATATTTAGGAATATAAACACCAAGATTATATTTTAATATTATTTTCTCTTGGATTACCGTTAATGAGTCAGATGTCTTAAGGTTCGTATCAGGAACCTTGTCTATATAACTGAGAAAATAAGTATTCGCATCTATACTTTCTTTTTCATTACAACTTGCGAATAAAATTAGTCCAACTAAAATCTTTAATATATTTATCATTGTTTTTTTTAATTAACACTAACTTGAGGTTAAGCGAACCAAGCTTTCGTTTCACAATTTTAGCACTATACTAGACCCCATCTCCAAACCAAGGAATATCGAAAACTAAGTTAATCCTTTTCTTTTGAATGGCGATGGCGAAAAAAGCTGCTTTCATTCTAATACTACTGTCACCCCATTAAAAACCGTATAAATTTCCAATAATCTTCTTGGGTAAGCTAGGGAAATCTTAAGCTTACATGAAAAATATCAAGCTTTCCAAATTCATCACATCCATTGTTTGATTCTTTGAAACACATGCTCATGAGCATCCCATCTTTGCAAGTTTAAGCTGTTCACGTGGCCCGACAGCATCGATTTTGAGATGATAAAATGTAAATGACCATCAGGGATGGGGTCAAGCACCGAATACTTCGGGGAGATGCCGCTGTGTGATGCCCCTAAAAATATCGGCAATCTGTGAGCTTCTTGCTCTGCAAACTCGGCCAGTGTTACCCTTTCCACCAAACCTTCGGGATAGTGGAAAGGGATTGTCGCTTCAACGCCGACTTTCACAGGCCATTTCATCGTCAAATGTCCCCAAGTGGGATCTTTCATCATCCGGTAAAAACACCCTTTAGCAGTTTCAATGCTGAAGAGCCGCAACGCTTCCTCACGAGATGTCATAACGAAAGCAGATTGAGCCCAATAAATACTTGCGGCATTTGAATCTTCGGGTAATCCAGCACCTCCCGAGGGGAAGTTGGGTTTGCCAAAATATCCATAAATAGCCGTTGGCTGATTGATGGGTAGCTTAAAACCATATGTTTCATTTACTTGTTAATTAGTCTTTGAAATTCAACTATTAATCTTTTAAAGTTATTCTCCCGTCTAAAATTTTAATTTTATTTGCGTAAGAAATTGACATCTCATCACCTATTTCGCGGTAATCTAGTTCTCTTCGCTCAATTTCCTCAATCAGAGCATTCATAAATCCTTGAATGGCAAAATTGAAATACCTAATTCCGACTTTACTATTAAATTTTTCAGCTAATTCCTTATCGCTTAAATATTTAAACTCTTCTAAATAGTGTTGCTTATATTTTATGGAATTGAAAATCGTATTCATATACAAATTACTTAACACGTGTTAAAGCCAGTCTTTTTCTTTGTTTGGTAATTTGTAAATTTATAGTGTACTCAAGAATATTCCTATTTAACATTTACACGGTAATTTATACGTTTAAAATCTTTGTCGTCTGGAATATAAAAAGGCCTTACAATTTTATTCATTTCAGTTAATAGTTCAATTTCTATCATTTTATTTAGTTCATAAATTCGCCACCTATCACCTTCTTTTTTGTCAATAGGTCGGTTTGAGAAACCACTAACAAACCACGCTCTTAGGGCAAATTCTCCTTCTTCCAAATGATTTTGAAATTTACTATAAAGTTCTCCTATTAAATAGGGTTCCACTATCCTAATTTGTCCTTTATACTCAAACCGAATTAAGTTCCCACCTTTTATAGCAGTTATTAAAATGTCTATGATTTGTTGCTCTTTCTGTGTCATAAAGAATGGGTTTTTTTGGCGGAAATAGTTACATTTTCAAGTTCTAAGTCGCTAAGTTTCATAAAGTCATTGTAATAATTTATAAAAAAATTTCGATCCCCTTGTCGAGGGATGTAAAGGTGTCCACTAATCATAGTTGTAAATTTTATTTGTAAAAGTTTAGGATAAATTATCAAGATGCTCAACACTTAGATTCTCAAGTTCATTAGGTGAGAAGTTGAGCGGCCAGGGCATCATTAAGATAAATGATGCTTGAGATTGAATCATAAAGAATCCCTCATTCCTGTTTTTACTAATGGTTGCTCCAGAAAATCGTCCATCTTTTTTAAATTGAAGAACCATGCAATCGGATTGGTGGCTCAAATTCAAAAGCGTTGTCAATCCCTGGTGGTTTACCTCAATGAAAAGGGGTAATTCAATTGGGTATGTTGGAAGCATCGCTTGGTTAGTGGTAACCTCCATCTTTTTTGCCTCTACAGGCAATGTTTTGCCATTTTTAAAAATTAAAAAAACTGTTTTTTTCATACAAATAGTATTAATGAATAAATTAAATTATTTGTATTTCGATTAAAATTGGAAACCAACGTTAATTTTGACTTTAAAAGCCCGTATCGTTTTACCACCGCGGTGTCTTCACTCGGTTGGTACCATTTAAGGTTCGAAATACACGTCCAAATTAATAAAAATAACTAAAATGGTTACAAAAAATTAATAAATAAAATTTAAGTGTAACGAATCTAAAACTTGTTGTTATTAGGTCAAAATCATTAAGAGTTTCGTCTAAAAAACGAAAGCCAACCGATCTGACAAGGCACGGTGGAAAAGCAATGAGGAACGAAGGTTCAAAAAGAAATGTATCTTTTTACTCAGCTTTCTTTTTCTGATAATTTGTTTAACCTATAAAACTATTTATCATGAAAGTTTTTCTAAAATTGCCCGGCTATCGCCAAATTACAAGTGCTATTTTTGTTAGCGTAATATTTACAAGTGCTTGGGGCCAAGTTCCAAGTAAGTATGAACCCGCCCCTGAGTTCAGAAAAATAATGAATGAAGATTGGACGACTTATTTAGGTCAAGTTGAAAATGGTTTAGCATCTGGAATCGGAACGCTAATAGATTTGAACGGCGATAAACAAACCGGATATTTTCAAGACGGAAAATTTTTAGGTGAATACATTGTTATTCCATGTTGGCATCTAGTCGACATTTATTATGAATTTGAGGATTCGCTGTTGTTGGAATCATTTTCAATAGATATTACCATTCAGGATGATATCCCTGAAGACATGTATTTGTATCTCTGTACACAATCCTCTGAGATTAACCAAAAAGGTTTTTATAATGGAATTCAAACACATTGTGGGGGATATCGTGGGGTGAATGGGGAGAATAACTTTGGAAATTTCGTTGATCTAGGACGTGCTTCTATCTTTTCAAGATGGTCGGAGCGATTAGGAACGGCTATGAAAATTCAAAAATCGGGTGTAGGGGAGAGTGGGGGATATGAAGGCGATTTTATTAGTGTCCGGAATGCTCTACCCTGGAAAAAAGGGAAATATACCATCACCTTACGCAATACACATGAAAAAGTAACGATCGATGGTGTCGTACATACCTTTGTCGCTATGCAGGTTTTTTCTCACGAAAAAAAATCCCTCATTCAAACTGGAAGTCTAGCATTTCCTGGCGAACAACTATTTCTTGATAAGAATCAAGCGATTTTTGTGGAATTGTATTATAAGCGCCTTCCCGTATCTAAAATTCCATATTTGCGCTTTCAATTTGATCAAATTAAGGTGAATGGGGAATTAGAGACCCCCTTGCTTCCCATGGCTGTTTATCCATTTAATGCTCCCCAATATGCAAAAGCAACTTTTTCAAATGGAAAATTTGATGTCCAAATCGGTAAACCCTTTGAACGCACCTCCTTCCGGTTTTATAAAAGCGAAGTAATAATAGAAGACCTGGAATAAGGAGTGGGAACATTTAAAATAATTGAAATCTCACTTATGCAATTCATTAACTAAACCTTTAAATCAACTAGCATGACCTATTTATTTATCCCTCAAGCCGGCGATCGTGAGACAATCGACACACGATTAAAATTTACAAGATAAAAGAGAGGGGCTTCCGCCCGAGCATACTTCTTGGGTGCAGTCCAAGATTCACTAAAACTTAAGACATGACAAATTTTTTAATATCGTTAACAGTCTTCACGCTATCGTGTTGGCTTCCATTAAAGTTTATAAGGTACAGATTTATAGCACTTTCAGGTATAATAATAGCCATGGTATCGTCTATATTCCTTGTATACACAATGATTATTGCATTTGGAGAATTAGTAATTTAACTTAACTTAAATATAAAATGAGAACACTTAAAACAACGATGTTATTCTTAGGAATATCGGTAACATCATTCGCACAAAACTTCGTGGGTTTAGACTCGGTGCGATTAGATAACGGGGACGATGTATTTTCCTCAATCTTGAAGACAAAAAAACAGGCTATCCATACAATCATGCGCGTGTTAGACGCTAATAATCGAGATACAAATTATACTTTTATAGATAAAAAGTCTGATGTTTTAATAGTCTCACATTGGCCTGACTATGAAAATAGAAATCGTGTATATATTTTATTTTGTAATAAAATCCAAAATGGAGGCTATAGAGTAGTTGTTAAACACCAAGAGAATGTGTATACTGAATTATTTTTCTTAAATAAATATTTATATATATATGAACCAGAATAAATCATGGCAACAATTCATTCATTAAACCTTTAAATCAACTAACATGATCTATTTATTTATCCCTCAAACGGGCGATCGTGAGGCAATCGACATCAGATTAAGCGCCCTTGAAAATACTTCGACGACAGAATTAATTACTATTTACAACAAGACCCAAAAAACTGGAATTGTGGGTGTTCGCGCTCAGATTCATGGTATTTTGGCGCTCCATTATCGCTTTAATACCGTGTTTGGCTCTTCACCAATAATAATCAAAGACCAATTTGAAGTGTCGTTACAAACTTCTATTGTCCCAGTAGGAGATCATTGGGAGTTTGAGATGGCGTGAGTGATTTAGTTGATTTCTATTCGTTCTTTGACAAAACACATGTCAATTTCACCTATGTTTTTTGATTTATTTTGATGGAATTACTTCCCGATACAAAACTTGCTAAAAATATTAGCCAGTAAATCATCGGTTGAAATATCTCCTGTAATCGTGCCCAAATGAAACATCGCTTGGCGAATGTCCATGGCAATAAAATCGCCACTGGTTCCTGCTTGGAGTCCCTGCTTCGCCAAGGCAACGATGTTGGCCGTTTTAACAAGGGCTTCATGGTGGCGTGCATTAGACACAATGGTATCGTTCTGTAAGTCGAAGTGTCCCAAAACCAAGTGCTTTAGGTGTGCCTTCAGTTCGGAAATTCCCTCGCCGTTTTTGGCGCTTACAAGAAAGCCTGTTGTTTGGATTGTTGGATTCAAATCGGACTTATTGACCAATAAAATCAACTGTTTATCGGGGTATTGTGTCTTTAGATTTTGAATCCAATTTTCGGTATCTGTCAAGGATTGTGTGTCCTCTGCATCGGCCATACACAATACGATTTGTGCCTGTTCTATTTTTTGCATGCTTCGCGCAATTCCCATGGCCTCTATGGTTTCGGTCGTTTCTCGGATGCCAGCCGTATCGATCAAGCGAAAAAGGATGCCCTCGATGTTGAGCGTTTCTTCAATGACGTCTCGGGTGGTGCCGGCGATCGGACTCACAATGGCTCGGTCTTCCCCCAAAAGTTGGTTTAACAGGGTACTTTTTCCGGTATTCGGAGCACCAACTAGCGCTACAGGCACGCCATTCTTTATCGCATTGCCGAGGGCAAAGGATTCCGCCAAGCGTTCGAGAATCCTTAATACTTTATCCACTAAAGCCAACAATTGGCCTCGGTCTGCAAATTCAACATCTTCTTCGGCAAAGTCTAATTCCAATTCGATCAAGGAGGCAAAGTGGATGAGTTCCTCTCGTAAGGTGCGCAATTCATTTGAAAAGTGACCCCGCAATTGCTGAAGGGCTATTTGGTGTGCTTGCTTGCTCTCGGATGCAATTAAATCGGCAACGGCTTCGGCCTGTGATAGGTCCATTTTTCCATTCAAAAAAGCCCGCTGGGTGAATTCGCCTGGCTCGGCCATTCTAGCACCTAATGTGCACAAAAGGCGGAGGATTTCTTGTTGAATGTATGGTGAGCCATGGCAACTTATTTCGATGCTTTCCTCTCCGGTAAAACTTTTATTTTGGTCAAATACTGCTATCAATACTTCGTCTAATGCTCGGCCATTGGAGTCGCTTAACAAGCCAAAGTGGATGCTGTGGCTTACGGCTTCGCTTAGGTTTTTGGAGAAATGGCTGAGCAACATGCATTTGGACTTGGGGCCAGATACCCGAATGATGCTTAGGGCGCCAATTCCGCTGGAGGTGGCAATTGCACAAATAAGATCGTTTGGTGCGTTCATAGCACAAAAATAAACAGAATGCCGACGCTTTTCAAGCGAGTGGGAAGATACATGGCTTACTGCTTAGATAAAACATCGATTAATTCCTCCAATTGGGCATTTTTTAGGGTGAGGTTTGGAGTGATCTTGGCCTT
Source organism: Flavobacteriales bacterium (assembly GCA_947462255.1). GTDB lineage: Bacteria > Bacteroidota > Bacteroidia > Flavobacteriales_D > Crocinitomicaceae > UBA952. The sequence continues at coordinate 91,485 of CANHOA010000009.1, read as the reverse complement.
AAGCAGGGCTTTTTCGGTGGTATTTCCCCATGCAATAACCTTAGCGTGCTCAGGGAGTTTGTTGACCTGTAAAAAAGCCTCAAGGTTACTCGGACTGGTAAAAACATACACATCACATTCGGGAACAAGGCTCGGTTTGAGCAGGGTGTTGTAGATGCAGATGCTTTCGCACTGCGAACTTGGTATGATTGAAGCAATGGTTTTCTGTGAAAGCGACGAGTGGGGGATAAGCAGGCGTTTTTCGCCGAGCCAATTTTTAAATTTTTCAGCTACTTTTTCAGGATTCCCAGCTTCTTTTCCAACAAAGGCAAAATCGATGTTGAATCGTTTCGCTGTTTCTTCGCCTATACAGGCAAATGCTAGTTTGCTTAAAGGACCGTCGTAGTTTCGTAAGAAAAAACGTCCCGCCCGCACACTGGAAAAAAACACCACTTCAAAGGGTTTCTCGATGGAAAAAGGGACTTCCTCAAAGGTGATTTGAGATTGGGCATGCAAGTCGATTTGACCAAAACTACAGTATTGCTGAAGAATAAAGAGATCGTCTAAGTCTCGGGTGATGTAAAGGCTTTTCATGAGCGCGCTTTCAAAACCGAAGCAATGTGCGCGGCAATGTCTGGGTTATCATTTGCTTCAAATTTAAAAGAAACCGCTGCTTCTTGTGCACTGTGTGCATGGGTAACGTGGATGAATTGTCCATCATTATAAACGCCTAAGGGCAATTTGCAACCTCCATCCATAAGATTCAAAACGGTGCGTTCAATAGCAATTAATGCGTGTACTGGAGTATCATTTAAAGGAGAAACAAGGGTTTTTGTGCGTTCGTCATTGCTGCGTATTTGTAAACCAAGTACGCCTTGGGCAGGAGCGGGCACGATAATTTCTGGATCTAGTCGCACGACGATTAAATCACTTAAATCTAAGTTCAATCTACTCACTCCTGCTTTCGCTAACAAGATGGCATCGTATTCCCCATTGCGCAACTTGGCGATTCGGGTCGGTACATTCCCGCGTAAATCTTTAATGATTAAATCGTTTCGATGAGCAAGCACTTGTGATTTTCTTCGGGCAGAAGAGGTTCCGATTACGCCTCCTTTTTTCAAATTCCACAGCCTGTTTTCTTCAATAGAAGTTGGGTGAATTAACAAGAGTTCGGCAGGGTCTTCTCGTTCTGAAACTGCTACAATGCAGAGTCCTTCAGGCGGATTTGTTTCTAGGTCTTTGTGGGAGTGAACGGCTAAATCGATTCTTCCTTGGATCAGGGCAAGTTCTAGTTCTTTGGTAAAAAAGCCTTTGCCTTCTAGTTTATCAAAGCTGAGGTCTTGGATAAGATCGCCTTGGGTTTGAATGATTTCAATGCTGACTTCACAGCCTAAATTTTCCAGCTTTGTTTTGACATGATGCGCCTGCCAAAGGGCCAAATCGCTGCCGCGAGATCCAATTATAATGCGCTGATTTTCAGACATTTTTAATAATAATTTCTTTCGCTAATTTCATAGGGCCACTAATGTATTTTTTTTCCATGTAGCCGATCACTTTTTCCAATACTTCCCGAGATTGTTCATCCATGTTTTCAATTTCTGATTTAAAAACATTGTTTAGGGCAGAGGCTTTAATTTCTTTCACTTGTTTAGGCACTGATTTCATGGCTAATTCCACGTAGCGCTCTTTTACTTTTGTCCGAAATTCAAGAATGGCTAAGTCAATAATTTGTAGCACATGGTCTACTTCTTTCGTTCTTTCTTTTAGATTTTGATTGGAGATTTTTTGAAGTAGATCCACTGAAATGTGCGTCAGGGAATAATTTTCAATAATCGAAGGATTCAGATCTTGTGGAATAGCAATGTCGATGACAATTTTTTTATCTTGTTCTCCATTTAGTATGGCAGCATAAATTTCTGGCGAAATCACGTGGTGATCAGCACCTGTGCATGAAATGATAACGTCAAAACCTTCTCGATAAGTCATTAAATCATCTAGGCGATAAGCAGGACATTTTAGTTGCGATGCCAAGACTTCTCCGTTCGCCAATGTGCGGTTAAACACTGCGAAATTTTTGTAGCCATGTTTTTTTAAATAATGACTCATGGTGGTGTTTGTCACACCGGCTCCAATCACTAAAATACGAGCGTCTAAGTGAATGTTTAATCGTTTTAAGTGCTGATAAGCCAGAGAAACAACTGAGACAGGCTTGGTAGCAATACTCGTTTCTGTGTACACTTTTTTAGCGGTTTCGATAACGTGCTTCATCAAAAGTCGAAACCGATCACCAGTTAAGCCAATTTTGCGACAATGCTCGTGGGAAGTTCGCATTTGGGTAATTATTTCACGTTCTCCAACAATCATAGAATCGATGGAAGAGGCGACCGAAAAAGCATGTTCTATGGCTTTTTCGCCTTTATATAATTCAAGGTGAAGGAGGTATTCTGTTATTTCCGTTTGCTCTAGATGGGGATACAAGGCTTCCAATAAATCATTAATCCAAGTATTTGTGAGCACTACATCGGTAAACAAACTTATTTCAACGCGATTGCAGGTAGAGATAAATAAAAGTTCTGGGATATCAAACCTTGCTTTTAAGGCAAGTAATCGAACTGCTTGATCTGCTTCTTCAATGTGTAAGACACCAATTTTACTTACCTCAAATCGTCGGTGCGTAAAAGCGATAGTGTGAAGTTCGGAGAGCAAATTTATTCTATTTTGGTACAAATTTCGCAAGTGAAACCCGTTCAATTGTCATAAGAATGTCATGAAGCCTTATTTATAGTTGATATAAATTACAACAAGAAAAAAAGGGCTGGTTTTAAAGGATTTCTTGACAAATTTCCACCAATAATTTTTGTGTCGATTTCGGATGAAGAAAAGCAATGAGTTTGTTGTCCGCTCCGGGTTTCGGTGTTTCGTGGATCATCTCAAAGCCCAAGGAACTTAAGCGTTTTATTTCTGCGTGAATATCATCCACTTCAAAAGCAATGTGGTGAAAACCTTCGCCTTTATTGGCTAAAAACTTTCCGATGGGTGACACAGGATCCATCGCTTCAAGTAGCTCGATTTTAGTATTGCCTACTTTCAAAAATGCAGTGCGAACCAGTTCTGATGCTACGACCTCTGTTTTGTAGCAGCTTACGCCTAATAAATTTTCGTATGTTTTCAAGGCCTCCTCGATGTTTTCCACCGCAATACCAATATGTTCAATGTGCTTTATCATGTTAGTATTTTATAAATTTTTCGGAGGAATTATCGAAGTTAATAAAGTAAATACCATTTAATAGATCTTTACAATTAACCTGACTTCCGAATCCTTTCATCAGGATATTTGCAAAGGCATCATATACTTCATACTTGGTTTTGACGGTTATGCCATTTGTACTGAAGTAAATAAAGTCTTTAACTTTTGCTGGTGTTTTAATCACTTTCTTAATACCGGAGTCAAATCCTGTTTCTTTAGAGAATCGTTTTTGTCCTGTATTATCGATTTGCATTATCCTTACCTTGTTGTAACCACTATGAGGTACAATTTCCAACACATATTGGTTGAGGCTAGGCGTCCCTTTTCCCTGAATTTCGCCTGCCGATATCCATTTACCCCATTTGTATTGTTCCACATGAAAAGGTAGCCTGCCGTTTTCATTTGTTGTCGTCCAACTAATTTTACCAGCAATTGTGGCATTCAACGAACCCAAAACATAGGTGCTATTTGGGAGTAACACTTCGGGATTAATAAATCGAGGCGTGCACCCTTCATAATGTTCTAGCTCAACAAAAAGCTCTTCTCCCTTGGTAAGTCCAAATAAACCAAGGTCAATTTGAAAGTGTTCGTTTTGAATCGTTGCCGGAAGTATATTACCATTCACCAACACTTTGCTGACACAAAAACCAAAGCCATCACTTTGATAGGGGTTGGAAACATAAAGATTCATTCCTTGATAATAGCCATCAATAGACAAATTTGCGCTCTGTGAATAGCTGATTAATGTTGGAAATAGAAATAGGCTTAGAAAAGCAAGGCGAAACATCATTCTAATTGAGTTACACAATATTAAGCTGTATTTGTTAGATATGCAAGCGCCCTATTCGTTTAATTGTATTAATTTTACCTTATGAATATAGATATTATAAAATCCCTTCATATTATTTTTGTGGTGTGTTGGTTCGCAGGTCTATTTTATATTGTAAGGCTCTTTATTTACCATACAGAGGCCACCAAGAAAGAAGAGGTAGAGCGCGATATATTAATAAAACAGTATATCATCATGGAAAAAAGATTGTGGTGGTACATCACGACTCCTTCGATGTATTTAACCATATTATTTGGTTCTTGGATAATTTATTTAAATGCAGCGGCCTATAATCAGCCTTGGATGTACATTAAATTGGCATTTGTAATTTTACTGGTTGTTTATCATTTTGCCTGCCAAAAAATAATGAACGATTTAGGAAAGGAAAAGGTAGTTTGGACATCCTTTCGACTTCGTGTTTGGAACGAGGTGGCCACCTTGTTTTTAGTAGTGATTGTTTTCCTTGTTGAGATGAAAACGAACATGGATTGGATGTATGGTACAATTGGGTTTTTTGGTACTGCAATATCATTAATGCTAGCCATAAAGCTCTATAAAACCATACGTGAAAAAAGGCGGGAAAACATTGGCGATTAATTCGCATTACTTTAGAAAGATTTATTACCTTTGCATAAAATTTTAAGGGTTTTCCCTTTAAAAGGTAAATAAATGATTGTTTCTAAGCTTTTTACACAGGTGATTTTTGTGTGTTTTTTGATGCTCACCCCATCAATAATTTCCGCACAAAAGAATCCAGCAATAATTTCTAAACAGGTAACAGCTGTTGACTCGATTGAAGACGAGTTTGATGTCAATGAAATGATCATGCATCACGTTAAAGATGCGCATGAATGGCATTTGTGGGGCAGTGAGCATGAAGGAGTTTCTTTGCACTTACCGGTTATTTTATATGATAATGGATTTAAGGTGTTTAGCGCTAGTCATTTTTATCATGGATTAAATGTCTTGGATAAAGACGCAAAAACAGGTGAAAAACTGAGTTATTTAGTAGGCAAAGGTCCTGCAGCTGGCTACGCATTATTCCACGAGAAAATATACCGCCTGTCGGAAGGAAAAATGCATTTTAAAGATGGACATCCGCACAATCCTATGCCATTGGACTTGTCAATAACCAAAAATGTCACATCGCTTTTCTTTGGCGCTTTCTTACTGCTAATCATTATGTTTAGCATGGCTAAATTCTATAAAAAAAATGGATCTGTTGCTCCCAAGGGAATTGCTAAGTTTTTGGAGCCTTTGGTTCTTTTAGTACAAGATGACATTGCCAAAGCAAATATTGGGGAGGCCAAATACAAGAAATATGTTCCGTATCTTCTTACCGCTTTCTTTTTTATATTATTGAATAATTTACTGGGGATGGTTCCGATCCTTCCAGGTGGGGCTAATTTAACTGGAAACATCAGTGTTACTCTTTTTCTGGCTCTCTTCACATTATTAATAACGGTGTTCTCAGGGAATAAAAATTATTGGAGACATATATTTGCAACACCAGGCGTCCCAATTCCTATATTAATTATTATGGTGCCAATAGAGATTATTGGCATTTTCACCAAACCCATTGCTTTAATGATTCGACTTTTTGCCAATGTTACGGCAGGACACATTATCATTTTAGCACTCATCTCCTTAATTTTTATAAATAAAAGTATTGCTTGGAGCGCCTTGTCGGTCCCAATGGCTTTGTTTATATCGATTTTGGAATTGTTGGTTGCCTTTTTACAGGCGTATCTTTTTACAATGCTTTCCGCATTGTTCATAGGTGCTGCCGTGGAAGAAGCGCATCATTAATTTGTAATTTTTAAACCATATATAATGATAGTAATGACAGGAATGTTTGGAAGTATTGCAGCGATTGGAGCAGGATTGGCGGTATTAGGAGCAGGATTAGGAATCGGTAGAATCGGTGGTTCTGCTGTTGAGGCAATTGCCCGTAACCCTGAAGCTTCGGGAAAAATTCAAACAGCAATGCTTATTGCAGCTGCATTAGTTGAAGGTATTGCTCTTTTTGGAGTAGTAGTTGGATTCTTGGGAGCAAAGCAATAAAAAAAAATAATGTGAACCACAACGGTTGGTTGTGGTTCGCATTTTTAGTTTAGAAATTAATAAAAAAGTAGAATTATGGACTTGATATTACCTGATTACGGCTTGTTGTTTTGGACAGGATTAGTTTTTTGTCTTTTGTTATTTTTATTGGCAAAATTTGCTTGGAAACCGATATTAAAGGCTGTTAATGAAAGAGAACAAAAAATTCACGATTCATTAGAGTTAGCCGTAAAAACGAAAGCAGAGATGCAGTTGCTTCAGGCTGAAAATGAGAAAATTTTAAAGGAAGCAAGGGCGCAAAGAGATGCTATGATGAAAGACGCAAAAGAAACGGCAGTTCAGATGGTGGAAGATGCAAAAAATAAAGCGAAACTAGAAGCAAATAAAATTGTTGAAAGTGCAAAAGCAAGTATTGCGATGGAAAAAACAGCTGCAATTCTGGATTTAAAGAAACAATTAGCTGGTTTCTCCTTAGATATCGCCGAAAAAATTGTTCGTGGTGATTTATCTACTGACGCAAAACAAAAGGCTCTTGCTGAAAAATTGGCGGATGATATAAATATGAACTAAGACATGAAATCTACTAAAGCAGCGATAAGATACGCTAAAGCATTATTGGAAATGTCTATTGAGCAAAAGGTCTTAGATCCTGTTTTGCATGATATGTCTAGAATAATGACGATGGCTCAAAGTTCTCAAGATTTTGTGAGTTTCCTTAATTCACCAATCATTAATACAGACAAGAAAATAAAAATTATTAATGCCTTAATCGTTGATTTACAGCCGCTAAGCGCTGGATTTATTTCGCTTATTGTTAAAAATGGCCGTTCCGCTATGTTGCCTTTCATCGCTTCGGGTTATAGCTCTTTGCTTGAAAAACATCGCGGGATTGTTTCGGGAACGATTACAAGTGCTGTTGCCCTCGACAATGATAGCAGAAAAAAAATAATTGATAAATTATCCAAGACCTTCGCAGGCGAATTAAGATTAGTTGAAAAAATTGATCCTGCATTAATTGGGGGCTTTATTATTACAATAGGAGACAAGCAAATTGATTCCTCCGTAGCAAGCAAATTAAAAAATTTAAGACAAGAATTAACCAACTAAGTCGCAGGACTTAAAAAAACTTAAAATAAAATAAAATGGCAGACATTAATCCAGCAGAGGTTTCAGCAATTTTACGGGAACAATTATCAGGATTCAGAACAGAAGCTGAATTACAAGAAGTAGGTACAGTTCTTCAAATTGGAGATGGTATTGCTCGTATTTACGGGCTAAACGGAGTTCAATATGGAGAATTAATTGAATTTGATGGTGGCTTACAAGGAATCGCCTTGAATCTTGAAGAAGATAACGTTGGGGCAGTTTTACTCGGTCGTTCTTCTTTAGTGAAGGAAGGTGATACGGTAAAAAGATTAGGGCGAATCGCATCTGTTAAAATTGGCGAAGGTATGGTGGGTCGTGTTGTTGATACGCTAGGAATGCCAATAGATGGTAAAGGACCGATTACTGGTGAACTTTATGAAATGCCTATCGAACGAAAAGCACCAGGTGTTATTTTCCGTCAGCCAGTTACTGAGCCTCTACAAACAGGTATTAAAGCGATCGATTCCATGATTCCAATTGGACGTGGACAAAGAGAATTAATTATCGGTGACCGTCAGACAGGTAAAACGACTGTTGCTATCGATACCATTATTAATCAGCGAGAATTCTATGATCGTGGTGAACCTGTATATTGCATTTATGTTGCGATTGGTCAAAAAGGATCTACGGTTGCAGGTATCGTTAAGAAGTTTGAGGATGCAGGAGCAATGGCATACACAACAGTTGTCGCTTCGAATGCTTCTGATCCTGCTCCAATGCAGTTTTATGCTCCAATGACTGGCGCTGCAATTGGTGAGTTTTTTAGAGATTCAGGAAGGCCAGCCCTTATTGTTTTTGATGATTTATCAAAGCAAGCTGTAGCATATCGCGAGGTTTCTTTATTGCTTCGTCGCCCACCAGGACGTGAGGCATATCCTGGGGATGTATTTTACCTTCACTCTCGTTTGTTAGAGCGTGCAGCAAAAATTATTGGGGATGATACCATCGCTTGTCAAATGAATGATCTTCCAGAGTCACTTCGACCTTTAGTGAAAGGTGGTGGTTCTCTTACCGCATTACCAATTATTGAGACACAAGCTGGTGACGTATCGGCTTATATTCCAACGAATGTAATCTCGATCACTGATGGACAAATATTCTTAGAATCGGATTTATTTAACGCGGGTGTTCGTCCTGCTATTAACGTTGGAATTTCTGTTTCACGTGTTGGTGGTTCTGCCCAAATTAAATCGATGAAAAAAGTGGCGGGAACCTTGAAATTAGATCAGGCTCAATACCGTGAATTAGAAGCGTTTGCAAAATTTGGTTCTGATTTGGATGCCGCAACAAAGTCGGTGCTTGATAAGGGCTCGCGAAATGTTGAGATTCTGAAGCAGCGAGAAGGAGATCCTTACCCAGTTGAACAGCAAATAGCCATTATTTTTGTTGGAACGAAAGGATTAATTCAACGTGTTCCTATTAATCAAGTGAAAGCATTCGAGAAAGAGTACCTTACTTTCTTGGAAGCGAAACATGCAGACGTTTTATTGGCCTTGAAAGCAGGAAAATATACGGATGAAATTACGGATGTTTTAACCAAGTGCGCAAAGGAAATTGCAGAGAAATACTAATTGAATTTGAATTGCCTCTAAGGCAAGTTGTACATTAATACTATGGCCAATTTAAAGGAAATACGGAATAGAATAGCGTCAGTTGGATCAACAATGCAGATTACTTCTGCTATGAAAATGGTATCTGCTGCTAAATTGAAACGCGCTCAAGATGCTGTAACAAAATTACGCCCGTATGCTGGTAAATTAAAGGAAATCCTGGGTAATCTTAGCGCTGTAGCGGATGCTTCTGAGAATAAACTAGCCAAACTGAACGATGGAAATAGCGTTTTAATTATTGCTATTTCGTCTAATCGAGGCTTGTGCGGCGGGTTCAATAATAATATTATAAAAAAAGTGCAGCACTTAATCGCTTCAGATTATCAAGCGTATGACGTTAAGGTCCTATGTCTTGGTAAAAAAGTGAAAGACGTCATAAAAAAAACGCCAAATTATTTTATAAATGACGAATTAGCGCCTTTAGAGGATATTTTTTTAGATCTTACCTTTGACCGTACTGCGCTTATCGCTACGCAATTAATGTCTTTGTATGAGCAGCAGCAGTTTAGTAAAGTTGTTGTTGTGTATAATAGTTTCATTAATGCGGCTAGTCAATCAATAGAAGTAGAACAATTTTTACCCCTTATTAGTCCAATTCCAGAGAATAATTCGAATTCGGTTGATTATTTATTCGAACCCAACAAACAAGAATTAGTTTCAGTCCTTATTCCAAAATCTCTCAAAATACAATTGTTTAAGGCTTTATTAGATTCTAATGCTTCTGAGCATGGCGCTCGAATGACTGCGATGCACAAAGCAACAGATAACGCCAAAGATCTTCAAAAAAGCTTGAAATTAACCTACAATAAAGCGCGTCAAGCTGCGATTACTAATGAGATTTTAGAAATAGTTGGTGGTGCTGAGGCCTTAAATGGTTAATTTAGTGCCAAATACCAATGTATGGAAACAATAATCAAGGTTTTAATTGTTGATGATCATCAACTTATAAGTGAGGCTTGGTCTGCTTTATTGAAAGACGCACCTTCCATTTATGTTGTAGGAACAGCAGATTCTGAAGCCAATGCCTTTGATGCGGCGATGAGTTTGCGTCCCGACATTATATTAATGGATATAAATCTAGGGGCAGGAAGTGGGATAGAGGCAGCCATTAAAATAACCAATACCTTACCTAAAACAAAGATTATTGGGCTTTCTTTACATGATGATATTACGTATGTAAAAAAGTTTCTGTCTATAGGCGCCAAAGGTTATCTAACCAAAAACACGAATAAGACAGAGTTAATCAGCGGTATTCACGCCGTTTACAACGGTGAAATTTTTATTTCAGCGGAAATTAAAGATCGAAACTTTACTTCCTTATTAAATGTGGAGGATGAGGATTCAAAAAAGTCCCTGACAATGAAAGAAATTGAAATTGTTAAACATATAGCCCAAGGCCTGACATCCAAGATTATTGCCGAAAAATTATTTGTTTCGCATAGAACAATTGAAACACATCGTCATAACATTCTAAAGAAATTAGGATTCACAAATGCCGCTCAATTAAGTAGTTGGGCAAAAGATAAAGGGTATATCTAGTAGTGGTGAATGCGAAGAATTAAATTTCATCTTCTTATACTATAGCAATCAATCGGCTATGCTATTGTTACGCCAAAATCAAAATCGCGGTCGCTGATTAAAGCGCTTAATTCTCCTTCGCTATTTTCAGCCATTAAGAGCATTCCATGCGATTCAACCCCTCTAATTTTTCTTGGCGCTAAATTCATAAGGACAACGACTTTCTTTCCAAGGATTGCTGCGGCATCGTAATGCTTTGCAATTCCAGATACTATGGTTCGTTCATCAATTCCTGTATCGACCTTCAAAACGAGAAGTTTATCTGCATTTTCCATTTTTTCGGCCGCTATTACGTGACCAATGCGAAGGTCCATTTTAGTGAAATCTTCGAAGGAGATTAATTCTTTCATGATAGGGTATTTAGAATTCGTAATAGGAGTGGTAATTAACTTGCTTTTCTCATGATCTACCCATTCATCTGTAATTTTTTCAAATAATATGGTGGGTGTTCCAATACTATTTCCGGATATGAGCATAGACTCGGTTACATCCCAATCTTCTGAATTGATCTGAAGCATGTTCAGCAATGTATCTGCTGTTTTTGGCAAAAACACACGTGAACACAACGCTAGCTTTTCAGTAATCTGAAGTGCTACCTTAAGGATCGTTTCTACTCGTATAGGATCACTTTTGATAACTTTCCAAGGCTCTTCATCGGCGAGGTATTTATTCCCAATTCTTGCCAAGTTCATCATCTCTTGTTGCGCTTCTCTAATCTTATATTGATATAACAAGTCTGAAATTTTACCTGGAATCGTAGCGATTTCAGAAAGTACTTTTTGGTCATAAATTGTCAGCTCGTGAGCGGAAGGTATAACGCCTTCGTAATATTTATGGATAAGCACAGTTACGCGATTAACAAAATTGCCATAAATATCGGCTAATTCTGAATTAATTCGTGTTTGGAAATCGGCCCATGTAAATTCTGAGTCTTTATTTTCAGGAGCAATTGATGTTAAAACATATTTTAACTCATCCACTTTATTAGGATAGTGTTCGAGGTATTCGTGCAGCCAAACGGCCCAATTCCTTGAAGTGGAAAATTTATCTCCCTCTAGGTTTAGAAACTCATATGCCGGAACATTTTCGGGTAAAATAAAATCGCCATGTGATTTTAAAAGGATTGGGAAAATAATGGCGTGAAAAACGATGTTGTCTTTGCCAATAAAATGGATCAATTTTCTGTCTTTCGCTTCTTCTTTACACCAATAATCTTTCCAATTTTCCCCATTATCTATGGCCCATTGCTGAGTCGCTGAGATATAGCCAATCGGAGCATCTAGCCAAACATATAATACTTTTCCTTCTGAGTTTGGCAGTGGAACAGGAATTCCCCAGTCTAAATCTCTGGTCATTGCGCGAGCGCGCAAACCTCCATTAATCCAAGACATACATTGTCCAACAACTTGGTTTTTCCATGTTTTCGGATCGTGAATAATTTCCCCCTCTATGCTTCCTTTTTGGATCCAATCCCGCAACCATTCTTCATGTTTATTCATCGGTAAATACCAATGCGTGGTTTCTTTTAATTCCGGGGTATTTCCCGACAAAGTAGATGTGGGGTTAATTAATTCAGTTGGGCTTAAATCAGCCCCACATTTTTCGCATTGGTCTCCATATGCATTGGGGTGCTGGCATTTTGGACAGGTTCCTGTAATGTAACGATCTGCCAAAAACTGTTGGTAGGTTGCATCAAAATATTGAAGTGATTTTTGTTCTTCAAAAGCACCTTTTTCGTGTAATGTTTTAAAAAATTCACTGGCGTATTGATGATGTAATTCAGAGGATGTCCGGTGAAAAATATCGAATGAAATTTCAAATTTTTCGAAACTGTGCTTAATTAATGTATGGTATTTATCTACGATTTCTTGGGGTTGAACCCCTTCCTTTTTTGCCCTTAAGGTAATTGCAGCTCCGTGTTCATCACTACCGCATATAAATGCGACATCATGTTTTTGCAAGCGTAGAAATCGCACGAAAATATCAGCTGGCAGGTAAACGCCTGCGATATGACCAAGGTGAAGTGGGCCATTTGCATACGGTAATGCTGCGGTAACGGTATAGGACTTTTTTTCCATATTCGTTAGCAAAGATAAGGAGTTAAAGCAGATAAAAGTTAGGGCATAAAAAAAAGGGTTGGTGAAACCAACCCTTTTTAAAATTATAAGCTTGGTTTAACGCTTTACAACGTTAAATTGTGACGTTTTGCCATTCTCCAACACAAGGTTGAATATGTAAACTCCAGCATCTAATGTCTCAATAGACACGGCTGATTTTCCGTTTACTAAATCTAATGATTGAGTAAGAACCTGCTTACCAGAAATATCTGTAACAGTTAAGTTAGCTAAGCCTTCACCTTCTATAGAAACGGTTACTTTATCCGTGGTAGGATTTGGATAAGCCATACCGCCGATAGTGTTCGCTTCATTTAGACCAATGTTGTTGGCATCAATAACGCGTAGAACAAGTCCATTAGGTACATCTGCGCCAAATCCAGCTGCGAAATACGCTCCATCGCTTTCAATTGGAGACATTGGTTGTGCATACCAATTGTAGTTCCATGTGTGGTCGCGATCGCCATCAAAACCTAAATAAAGGTCTAAATTAACGGTCTGAGCACACGCTAAATAACGCACACCATCTTCAAGAACAACTGCTTGGTCAAATTCACCGTAAACTAATTCACCTTGAAGATCTGACGGAAAATAGTAATATCCACCAGCTACTTGAGTCAATGTGTTAAATCCAAATGCAGCATCATTTAAATCAACGAAGTTATCTTCCCACTTATATAAATACAAGGCAATTTCTTCGCCATCTAAGGGAACTGTATTTGCAGCAGTGGTTGCTGAAAAATGAACACCTACAGCTGCAATTCGACTTGCGTTTGCATCTTTTAGTACAGTACAAACGGAGTATGTCGCATTGTTAGTACTTGGGCGGTAATGTGTACTTGGAGCCGCATTTCCGCTTGCAACATCTATATTCGCAAAGGTGTAAAGTGAATCTTGAATAACAAAATCATAACTTAAAGAGTTGTCTGAAGGATCACTGTCTGCACTCGAAGAAGTTAAGGTATAAGTAAGGGTATAACGTCCAGTAGGATAGTTAGACAATGAGAATTGAGGAAGGTAGTTGGTTTGAGATGGCTCAACATCAACGCTATCTCCAACATTAAGTGTGATATTGGTAACAGTATTGTTGTAAACGGTGGTTCCTGTAGGATTGGTAATGGTAGCATTCAATGTTACACCGGAAAGGGCTTGATTACCATAATTGTAGACACGAGCTCCGAGGTCAAAATTAAATTCTGTGCCATTTTGAGCCAAGAAAGAAACAACACCACCTTGCTTAGGAATTAATGTAGTTGAAGGTGTTAGGCCACCATCAGTAGGAAATAAACCAACTTTGTTACCAAGGAACATGACAACAGGGCCATTTTGCATTTCTGCAACGATGTCCATACCATCAATAAAGTCTAGCATTACAACAGGGATTGTTACGTTGGCTCCATCAACTCCTGCACCCATGTTCAACCATTCACCTGGGTTTCTGTTTACGACAATAACACCAACAGCACCTGCATTTTGTGCATTAAATGCTTTTGCTCCAAACTCACAGGTATTTCGAAAAATGACTGCAATTTTACCTGTTAAATTATTGATTAATGGATTACAACCTTCTCCTGAAATAGGATTTCCTTGTGCATTTAATCCAGGTGTACCATCATCTACCATCATTAATGTATCCTGTACAAATGTATTGGGGATAAGAAAATCCGGAGTACCCCATCCACCAGTAGGGGGAGCCCAACTGAAGGTATAGTTTCCAGCGATATTTGAGGGAGAAACACCCTTGCAAATAACCTGGGAAGAAGCGTAAGCAACCATTAAACAGGCGCTAAAAGAAAGTAAGATTTTTTTCATAGGATTAAAGAATTAAATTGAATGGCTAATGTAGAAAAAAAAATACAACTAACAATAACTTAACAATAGATTAATTAAAATAAAATTACCGAACTCTTTTAGTTATTTAACCAAAATGATGAGGTAGTAAATCAAAGCAGCAAGAATTGCACTAACCGGTATGGTTAATATCCATGCCCAGAGTAAGTTTATGGTAACGCCCCATCGCACTGCGGAAAGTCGCTTAGTAGCACCAACTCCTATGATAGAACCTGTGATAGTATGGGTTGTAGAAACAGGAATGCCGAATTGTGAAACAGTAAATAAGGTTAATGCACCAGCCGTTTCAGCACAGACTCCTTCTAGCGGTGTAACCTTAGTTATCTTGGTCCCCATAGTTTTCACAATCTTCCATCCGCCCATTAATGTTCCCAAACCAATCATCAAATAGCACCCGAAGGCAATCCAAAAAGGCATTGTTTCCGAATGAACTTTTGTTTTAATTTTAAATCCTTCTCTTAAGTCACTAGTTTTGAGATCGACGTAGTTATTAAAAATACCAGCATAAACATACTTTTTATTTAATGTTTTTTTATTAAAAATGGTATCCTTGCTTGAGGCATCACACAAGGCGTCACCAAGGGTGAAAATTTCTATTTTTTTCAGTTTTTCATCGATTTCTTTGAAACTTGGTAAGTTTTCCATAGTTGCCTCTGGAGTTCGTTTTCCTTTTTTATCATATACTACGATACCGGAACTAGCATCAACAATCGCTTTATGTTCTACGTAGTATACATTATCACCTAATTTTGCTGCCTCTGGCTTGTATTTTTCAAGTTTGCCTTCTTTATGAAATTCAATTTGCATTAATTCAGTGATTTGAAGATCTTTGGGAACTTTCTCCTCTAATTTTCCTTGTCTCCCCAAGTTACCATAAACTAAAAGTGCAGCGCAGATAATACCCATTACTTTTTGTGAATCAGCTCCACCATGTCCTAAAGAAAAGGCTGCTGAGGAAAGTAGCTGCAGTTTTTTATGCATGTTTGCTTCCTTAACAGCAGAAGGTTTTTTACCATGCATAATTTCAAACCACGTATACACGACAATAAAAGCACTGATCATTCCAATAACAATGTATAACATAATAGGCTTCATGTCCATGTAGTCGATCATGTATTGCATAAATACGATAGTTATGCCTGATAGGGTTAAAATAACCAACATTTTCTTCCAAAAGGAACGGCTAATCGTTACAACAGCAATTAGATAGGCTATGAAACCTCCGATTAAAGGTGCTAAGAAGATAAACAGAACAACCTTTAAGATTTCACCTCCGGCAATTACATCCCACCCAGCATGCGCAACAGCTGCCCCAGCAAAACCACCAATTAAAGTGTGTGAGGATGATGAGGGAATACCTAGCCTCCAGGTGAGTAGGTTCCAAAATGTGGCAGCTAAAAGTCCTGCTAGAATAACCCAAAGATCAATAGCGTTGTTATCTACCGTTTTTGCAACGGTGTTACCCACACTCATATCAAAAACCCAAAATGCAATTACGTTAAAAGTGGCTGCCCAAATCACGGCTTGAAATGGTGTAAGTACTTTTGTTGAAACCACCGTAGCAATAGAGTTAGCGGCATCGTGGAAACCGTTTACTAAGTCAAATATTAAGGCAATCGCAATAACAACAATTAATAATGTAAACATACAAGTAGGTACTAGTTAAGAAAAATTAAGCGTATTTCACAACAATAGATTCAATCACATTTCCTGCATCTTCGCATTTGTCGGTTGCTGTCTCCATGACTTGATATAATTCACGTCGCTTGATTAGCTCTTTGGCATCAACATCTGAAGCAAATAATTTCTCAATATTCATATCGAAAAGAGTATCCGCCTCGTTCTCTAAGCTGTTAATTTTTATCACACACTCAATAATTTTCTGAGTATTCTTTAAATTTCTAAGTTCCATTACTGCTTGTTTCACTGCAATGGTTGAATCGTGTATAGCCTCAGCCGTTTTTTGAATCCCTAAATCTGAAATAGGATCTATGTGGTAGAAATTAATTTTTTTCCCCGCTGAAAAGATATAATCGGCAATATCATCTAATGCAGATGCCAAGGCATGAATATCTTCTCTGTCGAAAGGAGTGATGAAATTTCGCCCTAATTCTACGAAAATTTTATGGGTGACATTATCGTTAGCATGTTCTAAATCAGACATGTCTTTAATAAGTACCGCGCGCTTATTAAAATCAGGTTCTTGTACCACTTGTAAGAGTTTCTGTGATATGTTCACTAAATTATCTCCTGCTTCTTCAAAAAGCGAATAAAAAACTCTGTCTTTTGGTAAAAAGTAACTTAAAATTCCAGCCATATCTTTAATTTTTTATTCAAAGTTATGGTCTTGCGGGTAAAGAAGGGTCTCAATATGTTTTCTTAACCTAAACATAACATTGGGAAAGTCATTAAAGGCTTGCGAACGCTCAACATGAGATTTTTTTTTGGGTTATTAATTGATAAAAGTTCTGACTTTGAATTTTAATGTTACCAAATTATTACCAAAATTACTTTTAAGTTAAATATAGATTAAGGAATTATTAAAAATATGTTAAGTAGTTAGTTTTGACTTCAAATTATATCTCATGAAAAAACAACTATTCGTATTATTTATGTTTTCGTTGCCAGCATTAATTGCCCAGCAAAGTACAAAAGAGGATACCTTAAAGCAAACGTTGAATCAACTGAAAACAGAATTAACGCAAATGAAGAATCTGAAAATAACGGGTTGGGTACAAACTCAATTTCAACATGCAGAATCAAAGGGAGCTAAAACATTTGATGGAGGAGATTTCTTGCCTTTATCAGACAATCGCTTCATGTTGCGAAGAGGCCGTATTAAATTCACCTATACAAATGGAGTATTCCAAGGAGTAATGCAAATTAATGCTACAGAAAGAGGCGTGAATCTAGTTGAATACTTTGGTAAAATTACTGATCCATGGACTAAATCATTTATATTAACTACTGGATTGATAAATCGTCCGTTTGGATTTGAAATTCAACAATCATCTGCAGATCGTGAAACACCTGAGCGATCTCGTTTCACTCAAATTTTATTGCCTAATGAACGCGATCTTGGTGCTATGCTGACGTTTCAACCGCCTAAGGGTAAAAAATTGTATGGTTTGAAAGTTGATGCAGGACTTTTTAATGGGGTAGGGATTGCCGTTCCAGGAACAACAAGTTTAAGCAATGCTGGAGCGGTAGATTTTGATTCATACAAAGATTTTATTGGGCGCGCTCACTATAAAAAATCATGGAAAGAGGATAAAATTCAGTTTGGTTTAGGTCTTTCTCATTACAATGGTGGATTTGTATTTCAAAATAACCGGGTTTTTGAAAAGCTTGAGGCAGGTACAAATGGACTCATGCAGTGGCAACTTCGAGATACAGTCACAAGCACTTTGTATAAAGGAGGCAAAGCCCCACGAAAATATTATGGAGCTGATTTTCAATTAAGTTTAAAATCAAAAATTGGGACAACTACAATTCGCAGTGAATACATAAGAGGCAAACAAGCAGGCATGATTGATGAATCAAAAAGTCCATGTACACTGCCTTCCAAAATGGATACATATATTCGTTCGTTCAATGGAGGATATGCTTATTTAATTCAACGACTTGGCAAAACCAAAAATGAAATCGTCTTGAAATATGAATGGTATGATCCAAACACAAAAATAAGTGCAAATCACTTTGCTCTTGGAACTTCAATGAGTAAGGCAGAATTGAAATATACCATGTTAGGAATTGGATACAATTACTATTATAATGACAATGTGAAATTGATGTTATACTATAATATGGTAACGAATGAAAATGCAAATGGAATCTCAGGTTTCGACAAAGACTTAAATGACGATGTCCTAACGTTTAGGGTACAGTATCGTTTTTAATCCTTAGTATTATAAATAAAAAAAGCGACTCAATGGGCCGCTTTTTTTATGATTAGAGCGGCAAAATTATTTCGCCGCATCAAATTTACTTGCTATTACCGACCAATTAACGACATTGAAAAAAGCAGTAATGTAATCAGGCCTTCTGTTTTGGTAGTTTAAATAGTATGCATGCTCCCAAACGTCCAACGCTAAGATGGGTGTTCCCGAACAACCTTCTCCCATCAATGGATTGTCTTGATTTGCCGTAGAACAAATTTCTAATTTTCCGCTGCTAACACACAACCATGCCCAACCAGAACCAAAACGGGTTGTAGCTGCTTTTGCAAATTCAGCTTGAAAGTTTTCAAAGGAGCCGAAGGCTTCATTGATTGCACTTGCCAATTCTCCAGTAGGTAATCCGCCACCATTTGGTGATAGGCATTCCCAGAATAAATTATGGTTCCAAAATCCTCCTCCATTGTTTCGAACGGCAGGTTTATCTTTGCATACTTTCAAAATTTCTTCAATAGACTTTCCTTCTAATTCAGTGCCTGCAATCGCATTGTTTAAATTAGTGGTATATGCTTGGTGGTGCTTACTATGGTGGATTTCCATGGTGCGCGCATCAATGTGCGGTTCTAATGCAGCATAGGAGTAGCCTAATTCGGGTAGTTCAAAATTCATGGTTCTTTCGTTTAGATGTTATATGCAAATGTATTAATAAACACCGAAAAAGAGTAAGTATCCGAAGTTACGTGGTCATTTAATTAAGTTCCATTTGAATTGTTTTCAGTCGAATCATCAGGATTTAATGAATAGTGCCTCTATTTATAGATGCTCTTGGCCTTTTTCATGTATGTTTTACTTACTTTTGATTTTTTCCGCCTGGGCGGAGGACAACAGTAAAAAATAAATAAATGCGTAACTTTATCATCATTAAGATACTTCTACCACTCTATTACGAAACTAAGATTAACACTATGAAAACGCTTACCATTTTAACCTTTCTTACCCTCAGCTCTTTTGTTATTGGTCAAACCAAATGGAATGATTTTAATAAATTAGTTAAACAAAACGACCGAGCTGCCATTGAAAAATTTATTTCTGTTTGGGAGGCTGCAAGCCCTAAGGATGCGGATTTGTATTTAGCCAAATTTGTTTA
Source organism: Flavobacteriales bacterium (assembly GCA_947462255.1). Taxonomy (GTDB): domain Bacteria; phylum Bacteroidota; class Bacteroidia; order Flavobacteriales_D; family Crocinitomicaceae; genus UBA952. The sequence continues at coordinate 72,024 of CANHOA010000009.1, read as the reverse complement.
TTACCGAAATAGAGGCGTGGGCCAGCAAGAATACGATGCAACGAAGGAAGACTTTAGAGTGATTGATGAAGAGTCGATTCAAATGGCCTTAAAAATATGTGAAAGGGGCAGAATTGATTATCCTGCAAGGGTTGATTTTTTTACTGAGAGAATACAATTATTACTCGATCTAAAAAGATTAGATGCTGCGAATCCTTTTATTTTAAAATGGATTGATGATTCACAAAGAGTAAGTAAGCCGTGGTTGAAAAGTGAAAATAATCCCATTGAAGATCCTGAATTTCTCTACAAGCAAATTTGTAACTATATCGATGTTTGGTTACTTAGTACAGATATGGATCAAGGTCCCTTTGTTGCCCTAGATTTCGCTAATGCATACGCACAAAATTATGCCGCTGATCCAAATAGCCTGTATCTTTTGGGTAAGGTGAATTACAAATTGGAAAATTTAATAGAGAGTGAAATGGCCTTGCTTAAACTATTAACAAGGTCTCCAAATCACATTGATGCGCTTTTCCTGATGGGGTATATTACTAAAAAAACAGGTCAATTCGATCGGTCACTTTCGTATTTCAAGAGCATAAAAAAACAGGGTGTAAAAGCAGAGCGTCGAAAAGCTAAAACTGAAATAAAGGCCTTGAAAAAAGAAATAAAAGCGGCTAGATAATTTCATTTAAGCTCCCTCTACACATTTTTTTCTTCAGCTTACTCATTAATATAAATGTTAATGTCCTCCGTTAAATCATATTGTTTTAATTATCTTTGATAAAGTAAATGAGCGTGAGGATAATATTTGTAGTTTGTCTTTTATTTCTTTTTTCATGTGGCGAAAAAAAGCCAAGTTCCCAAGTCAATAAGAAGGCTGAATCAGTTAAAAATTCAATTGAAGTCAGCGGATTAGTTATTCAAGCTAATATGGTAAGTGTAAGCACTTTCTTAAACGGAGATAAAATTCCATTTGCGAGAACAACTAATGACTGGAAAAAAGCCATAGCCTTAGGACAGCCGGCATGGTGTTACGCAGATACACTAAATAAAAAAGGAATATTGTATAATTACTATGCTGTTTGTGATAAGCGAGGTATTCAGAAGGACGAAAATAAATTAACACCACAAAAGGCCGCGAAATTAGTAGCAGCAAAAGAGATTAAATGGAATCAATTCTTTGATATGAATGATTGCGCTGAAAAAGGTCCAATGGGGAATGTATATAATCTAAATTATTTGAATTTATGGATTCAAGATACGCTTATTCAAGATCAAGGAAAGCTCAGCCCTTGTTTAATTATTGATTATAAAACAAATGGAATCAGTATCAAAAATGTTAATAAAGGAAATGGATTCCATTTATTAGACTTAAACTAATACCTTATATATGAACTTTAAACTACTTTTTTTCGCCTTAATATTATCTGCAACAGCGTCCTTTGGTCAAGTTGTTCATGTTAAAATAGGAGAAAAATCTGAGGCGAATAACGAAGTTGAATTGGTTTTAACAAATAGAATTCAAAGCTATCAATCGAATACATCAAATGCAAATGATTATTATGAACCCTTAATAAACTCGCCTAAATCAGTCAATTATGCATCTAATGGCAAAAAATTCTATGTTCAATCTTTAGAAGGTGGAAATACCCTTGTTTTTGATGCGATTACAAAAAAGAGAATTAAGATAATTAGGCACGAATTTACCGAGTTAAACCAAAATTTATTTAAAAATGGGGAGTACAGTGTTTTCGATTATAAATACAATGTTACAAGAGAGAATTATAATATTTTCATAGGTAAACCCGTTGAAAGTTGCTTTTCTCATAATGGAAAATACCTTTGGGTAACTTATTATCGAAGAAATTACGACAGTAATGCTTCTTGTCCTTCCGCAGTAGCAATTATTGACACAGAAAAAGATGAGATAATCAGGGTAATGCCTACTGGACCTCTTCCCAAAATGATAGCCTGCTCTCCAGATAATAAATCCATTGTAGTGACTCATTGGGGTGATAATACCTTGGGAGTTATTGATATTAGTTCTTCGGACCCCAATGAATTTGTATACAAAAAACACTGTGTTATCGATTATCAAATGAAAATGGAATTTGGTTCCGGTCATGTTGATAGAGATGCTAATTGTGGATATTGTCTGAGAGGAACTGTATTTTCGCCGGATGGGCAATTTTTGTTAGTTGGAAAGATGGGCGGGTCTGGCGGCATTGCTGTTCTAGACGCCATAACGTTCGAGTTGTTAGGTACTGTTCAAGGCATGAAATCAAATGTGCGCCATTTAGTAATTAATGGTGACAACTTATTCATGAGTTCGAATGGTCCAGGCTTTGTTCAAAAATGTGATTATCGACAATTCCTGAAAACGCGTATTGAAAATGAAGGAAATGAAATTAACTTCTCCGAATTTCAAAGTGCTAATGTAGGATCTGGGGCTCGTACAATTGCAACAACATCTGATGGGAAATATCTTTTTGCAGCGGTTAATAATGGTTCCAAAGTAGCTGTTGTTAGAACAAGCGATATGGTTGTTTTAACAACAATAAAAGCAGACTCATACCCAGTAGGAATGGATATTTCTCCTGATGACAAAGAACTAATTGTTACCTCACAAGGAAAAACGGGAGGTGGTGGAAATTCAGTCATGATTTTTTCGATTACGATTAAATAAAAAACCAACGTTTTCTGGGAGAGTTCTTCATCTTGACTATCGTCTTTAGGAAATAAAGATGCTGCTGAGAGCGAAATTTATACATGTGCATACCGAATAAGGGAAATTGCATTCAAAGAAAAAAAGTAATTTTGCACCACTTCAAAAAGAAGTTGGATTATCAATCAAAACGAAATGATTTTTCTTCCACAATGAAGGTGAAATTTATAGGGCTATTTTGCTCAAAATATCTTTACGGAACAAGGCATGAAAAATATTTTTATTAGTGGAATCTCTGGTTTTATTGGCACGCATATTACCATCGAAGGAATTAAGAGAGGGTATCAGATTACAGGTACAACTCGGAATCAACAAAAGGAAGATGAGGTAAAAAAAACCATTGAAAAAGTGCTCGGTGTGGAGGCGCTCAAGTCATTAAAAGTTTTTCATTGCGATTTAAATAGCCCCGACAATTGGCAAGAAGCAATGAAAGGATGCGATGCAATATTACACGTCGCTTCTCCTTTTCCTTTGGGAATTCCAAAACAGGAAGACGATATTATTAAGCCAGCTCGGAATGGTGTTAAGCACGTAATGGATGCAGCACTGGCCAATAATATTTCTCGTGTTGTTCAAACTTCCTCGATCGCGGCTATTTTGTATGGCCATGAGAAAGGAAAAATAAATTTCGATGAACGTGATTTCACAAATCTCAACAGTGGGGTCTTAGTAAGTGCCTATGCAAAAAGTAAGACACTCGCAGAGCAAGATATGTGGCAATATGCAAAAGAAAATCCTTCATTAAAAATAACGGTTATTAATCCAGGCTTTGTTTTGGGGCCTATTTTGAATAAAGAAATTGGCACGAGTGCAGATATTATCGTAAAGATGATGAAAGGAGAATTTCCGGGCACGCCAAAAATGGGATTCCCAATTATCGATGTGAGGGATGTCGCTGCGGCTCATTTCAATGCCTTAGAAAATGAAATTTCTATTGGACAACGATATGCGATTGTGAATGAATCGTTATGGATGAAGGATGTTGCTCTAGCAGTACTCGAGGCTTGTCCTGAATACAAAAACAAATTGAAAGCAAGGGAATTGCCTAATTGGCTTGTAAAGATTGCTTCTTTGTTTGATAAAACGATCCGTATGGTGAAAGACGAGTTGGGTTTACTTTATGTCGTTAACAATGACAAAATGAAAAAAGACTTGAAAATGGCTCCCATCTCTTCTGTTATTGCGGTCCAAGAAACAGCAAAATCACTGATCGATTTGAAAATAGTGTAATTTTCTTCTACGGAAAAGCTGTTTATTATTTAAATCAATTTGTGTATTCCATCCTTTGTTAATTCTTAGCGAACAACTCTATTCATTCTTTACAGCATTATTATTCAGTATCTTTAATCTTACCTTTACGCAAGTTTCTAAACAATTAATCAACAAATAGCTTGATTCATGGTGGATATAGATAAATTGAGAAATGGTGAGGTAAATGAGTTCAAGAAATTAACCCTCATGTTGTCTGTTAAAGTTCTAAATCTTGCCTATCACTTAACAGGAAATAAAGAAGATGCTGAGGACATTACACAAGAAGTTTTTCTTGCTGTATTTAACGGGCTCCCTAATTTTAAAGGGGCGAGTGAAATTTCCACATGGATATACAGTATAACCGTAAATAAATGCAAAGAAAAAACACGGAGGGATCTGCGTCAAAAGCGAAAAGGAATTCACGTTCCACTTGAAAAAGTTGATTTTTTCCTACGTTCCCAAAATACAGATGCGGAACTAATTAAAGTTGAAGAAGAAACAAGGATGAGAAATATTTTACAGCACATACCAGAAAACCAACGCATAGCATTTACCATGTTTACAATGGAAGATTTTACTTATTTGGAAATCGCTCAATCAATGAATTTATCCATTTCAGCGGTAGAATCATTGCTTTTTAGAGCACGAGTGAATTTGAAAAAAATAATCAAATTATGAAAGAATTAGAAGACTTTAAATTTTCTTCAAGAATTGAAGTTTCGGATGAATTAGCGAATAAATTAGCGCTCATTCCTACTCAATCGCGCGCTCCAATTATTCATTTTTATTATGCAGCAGCTGCCATTGCATTGCTAATTACAATTAATGTATTTGCCGTATTGTATTCAAATCAAACGAAGAAAATTAACATAGAAAACACAGAATATTTCGAAGAATGGAATTAATAAAAAACATTTAAAATGAAAAAATACAAGGTAATAATTTGGATATTGGTCACTATTAATATTGGTTTGATTTCGTTTATGTTTCTTCAGCATAGGCCACACCAACGTCCTAGAATTGTGAACATTCTTAACATAGAAGATGCGCGAGCAAATGAAATAAATCGCAAAGAGTTGATTCATTTTAACATGAAGAAAAAGTTGATGGATAAATCAAAAAAACTTCGCGCACAACTTCTCTTGTCTTTTGAAAATGAACTTCCGGAAAGTCAGGTGGATAGCATTCTGCATCTTATTAGCGCCAATCAATATGAACTGGATAAAATGACCTATATTTTCTTTAAGGATATTAAAAGCAACTGCTCCGAAAACGAAAGAAAGCAATTAAATGATTTTTTTACAAGAGTATTGGAAGAAGAACCTCGACATAAAAAATGAAAGTCGCTTTCCACCTTTTTCTCGTTTCTTTTCTCTTCTCCATAGCTTGCTATGGACAACTAAGAATTATACCGTCTTGGGATAATAAAGCCCTCGAGTTAGAGCAGGTGTATTTAACCGAAAACAAGGATTCTATTAGTTTTTCCACCCTAAAAATGTATTTTTCGGATTTCCGCTTCAGAGAAAAACTTAGTGGTGGCATTACTGAAATTGACACCTTGATTTTTTATGATTTAGCCGATTCATCCACGTATGTTTTTTTAAAAAATTTAGAAATTTCTAACTATGATGAGGTTTCATTTACGCTAGGATTAGACAGTAGTAAAAATGTATCCGGAGAATTGGAAAACGCCTACGACCCTTTACTTGGGATGTATTGGGCGTGGAATACGGGTTATGTCAACTTGAAATTGGCAGGAAAAAGCAGTTTGGTTTTAACAAAAACGCATGATTTTGAATTTCACCTAGGTGGCTATCGATTTCCCTATGCAAGTGCTCAACAGGTACAAGTAGATCTTCTTGATTCATATATCCAATTTGAATTGAGCTTGCTTTTTCCGGATGTCATTTCTTTAAAAAAAACACATCATTTAATGGTGCCAGGTAAAGAAGCCTTTTTAATTTTGCAGGGCCTAGCGGCATGTTTTAATTAAAAAAGGGTATGAAGGGTTCTCGTTTCTTATTGTTCGCTTTTTTTGGTTTTTCTATACTCGCTTTTACACTTAAAATCAGTATTCCCCATCCATTTTATCAACCTAAAGAATGGCCAAAGCCAAGTTATAATTTCAAAGGCAATCCCTTGGATTACGAAAAATTTGAATTAGGAAGAGCCTTGTTTTATGATCCGATTCTTTCGCGTGACTCCTCAATTTCATGTGCTTCTTGTCATTTGCAATTTACTGCTTTTGCACATGTGGATCACCCAACAAGTCATGGCATTGAGGGGCGCATTGGAAAGCGAAATGCGCCTGGCTTGGCGAATTTAGCATGGCGAAAACTATTTCATTGGGACGGTGGCGTGTTAAACTTAAATGCTCAGGCGATTAATCCCATCACGCATGTTGCCGAAATGGATATGCGCTTGGACTCCTTGCTATATCGCTTGGATCGCTCTCCCATCTATTCGGCGGCATTTAAACGCACTTTTGGCACCACTGATATTCGACCTTTTCACCTAGTAAAAGCATTGGCACAATTTACCGTGTCTCTCGTTTCAGCTAATTCTAAATACGATAAAGTAATGAGAGCGGAAGATGATCAAGTTTTTACCGAGCAGGAATCTAAAGGAATGGTTTTGTTTACGAAATTTTGTGCTTCGTGTCATAAGCCGCCTTTTTTTGGTGGGGATGATTTTAAATCCAATGGACTGCCTCTTCATCCTGAATTATTGGATTTTGGAAGAATGACAATAACTGGTAACAAACGAGATTCATTGCTTTTTATGGTACCAACACTTCGCAACATTGAATATAGCTTCCCATACATGCATGATGGACGCATCTCAAAACTGAAGGATGTGATTAAACATTACACGCTTTTAGATTATTCAAATCCATTACTAAGTAAAGAATTAAGAAAAAATCCAGTTAAACTTTCTGAAAACGAACAAAAAGACCTCTTGGCTTTTTTAAAAACACTAACAGATAAAACCTTTCTTTTTGATGAGCGATTTAAATATTCAACCTTTAAATAATTTTGTGCACAAGATGAATCAAAAAAGAGCTACTAATTAACAAACATAATTTATACACATGAAAAAAATCATTCTACCTTCATTATTAATGCTCACTATATCAGTCTTTGGGCAAACGAATCCTGCCATAACAAACTGGTTGATTAATACAACAGGTCTCACCGGAAGGCATTATGTAAGTGGTAATCCGACGCCTATTGTTGATGCTGTTGCGGCAAATGTTCAAACAGTTCAATATTCAACGAATTGGGTTTATGTATCAACAAAAGGAATCCCGTCTTACATTACAGGACCATTTTTAGATGGAAATCCTTCGCTTGCAACGAGTCAAAATGCCATTTTTAAGATTTCCTTAAATCCAATTCAAAACACAGGTAATCCGATCAATACAACAGGAGGAAATATTGGGATTTTTATTAATGGTGTCGCTCTATTTGATTACCGAGATGGTATTTCTTGGAAGAATTCAACAAATGCACTTGCCGGTGGTCCACTTGGAGGAATGGGAGATGGTGTTTGGAACAGAGATGCTATCCCAGCAGAAAAACTTGGATTTGATTGCTCCAAAGGTCATCCAGCTATGGGGAATTACCATCACCACCAAAATCCGAGTGCTTTTAATTTAGACCTCACGGTAATTTCAACAATTTGTGATATTTATGCTGCTGATGGTTTATATGCAATTAACTCAAGTGCGCACTCTCCTCTTATTGGTTATTCGTATGATGGTTTTCCTATTTATGGTGCCTACGGATATGCAAATACAGACGGAACAGGAGGTATTACGAGAATTAAGTCCAGTTATCAATTGCGGAACATTAGTACTCGAACAACCTATTCTACAGGAGCAACTGTCACAGCGGGACCTGCAGTTTCTACCACTTATCCCTTGGGATATTTTAGGGAAGATTATGAGTACATCGCTCAGGCAGGACAAGATTATTTAGATGAACACAATGGTCGTTTTTGTATTACTCCAGAATATCCAAACGGTATTTATTGCTATTTTGCAACGGTAGATGCAAATTGGAACTCTGCTTATCCTTATGTAGTAGGTCCAACTTTTTATGGAACAAAAACAGGTTCGAAAGTTACTTCCATTACTGAAACAGTTACCACTTATACTTCAACTAGTGAACTCTCTGAAAATACAGTGGTCGAGGTAAAAGTTTTTCCAAATCCAAGCAATGATGTGCTAATGGTTCAATTAAGTAACTTAGTCAAAGAAAATGTTACGATTAAGTTAGTTGATTTGACAGGAAAAGTACTTGATACAAAGATCATTTATCAGGGAAGCACAATCGCTTATTTTGATGTAAGTACAGTCTATAGCGGACAGTATATTATTCAAATTGGCGAAGGAAATCAGCAGCAAACTATCAATGTGACCGTCGCAGATTAACGCTTACTAGTAGTTTCCAATTCTCTTTGCGTATTTTTGCACTATGATAATTGAACGACCTATTTCCGATTGGATTCCAATGTCTTTAAAAGAAGCTCAAAAAAGAGCTTGGGAAGAATTTGATGTCATTTTAATTTCTGGAGATGCGTACGTGGATCATCCTGCTTTTGGAACAGCGGTGGTGAGTAGAATCATTGAAGATGAAGGATTACGTATCGGAATTGTTGCTCAACCAAATTGGAAAGACGATCTAAGGGATTTTAAGAAATTAGGAAAACCACGTTTGTTTTTTGGTGTCACCGCTGGTTGCATGGATTCCATGGTCAATCACTATACCGCAAATAAGAGATTACGCTCCACGGATGCGTACACACCAGGGGGTGAAGCTGGCTTTCGACCAGATTATGCCTCTATTGTTTATTCAAAAATCTTAAAAGACCTTTATCCAGATGTCCCCGTTGTTCTTGGTGGTATCGAATCTTCCTTGCGACGCGTAACTCATTATGATTATTGGAAAGATGAATTAATGCCTAGTATTTTAGTTGATTCAAAAGCCGATTTATTGGTTTATGGAATGGGAGATCAGCCCTTGCGAGAGTTACTCCGTCTACTAAAAAAAGGCGTTCCTTTTGATCAAGCAAAAACCTTAAAGCAAGTTGCCTTTCTTCAAGATAAAGCACTTCCCTTGCCGAAAAATAAAAATTGGGAAACGGTTGAATTAGCAAGTCATGAAGTATGTCTTGAAGATAAAATAAGATATGCGGCAAACTTTAAAATTGTGGAAGTTGAATCCAATAAATGGGAAGCAAATCGAATTACTCAGGAGGTTGGAGACGTAGTTTTAGTCGTTAATCCTCCATACAAAACAATGGATGAAAATGAAATAGATCGCTCTTTTGATTTGCCTTATACGCGCTTACCACATCCAAAATATAAAAAGCGTGGGGCAATTCCAGCCTACGACATGATTAAGTTTTCGATTAATATGCACAGAGGCTGTTTTGGTGGGTGTAGCTTTTGCACCATTTCTGCGCATCAAGGAAAGTTTATTGCTTCAAGAAGTGAAAAATCTATTTTGGCGGAAGTGGAAGAGGTAGTTGCGCACCCAGAATTTCGTGGATACATTTCTGATTTAGGTGGTCCTTCTGCAAACATGTATAAAATGAAAGGGAAAGACGAGGCAATTTGTGCCCGTTGCACTTCGCCAAGTTGTATCCATCCTGTTATTTGTAATAATTTGGATACCTCTCATAAACCAATGACCGAGTTATACAAAAAAGTGGATGCCCATCCAAAGGTAAAAAAGGCATTTGTGGGATCTGGAATTCGTTATGATTTATTAGTGGATGATTTCAATAAAAACAATGAGGATGGAAATCACGACGAGTACATTGAACAAGTGATTACACGCCATGTGAGCGGACGTTTAAAGGTAGCACCAGAACATACATCTGATGCAACATTAAGGGTAATGCGAAAGCCTTCGTTTAAGTATTTCCATAAATTCAAGGAGAAATACGATAAGATTTCAGAAAAGCATGGGCTTAAGCAGCAACTTATCCCTTATTTTATCTCTTCTCATCCTGGTTGCGAAGAAGAAGACATGGCAAATTTGGCAGCAGAAACGAAAGACATGGGTTTTCAATTGGAACAAGTGCAGGATTTTACACCTACACCAATGACTGTTGCTGAGGTGATTTATTACACAGGCGTCCATCCATATACCTTAAAGCCAATCAATACTGTAAAAACAAAAGAAGAGAAAATTAATCAAAATCGTTTTTTCTTTTGGTATAAACGTGAAAATCAAGGGTGGATAAAACAACGATTAGAAAAAGCAAAGCGACCAGATTTGATAGAAAAACTATTAGGGAATTCTCCTGAAAAGTCACCTTCCAAAGTGCCTACTTGGCTTGAAGAAAAACGAAATAAATCGAAATAGTTTTCCGTTCAATCATAAGGCTTTTATTACACTTATTATTTTCTTCTTAACCGCTTCCCATGTTATAGTTTTGTCAAAATCAATTGGGCTTGGTTGTATATCGGCATCATCAAAATAAATAAGGCTTCTTGCTACACAAAAAGTAGTTTGATGGGGATGTTTTCGGTGTAAAAGGAAAACAATTCATCTATTGAATAGTGTTGTAAAAGGAAGAATAAATCATAAAAATCTTTTTTACTCCCTCTTCCTGTTATAGCATCTAACTTCATGGCAGCAATGTCTTCAAGGGAAGCCATTCGAATATTTTCAATTACTAAAAAAGGTCTAATAAACGGATAATGAAACTTTATAAAGTCAACTTTAACGTGATTAATTGTTGTAATTAGCGTTTGTGAAAGTTGATTATTTACTACAATTTGATAATCACTCTACGTGCACAACGAAGGCCTTATGTGTAGTTATGTTCAACCATTTTTGAACAATTTAACGAGAATAGTAATAAAACTTGCCTAATCGCTTGACAAATGGGGGTGAGATAGTGTATCTTTGCAAGCATTTCAAAAATGCCCCTTAAAAAATAGATATGAGTAAAATGAAATTATCAGAGTTTAGCTTTGATTTACCAGAAGAGTTGATAGCAGAATACCCATCAGATAATCGCGATGAAGCAAGGTTAATGGTCATTCATCGAAAAACTGGAAAAATCGAGCATAAATTATTTAAAGATGTTTTGTCTTATTTTAGTGAAGGTGATGTGATGATAAGGAATAATACACGTGTTTTTCCTGCCCGAATGTATGGTAACAAAGAAAAGACGGGTGCTAAAATAGAAGTTTTCTTATTGCGCGAATTAAATCGCGAAAGCCTATTATGGGACGTCCTTGTTGATCCAGCGAGGAAAATCAGAATTGGCAATAAATTGTATTTTGGAGAAGATGATTCATTAGTTGCTGAGGTGATTGATAATACAACGTCTCGTGGTCGTACTCTGCGATTTTTATTTGATGGGCCTTATGAGGAATTTAAAGCCAAAATAACTGAATTTGGTGAAACACCATTACCAAAATACATAAAAAGGGCAGTGGAAGAATCAGACGAAGAGCGTTACCAAACTATATATGCAAAAGAGGAAGGTGCTGTTGCAGCTCCAACTGCAGGGCTTCATTTTTCTAGAGAATTATTAAAAAGATTAGAAATTAAAGGAGTTAATTTTGCTGAGGTAACTCTTCATGTAGGTCTTGGTACCTTTCGATCGGTTGAAGTGGAAGATTTAACCAAACATAAAATGGATTCAGAGCAGGTCATTATTTCTGAAGAAGCCGTAAGAATTGTAAATGAAGCAAAGAAAAACAAGAAAAGAGTTTGCGCTGTGGGAACAACCTCTATGCGTGCCATTGAAACATCTGTTTCAACTACTGGTGACTTGAAACCTTTTGATGGATGGTCGAATAAATTTATTTTTCCTCCTTACGACTTTTCGATAGCGGATAGTTTGATAACGAATTTTCATACGCCACTTTCGACCTTGTTAATGATGATTTCTGCTTTTTGCGGTCACGAATTAATGATGAAGGCATATCATGAAGCGATTCAAGAAAAGTATCGATTTTATTCGTACGGCGATGCCATGTTGATTTTATAAATCAATCACTAATCGTCAGAATGTAGTTGGTTTTTTTTCCTTTTCCTAAAAGGATGAATTTACCTTGTATTAAATCCTTATTTGTTAGTACAAATTCTTCGTTTACCTTTTGCTTATTAACTGAAATTGCATTGGCCTTCAATTCTCTACGTGCTTCTCCATTAGACGATAGAAACCCAGATTTTGAACATAGGGCGTCAACAATAGTTAAGCCATTTTCCAGTTCAATTTTGGGAATATCTACCTGCTGAACGCCTTCGAAAATAGTTAAAAAATCACGCTCATTTATCTCCATTAATTCTGCTGTAGTCGAATTTCCAAATAATATTTTAGATGCAAGAATAGCATTTGCTAAATCATCCTTTCCATGGACTCTTAAAGTAATGTCTTCGGCCAGTGCTTTTTGTAATAATCTCACGTGCGGTTCGACTTCGTGAAGGCTGATTATTTCATCAATCTCTTTATTCGTTTTTAGGGTAAAGATTCGAATGTAATTTGGCGCATCTGCATCACTTGTATTTAACCAAAACTGATAAAATTGATAGGGGGATGTTTTCATCGGATCAAGCCATACACTTTCCCCTTCTGTTTTGCCGAATTTTGTCCCATCAGCTTTTTTGATAAGTGGAGTGGTTACTGCATAGGCCTCATTGCCCGATTTTCGTCGAATCAATTCAGTTCCTGTCACTATATTTCCCCATTGATCTGATCCTCCCAATTGTAAGATGCAATTTTTATGTTGGTTGAGGTAATAGAAATCATACCCCTGCACTAACTGATAACTAAATTCAGTAAAAGACATACCGGTTTCGAGCCTTGATTTAACAGAATCCTTTGATAGCATATAATTAATCGAAATGTGTTTTCCTACATCGCGGATAAAATCTAAAAAAGAAAAATTCTTAAACCAATCGAAGTTGTTAACCAATTCTGCTGCATTTTCACCACGCTCAAAATCTAAAAACTTCTCAAGTTGTTTTTTTACGCAGGCCACATTGTGGTTTAATGTTTCGGCATTCAATAAATTTCGCTCCTTTGACTTTCCGGAGGGATCTCCAACCATTCCTGTTGCTCCGCCAACCAATGCAAATGGTTTATGTCCTGCGCGTTGAAAATGAACTAAGGTCATGATTTGTACTAGATGTCCAACATGAAGTGAATCGGCAGTAGGATCGAATCCGATATATCCAGCAGAGACCTGCCTATTTAGCGCTTCTTCAGTGCCTGGCATGATATCATGTATCATTCCTCTCCAACGTAATTCAGCAATAAAATTAGACGGCATTATTTATTTGGTTAAGTTTCTAAACACTTCTTCAAGGGTTTTCTTTTCGGTCTTTAAGGTTAAAATAAGCCACCCTTCTTGTTGCGCATGCAGCGCTATTTCTTTATTCAAATCAATTTTTTGATCAGCAGATACTAACCATCCATTTTTGATAGCTTCTACTTTTTTTACGCCTACAATTTTTGCCAATTGCGTTTTGGAAACAACTTGATCAAATTCTATATAACTGGTTTGCTCTTCATTTTTTTCTTGCAAGCTTAGTGCTCTGTCATTTGCTACAATTCGGCCATTATTTATAATGACCAAACGATCGCAAATAGCTTCAGCTTCTTGCATAATGTGTGTAGAGAACATCACGGTTTTCTGCTGGCCAATGGTTCGGATTAGTTCGCGAATTTCCACTAATTGATTGGGGTCTAATCCAGAGGTTGGTTCGTCTAGAATTAGCACTTTTGGATCGTGAATGATTGCTTGAGCTAAACCAACTCGTTGCCGATATCCTTTGGATAATGCGCCAATTTTTTTATTTTGCTCAATGCCTAAACCAACAGCATCAATCATTTCATTCACTCTGCTTTTTACCTTTTTTATTTTATAAATCCCTCCAACAAATTCAAGATATTCTTTCACATACATGTCGAGGTATAAAGGGTTATTTTCCGGAAGATACCCAATCAACTTTCTTGCTTCTAGATTATCTACATCTACTTTTAGACCACAAACTGTCACCTCGCCTGAATGTGAGGGGATAAATCCCGTAATTATTTTCATGGTGGTCGATTTACCTGCTCCGTTCGGACCAAGAAAACCAAGAATTTCGCCTTGCTTAACAGAGAACGAAACATCGTTCACAGCGGCTTGTTGACCGTAATATTTAAAAAGATTTTTTACTTCTATTGACATGCTCGACGAAGGTAATTAAAAAAGATTAATTGTCGTTTAGTCTTGTTTCTTTTATAGCATAAAGGGCATAGAAAAAGGCGAAAAAAGTAACACCGGTTTGTGTTTCTAAGGTATCTTCTAATAGAAAAGAAACAATTGAAACGCTGAGGAATAAGATACCTAAATAGTTCATTTCCTTATACTGCTTGAAAAAGAAGGCGAATTGTAAATAGACAAATAAGAGGATCCCAAAAACACCAAAACTTAACCAATAGGTAAGGTATGAATTATGTGCACGGATTCTATTTTCTTTGATTAAAAGAGATCTATTCTCGTTATATTTCTTCTCAAATTCGTCGGCGACATCCCCAGCACCTACTCCGAACAACCAATTTTTTTGAATGATTTGCCATCCTGTATGCCATGATTCCAATCGTTGTAGCAAAGAATGTCCGTTTGGATTTTGGCTATGCTGTATTTGATACCTCAATCCGTACATTCTTGCCATAAACCCGAACCCTGTTTCATGAACATCAGCATATCCATTTTCAACATTATGCATATCATTTTGGCTAAGTTTACTTAGCCCAAGATCATTATGCGGCAGTTCTTTTGAATCTAAATACCTTGTTAGTGTGGTTTTTAATGGTTGTTTTTTTAGGTCAAGGCTATCGAATGCATACGGTGATCTTTTATTCCATGCCGTGCGCATCTCAGCGATATTATTTGCTTGTTTATGCGCAGTGGTTTTTGGTGTAAAAATAAAAAAGAGGATGGCACTTATTCCCATGATTACCAGCGTAAAGCCACTAAATAAGATCCATTTCCTTTCTTTCAGGTGAAAAATTACCAAAATGGTAATAACAACAAGTAAGGCAATAAGCCCTGAAAGTATTTGGCTATAATAGGTATAGAAAATAAACCAAGCCCCGATACATATCCAAATAAGAGAATATTTCTTGAGTTCGCGGCTTAGAAAAAAACAGACGCCAAGACCAAATGATAATAAAATTCCATATCGGATATGTGATCCAAATAATGAAAGTTCTCGAATATCTATTGCGGTATGGTTAGCTAAGGAAAATTGATAGCTAAAGAAATTGATAAGCGACGTAATCAACAAACTAACAATTAATAGTAAATACAACCATTTGAGATTGGCTTTAGCAATCGGTTTAGCAATTAGAATGACAGGAATAACCAATAAGGGGGCCTTGACCCTCAAATCATTAAGGCCGTATGCGATGTTTTCGCTCCAAAAAAGACTTAGAAGATGTAATAGATAAAAACCAAGAATTAGATGTAAAAGATGATTTTCTTTAATTCGTTTCCAATAGGCACGAAAACCCATTTCTAGAAGTAGATTTCCAATGCATAGAAATAGGGTGATAGACATAAGAAACTTACTGCAAACTATACCTATTAGCATAATCCCAATAAGGAAAAGGTGAATCCTATCGCTTGTTCGTTTCGAAATACCTTTTATCGTGCTGCTCACTAGGCGCTTAATTTTTCAGAATGGCATTATAGGAATTATTATCCAATGCCGTTTGAATTGCTTTGATGACTGCTGGATCATGTTCAAAGGAATTTATTGTACGTCCTTTTTGGAAATAGTACCGAGAAACAATTTCATTTTCTAGCATTTCAGCAATTTCAATTCGATATTTATCAAGGTCCTTCGCGGGGTCAGGACTTATTTTCAAAAGTATATTTTCGTATTCTGCTTTAAGGTCGTCAAACGTGCCCTCCTTTTCGGCTTCTAGTTTCAATTTTTTTAATGCATTTTGTGCTGCCGTCGAGTAACTTAATTTAGCATTTAAGACATACGTTTTAAACAAAGCGTATTCATCATCAGATAATTGAAATTTATCTGCTGTAGCGATTTCTTTTTTATTAGCATGGTATTGGGTGGCATAATTAAAGAATATGTTTTTGCTAAACAGTAGGGCACTAAATTGACTTAAGTCTTCTTTTTCAATGGCAAGATCTGGATCTATTCCGCGACCATCAATGACATCCCTGCCATTTTGCGTTTTAAATTTACGCAATAAAGAATCTGAAATTTCTTTCGGCTTGGCCCCTGACTCTTTATCATAGTATTCCAAGCGTTGCACACAGCGCCCAGAAGGGGTATAGTATTTCGCAATGGTTATCTTAACTTTAGATCCGTATTTCAAATCATAGGTGCGTTGAACTAATCCCTTTCCATAACTTTGCTCTCCAATAATCACGGCACGGTCTAGATCCTGTAAGCTTCCTGCAACAATTTCGCTTGCGGATGCAGAACCCTCATCTATCAATACAATCAGGGGCAATCCCAAGGCAATAGGTTCCTCCATCGTTTTATAAACATGATTTTCCTCTTTTACTCGTCCCTTTGTAAAAACGACAACCTTATCCTTGGGCACAAAGAAATTTACAATTTTTACCGCCTCAATTAATAAGCCCCCACCATTTCCTCTTAAATCTAAAATTAATTGCTCCATGCCCTCTTTTTGCATGGCTATGATTCCTTTTTTAACTTCTTCAGAAGCAGTTTGGGTAAAGCTATTTAATGAAATATAACCGACCTTTTCTTTAATTATTCCGTAATATGGAACATCAGGGATTTTAATTTCATCACGTGTTATTTCGATTAATTTATTTCCTTCATTGAATCGTTCCACTAGTATTTTTACCACCGTTCCTTTTGGCCCCTTTAAAGCATCGGAAACTTGGTCACTTGGTTTGTTAAACATCGTTTTACCATCAATTTCTAAGATTTTGTCGCCAGCTCTCAAACCACTTTTTTGAGCAGGGTTTCCTTCATATGGCTCGCTGATGTATACATACTCATCTGCTTTTTTTATTAAAGATCCGATTCCACCATATTGTCCCGTTGTCATTAGGCGATAATCTTCGATATTCGCTTCAGCATAGTAAACCGTGTAGGGATCAAGTTCTTTTAGCATCGCATCAATAGCAACTTTTGATAATTTCCCAGGCTGAACATCGTCGACAAAATAAAGATCGAGATTTTCATAAATTTGGTCCATTAATTCAAGGCTTTTTATAACCTCAAAACCATTGGATTGGGCTTTCGCTTGGAGCGAAAAAAGCAAGACTACGCTAAAAAGTAATTGCTTAATTAAGTTGATTTTGTAATTCATTTCTGATTTTTTTTAAATGACTAACGATTTTTAGTTCTATTTCATTTGATTCATTTCTTTCTCGGGAAACATACACCAAGGCAATATCCAGTCCAAATCCTTTCAAAAGTAGCAATTCTTCTAACAGCTCCTTGTTTTTTCTAATTCCCTCTCGCATACAACGTTTTATGTAGTTACGTTCGTGTGCTTTCTTGATAAATTTTTTTGGAACACTCACTAAAATCTTGAACGTTGAATCATCTTTTGGCTGGGGCAAATGATACGAAAGAAATGGGAATCCATGGATTTTAACACCTCCTTGAAAGACGGCATCAATCTTTTTCTTTCCGCATAAATGATATGCTTTTCCAAAGGTGAAGTTCATACTTACAAAGGTAATCAACTTGTTAGCTGCTTGCAATAATTCTATCTATTATTCAATTTGTTCTTGATCGGTAGGTAATTCAGTTTTTATCCAAGTAGATGTAATCAATAAATCTTCCGTCTTAGTCAGCAAAATATCGCCTTCTTTTAACGGTGTTGCTTTGCTTATCAATTTACCTTTATGCAAGGTCATTGAGTAGCCTCTTTTGAGAACGTTTTCTGGATTTAGGGCATTAATAATATTTTCAAAAGCAACTAATTGCTTCGCTTCTTGTTCATTTTTATGCACTATAGCCAACAAAATTCGGGTATTATATCCATCAAAAATGGCAGCGTAATTTGTTAGCTGATTTTTGGCAGTTCGCTCAATTGTAAAGACAACTCGATCGATTTTTCCATTCGCTCGTTCTATCATTTGTGCTGTTGAATACGATATTTTAGTAGAACAAATACTAAGGTTGTTTCGTGCAGAGAGACTTAAGTTTAGCGTTAATTGTTTCAGCATGCCTGCCGTATTTTTAAAGGCTGTTTTTGAATGCGCCAGACAGTTTATGCTTTTTGTCTTTAGAATGTAGCAAGCATTTTGAATTTCAGCATCATATTCTTTAAAGTTTACCAATAAAAACTCTGCTAATTTAGTTGGAGTTATGGCATGCCTAAACGAAACCATTTCCGCCACGGTTAAATTGGTTGAATGACCAATGCCGGTTAAAACAGGAAGAGGAAACTCAGCAATACTTTTGCAAAGTTCAAAATTATTATAGCAAGAAAGACCTACTTCACCACCACCACCTCGAATAATAAGGACAACATCAAAATGGTGTTGCACCTTTTTTATTTTAGTTAATACTTGCACAATTGAATTTACAGCGACATCACCTTGAAGATAGGCGGGGAATAAATGGGTTTCAAGGATGTATTTATGGCTTGATTCGGCCAACATCTGTATAAAATCCGAAAGTCCTTTGCTGGATTCTGCCGAAATGATAGCAATTCGTTTGGGTAATAAGGGGAAAGGTAGGTTTTGATTTTTATTCAAAATACCTAATTCGTGTAATTTTTTTATTGATTCATCACGTTCTTTTTGCAATTCTCCTAAGGAAAACGAGGGGTCGATGTCTAAAATTTGTAGGCTTAATCCATAGGATTCATTGAATACTATTTTAACATACAACAGTAAGTTTTTACCCTCATCTAAAGGTTCTTTAACAACCTCAATAAAACGTCGGTTAATCTGATTAAATTGAGTTTTCCAAATAGTGCCATTAATTTGAGCAACGATTTTATCGCCTTCCTTTTGAACTAATTCAGGAAATGCGTGCCCACTTGGGTAAAGGTTTAGCTTATGCATTTCCGCTTTAACCCAATAAGGACTTTGGTAGCGATCTTCAATGGTTTTCTTTATTGAAGACACCACCTGCTTTAGGGTGAAAATCTGTCGTTCGCTCATTTAGTCAGCCCGCAACATTTTCGATTTCCTCATCTAAATACCCTTGGACAATCTCAATAGCATTTGCCACTACATCGCTCAGTGCAACAATATACGTTCCTTCTTTTGCTAAAGAAATAGCATGTCGAATAGCATCTATCTCGAGGTTGACTACTTCATACGTTGTTGTAGGATCTGATTCAATTATTCCTTCAATGATGAGGTCAATTATTTCTTTTTCTGTTCTGCCTCGCAAGTATTTTTCCTGTCGAATAATGATATGATCAAACATTCTCGCGCCTATTCTCGCACATTCTTTAATGTCTTCATCTCGACGGTCTCCAATGCCGGATATAATGCCAATTTTTCGGCTTGCATCAACACTTTGAAGGTAATCTTCAATGCCACGGTATCCCATAGGATTGTGTGCAAAATCGATCATCACCTTAAATTTTGAAAATTCAAAAACATTCATGCGTCCTGGAGTCTGTGCAGCGCCAGGAATAAAGGTGGCTAAGGATAATTTAATGTCCTCGATTTTAAATCCATAAATATAAGACGCAAGCGTAGCTGCCAGAACATTTGCAATCATGAATTTAGCTTTCCCACTCATCGTTAATGGAATAACGGTCGCTTTTTCGACTCGAATCTTCCAATCTCCCTTTTTTATAGTAATGAATCCATTTTCATAAATGGCTGCAATGCCCCCCTTTTTACAATGCTCAACAATAGCCTCGTTGTTTTCGTTTAAGCTAAATAACGCAACATTACAATCGAGTTTTTCAGCAATCTTTAAACAATATTCATCTTCTCCGTTTAAAACTGCCCACCCTCCTTTTTTTATACTCTCAACAACCACTGATTTTACGCGTGATAAATCTTTAAGATCATGGATATCACTTATTCCTAAATGGTCTTCCTGAATATTTGTAATGACACCAATATCACATTTACTAAATCCTAGGCCGGATCGCAAAATTCCTCCTCTGGCTGTTTCTAGTACAGCAAACTCAACATTTGGATCTTTTAGGATATACTCGGCAGAAATAGGGCCGGTTGTATCTCCTTTTTCCATTAAATGGTTTTGAATATAGATTCCGTCAGAGGTCGTAAAACCAACGCGGAAGCCATTATTTTTAACAATGTGCGCAATTAAACGAGTTGTTGTGGTTTTTCCATTAGTCCCTGTTACAGCAATTATTGGAATCCGTGAGGGTTTCCCCGGAGGATAGAGCATATCAATAACTGGAGCAGCAACATTTCTAGGCAATCCTTCAGAAGGGGCTAAATGCATCCTAAATCCTGGAGCAGCATTCACCTCCAAAATAACACCGCCATTTTCTTTTAATGATTCTGTTAAATTGCGCGCCATAATATCTACTCCGCAAATATCCAATCCAATAATTCTAGAGATCCTTTCCGCCATAAAAATATTTTCCGGGTGCATCATATCGGTAACATCAATCGATGTTCCTCCGGTACTCAAATTTGCGGTTGATTTTAGATAGACAATGTCAGCTTTTTCTGGAATTGTATCAACAGTAAAACCTCTTTTGTCTAATAATTCTAAACTGTCTCTATCAATTTCAATTTCAGTTAATACGTTTTCGTGGCCGTAGCCCCTGCGAGGATCATCGTTTACTTGAGCAATTAATTCATTAATCGTATGTTTTCCGTCTCCAACTACATGGGCAGGAACTCTTTGGGCGGCAGCAACTAGTTTATTATCGATTACTAAAACCCGGAAATCATACCCACTTATAAAACGTTCAACAATAACTTTCCTTGAATATTTTTGTGCATATTCCAAGCCCAATAAGGCATCTTCCCATTTGGTTACGTTGATGGATGCGCCTTTTCCATGATTCCCATCTAGTGGTTTTAGTACTATCGGATATCCAATCGATTTAATGGTAGCTTCAAGGTCTTCAGCATCTACACAAATAGATCCTTTCGCAACTGGAATTGAGGCCGCGTCCAACATTTTTTTTGTTTGCTCTTTGTTGCAAGCAATATCCACCGCAATATTGCTGGTTTTACAGGTAATTGTTGCTTGGAAACGCATTTGATTTATCCCGTACCCCAATTGAATTAATGAATTAGTCCCTAAGCGAATCCATGGAATATCTCTTGCTTTTGCCTCATCAACGATGCTTCCTGTGCTCGGTCCTAGGCGAACTTTTTCACGAATTTCTCGCATGTTTTGAATGTCCCGCTGTAAATCATACGGAACGTTATCGATAAGTGCCTGAGCAATATTTACAGATGCTTCAGCAGCAAATACACCTACTTTTTCTTCGATATAATTAAAAACAACGTTATATACGCCTTTCGTTTTGGTTTCTCTCGTTCTACCATATCCGACATCCATGCCGGCAAGTGTTTGAATCTCTAAGGCAATATGTTCGATCACATGTCCCATCCACGTTCCATTATCAATTCGCATAAAAAATCCGCCATGGCAACCCTCAGAACAACGATGTGTGATTAACGATGGTATCAAGAGCTCAATGCGTTCTCTAAACCCCTCAATTTTATTCGTAGGCAATTCTTCTAATTCCTCCAAATCTAAACGCATTTGGATAAGTTTTTTTCTTGAAATACTCCAAATATTTGGACCTTGTAACGCTTGTATTTTTAATATTTTCATTGAAATCGGTTTTTTTGTGCAAATTACAAAAAAATCAATACGAAATTTTCTAAATTAAATTGATTCCTAAAATTATTTTATTTTCTTTTAAATCCCTAACTTCGCACTCTTAAATAAAATAATGGGCGTTAAGATATTTTCTGGAAGAGCTTCACTGAATTTAGCAACTCAAATTGCTGAGCATTTTGGCCAGCCTTTAGGGGATGTGAACGTTACTGTTTTTAGTGATGGTGAATTTCAACCTTCCTTCGAAGAAACAGTTAGGGGCCAGGATGTATTTATTGTGCAGTCTACTATGCCCCCGACGGAAAATATATTTGAATTATTATTATTAATCGACGCGGCCAAAAGAGCCTCAGCACGTAAAATTATTGCTGTCATCCCCTATTTTGGTTTTGCTCGTCAAGACAGAAAAGACAAGCCAAGAGTAGCAATAGGAGCGAAATTAGTAGCGAATATGCTAATGGCTGCAGGTGTTGATAGAGTAATGACGATGGATTTACATGCAGATCAAATTCAAGGCTTTTTTGAAGTTCCTGTTGATCATTTATACGCATCTTCTCTTTTTCTTAAGGAAATACAATTACTAGACACTAAAAATATCATCATGGCTGCGCCAGACGTTGGTGGGGCTAAAAGAGCCAATTCGTATGCGAAAAATCTCAATTGCGGCCTCGCTCTATGCCATAAAAATAGAAAGCGAGCAAATGAGATAGCTGAAATGACGGTAATTGGTGATGTTCGAGGAAAAGATGTAATTATTGTCGATGACATGTGCGATACAGCAGGCACGCTTACGACAGCAGCAGATCTGTTAATGGAAAAGGGCGCGCTAAGCGTTCGTGCGTTTTGTACGCATGCGGTTTTGTCCGGTCCTGCCTATGAAAGAATCGCTAATTCTAAACTTACCGAACTTATCGTAACTGATACTATTCCCTTGGCGAAATCGAGTCCTAAAATTAGAGTGGTTGCCATTTCTGATTTATTCGCCGATGTAATAAAAAGATTGATTAATAATGAATCAATAAGTTCACATTTTGTAATCTCTTAACTATATAATAAATGAAAACAGCACAATTGAGCGGTTCGCTTAGAACGAACGTAGGGAAAAAGGATGCTACACTTCTAAGAAATGAAGGTAGGGTTCCATGTGTACTTTACGGACAAGGTGATCAAACCCACTTTTCCGTAAAACGAGTAGACATAGATAAAATCGTTTTTTCACCTGAGGTGTACCAAGTTGCCTTGGATATTGAAGGTAAAAAAGCAATGGGAATTATTCGTGAATTGCAGCAGCATCCAACGAAAGACACCATTCAACATGTTGACTTTTACGAGTTAAACGATGCTAAGGTGGTGAGTGTAAAATTACCTGTCAGACTGGTAGGATCAGCACGAGGTGTTTTGGCGGGTGGTCGATTAATGCAAGTGTTCCGTACTTTATCATGCGTAGGATTGCCTTCAGCAATTCCTGATGCAATTACGCTGGATATTTCTACTTTGAAAATCGGTCAATCTTTTAGGGTAAATAGCATTTCCATTCCAGGTATTACCTTTTTAGATCCTGCTAACGCAGTGGTCGTTTCGGTTAAGATGGCAAGAGGAGCCGTTAAGCCTACAGATACTGACGAAGACGAAGAAGATATTAGTACTGAAGCTGAAACTAATACTGAAGCTAATACTGAAGTTGACACTAATACTGAAGCTAAAGCTGACACTAATACTGAAGCTGATACTCAAGAAGAGGCATAAGTTTCTTGTAACAAAAATACGAACCGTTAGGATGAACTCTTAACGGTTTTTTTTTAGCTAAATATTTCTAGTTTAATAACCTTTTCTAATTACTACACAAAAAGCGATTAAATTTGTAGTCTAAACACCATTCAACTTTTATAATCATGGATAATATTTTAACGACATTCAATATTCAGTCAATAAATAATGGCGCGTCAACTGGTCAAGATTGCTGGACTACTACAGGAGCACTCATCGATTCGTATTCGCCTGTCGATGGAAAATTAATAGCGTCTGTTAAATCAGCAAATGCATCAGATTATGATATGGTCATCAAAACAGCTCAAGCAGCATTTTTAGAATGGCGTCAAATACCTGCGCCTAAACGCGGTGAAGTAGTTCGTCAGTTAGCAGAAAGAATTAGGTTTTATAAAGAGCCCCTTGGAAAATTAGTTTCCTATGAAATGGGAAAATCACTTCAGGAAGGTTTAGGTGAGGTACAGGAGATGATAGATATTTGTGATTTTGCAGTCGGCTTATCACGCCAACTTTATGGCTTAACCATGCATTCTGAAAGACCTAGTCATCGTATGTATGAGCAATATCATCCTTTAGGAATTGTAGGTATTATTTCTGCTTTTAATTTTCCTGTTGCTGTTTGGAATTGGAATACTGCCCTAGCCTGGGTTTGTGGTGATGTTTGTGTTTGGAAACCATCTGAAAAAACTCCGCTTACGGCTCTTGCGTGTCAATTTATTACGAATGAAGTATTTAAAGAAAATAATGTTCCAGAGGGCGTATCTTCTCTAGTCATTGGAGATGCTGAAATTGGGAAGTTAATGGCAAGTGATGCAAGAGTGCCTCTTATTTCAGCTACTGGATCAACAAGAATGGGAAAAAGTGTCGGTGCTTTAGTTGGCGCAAGACTTGGAAGAGCCCTTCTAGAACTTGGAGGAAATAATGCGATCATTATTGCCCCTTCTGCCGATTTAAAAGTGGTGGTGCCTGGTGCAGTTTTTGGCGCTGTAGGAACCGCTGGTCAACGTTGTACCTCAACTCGCCGATTAATTATTCATGAAGACATTTATGAAAAGGTAAGGGATGCCATTGTAAAAGCGTATGGACAATTAAAAATAGGGGATCCTCTTAATACGGATAACCATGTTGGGCCATTAATCGATAAAGATGCTGTAAACAATTATTTAGTAGCGATTGAAAAAGCGAAGGCGGAAGGAGCCACTGTTTTAATTGATAGCGAGGTACTCACAGGAGATCAATATACATCAGGTTGCTATGTGAAACCCGTTATTCTTGAAGCGGAAAATCATTTTTCCATGGTTCAGCATGAGACCTTTGCTCCGATTTTATATTTAATGAAATATAAGGGCGATGTTTCCAATGCCGTTGCGCTTCAAAACAACGTTCCACAAGGGCTTTCATCTGCAATCATGACCAATAATCTAAAAGAAGCGGAAGCTTTTTTAGCAGCATCTGGATCTGATTGCGGTATAGCAAATGTTAATATTGGTACTTCTGGTGCCGAAATTGGGGGTGCATTTGGTGGCGAAAAGGAAACAGGAGGTGGGCGTGAATCGGGATCCGATGCTTGGAAAGTTTATATGAGAAGACAAACAAATACAATTAATTATTCTGATAGCTTACCATTGGCTCAGGGGATTAAATTTGATTTATAGAAGTTTTTTCGCCGAGTATGGAATACATCATTGGTATTCTAAACTTAATATGTTTGAAGCGAAATTCTGCTGGACTTTGTTCCTCGAGGTTTTGAAAGCAACTATAGGGAGAATAATCGTGTTCATCGAACTTTTTTATGTTGATTCCTTGATCAATTAGCGCCTGAAATAGGGATGCTAAGCTGTGATTCCAACCAATCGTTTTGTTGCAAATATCAGCCTTTGAATCTGCATAAGTACCTGCCACCTCCTCGACAATAGGTCCAGTATTAAAATAGTCGAAGGCAAGAAATTCCAACTTGTCGTCAAAAGTCCAAATAAAGGGATGGAAATCCGCCATAATAAAATTACCGCCTAGTTTTAAAAAATGACCTACAATCTCCGCCCATTTTGAAACATCAGGCAGCCATCCAATGGTTCCATAACTTGTAAATACTAGATCGAATTTTTCGTTCAATTTTTCTTTTAATGAATAAATATCACAACATATAAACTTAATGTCAATATCCAATTCACTGCTTAAAGATTGTGCTGCATGTATAGCCTTTGGTGAAAAGTCAACTCCGGTAACTTGTCCGCCCATTCTTGCTAAACTGATGGAGTCTTGACCAAAATGGCATTGTAAGTGGAGTATTTTTTTACCTTTAATATCCCCTAGGAGTTCGAGCTCTGGAGTTTTTAAAGAACACCAACCTTTTTTAAATGCAGCTACATTATAAAAATCAGATTGGAGATGAACTGCCACTTTTTCATCCCAAGCAATTTGGTTGATTTCTTTGTAATTATCAGCTTCCGGCAATTTACTCATTTAATTATTTTTAAATATGTTTAACTATTCTATTTTTCAAAGCTACAATTATTGTTTAATTGCTTTATTTCATAGGTTGATAAAAGTGTAATTCCTTATCTTTGCCAAAAAAAATTGTATGAAATTATTAACGGTAGGTAGTGTTGCATTCGATGCTATTGAAACCCCTTTTGGTAAAACAGATAAAATTGTAGGTGGGGCAGGTACATATATCTGTTTTTCTGCTGCATTTTTTTTAAAAGAACAAGGTATAATTTCTGTTGTGGGTGAAGATTTTCCTTCGGAAACACTTCAAGAATTAAAGGAAAAAGGAGTTGATTTAGACGGGTTACAAATAATTCAGGGAGGTAAGACATTTTTTTGGTCAGGTAAGTATCACAACGATATGAATTCAAGAGATACCTTGGCAACAGAGCTTAATGTACTAGGGACCTTTGACCCAATTGTGCCAGAAAACTATCAAAATGTAGAGTATCTATTATTAGGAAACTTAAGCCCAGAAGTGCAGCGAACGGTTATTGAGCGCTTAGTTAAGCGACCAAAATTGATCGCAATGGACACGATGAATTTTTGGATGGACATCGCTTTGGAGGAATTGAAAAAAACCATTAAATTAGTAGACGTAATTATCATTAATGATGAAGAAGCAAGGCAATTATCAGGCACGTATTCTTTGGTTAAGGCCGCTTCGATTATTCAAGCTATGGGACCCAAAATCGTGATTATTAAAAAAGGTGAACATGGTGCATTGTTGTTCCATGGAGAAAAAATATTTTATGCGCCAGCTCTTCCCTTGGAAGAGGTCTTTGATCCAACGGGTGCAGGAGATACTTTTGCTGGTGGATTTATGGGATACATTGCTTCCACAGACGATTTTAGTTTCGAGAATATGAAAAGTGCCATCATTGCAGGCTCTGCATTAGCCTCTTTTTGTGTTGAGAAATTTGGAACAAATCGCTTGAAAGAAATTACAACAACCGAATTGAATAATCGAATTGCTCGATTTGTTGAATTGTCACATTTTCAAATGAAAGAAATATGATTGAGTTCCAGTCTTATATTGATAAAATAAACGAACTGATTGCTGCTGACGATTTAGTGGTGTTAGGGAAGGAGGTATCGGAGCTAAGAAGTCACTTTGATGATTATTTACTCGAGCAGGAAAGACTTCATCAAATTGCTAAAATCGAAGCTAAAGAAGCTGGGAATGAAATAGAAGAAGTTGATTTCGAATCTGTAAAAGAAGGGTTTTATTCAGTATTTAAGAAATTTCAAGAAATACGGAAGCAACAAGTATCCTTAAAAAATACGCTTGAAGCGGAAAATCTAAAGCTTAAGAAGTCATTGATGGGTCGCTTAAAAGAAGTGATTGAAAGTGAAGAAAATATTTCAACAGCTTTTCAAGCGTACAAAGAAATTCATGAGACATGGAAAAAAATTGGGGATATCCCACGTGAAAAAAGAGATGAAATTCAGCGTGAATATTCGCGAATTTTAGAGATATTCTTTTACACGATGAAAATTTATCGGGAAATAAAAGACCATGACTACAAACGAAATGCACAACTAAAACAAGGCATTATTCATCGCCTTCAAAAACTAAGAAACAGTAATGAATTGGTCCGGAATTTAGAAACTAGTTTACGAGTACTCCAAGATGAATGGGAGGAAATTGGGCCGGTCGCGAACGATGAATGGGAAGTGGTGAAAAATAGTTATTGGGAAGCTGTCCGATCTATCTACGATAAAATAAACGCGCATTATGAAGGTCAGCGATCACTTTTAAGTGAAAACATATCAAAAAAGAAAGTTCTCATTGATTCCCTAAGTGTCATTCTTACTCAAATAGAGGACAATGAATCTCCTAAATTTTGGGAAGGGAAAACCGCTGAAGTATTAAAATTACAAGAGGAGTGGAAAAAAATTGGCGCTGGGTCAAAAAAAGAGAACGATGCTGTTTGGACTACTTTTCGTGAGTTATGCAACACCTTTTTTGGCGCAAAGAAAGCCGTAAGTAAAAAAATAGATGGGCATTTGCAAGAAAATATAGCCTTGAAAAAAGGCCTTATTGAAGAGGTGAAAGCGATCCATCAGGAGAAGGATTGGAAATTAACAGCGGATAAGATTATTAAAATTCAACAGCGTTGGAAATCCATAGGATCAGCTGGGCATAAATTTGAAAATAGACTTTGGTCGGAATTTAGATCAGCCTGCGATGTTTTCTTTCAGGCTCGAGAGCAGTTTGCAAAAGATCAAGTTGATGAATTAACGAATAATTTGACATTGAAAGAAGCCTTGATTGAGCAAATAGAAACGTTCGTAATTTCTGATAAATCTTCAGCCCTTTTAGCCTTCAAAAGCTTTAGCCAATCGTTTTCCGAAATCGGTCATGTTCCATTAAATAAAAAAGAGGCGGTGTACATGCGCTTTAAAAAAGCGCTAGATTCCAAATACAATGATTTAAAATTAGAAGGAGATGAACGGGTAAAGTTACTTTTTACTGCCAAGCTAGACCTTATAAATTCCAGCCCAGATCGAACGAAGCTCTACCAAAAAGAACGTGCAGAGATTAAGCGGCAAATGGATGTATTGAATCAAGAAGCTTTGCAATATGAAACGAATTTGGGTTTCTTTGCCAAATCAAAAGGAGCAGACATTTTGAAAAAAGAAGTTGAGCAAAAAATCGAAAAAATAAAACAAGAAATTCTTCAACTTCGAGGAAAGTTAAAACTTATCCCAAATGAATAGCTTTGTAAATGTAATTTTATTAGCACTTACCTTTCCCTTAATGACGCTTTCAATTATTATTGGATTTGACCTACCTGTTGAGTTTTTAAAAACATCTGGCAATAATTTAACGTTTACAAATGAGGGCTTTCTTATTTTGGCAGTTTTAATGGGGCTTATTGCTATGCGTAGAAGTGTGAAGAGATGGATGGGAATGAAAATAGTTAATACCACCGCTAGATTTCTTTTTAATTTTGAGGTGAGCTCGGCGCGAAAAAACAGGGTGCTTGTTTATACTATTCTTGAAGCTGTTGTGATGATATTTATTGGCTATTCGGTTTATTATTTAACTCCAAAAGCAATCGTTCCTGCTCTAGTGCTCTTTGCATTTTCGCTCGACAACTTTCTTTTCCTTTTGATTGGGTACAATAAAAGATTTCGAATTGGCTTAAGCTCAAAAGCCTTGATTATTAGCGATCGAGAAGTAACCGTTTTGTATTTCGAGGGACTTAGAAAAATAAGTGTCGATCAGCAAACGATCTATTTTGATTACATAAAAGAATTGCAACTTTCATTCCCAACGAATTGTGTGCGAATGGAGGATAAAGCAGAAATTATTAATGGCCTAAATGATCTAGTGGATAAAAAAAAGGTGATGTTTACCAACATGGAGGCATGGAAGCATTAAAAATTCTCATTGTAGAAGATGAGCCCTCATTTGCCCAGCTTGTTCAACATCAACTCGAAATGTTGGGCATTGATATTCAAAATGTCTTTATTGCCACTTCCTTAAGCGAGGCTAATTCCTTTCGCGATGAAATTGATCCCGATCTTGTATTGTTAGATCTAACCATTTTAGATTCTAGTGGATTGGCTACCTACGATGCCATTAATAAAATGTATTTCAACGCTTCCATTATCATTCTTTCAGGTTTAGATGATAAAGAACTGGCGATTCAACTTGTTTCAAAAGGAGCTCAGGATTATCTTCAAAAATCGGATGTAAATGCGGAATTATTAGGCAGAACAATTCGTTTCGCGATGCTACGAAGGTCTGTTCGATTAGAACTTGCCAAGTCTAAAAAAACATATAGGGATGTCTTTAATAATTCACCTATGCCTATGCTTCGCCTTTTTGGTGAAACCATGAAGATTACTATGGCAAATCCTGCCGCCTTAGCGCTCTATGAAATAACGGCAGAGGAAATTTTGGGAAAATCGATTTATAGTTTCAATTATTTTAATGATCAACGCATTGAAATCGATTCCAATTCGAGTACGTTAAAAAAATACCTAAAGCAAAAAACTTTAAATGGTGTTGAAATCATAAATGAAATAGTAATCAATAAATTGGAACAAGAGGAGGGGGTATACATTGCCTTGGTTATTGATAGAACGGAAGAGTTGAAGTTTGAAAAACAAAAATTCAGTGTTATTTCACAAGCTGAGGAAAGAGAAAAGAAAAAGATAGCTAGGGAGTTGCACGATGGTTTGGGGCAACAATTAACACTTGTAAACCTTCTTTTTCAAAATATCACGCCTACTAAAGATCAGGAAACAGCGCACCATACTGTTTCAAATTTGCTCAAGGAGAGCATTCGTGAGTTGAGGGAAATTTCCTATAACCTCAATCCCCCAGAATTAGAAAATGGTTTCCTACATGCTATTCATCGTTTCGCTAATCGGATTAATTCAACTGGACTAATCGATTTTAAGATTGAAATACAGAAGGGAATTGTCGAGGAAACACTCAATCATATAGACCGCGTTAATTTATATCGGATTATTCAGGAATTAGTAAATAATACGCTTAAACATGCTAAGGCTACGCAAATTTATTTTTTAATGGAAAAAAATAAAAATCAGGTTTCTATTTTATTAAAAGATAACGGAGTAGGTTTTGAATTCGAAAAGGCACAAGCCGGAATGGGAATCCAAAACATTCAATATAGAATGAAAATGTTGAACATAGAAAGCGAATACACCGCAATATTAGGGCAAGGGGTGGCCATTAAAATGATTTTTAACTAATAAGCTAATGGCGAAAAAACTAAAAGTATTAGTTATTCGCTTTAGTGCCATTGGGGATATTCTGCTAACTTTTCATGTGTTGAAAGCCATTCGTAATACTCACCCAGAAGCTGACATTCACGTCCTTACCAAAGCAGAAAACGCCTCTATTTTTGAGGGAATAGATGTCCCTATTGTGGTTCATCCCTTAAACCAATCCTTGAATAAAACAGCTCGCCAACTGCAAAAAGAACATTTTACCCACGTCATAGATCTTCACAACAACTTGCGTACGCGATTTCTCCAATTCGCCATGCTGAGGTGGGAATGGTCTCGTTTTAAAAAGTGGAATATTAGAAAATGGCTACTGACCCAATTTAAACTAAATACTCTGCCTCAAATGCATGTGGTAGATCGCTACTTGGAGGCTTGTACGAAATTACAACTCAACCTGAATCATTCTAGTAATATCCTCAAGCCTTCGTCTCATTCGGTAGAGGAATTCGGTTTGCAGAAACAATCCTATGTGGCTTGGGTACTTGGCGCCAAATTCGCCACGAAGCAACTGCCTGTTGAGAAAATAAAAGAAATCCTTTCTCTCCTTAATGTGCCTGTGGTCTTTTTAGGAGGTAACTCAGAACACGCCATGGCCATGGAACTACTTCACGCTTTTCCGCAAGCTACGAACTTGGTTGGTAAAACATCATTGTGGCAATCTGCCGATGTGTTGCGCGACGCAAAGGTTACAGTAAGCAACGATACTGGATTGATGCATTTGGCGTCGTTTTATCCGGCACCCATAGTAACTATTTGGGGAAATACAACGCGTGACTTTGGGATGTATCCTTATCAAAAAAGCAATGTTTTTTATGCTGAAGTACCTGATCTTTCGTGTAGACCTTGTTCGAAAATAGGTCATCAAGCTTGTCCAAAAGGACATTTCGATTGCATGCTCAGGCAAGACGCCGTAAAAATTGCCGATCAAATCACCGCCTTATATCACCAAGAAATAGCAGAATTTCCTGAATAGCTGAGGGATCAAAGGTGATTTCATTCGCTCCATATTCGGCAGGATTCCCGCTTACCGAAGGCTGAAATAAGTGATTCAGTCCGTCCATATTTTTAATGCGTTTTATTTTTTTGGCTCCAGGATTGCAATATAAGGCTATCGCATCTAGGTTCATTTTTGCGGGAACTTGTAAATCATTACTACCGTTGAGGGCTAGATAATGACATTTTACTTTTTGGAGATCACTCTTGGGATTGTAATTCAGGAAGTAAATCATCCAAGGATTGACATACGCATCTAAATTCAATTTAACCCAAGTTTCGCGGTCCGGGACCCCATTTTCTCGGAGTTCCTTTTCGTTGATTTTTTGAGCGTGGTTGTCTAAAAATATTTTTGCATTTTTTCGAACCCTAACTAAACTATCTAAGGTTAAAATCGGGTAAAAGGACCTTGAAAACTTTTGTAGCGCTCTACGTTCTTTTTTGCTCGCGCCATTTGCTTTAGTTACTAATTGCTGTTGTTCTTGGAGTAGGGTGGAACCTAAAACTCCAGGTCCGGCTAAAGAAATCACTGCGTATATTTCTGGATATCTAGCTGCTACCATGTTGGCAATCATCCCGCCTTCACTGTGGCCCATTAATACAATGCGTTGGGTGTCTACATAAGCAAGGGTTTTTACAAACTGTATAGCTGCCGCAATATCTTCTGTAAAATCTAAGGATGTGGCGCCTTCAAAGATTCCTCCTGATTGCGCTGTTCCCCGATCATCCATTCTTAATACGCTGTAACCTGCAAGGGTAAGGCGGTCTGCAAGGACTAAAAACGGCCGATGGCCTAAAATCTCTTCGTTACGGTCTTGGGCCCCACTTCCGGTAATTAAAATGACACATGGCACCTTGATTAGTTTTTCAGTTTCGGGGCGGGTCACGGTGCCGCTCAAGTTGAATTGACCCTTAGCATTGAAAATAGACACCTCTTCCTGTATATAAGGAGTTGGTTCTTTAGGGTCTTGTATTTTGCGTTGGGATGGAAGAGCACTTATTGTTTGTTTGAAATTTAAATTGGCCTTAAAGGCGCCTTGTTTAAAAGTGCCAACGATAACGGCAGTATCGGTAAGTATGCCTTGATAAGACACATTTAATTTTTCTATTGTAAAAACCAACTTGGATCCATTAACCTCAACAGAATTCATCGGAATTCCAAATGCTTTTTGTTTGGGGCTGTCTAAGGTCCCAAGCCAGCTATTTGAACTATCTTTTAAATGAATAACCAAGGGTAACTTCTCGCCCATTACGTCTAATGTGGCGTACCAGGTGCCCGGAAATGTTTGACTTAAAAGCGAAGACCCAAGGAGGCTAAAAAATATAATTAGCCTAAATCGCATCTTCAATGAATATTTTTTTTAGCTCCAAAGCTTCCGATGGTTTCATTTTACCTGCAAGAATTAAACTCAGTTGTTTTCTTCTTAAGGCTCCTTCGTAGCGTTTTTTCTCTTCTTCTGTTTCTGGAATGAGTACTGGAATATTAATGGGAGCACCATTTTGATCCACAGCCACAAAGGTGTAGATGGCTTCATTGCACTTTTCGCGATCACCAGTAATGGCATTTTCTAAAAATACATCTACAAAAATCTCCATGGATGTAGAGAATGCGCGTGATACTTTAGCTTCTAAGGTTACAATGGATGCGTGCGGAATTGGTTTTTTAAAAGAAACATTATTAACGGAAGCCGTTACAACAACTCGTTTACAATGGCGCTGAGCAGCCACGCTTGATATCACATCCATCCAAGCTAATAATTGACCCCCAAATAAATTTCCCTGTGTATTGGTATCATTTGGTAACACAATAATGGTTGTTATTGATAAGGTCTCTTTTGCTGTTTTTTCTTTCATAGAACAAAATTAAGTTTTAATGGTTAGGACTAATATGTTTTATAAAATATAATTAATTTTTTATATTTACCAACTCTTAATTTATACAAATGATTAAAATTTTATTTTCTACCTTATTGCTGAGCCAGGTTTTCTTTTTAACTGCTCAAGTTAAGCCCTTCGATCCAACCAATGCCAGAGATGGAGAGGCAGTGGAGTATTGCCTTACTCACAAAAAAATGGCTGCTTTGATGCAAATTCCTGAATATGTGAAGTCATTGGAGTTGGATGCGCTTGAAGTGATTGAGCCACCAAAAGGGTCTACGGAAAAAGCAACAGTGTATAAAATTCCTGTCGTTTTTCACGTACTTCACAACAATGGTATCGAGAATATTTCTGACGAGCAAATTTTCGATGCGCTCACTATTTTAAATCGTGATTATCGTTTACTAAATGCAGATGCCAATAATGTTCAGGCTGAATTCGCAGGTATGCCTGCAGACATTGAGGTGGAATTCCTTTTGGCTACCAAAGCGCCTAATGGAGCATGTTTTAAGGGAATTACCCGAACCATGAATGCCATTAGTTACGATGGTTCTGATGGTGGGAATCAAGTGGATGCTATTGTAGCAGGAAATGATGTCTTCCAAGGCAGTTGGGCTGGAAATAAATACCTAAACATTTTTATTTGTGGTGAAATTGGGGGTGCCGCAGGGTATACGACAAAGCCTTCAAATTGGTCTGCCAACCAAATGACCAACGGAATTTGGGTCTTACATAATTATGTAGGCTCTATAGGTACGAGTTCTACAGGAACTAGTCGAACCCTTACTCATGAAGTAGGACATTGGTTGAATTTAGACCACACTTGGGGTGGAAACAATAATCCGGGTAATACGACAAGCTGTTCTACAGATGATAATGTGCAAGATACACCGAATTGTATTGGCGTAACTGCTTGCGTGTTGAATTCCAATACTTGTAGTACAGACAATGCCTATTGGGGCGGTGTGAACATGAAGGATAATGTTGAGAATTATATGGATTATTCTTATTGTTCAAAAATGTTTACCCTAGGTCAAAAAACTAGAATGAGAACAGCGCTTCAAAGCAATTCAACTGGGCGTGCCAATGTAATTTCTTCGACTAATTTAACAGCTGTAGGGGCAGGAATAACACCATATTTGTGTAAGGCCGATTTTACAACCAATCGAACTACCATTTGTGTTGGTGACGCCATCTCATTTGAAGATGATTCTTACAATGCTGTAACTGGATGGAATTGGAGCTTCAACGGAGGTCAGCCCGCTACTTCTACTGCACAAAATGTTACCGTGACGTACTCTCAGCCTGGTTTATACAGTGTTTCTCTTTCCGCTACCGATGGAGCAACCAACGATTCTGAGGTTAAAACCAATTATATTCGGGTATTACCTACATCAAGCACCATCCCTTATTGGGAAGGATTCGAGGGATATTCTTCTTTGAACAACCTTGTGAATTGGGAAGTACTTAACCAAGAAAATAATAATGCGTTTACCATTGAAAATACTACAGGGTATAGTGGTAGTCAATGTGCCAAGTTGGTGAACTTCGGCCAAGCTCCTTCCAATGTGGATGAGTTGATATCTTCCCCAATGGATTTATCTGTCATCCCTCAGACTGGAGCGGTTACACTAAGTTTCCGTTACTCATACCGCAAAAAAACAAGCGCTGATTACGAATACTTAAAGGTCTTCATTACGGGTGATTGTGGTGACACTTGGGTGCAAAGAAAAACATTAGGAGGTAATCAGTTAAGCTCTTTGGTTACTACTTCCTCTTGGACGCCTACCTCTCAAGCAGATTGGGTAACGGTTCATGTAACCAATGTGACCAGCAATTATTTTAGTCAAAACTTTAAATTTAAATTCCGATTTGAAGGGGAAGGTGGCAATAACTTTTATCTAGATGACATTAATTTATATGCAGGTGCGCCATCGAATGAAATAGTGTTGGGTATAAATGAATTAAATGAAAGCATTAATGACATTTCGCTTTATCCTAATCCAACTGATGGTGAATTGAATGTTAGTTTTAGTGCTTCAAAAAATAAAGACATGCAATTTCAGGTATTGGATATTACAGGAAAAATAATTCAAAACAATTTGGTGAATGCTGTACAGGGATCAAATTTGGTTTTGCTTGACACGCAGATCTTTGCTGCAGGCTCTTACTTTTTGAAGATCATATCAGATGATCATTTTAAGACCTTACCTTTTGTAATAAAATGATTTTAAACAATAAAGTCATTAATCACGGAAACAATTAAATGAAAAACATCCTTTTATTTTCTTCTTTGATTGCATCATTTATTACGGTATCAGCGCAAAAAAAACCATTCGATGCTTCCAATGCAAGGGAAGGTGAAAGTGTTGAGTATTGTCACCAGCATATAAAATTAATCGAGGCCTTGAAGGATTCTGTTTTTGCACGGCAGTTTGAAAAAGATCAAGCCGAAAGTCAAAAGCTATCAAAAATTCCAGTACCAAAGGGAACCGTTTATAAAATACCTGTGGTCTTTCATGTGCTTCATAATAATGGAATTGAAAACATTACGCACGAGCAAATCTTGAGTGGGCTAGCCAATTTAAATCGCGACTTTAGACTTCAGAATTTGGATGCATCAACCGTTCATCAAGATTTTCAGGGCATGCCCGCTGATGTAGAGGTAGAATTCGTGTTGGCCACCAAAGCACCTGATGGATCTTGCTTTAATGGTGTTACGCGTACCTTCTCTTTCTTGAGTTACCAAGGTGATGATGGCGGTAGCCAAGTGAATGAAATCATCTCCAACAATAATGTATATCAAGGGCAATGGCCAGGGAATAAATACCTTAATATTTTCGTTTGTGGAAGTATAGGCGGTGCGGCAGGTTATACCTATTATCCATCTGGGAATACCGCAACTTCTATGTCGAATGGCATTTGGCTTTTGCATGATTATTTAGGTTCTATCGGGACAAGTTCTGCTTCGCACGGAAGAGTTTTAACGCACGAGGTTGGTCATTGGTTAAATCTCCCGCATACTTGGGGTTCGACGAATAATCCAAATATTCCGACCAATTGCGATACAGATGACGGCGTAGCTGATACTCCCAATTGCATTGGTGTGCAATCATGTGCATTAAATTCAAACACTTGTAATTCTGATGACGCTTATTGGGGATTTAATATTCATGATAACGTTGAAAATTATATGGATTATTCTTATTGTTCTAAGATGTTTACTGAAGGCCAAAAAACAAGAATTAGAACAGCTTTACTGTCCAATAATACAGGCCGATCAAATTTATGGTCTCCCGCTAATATAATTGCTACAGGTATTACTGGTGATTTAATTCTGTGCAATGCAGATTTCACTTCTAATCGAACGACCATTTGTCAAGGGCAATCAGTAGAGTTTTTAGATGTTTCTTATAACTTGGTTACTAATCGAGTTTGGAGTTTTTCAGGTGGCAATCCATCATCATCAACCATTTCTAACCCGAGTGTCACGTATAGTCAACCAGGATTATATTCTGTGACGCTAAGCGCTTCAGATGGAACGACGAATGACATTGAAACAAAAACATCTTACATACGTGTACTTCCATCACCCACTTCTTTGCCTTTTTGGGAAGGATTTGAAGCATATACTTCACTTGCTAATCTGCCAAACTGGGAAGTATATAACCTAAATAACAACAACGCATTTGTGTTGGAATCAAACACGGCCCATTCTGGGATAAAGTGTGCAAAACTTGTAAATTTTGACGACGCCCCGTCCAATATCGACGAATTAATGAGTGCTCCGATTGACCTCTCAACCATCCCTTTGGGTGGTGCGGTAACCTTGAGTTTTCGATATGCCTATCGTAAAAAAATGATTGAAGATTTTGATTACCTTAAAGTTTTTATTACAAATAATTGTGGCGATACATGGGTCCAACGTAAAACAATAGGGGGCAATCAATTATCAAATATTGCTACAGCAAGTTCATGGGCGCCATCATCAAGCCAAGATTGGGTAACCGTGCATATGCCAAATGTTACGAGCAATTATTTTACCGCTGATTTTCGAATGAGATTCCGTTTTGAAGGTGAAGGCGGTAATAATTTTTACTTAGATGACATCAACCTTTACGCTGGTGCACCTTCAAACACCTTGGTTTTAGGAGTGAATGATGAAGCGTCTTTTTCTAATCCTGTGCTTTATCCTAATCCATCCAACGAAGAGGTTCATGTATCCTACCATTCACAAGATGTTGATGATGTCAATGTAAGTATTTTGGACTTGAATGGTAAAATACTTCAACACTATTTCATCAAAAGTAATTCTGGTGAAAACATGGTGGTGTTTGATATACAAGCCTTGGCTCAAGGTTCCTACATGGTTAAATTGAGCAGCGCCAAAGGTCAGACTATTTTGCCTTTTATTAAGAAATAAGTTTCATTGCTGATCTTTGATAATCTTTGCCTTGGCTTCGCCTACGCACGTCTCTAGCTGATTTATAGTTGCCGATTTAATAGCACCGATGGTTTTAAATGTTTGGAACAATTGGGCAATCGTTACAGGCCCTATTCCTTTAATTTGTTCTAATTCTGACTGTATAAAGTTGGCGCTTCGCTGGTTTCTGTGGTGACTGATACCAAAACGGTGGGCCTCATTTCTAAGGTGTTGGACAAGTTTCATTGCCTCACTGGTTTTATCCAACATCACTGGATGGGCTTGTTCGGGCCAATAGATTTCCTCAAGCCTTTTGGCTAAACCCATGATGGCTATTTTACCTCTTAAATTTAGCCGATCAATCGATTGAAGGGCTGCGCTGAGTTGGCCCTTTCCCCCGTCAATGATTATTAGATCGGGGAGCGCCCCCCCTTCTTCTAAAAGTCTTTTGTAACGTCGAAAAATAATTTCAGCCATCGAGGCGAAGTCATCGGGCCCTACAACTGTTTTGATATTGAAATGTCGATACTCTTTTTTACTTGGAACACCATGCTTGAAAACAACGCAGGCTGCAACGGCAGAAGTCCCTTGGATGTTGGAGTTATCGAAGCATTCGATATGGATGGGGTTATTTTTTAATCCCAGTGCTTCTTGTAATGCTAAGGTGACTTGGCTCTTGGGTGGATTAGTAGGCTTGATTTCGGTTTTGAGTTGCTGTATGATTTCCAGCTGGATGTTCTTGAGGGACCATTCTACAATCTTGGCTTTCGGGCCTATTTTAGGTAAAATAAAACGATAGGGACCCAGCGCATCATCAAGTGCTAAATTACTCACAATCTCTCTTTCTTGACTGCCGTATAATCCTTGTAAATGCTGAAGTAATGTAGGGGCCAACTCGCTTTCTGTTTCATTGAGTTTGGGTTCAATCTTATCGGAATATGTAAAGGTGATGTGTCCTTCTCGCACCCACAAGTAGTTGAAATACCATACGTGTTCTTTATTCACTAATGTTAAGACATCTATATTGAAATGGCCATCGTTCACAATAGTTGAGCTCGATCGGTATTCTTGAATGGCATTGATATTCCTTTTGATGATTTCCGCTTTTTCAAATTCAAGTATCTCTGCCGCTTCCTGCATTTTTCCTTTTAAAAGTTGAATTAAAGAATGGGTTTTTCCACTCAAAATCCACTCGATGTCTTGAATGTTTGCTTTGTATGCTTCTTTCAGGGCTATGTTTTCGCAAGGGCCTAAGCATCTTTTCAAATGAAATTCCAAGCAAACTTTGTGTTTTTTACCCAAAATCGCTTGATCACTTAGGTCTAAATGACAGGTGCGAAGTGGATATAGCTCTCTAATTAAATTTAAGATGGCATGCATGCTCCTTCCTTTGGGATAAGGGCCAAAGTACTTGCTGCCGTCATTGATTTTTTTTCTTGTACTGAATAAACGTGGAAAAGGCTCATTTTTTATGCATAGCCATGGGAAAGTTTTGTCATCCTTCAGTAGAATATTATAACGTGGTTGGTATTGTTTGATGAGGTTGTTCTCCAATAATAAGGCATCTATTTCAGAATCAACGACCACCACTTCTATGGCGTGTATTTTTTTTACCAATACTTGAGTTTTGGCGTCGAGATGCTTTTTTATGAAATAGGAGGAAACGCGTTTTTTGAGATTTTTAGCCTTCCCAACATAGAGTATGACACCTTCTGTATCGAAGTATTTATAAACACCCGGAGAAGAGGGAATTTGAGCAGTGAAGTCAGTACTTCGAATATAAACCTTCATGCTACAAAATTAAACAAAAAAGCCCCGCCAATGAGCGAGGCTTTTGAATGATAAGTCAGAGACTGCTTAGTTTCTGATTAGATTTTTAACGATGCGTCCTTGGGTCGTTTCAATTATGACATGGTATAAACCCTTTGCATGTGATGCCATTGGTATATTCAAAAGTGCTTCTGGTTGAAGGTTCTCATAAAGGACTTTTCCAAAGAGATCTTTCACGCTCACTCGGGTAGTAATATCGTGGATATCTTTTAAATCGATAGACACCTCGTTTGCAGTCGGATTGGGATACATCGGAACTTGTAGCTCCATTAATGCATCTAGACCCGACGTAGCAGTAATATTAATTCGG
Source organism: Flavobacteriales bacterium (assembly GCA_947462255.1). Lineage (GTDB taxonomy): Bacteria > Bacteroidota > Bacteroidia > Flavobacteriales_D > Crocinitomicaceae > UBA952. The sequence continues at coordinate 31,819 of CANHOA010000009.1, read as the reverse complement.
TAATCTTCTGTTTCTCCGTAGCTGGCATTTCCACATGGCGTTATGGCACCATCAACAGAGTAGGAAATCCTAACGCGCATTCTGGTCGTACCAACAGTCGCCGTTGAAGGAACAGTAAAGTTAAACACATTGGACCAACCTGCAGCTACTAAGACATACCCAACTTGTTCTCCTGCATCGGCAAAATCTTGGTCGTTATTGTAGTCTATCCAAATGGCTACTTCATCATTGGTGTAGGCGCCAGGTCCGGCAGGAATAGCAGGTGTGATGGTAGCGGAATAAGCGCTATTCTTAGCAAGGGAGGTAGAGATATTGGCATAATCCAAATAGCCTCCTGTTGCGCACGTTGACGTATTGTTGATGGTATTGAGTTGGACTGTGCTTATGTATTCATCACATTGGGTGGATGACGGCGTGCATGGGCCTGTTTGTTGTGTTACTGTGATGTAATTGGTTTTAATTTCAGAATCGTTACCCATGGAATTGGTTGCTACAAGCGTAATAGTATATTGCCCAACTGTATTAAAGGTTACTGTTGGATTTTGCGATGTGGCGCTACTACCACCGCTGTAGGTCCAGCCACCACCTGAAATGGTCCAAGCCCATGATGTAGGAGAACCAGAACTCAAATCGGTAAAACTAACGGTCCCACCTGTATTAACTGTTGTAGGTGTAGCAGTAAATTGAGCGATAGGTGCAGTAGGATTAACCACTGTACAAGGGTCAGCAGATCCGTTAAGAACCAGTAAGCCAGTATTCCCTGGATCAAGGTATGTTTTTAATCTTTCGTTGTTCGGCGTTCCATTACTCGTCCAGTGATAAGACATTTTTCCATACATGTCAGGAGAGGTCAAGGCAGTACAAAAAGAACCACCACCAGTGAGGGTTCCAATAATTCTACCAGAGCTGTTATTAAACAATGGAGAACCAGATGACCCTCCTTCTGTAACGCCATGTCCATTTGAATTTGCGGACCAAGTAATTCTCCAGTGCGTGTTTGAAACAGAACCCCAAGTTGTTGAAACAGTCGTTCCATTGAACGTGGATATTTTCTTAATATCACCTGCCGGGTGGTGAATACCCGCGCCACCAGTTGTTGCCGTATTGTTGGCATCCCAGCCGTTCCAATAACAACTGAAGTTGGTAGATTTCATGGTTGTAATGGTAGTTGCTTGATTGGCAAGTGTTCCCATTTGAACCAGTAAAAAATCCGAACCAGTAGTTCCGCCACCGTCAGCGGCGTCAGCTAAACGAACACATCCCGTAATAAAATAATCATCTAAAGTACCTGCCGTAGATGGGTTGGTACAGTTTGGTGATTCATATCGAAAATAAAATTTCCATTGGTTCATATTCGCCGTAGTAGCGCTAACGCCACAATGCAATGCTGTTAAAAATAAAGGTTTGCAATCCAAAGCGGTATTATTTACTACAGAACCAGTACACCAGCCTGCACCTCCGCCTTCTACCACATAGATTCTCGCCACGCCCTTTTTTTCGTCTTGCCAATTATCACCAACTGGACTACAATTCACATTGATTTCGCATGCGTCCGACTCGTTGATTTTTTGAACAGATGGATTTCCGGTGGAGCGGTAATTATAAATGATTCGATCGATAAGAATTTCAGAAGCTTTTGTATAGGCAGGTTCATGAAGCGTCAATATCATTTCATCACCAAAGCATAATGCCGCATTTTGCATAAAGTGCGACTCAACATCTTTCGATGTAAGCGTATTATGTAATGGTTTTCCAGTTACATCCTGAATATTCAAAGTGGTTCCACCATAGATCTTAAACACCTCAAAAAGAAAGCTGATGGCCTCAGCCCCCGGAGATTTGACATGCATTTGCCACTGTCGGTCGCCGTTTGGAAGCGTTTTCCAAAGACCTGTATTGCTTAAGGTAATATTTGCGGCCCGATCAACACCAATTCGATACAGCACACCATTTTTATCGCGTGTTATGTCTTCTTGCTGAATGGCATTTAAATCAGGGGCCGAAATGATGGTTAATGGAATATTTTTGTCAAAAATAACTTTTGTTAAGCTGGGAAGTTGGCTTTGAGAAAAGCCGAAAGAAAGCACCAAAAACAATAAAGCGGGCAATAATAGAAGACGTTTTTTCATAGTTGAGTAAGAATTAAGTAATTTCACAACAAAAATAGCATAATTGTTTAATTATACTTTCAATGAAGCGGATTTATTTGGTGGAAGATGAGTCAGTCTTATTAGATTCTATTAAGATGAATTTAAGCTATGAAGGGTACGATGTAATTGGCTATCAATCCGGGCATCTTGCTTTTGAAAAAGCAGCAGAATTAGCTTCCAGCGACTTAGTTATTTTAGACGTTATGTTGCCAGGTGTAAATGGTATCGAGGTCTGTAAGGAAATCAGAAAACACAGTGAAGTCCCCATTTTATTTTTATCTGCAAAAGGAATGACCTCAGACCGAGTAATCGGATTGAAAGCAGGAGCAAATGATTATTTACCTAAGCCATTCGATTTAGAAGAATTACTTTTGAAAGTCAAAATTTTATTGGCGATTCCATCAAAAAAAACCATCCATAACGTTATTAATATTGGGAATAAATCAATTGATTTTAACACCTTTGAAGTACTTGATTCGCAGGGGAAAAGCCTGCATGTTTTTTCAAAAAGAGAGGTTGATTTATTGCATCTATTTGCTGAAAACATCGGAAAAGTATTGTCCCGAGATGAGATTTTAGATAAAATTTGGGGCATGGATCAATTTCCAACCCCGCGAACAATTGATAATTATATTTTATCATATCGTAAAATTTTTGAGGCTGATCATAAAGAAGGCAAGTTTTTTCATTCTATTCGAGGAGTTGGGTATAAATTAACTTTGGGATAGTCCAATTATCCCCTTACTTTTGAGGATTATTAAATTAATGCGAGTTATGTTCACAGGAATAATTGAGGAAATGGGTACGGTAGTCGCCATTCAAATCGAAAAAGATAATGTAAACTTTACCATACAAGCGGCCTTTTCTGACCAATTAAAAGTAGACCAAAGTGTTGCCCATAATGGCTGTTGCCTTACCGTAGTTGATCTTGATAAGACCAACTTATCTTACGTAGTAACAGCAATAAAAGAAACATTGTCCGTGACCAATTTATCGAATTGGATAGTAGGAACGAAGGTAAACCTCGAGCGTTCAATGTTGATGAATGGGCGTATCGATGGGCATATCGTTCAGGGCCATGTAGATGGCCTCGCAACTTGTACCAATATTTCGGAAGAAAATGGAAGTTGGAAATATGATTTTTCGCATCACTCTAAGGAAATTACGGTGGAAAAAGGGTCAATAACTATTAATGGAACAAGCTTAACCGTAGTGAATTCTGGTAGCGAATCCTTCTCAGTTTGTATCATTCCTTATACGTATCACAATACTAATTTTCACGAGCTGAAGGTTGGAGATAGCGTTAACATAGAATTTGATATTATTGGAAAGTATGTATCTAAGTGGCTTTTGTCATCAAAAATTTAATGCAATGACGATCGAAGAAACGCAAAAATTAGTTGATAATTGGATAAAAGACCATGGTGTCAGGTATTTTAATGAATTAACAAATACTGCTATCCTTATGGAAGAAGTAGGGGAAGTAGCTCGAATCATGTCACGACGATATGGCGAACAAAGCGAAAAGGAATCAGAGAAAAATTTGGAATTAGCCGATGAATTAGCCGATGTACTCTTTGTGCTTGTTTGCATCGCCAATCAAACAGGCGTTGATTTAACTAAAGCGATGGAATTAAATTTAACAAAAAAAACGAAAAGAGATCATCAAAGGCATCTCAATAACCCTAAGTTATGAGCAGTACAGAGAATAGCGAAGCACACCATTTGAAAATAGTAAAGGCCATAAAGTCAGGTCAGTCGGCAATTTGTGTGTCGATTTTATCGCCCTCTATTTCATTAATCCAAGAACTTATCGTTCAAACCATACCTGAGCCTGAAGAAGGGGCGCCACGCATGATCATACTTTGCCCGGATAATACACTTGCCCAAGAGTTAGCGAATCAATTGGCACCATTTATTAAAGAAAGGGACTTAACACTAGATTTGCTTTTGGAAAAAGGGAACAAGGTGAAACAGCGAAACGATCTTTACGATGGTACAGAAATAATCGTAGGAACGTCTAGACGAGTTTGTGAAATGTATTTTCAAAATGGATTTAACATTAGTAAATTAAAACTATTCGTAGTGCTAAAACTTGACGAACAAGTAAAATACGGATGGTTAGGCTTCATTGGTCGAATCGCTGAAAGCTTACCTAAATGTAAGCAATTATTGTTTCTAACAAGTTTCGCTGATGAGCGAATCACGAATTATGTTGATCAATTTATGCCTCCCCATCAACTAATTATCGAAACGGAATTATAAACGCTAGTATCAACATGGAAAATCGAAGCGAGGAATTATTAGCTCTCCGCCCACTATTATTTTTGGATGGGGGGAACGAAAAACCATTGGAGAAATTCCAAAACCAAGTCTTGCGTCCGATATTAAAATATCAGCATGAACTCTGGGTACTAGAGTTAAAACAAAATCAATTCTTCCTTCAAATAAAGGAAAAAAGATGGAATGGCGCTGAATTTAGACAAGCTATTCAGAGTGGTATTTCACGATCTCCAGATCTAAAAAATCGCTATTTCGGTATGGTTACTGGTCTTATGACGAGCGATGAATATTCGTTTTATCTTGCTAATCGGACAGAATTAAATAAACGCATTCTCAGCATGGTTATAGATAGGATTTTATCCATCTAAGCCCTGCTCTTTCTCTTTTATTAATTGTTTTTTCAATGCCTCCAAGGCATGGTTAGTAGCTTCTTCAAAACTAGCACTATGCTTTTTGGCAAATAGCTCTTTGCCAGGCACATGAAGTTTAATTTCCACTAATTTATTTTCGTGGTTGACGTCTTTTTCTAGCTTTAAATAAACTTCGCAGTTTGTAATACCTTGGGAAAACAAAGTGAGCTTATCTAATTTTTCATCGATAAATTTTAGTAAGTCCTTATCAGCCTTGAAATGAATGGTGTGTACTTGTTTTTGCATAGTTATATTTTTATTTTCCTCGTGGGTGAGCTTGTGAATATACTTTAGTTAATTGAGCAAACGAATTATGGGTATAAATTTGTGTCGCGGCAAGATTAGCATGTCCCAATAAATCTTTTAACGTTTCTAATCCTGCCCCACGGTTTAGCATGTGGGTAGCAAAAGTATGGCGAAGAACATGGGGGCTTTTTTTATCTAATTGTGTTGCGGAACCTAAATATTGATTTATTTTTCGATAAACAAAAGCAGGGTAAAGAATATTTCCATTTTGAAGTACAAACAATGTCGGTGTTGGTCCACAGGTATTATTTCTCAAATTTCTATACGTATTTATTTTCTTGAATAAAGCCGGCATAATGGGTATAATTCGTTCTTTATTGCGCTTCCCAAGTACCTTAATGGAATCCTTGCTTACGTTCATATCTTTTAAATGGATTAATTCACTTAATCGAATCCCCGTTTGATAAAATATTTCCACCATTAATTCATCGCGTAAACCATTAAAATCATCTGAAAAGTAAACTGATAGTTTGCTTTCTTGTAACTCAGATTCTTTGGCGAAAGAGGGCAAGCGCTTTTCACTTTTTGGCCCCTTTAATTTTAAGAGCGGATTTGTTGTGGCCAAACCTTCTTTTCGCAGCCATTTGTAAAAAGTACGAAGGCTAGCAAGTTTTCTGTTTACGCTTTTGTTGGTGCACCCATTTTCAATTAATTCAACAATCCAAGATCTTAAAAAAGCAGGGCTAAGGCTTGAAAACTCATTTATAGAAACGAGTTCAGCAAAAGAAATAAATTGGGAAAGATCATTTGTATAGGCAATTACGGTATGCTCTGAATAGCGTTTTTCAAATTGTAAATAGGAAATGAATTTATCGAGCATAAAAAAAGGAGCTAATGCTCCTTTAACGATTATAGTATGATTTAGTTACATCTGTTCTGATTGCATTCTTTGCTTGTATGCCGCACGAATTATTTCTTGACGACGAGCAATGGAAGGTTTTTGAAACTCTTTTCTTGCACGCAGTTGTTTCATCATGTTCGTTTTTTCGTACTTTTTCTTGTACTTTTTTAACGCTCTTTCAATGTTTTCGCCTTCTTTGATCGGAATAATTAACATAATTACTTTTATTTAAATAAAACTTCGGGAGGCAAAGATAAACCAAATTCAGTAAAATGCAAGAATTATTTTAATATTTCTCGCGATATTACAATCTTTTGTATTTCAGATGTTCCTTCGCCGATCGTCATTAATTTTGCATCTCTCAAAAACTTTTCAGCTGGATACTCTTTGGTATATCCGTAGCCACCCATAATTTGAACAGCCTCATTTCCACACTTAACGGCTACCTCAGAAGCGTAGTATTTTGCGTATGCTCCTTGCTTTGTTAAAGGTTGATTGTTATCTTTAAGATATGCCGCTTGAAAAGTTAATAACTCTGCCGCTTCAATTTGTGTGAGCATATCGGCTAATTTAAATGCAATCGCTTGAAAATGTGCAATCGGCTGACCAAATTGCTCGCGTTCTTTTGCATATTTTACAGATGCTTCGTACGCCCCACGAGCAATGCCGCAACTTAGGGACGCTATTGAAATTCGACCACCATCTAGTATTTGCATCGCTTGTTTAAAACCCATCCCCACTTCACCGATCACGTTCTCTTCTGGTATCCGAACATTCTCAAAAATCAATTCGGCTGTTTCGCTTGCGCGAACACCAAGTTTATCTTTTATTTTAACCGCGGAAAAACCAGGAGTGCCTTTTTCAATGATAAAACTGGTAATTCCGTTGCTATCCAATAATTCTCCTGTGCGTATTAGAACGATGGAGACATCTCCAGATAATCCGTGTGTAATCCAATTTTTAGTACCATTGATCACCCAGTCATTACCATCTTTTACAGCAGTTGCTGCCATCCTCATGGCATCTGAACCAGTATTAGCCTCTGTTAATCCCCAAGCTCCTATGAATTCACCTGTCGCTAATTTAGGAAGGTATTTTTCTTTTTGTTCTTTAGACCCGTGGTAATAAATGTGTCCTGTGCAAAGTGAGTTATGCGCCGCTACACTTAATCCAATGCCGCCACAAACTTTTCCAATTTCCATTAATGCAGTAGCATATTCATTATACGAAAATCCTGCGCCTCCATATTCCTCAGGAATAAAAATACCTAGGAGGCCCATTTCCCCCAGTTTTTTCATGGTGTCAACAGGGAAAAACTCTTCGTCATCCCATTTTCTCATAAACGGACGGATTTCTTTTTCTGCAAAATCACGCACCATTTGTGCAATCATTTCTTGATTTTCGTTTTTATCAAAATTCATATTAAGCGATTAATAGGTAATTAAGTTAGTGATAATTTCGGAATGTTTTTCTAATTTTTCTCGGCCATTTAAAAAGCTTAAGCAGACTAAAAAACTAAACCCAGCAACCTCACCGCCACATTTTTCAATGAGTGACGCCGCTGCTGAAGCGGAACCTCCAGTCGCTAATAGATCATCATGAATGAGTACGCGATCGCCTGGTTTTAAGGAATCACTGTGCATTTCGATTACAGCATTGCCATATTCTAGGTCATATGCATATGAAATTTTATCGTAGGGTAGTTTTCCTGCTTTTCGGATTAATACAAATGGAAGTCCTAAACGAATCGCCAATGGGTAACCAAAAAGAAAACCACGACTTTCAATACCAGCGATTGCGTCTAAATTTTTATCAGCATAAAGATCAACAAGATGATCCAATACCTCACCCGATAAAATAGGATTCAGCATAATCGGACTAATGTCCTTAAATAAGATACCCGGCTTAGGAAAGTTTTCTACGTCGCGAATAGCTTCTCTTAGTTTATCTTCAATTGTCATACTACAAAGATAAGTAAGGAAGTAGTTTTTCGAATGTTTCTTCATTAATTAAATGTGATTGTTTTATCTCATTAAGATCTTTGAATCCATTTTTTTGCATTCGTATTTTAATGATAGAGTTCGCTTGACCCCAATTTAAGTAGGGGTGAGCATTCAGTTCCTCAACAGTTACTTCATTTATATTCATGGTCCGAACATCTGAAGGGTCGATTTTTAAGTAGGGGGTAATCTTATCGTAAGTTTCGGAATTCATTTTGTAGATTTCCATAAGTTGGCTTTTTCTAACAAATCCTCCTAATTCGTTTTGGTACTTTAATATAGCTTTTGCAAAGTAAGGACCTAGGCCTTTTATCACTAATAATTCACTCTCAGAAGCCGTATTCAAATCAATTTCAACATTAACTATTGGGACTTTTGATTTTTCAATTTTATTAGCGATTGGTTTGCATGGGTAGAAAGTAGAATCCTTCATCAGGGTAAATAAAACGGCTGGAATCACAAAAATCTTTTGTAAGTCCTCATTGGAGTAGATTCCTTTTCGCGTAAACTTCAAAACGACATTTACTTGTTTTTCAGAAAGCCCAAGTTTCAACCAATCTACTTTTTCATATTTATTTGGGTCAAATCGCAGCGGAGGCACTTTATATCTATTTCCGCTTTTAACGTACGATGTCTTTTGATCATATTCCTTTCTGCGTTTTTCAAAATCCGCAATCTTCGATGTAGAAATAGTTATTTTCAATGGCTTGTTAAATGACCGGACAATTCTTGGAAGGAAAATGATTATTAAACAAATAAAAAAGAAGAATGCAACCCCTTTTCGGCTCCTTGGAGAAACATATAAAGGGGGATCATTAGTCACAAATTGCTAAACGATAATTTTTTGAATTATTTTATCGCGAAGAAATTACTTTTCGGCATCGTTTCGTAACTTACTGTGATGTTTACTATACCCAAAATAAATAAGAAGGCCAACTAACATCCAAACCGCAGCTACTGATAAGGTAGTTAGATCTAGTGCTACAATCATTGCTAAACAAACTAGTATTCCTAATATTGGAACTAAGGGCACCAAAGGTGTTTTAAACGGTCGCTCTAATTGTGGAAAGTTTTTTCGCATCATGATTATTCCCGCACAAACAATTACAAAGGCAAATAAAGTACCAAAAGAAGTAAGGTTTCCTGCAACACTACCTGGTATAAATGCAGCAAAACCACCTACCATTAGTAATAATATCAAGTTTGATTTATAGGGGGTTTTGAATTTGGGGTGTAAAACCGAAAATAGTTTAGGAAGTAATCCGTCGTTGGACATGGAATAAAACACGCGTGTTTGTCCCATTAACATCACTAATATTACAGATGAAAATCCTGCTAATATGGCAATGTTAACACTAGTCCCAAGCCATTCAAAACCCACCATTTTTTTTATAACATATGAAACTGAAGCTTCTCCGCCCGCTCCACCTTTACTAAACTCTGACCAATGTGCTATTCCAGTTAATACATGCGCGAATAAAATATATAAGATAGTACATACAATTAATGAGCCCAGGATACCTATAGGCATATCTCTTTTGGGATTCTTTGCTTCTTGGGCGGCTGTTGATACGGCATCAAAACCGATGAAAGCAAAAAAGACAATAGCTGCTCCGCCGAGAACGCCGCCCCAACCCCATTTAAAAATGCCTTCATGCCCGATAGTGCTTTCTGGAATTAAATAAGGAGTATGGTTTTCGGGTTTGATATAGCTCCAACCAACAACGATAAAAATCAAAACGATAGCAACCTTTATAAAAACCATAATACCATTAATGATAGCAGATTCTTGCGTCCCTTTAATCAATAATAAAGTAAGTATCGCCAAAATGGATAGAGCGGGTAAATTCATGATGCCATTTATAGTTGACTTGCCAACTACCTTATGTTCAAATGGCGAGTGACACCATTCATAGGGAATGGCTCCGCCCAAGAGATTATTCAGGTATTCACTCCAAGCAATAGATACCGTTGCCGCTCCCAATGCATATTCCATTACCAAAGACCATCCAATAATCCATGCTACTATTTCTCCTAGCGTTGCATAAGAATAGGTATAGGCACTTCCTGCAATCGGAATTGTGGATGCGAATTCTGCATAGCACAAACCAGCAAATGCGCAACCGATAGCAGCAACCGCAAACGATAGTGTAACACCAGACCCAGCAGCTTCTGCGGCGGCTCTTCCAGTATTTACAAATAATCCAGCGCCAATAATTGCACCAATCCCTAAAGCAATTAGAGACCACATACCAAGTGTCTTTTTTAATCCGTGTTCATTAGCTTGCGCTTCTTGTAATAAAAGAGGGATTGATTTTTTATTGAATAATTTTTTCATGGTTATGTAAATTTTTTCCTGCGAAAACTGTTTTTATAAGTGCTAAAGATATTATTTTTTTGTATAATTAATCTAAAAGCTTCAGTGTTTCTTCTAAAAATTTGGGGCTATATCCAAATTCATTGAAGGACTTTGTTAATACCAGCCCTGTCATTGGAGGTCTTATAGCCGCTTGATTTAGGTCTTTGCTGTTTGTTTTTTTTATTAAATTTTTATCGCATTTATAAAAAGTTGCGATACGCAATACGATTTCATAAATCGAAAGCGTTTCTGGTCCGCAGGCATTATAAACACCTAATTTTCCTTCTTGACAAATTTTAATGCATGCCCACGCTAAATCATCAGCCCAAGTTGGCGCTCTGAATTGGTCATCTATGACTGAGATTTCTTGCTGTGCTAATAAAGATTCCTTGGCCCATAAAATTAAATTAGATCGCGAAAGATTATGCCCCTGTCCATAAACAATAATCGTTCGAACGATTGACCAGTTTTTGTAAGAACCCAAATGCAATAATTGCTCTGCCTGCCATTTGGATTTGGCATAGTGACTTAGTGGGTTAGGGGCATCCGTTTCTGAATACGGGCCATTTTCTCCATCAAAAATAAAATCGCTAGAAAGCAATTGAAAATGGGCATTTATTTTTGATGCCTCATTTATTACTATTAACGTGGCAGCTACATTTAAAGAATAGCATAATTCCGGATTTAATTCGCAATAATCTACATTCGTTAACGCGGCAGTATGAATAACATGTGTTGGTTTTATTTCTTGAAAAACAGTGCTAATTTCCACATGTGAAGATATGTCCATCTTTCGATAAGCCTCTTGAGGACAATCTGGATTACGATTCTCTCCTTGAGAGCTTGCTATAAATGGAACCCCGGAATTTAGTAATTGCTTTACAATTTTTTGTCCCAAAAGGCCATTACTACCTGTAATTAAAACAATCATATTTCCCAAATTGATGTTTTTCTTTTACGTTGTAATTTAAAATAATGCTTATGCTCAAGAATCCAAGCCAGAACTAAATAAAGTAAAACAGGTGAACCAAATGTTAAAAATGAAAAATAAATAAATCCTAACCTTACTTTATAGGTGCTAATCCCAATTTTTCTTGCAATCCATCCACAAACGCCGTAAGATTGCATTTCAAAGAAAAAAGTAATTTTTTGTATGAGGCGTTTCATTTACACAAGATTTTTTTACCTACTTGACAAGTCAAACATTGTTTTCGTATGCAAAATTGCTGATAAATTTCTAAACAGGCTTGGCTTTCATAGGCGTTTTTTATTTCCAACCCCGTTTTTTGCCATTCTCGGGTTATTTTATTGTCTTCTGCGGGTAAATTTTGATAGATTTTAATCCATTCTAAAGAATCTACTGTTTGTGTGCTTAGTATTGAACATCGATAAAGATAGGGAAGCAATGCATTAATGATTAAATTATCGATTATGAAGTTTGAATGCTTGCCCTTTAGCTTACTTTTTAATCTCATAATCGTAGCTGTAATATCGATTTTTCGTCCTATGTAGGCAATCTCTTCTTCAATTCTATAATTTTTTAAAAATAATTGCCATTCAACGAGTCTCTTACTTGCATTGCTTTGGGGTCGATGCCCCTTTCTTACCCAATCTAGCTCGCTGACGGATAGTATGGACCATTGGGGCGCTACTTTATTTATTTTCAATGGAAATTGTACTGAATTATTCTGATTTTTTAATTGTTCAGTATCTCTCGCGAGCAGCGCTTCAAAATGATCACCATTTGTATTACCGCCAAAAACACGAGCGACAAGTTTATTAAAAATATCATGATGAAATGTGCCTGGCCTTACATATGATTTTCGTTCTAAACGCTCAAAGAATACTTTTCGCTGTTGCTGTTTGTATTCATTTAAGTATCCTCCTTGTAAATCACGGGAACATAAGATGGCTGTACGATGTTGAAAGAAATTAAGGTAGTTGGAATAATGTACCCAATCGAACCCATCTAAAATTTCAACTGTCGGAATTAAAATACCATTCTGAACAACTGGTTTATCATCTTTGTAAACGATATGTAATATCACATTGTCATAGCTTTTGTCTTTGTGGTGCTGATGCTTGTACCAATCTGATGCCATAACATGTATCTCCACATGACCGTGCCAAACCACATCATTTATCCGGATACTAGCCATTAAAAAATCAGGGCCTGAGTTTTGCTGATTATGTATACCAACATCAATTACTTCAATATGATTATCATTTTTACCCGTGAATTTATACAGGGTAAGCAATTTCATTTTCCATAAATAATGAATGTAGTCTTCTTTAATTAACACGGACATGATAATTAAAGATACAAAAAAAAAAGCGTTCCGAAGAACGCTTTTAATAAGTTATCGAGGCAATGGGTCAGTAAATACTTTCCACATTGGATCAGCAGGGGGTGCTGTCTGGGGATTAAAATTTTCACTGGTAATTTTAACCTCTGTTCTACGATTAATTTGGTGTAATTTTTCAAATTTTTCGTTGTCACTTACCTTAAACTGATTAATATATTCCTCTGTAAGAATTACCTCCACTCCACTTTCATCGATCCATTTAGCAGGAGAAGACTCACCTTTACCTGAAGGCTTTATTCTTCTTGGATCAATACCTACTTTGTCTACTAGATATACATATACTGCTTTTGCGCGGTTTTCTGACAAAGCTTGATTATGTTTATCTGTTGCTCTAGCATCTGTATGCGAGTACAAATCAATTGTAATGTCTGGATAATTAGTAAGTAGACTATCTAAAAACTTTAATGAGTCAGTTGATTTAATGGAATTGTCATCTACAAAGGTCCACTTGTCTAAATAATATCTAATTTCTGGTGTCCTAAGTTCATATTTAGGTAAAAGAGGTATTTCTAATAAAAAACTTTGGTTTTTATCTAAACCAACAGTGGTGCATTTTGCTCCTTTATTATTTTCAAAATACTTATCTTTTGATGCAATAACAGAATAACTAACCTCACCATTGATATAGCGTGTTCCATCTTGTTTCTTGTCCCATTTAATCGTTGTACCTTTCTCATTGGTTAACCCTTCCCAAAGACTTCCGTCTGATCCTGTCACAACAACTTTTGCATCGGAAAGTTTTTTAACTTTTTTTCCTGCCTCGTATACCACTACACGTAAATCAAAAAGTAATGGTGGAATAGAAAAACTCCAAATATCAGGCGTATATTCTTTATTGGTTCCAATTCTTCTTTCGGAAGTGAAGTAGCCTTTAGTACCATCAAAATCTGCCATAGCATAATCATTTGCAGTAGAATTAATTGGGTACATCATATTGGTAGGGTTTTCCCATTTAGCTGGGTTTTCCTTTGTGTTTTCTTCATTCATATTAATTCTAGTAGCATAGAAAATATCAAGTCCACCAATGCCTGGGTGACCATCACTAGCAAAATAAAGCTTACCATTAGGTCCCATTGACGGAAACAGTTCATTTCCAGTTGTATTAATCTCTTTCCCCATGTTTTTAGGAATAGAGTCCCAAACCTTATTCTTTTTATCATACATGACGTACCACAAATCTCTACCGCCCATTCCACCAGGCATATCACTTGCGAAAATCAACATCAATCCATCTGCAGTAATACATGGGTGACCAACAGATATAGTATCATTGGTTTTAAGGGTGATTTTAGTGACATTTTCCCATTCATCACCACCAATTTTATCAGCTTTCCAAATATCACATCCTAAATTAAATTTAGCTTTCGTAGGGCATCTTGTGAAATAAAGTGTTTTAAACTTTGAATCCATACATCCCGTTCCTTCATTATCGGCTGTATTGATAAGCATATTATTATCAATGCTCTTAAAATTAATTAGCGCTCCTTTTGCGTCAAATTCCGCCGTCCATAAATCCATGTATTTTTCACCAGTAATAGGATCTCTTGCTGTTGAGGTAATATCTTCTCTACTTGTTCCAAATACTAATGAAGCACCTTTCTTATCGACGAAAGAAGGGGCCATATCAAATTCTTTTTTATTTAATTTCACCTCGCATTTAATGACAAAACGAGATTCCTCGGCATCGAAATCTTTGTACATCTCACAAGACTTAATTGCCGATTCTACATCATGAGAAAGATCACTTGCCGACTTTCGCTTTTTATATTCTCTGTAATTTTTAATGGCATTATCAAATTGACCCATCATTCGCTGCATTTCAGCTTGCCAAAAATAAAGCGAAGGTTGAATTTCGTAGTATTTTAATTCGATAGACGAACCATACCACTCATTTGCTTTGTCATATTGCTCCATGCTTCTGTAGCATTCTGCCACTTTAAACGCCATATCGCCTTTTTGCGAAATGCTTTTACCCTTAACGCCTAATTTTGTATAGGCCGCCTGTAACTTTGGTAAAGCTTCAAAATAACGCCCACCGTCAAATGATTTGACAGCTTCAGAAATATATTTAGGAACAACTGCCTGAGCATTTAAAACGGTAAAACACGCTAAATTGATAATGGTGATTAGTATTATTGTCTTCATAAATTGGTTTTAAAATGCAGTTAAAATTTAATAAGGCTAACAAAAATAAAAAAAAAAAATTAATTTACCATTGTATATCCCTCCCAACGTTGAATTAAAGTTTCCATACCTTCGTTTAAGGCCGAAGAAAAGGCCATTTTTTCCTTTGTTTCAGGATGTATAAACCCTAATGTTTTCGCATGAAGTGCTTGTCCAGGAAGCAATTCAAAGCAAGATTCAATAAATTTTTTATGGGAACTTGTATTTGGTCCGCGTAAAATTTTATTTCCCCCATATTCTGGGTCATTAAAGAGTGGATGACCAATTGATTGTAAATGCACTCGAATTTGATGCGTTCGGCCTGTTTCAAGTCGGCATTCGAGTAAGCTTGCCCAACCATAATTTTTTAATACCGAATAATGAGTAACGGCATGTTTGCCAGTATCGCCATCTGGAAAGACGGCCATTACTTTTCTGTTTTTTATGGATCTTCCTACATGCTTTGTAATTGTCCCGCCTTCTTTTACATCTCCCCAAACTAATGCCCAATATGTTCTTTCGGTTGTTTTATCGTAAAACTGTTTTGCCAAGTGGGTTAGGGCATCTTCTGTTTTTGCAACTAATAAAACACCGGAGGTATTTTTATCTATTCGATGCACAAGTCCGGGTCTTCCATAATAGTTTTTTGGCATGGAAGGCAAATTATTAAAATGAAAAATCAAGGCGTTGAGTAATGTGCCAGAATAATTACCATAGCCAGGGTGAACAACCATATTAACCGATTTATTGACAACAACAAGGGTTTCATCTTCGTAAACAATTTGAATGGGAATATCTTGCGCAATGAGTTCAATTTCCCTCACTGGATAGGGCATCACTATTGAAATAATATCGTGTGGCTTTACGCGGTAGTTTTGTTTAACAACAGTGCCGTTCACTAATACATTGCCGTTCCTTGCTGCAACTTGAATTTTGTTTCTTGATGTATTCGGAATTCGATCTAATAAAAATTTATCAATACGAAGTAGGTCTTGGCCCGGATCTGCACTAAATCGATGATGTTCAAATAATTCATCTTCGGGTTCTAACCCAACATCTTCTATCACTGCTTGATTACTTTATAGACCTTCGAAGTGTAGCTTGGACTACTAATAAAATATACCCCTGCATTAAAAGGCGAAAGGTCAATGATGTCTGTTACTGAAGTTGTAATTAGTTGCCCAAGTTGGTTGTATACATAGATCGGGGAAATTTGTCCATTCCCAAAGGATACTTTGAGGATGTCTTTTGTCGGATTAGGGTAAATAGTTAAGGAGTTTTCCGTTATTTCAGGGCTGTTTAAGATTGCATCTAATTGTGTCGAAAAAATAGGTCGCAACATGGCCGATCCACTAAAGGGCGCAGTAAACCAATTGTCCCCTCCATCAACCGAATAGCGAATGGTTGTATGATTATCAATATTTCTATCTAAGCCTAAATTTAAACGTTCAGGATCTAATTGCCTCCAGCCCACAAAAAATGTCGTTCCAACAGCAATCTTTACGGTATCTGCGAAATAATAGGTTTGGTAGTTATTTTGCCCATTAACATAGCTTGGTTGCCGCGGAGAAAAAGCATCGTCTTCATACAATACATTTCCCGGTTGGCCATTGTCATTATCCCAAACAGTGAGCAAAAATAGTTTCTGGGAAACATCAATCACTGAGGGCATAAAACATAAATCTATACCAATTAGTGAGTCTGCTTCGTAGGCATCAAATTGAATAGCTAAGCGCGCTTGTGTTCCTGTAGGTCCAAATGCTGCCTCTGCTGATCCATCATCATAGCTGTAGTAATTTGAAAAGCGCTGCTTAAATGATGTTGAGTCATTTTGATATAAATTAGGAAATTGCGCCGACGCCAAACTTACGACATCAAATTCTTGTGAAATACCCGATAAAATTCTACTATATTCATATCCCGTACTAAGGTCATGGTAGGAATTTAAAAATGAGCTGGGATCATAGTTAATCTGCCCTTCCGCCAAAAGAAATCCCGGAAGAACATATAAGCCTTGCTGCACATTATTATTATAAATGGTGACTTGACCATTTTGATAGTTCTCAGCTGAGGTACTCCCGTTGTATAAATTAACATATAATGAATCAGTCATTTTGCTGCCAATGCTCGCCTTATAATGGTCCCACGGCACTGATGTATACGTTTTCAAAAGCGAATTGATTGGATAGGAGAAAGCAAAGTCTTTAAAAGTTGTGTCGTTGAAAGATGACAAGCTTCTCAAGTGAACATAATCGATGTGAAAGTGGTCAAGTGCACCAGATAATCCACCATAATTGCGAAACCTAAATTGAAAACCAGGCTTGAAGAATTTACTGTCAATTATATCTACATGTACTGCCTTAAATGGAATGGTAGGGCCACCTGAAACACTCCAAACATGAAACCATTGACTTAAATCTGGTGCGTAAAATTCCAAGAGCAATGAGTCACCACTTTCGGGGACATCGCCAAATCCTTGTGGTTGATATAAAAAACTAAAATAGACCGAATCTGAGGCGTCATAATTCCCCATATTAATAGGCTTCGATGTTAGTTTATCGCCATAATTTGTAACATTTGTTCCAATTTGGTAGGGGTATCCATTTTCATTCAAGCCATCAAAAGTAGCAACACCTAAAGACCTAGGATTCACGCCGAAGCGATAATTATGATAAGCAAAGTGGTCAATCCAAATTTTAGATGAATCTGTAATAGTTTGAAAAAATTGCCTTGCTGAATCTTGAAAATAAGCAGGGTTTGTGATCCAAATTGTATCACTAATGTCAGGAATGCCGATCGTATCGTAAATATAATAAGGGGGATACAAACTGAGTGTGTTATAAACGACGGGATATTGCATTAAATTACCAACTTTAATCAAGGTGTCAGAAAAAGGGATGTCGTTTGTTGTTGACGTTGTTGCATTATAAATCCTCCGAAATGTTGCTTGATTAGTAAATAAAGCATCGTTGTTTAATACCACATTTGTTGCAGCATCTTTTAAGCGGAAGTATAGTTGGCTTGTGGTGCTGGGGTCATTAAAATTCGGGCTGTATGATTGAAATTTATCGGAAGAAAAATCATCAAAAAAAGGAAGGGATATCGTATCAATAGCATAAACGAATGTACTATCTATCGAATTGAAGTCTTTTTTTATAGTAAGTGGAATAATGCTTAAATTCTGACTTATTTCGCCTATACTAATGCCTTGCGAAATACAATTTTGTATAAAAAATAGCGTGAAATAAAGTACAAGTATCTTTTTCATTTAATCTTGATTTTCTATTACTTCCTCTATATTTTTGCGCAATGTAATTGTAAATGGAGTAGATTTTGGGATGGTTAAACTGTCTGAAATAAATTCAGGACTTTGAAGAATAACGCGGGCTGCAAGAGAGTCTTCCAGGCTTGAACAGTCACTACAAAGAAACATATAGCTTACCCCAAGGGAATTTAATATAGACATGCTTTCGAAATAAGACCTGCCAATTAAATCAGGTGTCAAAATAGGTTCGCCCATATCATTTTGGCCAACAATTAATGTAATACGAGAACCAATAGGTATTTTAGAACCACCTGCCACCTTCTTCCCTCTAAATAATTGCTCGAGAACAGCACCATTGGCTTCGCTTGTAGCTTTGTATTTAATAATATACTTGAGCCCCCGATTCGTTAGTATTTCCTCAGCAAATTTAATTTGTTTATCAATTAAACTAGGCATTTCTGTGTAATCGGAATTTTTGGATACCCGTAAACTTATTGTTCTTCCAGATTTAGCATATAATAGCGAGGTGCTAGTTGGTAATGGCGATTGAAATATAACCGTTCCCTGCGGTAATTCAGGGCGGTAAACGGAGTCTCTAATTTCATACGCTAAATCCAATTCTTCAATCATAGCTATCGCTTTTTCAGAGTTCATCCCGGTGAAATTAGGAATGCTTATTTTCTCTCCATGATTCGTTGAAAAATGAAGATATAGCATCATTAATAGTACAATGGAAATATAAAACAATAGCACTAATCCAACATGTTTTAAAAAATGCTTGGAAAAAATAAACAGCTTGGATTCTTGTAAAAATTTCATAATCTCTGTAACAAAGATATTAATTGTGATTGATATTTTTAGAAGTTTGGAGACAATAAATTTGAACTGAAGAAGTCTTCAATATAAGCGACGGCCTCATCCACGGTATCTACAATTTTAAAAAGTGATAGGTCTTTATCTGAAATATTATTTTCCTCTCCTAACATTACTTCTTCTATCCAAGTGATTAGTCCAGACCAGTATTTACGGCCGACTAATACGATCGGACGACGTGCAATTTTATTCGTCTGTATTAAAGTCATGGCTTCGAAGAACTCGTCCAAGGTGCCAAATCCGCCCGGCATAATAACAAAAGCTTGTGAATACTTCACGAAAATAACTTTACGGACAAAGAAATAGTCAAATTCTAAATTGTGCTGTTGGTCAATGTATGGGTTGTGGTGTTGTTCGAAGGGTAAATCGATGTTTAACCCAACCGATGGACCTTTTCCTTTTTGAGCGCCTTTATTAGCTGCCTCCATGATACCGGGACCTCCACCTGATATGATGCCAAATCCCTTTTCTGCTAAACGTTCACCTAGGTCTACAGATAAACCATAGTAGGGGTTTTCCTCTTTGGTGCGCGCTGACCCAAAGATAGAAATGCAAGGCCCGATCTTCGACATGCGGTCGTAGGCTTCGACAAATTCAGACATGATTTTAAAAATTGACCAGCTGTCATTGCTCTTTATGTCGTTCCAATCTTTTCTTGCTTGTTCCATAGTTAGGTTTAATTTTATACAAAAGTATGATTTGCATCGGCTTAACGATGCAATTTCTTATTTATTCCTACCTTCGAATTATCATGAGATTAATTTTTCTATTCTCTTTCTTACTTATTTGTCATTTTACAGATGGCCAAGCGCGTCAAAATGATTCTATCGAATACAAGAAACGCTTGATTATCACATCAACTTCTTCCGGGTTAGTCTATTCATCTAGCTTGATTGCTTTAAATAATATCTGGTATAAAGATTATCCAAAATCTAATTTTCATTTTTTTAATGACAGTAGAAATTGGTTGCAAATGGATAAGTGTGGTCATGCTTTTTCTGCTTATGTCTTAAGTCAAAAAACGGGGGAGGTTTTTCGATGGTCAGGTGCTAAAAAATCATATCCTTGGATAGGTTTCTCAATCGGCATGTCCTACCTTGCTGCACTAGAACTAATGGATGCCTATAATTCAGAGTGGGGGTTTTCCGGGTATGATGTTGTTGCAAATTTCTCTGGTGGCGCTCTTTATTTAACCCAGGAATTAGTATTCAAAAAGCAACTTATGATTCCTAAATTTTCATTTAGCCCTTCTCCATATGCTAAGGTTCGCCCTGAAATTTTGGGTTCTAATTTCTCAGAACAGCTATTAAAAGATTATAACGGTCAATCGTATTGGCTAAGTTTACCAATCGGCGCATGGTCATCTAAGGTTAAAAAAATGAATTGGCTTTGTTTAAGTTTTGGCTATAGTGTTGATCAAAAATTGGTGGGAGATGAAAATCTATACTTGGATTTTAAGGCTTCGCGACAGTTCTTATTTTCATTGGATGTCGATCTAAGTAGACTTCCTATTAAGAATACTACGCTAAAAAAGGTCTTGTCTCATTTGAACATGATAAAGATTCCTTTCCCTGCCTTGTTATTTCAACAGGGTAAGGTGTATGCAAAACCCATTTATTTTTAATAAAAAAGGGGCCGAAGCCCCTTTGTAATCCTTAATTATTGTTTCAGCTTTTATTGCTTAACGACTTGTAATGGCTGGTATCCTTTAAATTTAATCCAGTAAAGGCCAGTTGTCATACCGAATAAGTTAATGTTTTTATCAGATAATAACTTGCCAACCAAGATGATTCTGCCTTGTGCATCTGTTAATTCATAGTCTGTTCCCTCATTGATATCTCCAGAAAAATAAACATAATCAAAGGTAGGATTCGGATAAAGATTTAGTGAAGGACCCTTAGCTTCTTCAACTCCCATGTAATTTATAGTAACACATGCTGAAGTAGATGAACCGCATGAGTTGCTCGCTGTAACTGCAAACTGTCCATTTAAATTCGGAACATACAAGGTGTCAGTTTCGTCGCTAATTGGGAATCCAGAATTACAGAAAATCCACTGGTAAGAGGTGTTGGCTTGCCCGTTGGTAAATAATTCTCCGCCACTAACTGTTACTATAGGTGTACTTAAAGGTGTATCCAAGGTAAGGTTCAGTGTAATCAAAGAGTCACAACCAAAGGCATTTGGAATGGTTTGGCTATAGGTTCCGCTTTGATTGTATGTCTGTCCGTTTAGTACATAGGAATTACAGGCTAGTGCTGTTACAGTGGAACTACTTGCTGAATTAACGTAAACGGTTACTTGATCTGTACCCGTGCAGCCAAAACCATCGACTCCACTCACACTATATACTCCAGTGGCGGTAGGTACGAATCCTTGTCCATTTTGTACGCCATTTGACCAAGTATACGTATTTGCTCCTTGTCCTGATAAAATTACCGTTTCTCCTGTGCAACTCATCACATCTGGGCCAGCATTAACAGTTAGAATTGGATTGATAGTTACTGTGGTTTGTGCTGTATTTGAACATCCATTAGCATTTGTACCAGTTACTGTATAGGTTGTGGTGGCAGAAGGGGTGAAAGCCACTCCATTGCTCACACTGTTGTTCCATGAATAGCTTGCAGCACCTGAACCACTTAAAGTTACTGATGCACCTGGACAGATAGTTTGGTTACTGCCTGCACTTACTGTTGGTAAAGCATTTAGGGTCACTTGTACCTGTGCTGTATTGCTGCATCCGTTACTTGCTGTTCCAGTTACTGTGTAGGTTGTTGTAGCACTTGGCGTAAACTGTAATCCATTGCTTATGCCATTGTTCCAGCTGTAAAAAAGAGCTCCTGAACCATTCAAGGTAACGGCTGTTCCTGGGCATACACTCTGGTTACTACCTGCTGTTACTACTGGAAGTGTATTAACAATAACCGTCATTTGAGCCGTATTAACACAGCCATTTCCATTGGTTCCTGTTACAGTGTAAGTAGTCGTTGAAGTTGCCGTAAAAGGAACGCCGTTGCTGATGTTGTTGCTCCAACTGTAGCTTGTAGCACCTGAACCAGCCAAAGTAACTGTAGTTCCTGAACAAACTGTTTGGTTATTACCGGCACTTGTAACTGGTAAAGGGTTAACAATAACTTGTACTTGATCTGTATCGATACAACCATTGATATCTGTTCCGGTTACGGTATAGGTCGCGGTGTTTGATGGCGTAAAGGCCACACCATCGTTGATGCTGTTATCCCAACTATAGGTCACCGCACCTGCACCACTCAAGGTCACTACAGTTCCGATACAAACAGTTTGGCTATTTCCAGCAATCACAATAGGTAAGGCATTAACGACCACTTGTAATTGATCTGTATCAATACACCCGTTGGCATCTGTTCCGGTTACGGTATAGGTTGCGGTGTTTGATGGTGTAAAGGCCACACCATCGTTTATGCTGTTATCCCAACTGTAGGTAACTGCTCCTGTACCACTTAAAGTAACTGCAGTGCCCACACAAACGGTTTGGTTAATTCCTGCAATGACAATTGGTAAGGCATTAACCACCACCTGTACTTGATCTGTATTGGTGCATCCATTGGCATCTGTTCCAACTACTGTATAGTTATTGGTTGCTGTTGGCGTAAATGCCACACCATCGTTAATGCTGTTATCCCAACTGTAGCTTACTGCTCCCGAACCACTCAAGGTTACAGAAGTTCCTGCACACAATGTTTGGTTGATTCCTGCAATGACATTCGGCAAGGCATTAACTACCACTTGTACTTGATCTGTATTGGTACACCCGTTGGCATCTGTTCCAACAACCGTGTAGGTAGCGGTAGCGGTAGGGGTGAAGGCAACACCGTTACTAATGTTATTGTCCCATGCATAGGTAGATGCTCCACTTCCACTAACGGTTGCAGCATTTTGAGCACACAAGGTTTGATCTGGGCCAGCATTCACGATTGGCAATGCGTTAACCGTGATCGTTGTATTGGCTGTCCCGGTACAACCGATGCCATAGCTTGCAGTTACCGTGTAGGTTTCTGTTGCGCTTGGAGTGGCTGAAACCACGGCACCATTCGTTGTGCTTAAGTTGTTGCTTGGCGCCCACGTGTAGTTGCTTCCGTTAGAAGCAGTTAGAGTCGCTATGTCGTTGATACAAATCACCGAGTTGGCAGGTACTATTGCTATTGGGTTTTCGTCTATGTTGGCCGATACAGTAGAAGTAACAACAGCCCCACATGCATCACTAACAGTCAGTTGCAAGATTGCATCTGTGTTAACTACTGCTGTTGGATTTGAAATGTTTGCGGCGGATAAGGTTACAGAACCACTAAGTACAGTCCAAGCGTAGGCATAAGGCGCTCCACCGTTGGTTGCAGTACTGCTTAGGTTGAAGGTAGATCCAGGACAAGGGATGTTAACAGCTCCACCTGTGATGTTGACTAAATAGTCTTCGGTTTCACCCCAACTTTGAATAGTACAAGGGGTGATGTTATCACCGGAGATGCTTTCTTGGTTCACAACACGCATTCTGGTTTGTCCGCCAACCGCTGTTGCCGGCACAGTAACACTGATCGGAACGGCAGTAGCTGGCACACAGTTTACGTTAGCCAAGGGACCATTGGTAAATACTTTTTCTCCAACATCTGTAAAGTCACCATCTTGGTTGAAGTCAATGAATACAGCCAAACCACTGGTGTAGTTAAAGCTTCCACATGAACCTACGGTTACCGATCCAGCAGTGGTTGATCCAGCTGCTAAGTTAGGAATCGCAGGAGCTCCTGCTCCAGAAGTAAAGTTTGAATATGTTTCTAAGGCAGACCCTGGGCCTCCCGCTAAGGTAGTACAAGTACTGGAATTATTCATGCTTCCAAGTGATACATTGAAGATTTCTTCATCGAAGGTATATTGTGCAGCACTTGCGCAATAGCCACTAACAGGTGAAGACGCAGCAGTTGTAATAATTGGTGTTCCAGCAATGCCAATAGTAATTGCATTGGATGGTGCACTCGAGCAAGTACCGTCGTTAACGACTGCAGTGAATGTAGTTGATCCAGAAATAGGCAAGGTGCTCACCGTTGGGGCGCTTGAATTCCCAGCTACAGCAGGAGACCAAGTATACGAGTAGGTTGCAGTTCCTGTAATATTGACAACGTAATCCTCCGTTTCTCCATAAGAATAGCTTAGGCAGGGGTCTAGGTTGGTGGTAAAATATGCATCTCTTACCCTCATCCGTGTTGCTCCGCCAAGTGCTGTACCTGGAACTGTAAACGTGATGGTGCTAGTTGCGGGGAACTGAGGTACATTAAGTACTTCTCCTAATTTTTCTCCGGGATCTGAGAACACACCATTTTGGTTGTAGTCAATCCATACAGCCATGTTTTGATTGAATGGATAGGTGCCAGAACTTAAAGAAATTGTTTGTGTAGATCCTGCAGCCAAGGATGTTGTGGTGCTGCCGGTGCTAGGATATAAAGTATAAAACGGAGCGGGCGATCCAAGGGTAACGTTGTTGATGGTTCCTAACTGAACCCTTCCGATGTAATCGTCAAAAATAGTTCCTGTAGTGTAGGTAGGCACGCAATAGCTAATTCCTGTAGCTCCTAATTGCACAGATAGGTTTGAAGTTCCTCCCAAACAAACATTATTTAATGAAGTGGTGATCGTTGGTGCTGTAGGATTTGTTAAAACGGTGATGTTCGTCGTCGCTAAAGCGCCACATTGTAAAGGCCCAACTCCATTATCTGTAGCGGTGCAAGTTATAGTAGGCTGTACACCAGAAGTGGACGAAGAGAAATAAACTGTCGACGCACTGCTTCCAGCTACATACGGCACAGTTAAAGCTGCATTTGAATATAATAAGGCCGAAGGAGACCAACTGAAATTGTTAAAACTGCTGGTGCCGGTCGTTACAGCAATTGGAGTTGAACTGTTTTGACACGCTGTAAATCCGGGCGTAATAGCCAATGTTGGTGCTTGGTTCACTGTAATGGTTACTGGCGTTAGCGCGATGCTTCCACACAAGCCATCTAGTGTTTGTACATAATAGGTTACCGTATTACTCACCGTTTGTTGTACGCTAGTAAATTGTTGACCAGGAAGTGCTTCCACGTGGACATTATCTATGGCATGTCTTGAAAATCCTGCACCTGTTCTTGCTTTGAACAATTGCAACCAATTTGCTTTATTTTCATTCAAATAAATGGAAGGTAAGGTAATATTGTTGAAGATGTTGATTCCATTCAAGGTTAGGGTAACTTGACCAAGGTTATTAATGTTCATATTGAAAGCTACCGGTGATGAGGTGTTTTTCCAAGATATATCATTTGAGTATGCGATGACACCTGTAGTCGTTGGGGTTTGTTCGTCTACTGTACAATTGTACATTAAATAGATACCTGCAACACTACCTCCGTTTGTGTAGGATACAAATCCTAGCTTCAACTTAGTTCCAGATCCATTTTCTGCAGCTGGTGTTGTTGCCGTAGCACTTACGTCATCTCCAAATGAATAAGAGAAACCATCAGCGCCATTATAGCCAAGGGCATCAGAAGGCGCTACTTGAAAATCAAAGGTGACATTGTATGCGTTTGAATTAACGCCAGTAGATCCCAAAAGTAAAGCTCCATTTTGAGAAGCTACATTTTCCGTAAGTACACAACGGGCTCCTGAAAGGGCTGCATTTCCGAATAATGTTCCCGTGGTTGAAGTATTAAAATTTTCATTGATTACCCCTTGATATAAGGTTCCATTGATTGGTGCTGTATACCAGTTAAAGGTTTGATTTCCTGTACAGGTAGCGCAACTTACACTGGCTTGTGGCACTTGTGGACCACATTGGCTCCAGTTAAGTGCCGTTGGTGCTGGAGGGGTAGCGATAACAATGACAGGTGTTTGAAAGGTTTGAGAACAGCCGGATAGAGGGTCTTCAATATATACTTGATAATTCGTTGTGGACAGTGGGCTCTGGACGGTTGTTGGAGTGGATACGGTTACCCCATTGATTTGCCCTGTGGCAGGATTGGGAGTAGGATTCACACTCCAGTTTTGGACGTAGTTGACAGGTGGAATAAATTTCCAAGCCTGTGGATTAGTTGCCGGAATGGTTGCGGTTTGTGCAGACCAGTAATTCGGCGTGTTGGGCGTTGCTGAACAGTTTGGTGCTGATGCTCCTATGGTACCATTAGGGCTATTAACACCAATGGATTTAGAATTGGTTGACATGATGTTTGTAGCGACAATATCTACTTGACCTAAGGTTTCGTATAGAATAACCTGAAAATTAACCGGATTACTTGAAAAATATTGGTTAACAGAATAACTTGCTATAAACTTTCGGTTTGGTGCATATCCAGATGTCCAGTATCTTACATTGTTTCCAGGATTTGCGCAATTTAAGTCGTTGGCACATCCGTAAATGGCACCCATCGGATCTACTGTATTTGGAAGGCTGCCAATGGTAAAGTCACCTAAGCCACCGGCAAAACTACCATTATAGGCTCCAAATTGGAGCACTCCATTGGTACCTACATTGATGGTAGAATAGTTCGTTCCAAAGAAGTTGAATGAAAAGCCTAGGGGAACATTACTCCATCCTCCGTCATCTAAATTTCCGGATGCCAATCCCACTGCAGCTCCACCGTTGTTGACGAGGTATGTGGCAGTACTTGGAATAGTTTCTGGATTTGGGTTGATGCAAATCGTGGTAAAATTAGATGCGCTAAGCCCTGTTGATAGGCTAGAGGAGGTTCCTCCACAAATCGTACTCGGAACTGCTGATGGTGTTATTGATGGAAAGGAATAGACTCCAAAACTTTGAATCGTTGCCACGCTATTACATCCGCCGGCCGTGGATATCAACTGTATAGCGCTTGTTTGAGTTAGTGTTGCGGTAATGTTACTTCCACTGGTGCTACTTAGACTTGGAGAACCTTGTAGTGCACTCCATACATAGGTGCCTGAACCACCTGATGCACTCAAGGATACAGTGCCGCCAGTTCCGCAAAATTGGTTTTGTGATGCAGTTATAACGGGTGTAGAGGGTTGCGCTAAGATGGTAAATACGGAGGAACTAGTTGCACTACCAGTACCTGTAATTACCGTAATGGTTCCGGTTGCATTGGCTGTTGGCGTGGCTAGAATAGTGCTTGAATTTACCACGCTAAAAGATGCGGCATTGATACCTCCAAATTGTACGGCAGTAGTTCCACTTAAATTTGCACCACTAATGCTTACAGGCACACCGGGACAGCCGCTACTTGGTATAGAGCTGATGGTAGGTGGAGGTGGGCATGATACCCCTGAAACTAATGTGGCACCAACTGAGGCACCTCCATATCCTACATTGTAAACTAGAGAACCGTTTACGGTCATGTTTACACCAACTTCTGTGGGATAGAATCCACCTGCTGTATATACTAATGCGTAGGTTGAGTTGGTCGGAAAACAGAAGTTAAGCGTTTGAGAACTTCCTGAGGCCAATGTAATGGTTTGAAATACCGAGCCGTTTACAAGTACGTTCATGCTGGCACCGTTCCATCCATCCCCGAATTGATCGGTCATGGTAATGGAAGCTGCACAGGTATTGACAGAAAAAGAAACCACATTGCTCGTATTGCTTAGTCCGCTAGATGCACAAGTTGTAGTAAGTTGGTAGTAGGTATTTGCCGTAGGATTAACGGTCGTTGAGGCCGAAGTTGAACCATTCGTCCATGGTCCTGTAGCACTTGGGCCAGAGGCCCATTGGTAGGAAATACCTGTTCCTGTAGATAAGCCTGATGCTGATAAAGTGGCACTCGCTCCAGAACATCCGTTAGCAATACTAATACTTGCGACACCTGCATTTGGAGTTCCAGAACAGGAAACCAATTGACTTACCGTAAAACAATAATCTTCTGTTTCACCATAGAAATACGAGGTATGTGCATAGTTCGTTGTTGATGCAGTTGCTTCAATATGCACAACCCTCATCCGTGTAACCCCAACGGTAGCTCCAGCAGGAACCGTGAAAGATCCAGTTACAGTTTGGTTACCAGTTACACTAGCACCTTGTGAATAAACCTGTTCACCCAAATCTAGCCAGTCACCATCTTGATTCCAATCCAAATAAAGTTGGAAAAACGAACCATAGTTTCCGCCACATGTAGTTTGTGTTAAACTAAAATTGACTACACTTGTTTGCATGGCCGAGGGACCAGTGACCACCCCGGCATAATTGGCATATTGATTTAAAATTGAACCTGGACCAGTAGCTGCAACCGAACAACTTGATGAATTGTTCATGCTTCCAACAGTAACATTGCTAATTTCTTCATCGAAAGTACTCGATGCATAAATAGCGGGGTAGGTAAAGCAGGTGCATGCTGAAAATGAGGAAATAGTTACACTGTAAGCGGCAGATGTACTTGTAAGCCCACTAGCGCTGCAGGTGGTAACCAATTGATATTGTGTATTGGTACTTGCGTTAGTTGTTAATGAAGTTGCAGTTGCCCCTGATATAGGGCTCCATGAAGCTCCACCGTTTGTTGAACTTTGCCATTGATAGCTTATTCCCGTTCCTGAGCTCGCACCAGCAGATGATAAATTGAAGTTGACACCAGCACATGCTGAGGTAGCACCTGATATACTTGGTGTATTTGGAGTGCCAGAACAAGGTCCTGTTGCCGCCTTGGTAAGCATTACATAAGGTTTCGTTGTATTAGCTAAGTTTGTATTTACTCCACAGGCAGAAGACCCATCAACTCTGTAATGACGAGATCCACTTGTTATTGCGGTTTTTGCTTGAACCCCACCATAGGGAGATGCGAATGGATTTGTTGTGCCTGAACAAATTTCTATTAATAAATTACTCGTGCCGTCCCATGTAAATGGAACATCAAATATAATGTCATTATACCCTAAGGCAATACCATAAGTAAATGGATTTTTAACCGTAGTTGTTGCCGTGGCGTTATGGGCAGCAGAATTTGTTGCAATGGTATTGGCCATCTTTACAGTGTAGTTTGCCAATGAAACGGAAGATTCAGTTACGTTCCATGCAAGGCGTGTAATTTGTGATGAACCTGTCATACCTGCTGCATTTAACTCTGCAGCCGTATAGACTACTTGGTACCGTATAGAGCCATAAAAACGGCAAATAGGATCTGCGCCACTCCCATTGGTGGTTCCTGCTGTTCCTCCACTTGGAACTACAAAGTGTTGCGTTTGTGCCGAAACACTCCCCATCCCTGCAACTAAAATTGCTAGGGTAAACATGGCAGTTTTTATAAAGTGAGGGATATGGGAAGATAATTTGCTTGAAGATTGGCGCTTATTTCTGCTTGTACAAGGTATCATTTTAGTCATAATTAAAAATTTAATTTTAATGTAAATTCGTTTTTCTTATCTCTTATGTATTAAAGTTTTCTCAGTAGATTAAAAGAACAGCATTCTTTTTTTGCTGATGTGTATAAAAAAAGGCTCCCAAGTAGGGAGCCTTTTTTATGTTCTTAATGCTTAACGACTTTTTGAATGTGTGTTAAGTTATTCAAGGTCACTCGGAAAGTGTAGACTCCCGTACTTAAGGTACTCAAGTCAAATTGTTCTCCGTTTTTAGCATTGGATATACTCATAATCAATTTACCCTGTGAATCAAATACATTGGCAATTGCTCCATCATCTGCAGGTAACTCTAGCGTTACAATGCCATTGGTTGGATTTGGATATAATCCTATAAAGGCAGATTCTGGGAAGTAGATGCCAACTTGATCGACTATGGTACATTCAGAAGTATCTGAACAACCACTTGCATTCGTTACAATTACAGCGTAACCTCCGTTTGAAGTAGCTACTAAGCTGTCGTTGTCCGCATCTGCAATCGCCTGTCCTGTTGCACAATTAATCCACTGATAAGTTGCTCCAGCAGGAGATGCTACCAAGGTAACTGGGTCTGCACTTATAACGATAGCATTTGGTAAAGCGTTCACAGTTACATTCACATTGTCTTGATTGGAACAACCATTACTTCCAGTTCCTGTTACACTGTACTGTCCAGTTGCAGTTGGCGTGAAAGGAACACCGTCGATTACGTTGTTGTTCCAAGCATAGCTATTTGCACCACTTCCGTTTAATGTAACACTTTCACCTGCACACACTGTTTGGTCTTGACCAGCTCCTACGTTAGGTAGTGCCAATCCTGTTACCGTAACAGTATCTGTATTTGTACAGCCATTAGACCCTGTCGCTGTAGCTATATAACTCGTCGTTCCTTGTGCAGCTAAAAACGCTACACCGTTAAGTAAACCTGAGTTCCAAACTACGGTTCCGTTAGAAGTTGCCGTTAAGGTAACGTTGCTGTTGGCACATGCTGTTTGGTTTAGACCAGCGTTCACTGTAGGTAAACCTAAGACCGAGATGGTGGTATTAGCTGTAGTAGATCCACATTGGTTAAAGGCTACATAGGTAAAGTTAACCGTTGATGGGTCTGAAGGATTTGCGTTATAAACCACATTACTGTTGGATACGTTTGGCGAAAGAACACCACCTCCATTGTTAGCAGTCCAGAAGCCTCCATAAGCGTTAGTGGTTGTAGCAGACAAGGCTACAGTTCCGTTTGCACAAGAACTTCCACCATTGGTTAACGAAACTACTGGTGCATTATTAACAGTAATGGTAATGGTATCTTGGTTAGAACAACCATTAGCTCCTGTTCCAGTTACAACATAACTTTGAGTTGTATTCGGGAAGAATACGACACCATTGTTTACGTTATTGTTCCATGCATATGAGTTTGCTCCGTTACCGGTTAAAGTAGCTCCAAATCCATTACAGATAGCAAAGTCTTGACCTGCACTTACGCCTGGTAATCCATTTACCGAGATGGTTACTTGGTCTTGGTTCACACACCCATTGGCATCTGTTCCTGTTACCGTGTAAATGGTCGTTGAAGCAGGCGTAAAGGCTACACCGTTACTCACGTTGTTATTCCATGCGTAGGTCGTTGCACCTGCACCGTTTAGTACTACAGGCGTATTCAAACAAACTGTTTGGTCTAAACCTGCATTTACAACAGGTAATGGATTTACGGTAACCGTGGTGTTGGTTGATCCCGAACATCCGATTCCATAGGTTCCATTCACTGTGTAGGTTACGGTACTTGTCGGATTAGCGACAACAACCGCTGTATTGCTAGCACTTAAATCATTGGTTGGCGTCCACGTGTAGTTGCTGCCGTTGGCTGCGGTTAAGGTGGTGCTACTGTTGATACAAATAGCTGAATTAGCTGGTGTTATGGTGATTGGGTTTTCAGCTATATCTGCTGCAACGGTTGATGTAACCACTGAACCACATACATCAGTAACAGTCAGTTGTAGAACCGCATCTGTGTTAACCACTGCTGTTGGATTCGCAATGTTTGCTGCGGATAAGGTTGCAGAACCACTGAGTACAGTCCAAGCGTAGCTGTAAGGAGCTCCACCGTTAGTTGCTGTACTGCTTAGGTTGAAGGTAGATCCTGGACAAGGGATGTTAACAGATCCACCTGTGATGTTGACTAAATAGTCTTCGGTTTCACCCCAACTTTGAATGGTACAAGGGGTGATGTTATCACCGGAGATACTTTCTTGGTTCACAACACGCATTCTGGTTTGTCCGCCAACCGCTGTTGCCGGCACAGTAACACTGATCGGAACGGCACTCGCTGGCACACAGTTTAAGTTAGCCACGGCACCACTGGTAAATACTTTTTCTCCAGCATCCGTAAAGTCACCATCTTGGTTGAAGTCAATGAATACAGCCAAACCACTGGTGTAATTAAAGCTTCCACATGAACCTAT
>CANHOA010000008.1 GCA_947462255.1 Flavobacteriales bacterium | reverse complement strand
GACCAAGTTGGTGCGGGCCAGCAATCATTCAATTGCCAGTAAAGCGTTCCCATGCATCTTGGCGCATCTAATCGATGTCCATTGATGGCAGAAGAAACCGCATGTGCTTGAGTGAGTTGAGCAAAATAAACAAATTCCTCAAATGATTTTGGTTCGCCAAATAGCTTAGTGGTGTGCTTAAGAATCATACCATTACCGACATAACTCTTCTGGTGATGTTTCATGACCTTAGAATTTAAATCCCAATCTTTGCGATCTGAAAAAGAGGACAAGGTTGAGAATTCCGGAAAACTTTGAAATCCATATTCAGCATTAAAGCGACCAATTTTTGTTGCAAAACTAGACATTGGATCAGTGCCGTGCCAGACTCCCCAATAGTGTTGTGAGCCATGATTATACAATTCATCTTTCCCCCAATTACTGAGTGGTGAAGTATGAATATAGGAAGTGCTTGTCCAGGTAGAAACTACCTTATTGGCAAGTGTATGAAACAAATCTGTGTAAGCTTTTTCAATCACTTTTTGCGATTTATCACTCAGGGAATATTGTAGTTGGAAGCCCCAATTCTTCCAAGCCACATCCACTTCGTTGTTGCCATTGATAAGAATGACGCTAGGATGCGCGGTAATTCGTGGTATTTGATAGTTCAATTCAGTTTCCACATTATTTAAAAACTCACTGTCTCCTGGATACATAGCACAAGTAAACATTAAATCTTGCCACACCAACAATCCTTTTTTATCGCAGGTTTTATAAAAAACATCACCGGGATAATATCCGCCACCCCAAACACGAACCATATTGAAGTTAGCAGCAATCATTTGATCAATCATATTTTCAATTTCAAGATCTTTTACGGCAGCAGGAAAAACAGATTGAGGAATATAATTTGCGCCTTTGCAAAAAATCGGAACATCATTTACGTGAAATTCATAGGACGTCCCCCATTCGTCTTTTGTCTGTAATAATTGAGCTGTACGCACCCCAAAGTCAATAATAAGTTGGTCGAGCACATCGCCCTTTGAATTTAACAAGCGCAGCGTATCCGTGTATAAATTAGGCTCTCCAAAACCAATCGGCCACCATAATTTTGGATTTTCTAATTGAAAATCAAACTGAAAATGATTCGAGGGAAGCGAATCCATCATCAATGGATGCACTCCAAACAATACAGAAGAAATAGCACCACCATTCATAGGAACTTTGGTATCCAGCACATACAATAAAGTGGCCGTATTACTCGATTGATATAAGGTATTCACCACGCAATGCTGAATGGAATTAGCACCAGCAGCAATAAGTTGGACTGGTTTCGAAAACCCGATGGTATTCATTCTCAATGCCCAATCCCAGCCAAACTGAAATTGAGGTTTTCGAGTTAAGGGCGCAGCCTTAATTTTAGCAGGGTCATTAGGAGCTGGATAGTGAAAACTTTCATTTTCGTAGCGAGATTTGTGGTACAACGTCGGTGGAGTAATGGTCACATAAACAGTATTGTTACCCGTTTTCGCTACTTCTTTGATCTCAAAATTATACGGATGAAAAAAATTAGCTGTTCTTCCAAGAAAAGTCTCATTGATAGTAACTTCGCCATAGGTATCAATATTCGGAAAATTCAAAACCAAACTTTCTGCACTCAGTTCCTTATCTGAAAGATAAAATGTACTTCTAAACTTCCATTCGTGCTCCTCAATCCATTGATACAGTTTCTCATTGTCTCCAAAAAAGGGATCAGGTAATTCCCCAAGTTCCATTAATTTTTCTTGAATACTCCTGGCTTTACCAAAAGCTAACCATTCTTTTTTTATGGGATGATAAAACTCCCAAGTAAGTTCCTGCTGAGCATACGAGACTACTGAAAATAATAGGAAAAATAGACAGATTATATTCTTAATAAAAATCATACATGAGTTTAATGATATTTCATACAAATAAGATATTTCTCAAAGTCAACATTCTGTACAAGAATACAAATATAAATGTAAAGTTTGAGCTCTATTACTTATTGTAATCCATGTATTGATAAATTCACGACAAACTAAATAAAGAGCCTATTGGCTAGAAAATTATAATCTTTTACTTTTTGGGTTTATAAAAAAGGTGCATTAATATAAAATGCGGTAGACTAATACATGCTAAGAATATGAACATAGTTGAAATGATAGTGGTTGTATCGATAGCTGTTTTTGATAAAAAGATCAGAAATCCGATAAAAACACCTACAGCACCTAGGGTATAGGACAACGCTTTTTTATAAAGATTACCTGTTCACTCCTTTTTTTTGCTTTATCAGACAGAAAAGTGTGATGTAAACTTTTAATATATTTTATTAAGTTCATTAACACAGAACAACCCACCTAATTAATTGTTCAGCATCCCAACAAAACTCCTTCCTTGAGTGAGCATGGGGTAACAATAATTTGAGATGCGTTGATCTTTTTAAGCATCCATCTCGTTTTAACGGCAGCAATAGGTGCTAATTTCTTTCTAATTTCTATGATATGAAGGTGTGCTTTTCTTTCTTCGTAGGTAGAATTAATAACCAGATCTAGAATATCCTTAAACATCGACATTGGCATTTCAATCGACTCAAAAGATTCTGGAAAGGCAGTATTATAAATCATTTCATAAAATGTTTCGAAACTACCCGCGGCACCAATTAATACATCGCTATTTATCTTCTCGAAGAAATCACCTGTACTTTCATCTAGATATCGTTCTATTTTTTGTATGTCATCTAAACTAAGTGGATCCGATAAATCGAAAAGCTGATAAATTCGTGAGATTCCGATATTAAATGATTTCATTTCAATGATACCTTCATGATCGGCAAAAATGAATTCAGTGCTTCCCCCTCCGATATCCATAATGAGAGATGGCTTTGTGAAAATATGTTTATAGGCTATGCCATGATAAATAAGATTTGCTTCTTGTTGACCATCAACCGTTTTAATTTCAATATTTACATTGGCTTTTACCCTTTGAAGAAATTCATGACTATTTTTCGCGTCTCGAATAGCAGAAGTTCCAATAGCACGTATTTCTTGAACCAAGTATTTATCGCAAGATAATATAAAACGCCCTAAGCAACTCAAAGCTCGATTGATAGCATCTTCTGCAATATATCCTTCATTTATCCCACCCATTCCAATCATGACCGCTTCCTTTTCCTGATGTATCAAGGTAAGTTTTCGATTTACCACATTACAAATTGATAAACTAAAGGTATTGGTACCGAGATCTATTGCTGCAATAATCACATTACGATTTTTTTAGCCAAAGCCAGATGGTAGACAAATTAAGGCGATGTCCAGAATTAAGTATTCCATTTTTAACCAACCGTGCTGCTATCTTTAAGAATATGAAAGCATGACAAAGCAGAATTAATAACACAAACAATACTTGAACCAAACCACTAGCTGACGAAGCCGTCGAAACATTCACTAAAACAGTCATCGCAGCAGTAAATGGAAAATAGGCGAAAAAGGTCGCTAAAAAAGAATCAGGGTAATACATATCAACGAAGCCAGCATAGAAAGATAGAAGAAGTAGGCAAAATATTGGAATAACGAACTGCTGACCATCGCTTTCGGAACCAGATGTAGCACCAATAGCCATAAAGAAAGCGGCATAAAAAAAATAGGACACAAGAAAGAAAATAAAGAACACCGGCAATATGACACCATAATTTATTCGATGAAAAATCAAATCAATAAAGGCATTGTATCGAGAGGAACTAGCGTTGAGCAAAATATCGTTTTTAATGTCAGAAGCATATTGTATTCCCTCATAATTTGATGGATCAAAAATATCGGTAAAAATAAATTCTTTAAAAATAACTAGTCCTATAACAACAAAGACTGACCAAATTACAAGTTGAACCAAAGCAGAAAGGCCAATTCCAATAATTTTACCAAGCATTAAATCAGATGAACGCACACTCGCTAAAATGACCTCCACTACTCGATTACTTTTATCTTTAGAAGTACTTCGAAGAATAGTCATTCCAAAAAGACCAATAAAAAATAAAATTAACGAGCCAAAGAAAATTCCCACCCATCCACGATTGTTATCAGCTTGATTTTTCGGGTCATAAACGTTAATAAAATCGACATTCAACGGTTGTTTTAGTTGCCTAAAACGATCAATACTTAGGTCTGTAAATTCGGCAATCATCCGTTCTTCTGTTCGCCTCTCTAATTCAAACTTAATCTTCATTTTGATATCCAAAGATGGGCTTTCTCGATAAAATAATTTAACCGTTTTATTCTGTAGTACTTTCTCATTTATTTCAACAAAAGCATCAAATTCTTTAAAGCGATTACCATCTCGAAATTCTTCGTAATCTAGGTAAGTATCATAGAATAAATATTCGACAGCCTGGGAAGGATGTGAAGTAATTTTATTGTCGAATAAATTGGCGGGGTCTGCAATTAACACGCGCAAGGAATTCTTTCCTTGATCACCAAATTTTAATAAGAAATAGGTAAATAGTAGAATTAGAAGCGGCCCAAGAATAAGCATTATTTTATACGAACGACTATTCCACCGTTCCATAAATTCTCTCGAAGCAATTAACCAACTATTCCTCATTTTTCTCCTCTTCTTTTGCAATTAACCCTAAAAAAACCTCTTGCATGCTTGGCAGGCGTTCAGCAATAGACTCCAATTTTATTTTACCCATTAAGTTACTGGCCAGGTCTTCGAAGGATCTTTCTCCGCGCTGTTTTACAATAATTTGAAACCGATTATCTCCTAATTCTAAGGTTTCAAACAACTCAAATTCTGTCCAAAGAGCATTAGCCAAGGCAATCATATTGCCACTAAATCGGACAACAAACTCTCCTCTGCGTTGATTTTCACGCAATTTATGAACTGTATCTTCTACAATTAATCGTGATTTATGGAGCAGGCCAACCTGGTCGCATATTTCCTCGACACTTTTCATATTATGCGTTGAAAGAATAATTGTTTTCCCTTCTGCCTTCATGGCTTTCAGTTCACTCAAAATTAAATCAACATTAATAGGGTCAAAACCTGAAAGCGGCTCATCAAGAATAAGGTACGTAGGTTGATGAACGACAGCAGCAATAAATTGTACCTTTTGAGCCATTCCTTTCGATAAAGATTCTATTTTCGTTTTTGACCAAGATGAAATATCAAATTTCGCTAACCAATGTTTTACATTATTCCTAGCATCATGCCTAGTAAGACCACGAAGGCAAGCAATAAAAACCAACATGTCACTAACACACATTGCTTTATAAAGCCCTCTTTCTTCAGGAAGATAGCCGAAATCCTTCCAATGATTTTCAGTTAACAATTTACCATCAACCTGAATGCTTCCTCGATCAGCTTGAATAATTTGATTGATAATTCTAATGAGGGTTGTTTTACCAGCACCATTTGGTCCTAACAAGCCATAAATCTGGGCAGATTCTATCGTTAAAGAAACATCCTCCAGTGCTGCTTTTCGGTTAAACGATTTAGATACGTGGCTTATGGTAATCATACACGTAAAATTAAAAATTAATTCAAGCGATAATTTACAGCCCTTTAGATTTACTAACAATCTTATTCACTAAGACCTTCTTTTTTAGTGAATACCTTCCAATTATACTTTTTATTTAAAAGTAAAAAGAAAGCGAACAGCATACTTAAGGCTAGGAGCATAGAAAATATCCCATTGCCAGGCGGATTACTATCTACAATGATTGCATCCGTTTGAAATGCTTGCCAATCAGCCGTAATTAGCAGCGCCGTTATCAAATTATTTGCTGCATGAAAACCTAAGGATAGCTCTAAGCCAGAATCATAATAAACGATAACACCGAGCACTACTCCTACAATAATATAATAAATTAAAATGTGATAACCAATTTTTGCTATTTCAGGATTTGAAATGTGCATCATTCCAAACATTAAACCAC
The DNA here is from genome assembly GCA_947462255.1 of Flavobacteriales bacterium. Taxonomy (GTDB): domain Bacteria; phylum Bacteroidota; class Bacteroidia; order Flavobacteriales_D; family Crocinitomicaceae; genus UBA952. Next base: position 119,020 of record CANHOA010000008.1, on the reverse strand, counting down.
TAATTAAGATTGATGTTAAAATACTTCCCGTACGTTTTTTTATTCCTTGGAGAATATAGCCTCTAAATATTAGCTCTTCCGAACTTGTCTGCAAGGGGAGTAAAATAATCGATAGCAAGAACAGCGTGAAAAATTTTTGGGCATTGAAAACGAGTTGGAAATTTTTATGAAGTAATAGCTCTATACTTGTAAATGCTACTACCATGAATGACCACCAAGTAAAGGCGATAAAAAAGCGTTTCCAATCAAAGGTCTTTCGCGAGGTAAAAACAGCAATCAAAGGAAGTTTATGAATTTTAGTTAAGCAAATTAGCAAGGTAAAAAAGACCAATGAAAAAGGCAGCATCATCAAAAGGAAGAAACGATTCTTACCCAATAGCAATGCAATCTCTTTAAACGAGCCATCGCTTAAAACAGTAAAATTTGGGTGATTTATTGCAAGGTCAATGCTTAAAAATAAACTACCAACAAAGTAAGCAGAAAAAATCAAAAACAAGGTTAGCAATATACGGGATACCTCAAACCTACCTTTACTCCAAAAGTCAATGTAATTCATTAAGAGAAGATATCGCGCATACGTTTGAAAAATCCTGGGTCCTTTGTATCCGCTGCAGGAGAAAAATTATCACTTTGTTTTAATTTTTCCATCAACTCTTTTTCCTCCTTACTTATTTTAACTGGCGTCCAAATATGTATGTGCACAAATTGGTCACCAGTAGCATAGCCTTGAACGCTCGGAAGCCCCTTCCCTCTTAATCGCAATACTTTTCCACTTTGGGTTCCGGGTTCAATTTTAATTTTTGCTTTACCATTAATCGTTGGAACTTCTATAGATTCACCAAGAACAGCATCAGAAAAATTAACAAAAGCATTGTAATGAACGTTTTCACCATCACGTTTAAGCTCTGGGTGCTCGATTTCTTCAATAACAACAATTAAATCTCCATTTACTCCGTTAAAAGGACCTGCATTCCCTTTGCCTTGAACGCTTAATTGCATTCCCTCTTCTACTCCTGCAGGAATAGCGATTTCAATAAGTTCTTCTTGTTTTCGCAAGCCATTAGAATCCGTATCACTTGGTTTTTTATCAATTATTTTTCCTGATCCTTGACAAACATGACATGTAGATTGCGTTTGCATGGCACCCAAAAACGTTTGCGCTACACGCGTTATTCGTCCTTGACCATTACAAGTTGAACACGTTTTGAAGGTCACACCATCAACAGCCACTAATTTCTGCACCTTAATTTTCTTAGAAACTCCATTCGCTATTTCCTCTAGCGTTAGTTTCATTTTAACACGAAGATTGGACCCTTTCACCAAGCGGCTATTACCTCCACCCCTACTTCCACCAAAGCTTCCTCCAAATCCACCTCCAAAAACATCCCCAAACTGCGAAAAAATATCTTCCATATTCATTCCACCACCACCGCTGAATCCACCTTGCCCCATTCCAGCATGGCCAAATCGATCATACTGCGACTTTTTTTCAGCATTACTTAATACTTCATAAGCTGCGGCTGCCTCTTTAAATTTTTCTTCAGCATCTTTATTATCAGGATTTTTATCCGGATGAAATTGCAATGCTAACTTACGATATGCCTTTTTTATCTCTGATTCATCAGCAGATTTCGAAACACCCAACACTTCATAATAATCTCTTTTCTGACTCATTTACATCTTTTTATTGTCCAACTAAAACTTTCGCAAAACGAATAACCTTATCATTTAAGGTATATCCATTTTCAACAACTTGGATAATTTTACCTTTAAGTTCGGGGTCATCCACTGGCAAATTTCCAATAGCCTCGTGAAATTCACTATCAAAAACTTGATTTTTGCAGTCCATCACTTTCATATCCTTTGCATCTATAATCCCATTAAACTTAGCATAAATCAAATTGAATCCCTCTTTAACGGCAGTGATATCAGTTGATTCTAAATTATTGGTGATGCCACGCTCAAAATCATCTAAAATCGGGAGTAAATCTTTAAGTAAACCAGCATTAGCGGAAGAAATTAAATCTACTTTTTCCCTGTTTGACCTTTTTCGGTAATTATCAAATTCAGCATGAAGACGGATAAATCGGTCATTGAGATCATTGTATTTTGCCACTTCATCAACAACGGCCTCGGAATCTACCGTTTCATTGATTACCTCTTCACTTGAAAGCTCTTCCATATTCGTTTCGATAAAATCCTCTACTTTATCGGTATTTATTGTGTCTTTTTTATTTTTCATTGTTTGTTTTTAAGCTCAAAATTTATTTTCAAAGATTTTGCCACTTTAGTAAAAGCGACATGATGGCATACATAAAGTTGGTTTGAGGTAAAATTGTCATAAAATATGCCCCTATCCTATCCCCTAATCGAATGAATTAATTTCTCCACTTTACTTTTATCAAGTTGGAGAAGCGTTTCAGAAAAATAAGAATTTTCATCAAGAATTATCTTAGAAGTACCAGAAAAATGAATCGCATCTGGCTGAACATCGAGTAAAATTCGCTGAATATTCCCTAGATTAACGCCACCACCGACCATAATTTCGATGCGTGATTCAGCATAATTCATCATATCCTTTAATATAGGCAGACCATTATCAACAGAAGGCGATAGGCCTGCACTTAAAATTCGATCAATTCCACAATCAATCAAAATATCCATAGAATTTTTCCAATCAAAACTATCATCAAAAGCCCTATGAAAAGTAATCTCCAAATCTCTAGCAGCATCTTTCAATCTAAGTGTTGTCTCGTGGTCTATCTTTTTATTAATGCTTAAGGCCCCAATAACAACTCCCTGTACTCCTAATTCGCGACAAACCTTAATATCTCGAAGCATTAATTGAATTTCATCTTCAGAATAAGTAAATCCTGCCGCTCTTGGTCTAATTAATACATGCGTATTTAATTCCTTTAAAAGTGCCATTTCAATGAATCCGTAGGAAGGCGTCATACCGCCTTGCTCAAGATTTTGACAGAGTTCAATGCGGTCAATACTACAATCCTTAGCAAATTGCAATCCTTCGATGGAAGCGACACAAAGTTCAATTTTCATAAATCGTTTTACTAATTTGTGCAAAGATGCCTAAAAATATCCATTTCGAAGGACTAAATATAAACACTCTTTTACCTATATTTGCACCTAATTAACGCTATCCATGCCAACAAAATACGAGTCGCAAGGTAATATTGATTTTGACACATTTCGCTTAGAAATCTTAGCTGATTATCGCTTAGCATGTGAATCTCGTGAGGCATCACTTCTTGGTCGTAAGGAAGTATTGACTGGAAAAGCAAAATTTGGAATTTTTGGTGACGGAAAAGAAATCGCACAAATTGCACTAGCCAAACAATTTAAAAATGGTGATTTTCGCTCCGGTTATTATCGCGACCAAACCCTGATGATGGCGATTGGTCAACTAACACTAATCGAATATTTTGCAGGACTATATGGCGAAACCCAACTAGACCTTGAACCACAATCAGCAGGTCGGCAAATGGGAGGACACTATGCTACTCGGAGTTTAGATAGCGAAGGGAATTGGCTTGATTTAATGGCGCAAAAAAATAGTTCCGCAGATATTTCTCCAACTGGTGGTCAGATGCCTCGTTTACTTGGCTTGGCATTAGCATCAAAAATATACCGAAACAATAAAAACCTTTCAGAAGATAGCTCCTTTTCCAAGTTTACAGATAATGGAAATGAGGTTGCTTTTGGTACAATTGGCGATGCATCAACCTCTGAGGGTCCTTTCTGGGAAGCAATAAATGCTGCTGGAGTATTACAAGTTCCCATGGTTATGTCGGTTTGGGACGATGGATTTGGGATCTCTGTTCCAAGAGAATTTCAAACCTCCACAGGAAGTATTTCTCAAGCCTTAGCAGGAATGCAGCGAACTGAACAATATAATGGTCTAGAAATTTTTGAAAGCAAAGGTTGGGATTATCCTAACTTGTGTGCTACGTATGAAAAGGCGGTCAATTTATCTCGAACCCAACACATTCCAACATTTGTTCACGTTAAAGAAGTAAATCAACCGCAAGGACACTCTACTTCAGGATCGCATGAGCGATATAAATCCGCTGAACGTTTAAAATGGGAAAGTGAATTTGATTGCATTGCTAAATTCAAGGAATGGATTCTAAATTTTAAAGCCGGTGATTTAATCCTTGCAGACGAAACTCTTCTATCAGAAATTCAAGTAGAGGCTAAGAATAAAGTACGTGAAGCTAAAAACAAAGCGTGGGCAAATTATACGCAAAGTATTCAAACTGACTTAAAGGCATGCTTGACCTTATTAGAAAATGTTCTTGCAGAAACAAGTCAGAAAGAATCTGTATCAAATGAAATAACATTATTAAAAAAATCTTACGAACCCGTTCGAAAAGACATACTGACAAGTGCAAGAAATGTGTTGCGTATCATTCGTCACGATAAAAATACAGCGCGAGAGGCATTATCAAATTGGGTTAAAGCATCCATTGTTGAAAATGATGAGCGTTATAGTTCATTTTTGCATTCGCAATCTGATTTAGCAGCAACAAAAATTAGCGCAGTTCCTCCCCTATTTGCTGAAGAAAATATCATGGAGGACGGACGAATAATTCTGCGAGAAAACTACAATAAATTGTTAGAACACTACCCTTCTTTAGTTGTTTTCGGCGAAGACGCAGGGAAAATTGGTGGCGTTAATCAAACGTTGGAAGGACTTCAAGATAAATTTGGCGACTTGCGAGTATTTGACACGGGAATTAGAGAATGCACCATTATTGGTCAGGGAATCGGAATGGCGATGAGAGGATTGCGACCCATCGCTGAAATTCAATACTTAGATTATTTGCTCTATGCTGTACAAATCATGTCGGATGATTTAGCAACCTTGCAGTATCGAACTAAGGGTGGACAAAAAGCGCCGTTAATTATTAGCACAAGGGGCCATCGACTTGAAGGAATTTGGCATAGTGGATCTCCAATGGGAATGATTATTAATTCACTTCGTGGAATTCATGTTTGTGTACCGAGAAACATGACAAAAGCTGCCGGATTTTACAACACATTGATGGCTGCCGATGAACCCGCTTTAGTTATTGAGCCCTTGAATGGCTATCGTTCGAAAGAAAGAATGCCGAGCAATTTAGGGCTATTTAGAGAGCCATTAGGTATTCCGGAAATCGTAAGACAAGGAAAAGATTTAACCTTGGTTTCTTATGGATCAACTTTTAACCTATGTGAAATTGCTGCAGAAACTCTAGCGCAAATGGGAATTGAAATAACATTAATAGACGTCCAAACATTATTGCCTTTTGATGTGAATCATTTAATTGTTAACTCTTTGAAAGAAACAAACAGATTATTGATCGTTGATGAAGATGTAAGCAGCGGTGCAACAGGCTTTATGTTAAATAAAATTTTGGTTGAACAAAATGGCTATTATCACCTCGATGAAGAACCTGCCACATTAAGTGCCAAAGACCATCGACCAGCCTATGGAACCGACGGTGATTATTTCTCAAAGCCAAGTATTGACGATATTGTGGAGAAAATTTATGGCATGATGCAGAAAACAAATCCTGCTGCTTTCCCTTCCATTTATTAACTAATCCAAGTTGCTTGTTAATTCAGTTAATAAGTAGAAATGCCTTTACGAAACCCTATAATTATTAAGAAATGACTCCAACGGAATACATCGCTACTTTTGAACTTGAACATCCTGGATATTCAAGCTATCCAACTAATTATCAGCATTATATTCCACTTAATAAAAGTCGCTTTACACGAAGCTTAAAACAAGGAGTAATTACCCAAGAACTTACGGAGGTCATCAGAGCCATTAACGAAAAACAAGACTGGGTAATCATCACAGAACCATGGTGTGGAGATGCAGCGCAGATTGTTCCGTATTTATTTAAAATTGCCGCACTTAATCCGCTCATTAATGTCCTTGTTCAATTAAGGGATAGCCATTCGGAAATTGAATCCTATTTAAGCGATGGAAAAATGAGCATTCCAAAGTTAATTGTCCGAAATAAAGAAGGAGCTGATCGATTTGTTTGGGGCCCAAGGCCGCAGAAATTAGAAGCAATTTATTTGGAACTAAAGAATAAAAACGAAAATATAGACGACATGAAAACCATTTTACAAAAATGGTATAATGACGATAAAGGAAAGGAAATTCAAGAGGAAATCATGGAATTGATTAAAGATAGATGATCCCCCCCTCGAGAGGGGGATAAAGGGGGAGGAAGTTGAAATAACAAAAATTAATCAAATTTAATATCAAAAGGCAAGCGCATTTGAATTCCCATTCTGTTTTCAATCTTTTTAATTTCGTTGTAGTAGCTTACTAATTCTGCTGGAAGACCAGTAGAATTTATTTTCATTTCCGACTCCTCTGCTTCCTCATTTATTAAATCTATTAAAAAGGCAAATTTATCTTCTTTAATCAGCGGATAATAAATGATTTTTGGATCAGTTAGCTCAACTGTTTTGACAGCATAATTAATAGCATCTTGTAAAGAACCTATTTCATCCACTAATCCTATGGAAAGCGCATCTTTTCCGGTCCATACACGCCCACGAGCAATCTGCATAACCCGTTCTTTTGATAATTTTCTTCCGTCTGAAACACGCGTTAAAAATTGATCATAAATTAAATCTACTTCCCCTTGAACACGCGCTAATTCTTCAGGACTTAGCTTTTTGTTAAGCGAAAGAACTGAATGTGAATTGGTACCTACACGATCAAAAGTAATCCCAAGTTTATTTTCAAACATTTTTCCGGTATATGGAATCATACCAAAAACCCCAATTGAACCAGTAATAGTAGTTGATTCAGCGAAAATTCGATCTGCTGGTGTAGCAATATAATAGCCACCAGATGCTGCAACATCCCCCATAGAGACAATTACCTTTTTAACCTTATTAGTTAAGGCAACTTCACGCCAAATTTCCTCACTCGCTAAAGCACTTCCCCCTGGGCTATTAATACGAAAAACGACTGTTTTTATACTCGGGTTATTTCTCACTTTTTGAAATAAACCACATATTTTATCTGCCGCTAAACCCTCACCTTCTCGAACAACATCTCCCTCGGCGACAATAACCGCAACATTAGCCTTTTGAGATTGGATTATAATTTGGTTATCAAGAAAAGAAGTACTGGCGTATTCCTCAAAATTATAAAATGACAACTCATCTTCCTTTGTAACCTTCATTTTTGTCATTAAATCCGACATTACTTCATCCCTATATTTCAGCGCATCAAGCAACTTATATTGCAAAGCATCTTGTGTACTTGTTACTTTCATTGAATCGGCAATAGTATTAAAATCAACTAAGGATAAACGGCGAGAAGAAGCCATTTCAGCGCACATATCGTCCCAAATAGAGTGCAATAATCGTTCGGATTGAACCCTACTCGAATCGCTCATATTCGTTCTAAAGAAAGGCTCTACAGCACTTTTGAAATCATTATTACTACCCCGAACAATTTCAACCTCAATCTCAAGTTTATCCAATAAACTTTTAAAGAACATCATCTCTCCCCCAATTCCATTTAATTGAAAAGCTGAACTTGGAAAAGCATACGTTTCCTTTGCAACCGAGCCAATGTAATATTCTTTCTGCGAAATCATTTCGCCAGAAAAATAAGCGGTTACAAATTTGCCTGATTTTTGAAAATCCGCAATTGCTTCGCGCAAAGCGAGTGCTGACGAAAAGCCACATTGTACCTCGCCAATATCAATAAAAAGTCCTTTAATTTTATTGTCCTTTTTTGCCTTTTCTAATCCATAGATAAGGCTTGACAATGACATTGTTTCATTTACGCTGAAACTCGCAGGGTCGAAGGTACTATTTCCATTATCCTGGATTTCTCCATCCAACTTCATTTGTAAAATTGCATTATCACTAATGGCCAATGGCTCAGGGCCAAAATCGCTAAATGATCCTATAATTCCTCCCAATACGATGAAGAAAAAAAACATTGCAATTCCAGAGGCAATGATTACGGCTAAAAAACTTGGCCAAAATACTTTAGAAAACGATAGCTTAGGTTCGGACATGGTTATTTTTATTTATTTATTATTTTCTTTAAAATTAAAGGTTTTACTGCTGGATTAAATTTGATGGTTAAGCGTATTTGGTTGCCGTAATTTTCATACAAATTAGCCCCCATATTTGTGGTTCTCCAAAGTGGAAAATAGACTCCGAAAATATCGCCCAATTTAATTCCTAGGCCAGTATTCACATAAAAATTTAATGGAACGGCACCAACATCAACAAATCCTACGAAAATATTGGGTTTAATCGGCAATTGAAAAGTGGTATTAATAGCCGCCATCCACGACATTGAATACAGTAGCGCATTACTTCTAAAGCCCCCCATATTTTCATCACGTTGAAGACTATTAGGATTGAAGCGGTCGAAATAATAATTTTCCACAAAATTATCTTGAACTCCACTTGCACCTGATAATGACATAAAGTACTTTTCCTGGTTATTCCAAGAACTTGAACGTTGAATTAGGTTGTAGGCTGCATAGGTTCTTACTTTAATCCATCGATTCATCTTATTTTTTAAGTACTTGTATTCAACAGTACTTGATGTAGACAAGCGCAATACATCATCTTCTCCGTTTGTGTTCCTTACATATTCAAACCTACTATCATTCAAATAGCTATAATCCGCTTTATTTTTTTGATAATTATATTCAAGCAAAGCGCCGATTTTATTTTTAGCATTATTGAATTCTTTGTATTGATTTACGACACCTTTCAAAGTTAATGCCCGAGCAATCGATTTAGACGTATTTTTTCCCAAATCAAGCGTTAAATATGGATTATAGGCCACAAAATATTCGCCTGGACCAACATTATTCAATTTGGATGAAGATGTTGAAAAAGACTTTAATGAGAGTCCAATTTTTGCTATTTTAACGAAATCACGTGGGAAGAAGGAATGCGAAATCTCTGCGACACCTGTCATTTTTCGTCCATTAAACGAATACATTGGTGCTATAAAATACTGCGTTGGTTTTAAAGCAGGACTAAAATTATGAAAAGCCAAGCCCAACATCATTCCATCTACAACATTCCACCCTAGCGCCGGTAGCCAAAAGACACTATTTTTAGTTGCTTCATTATCCCCAAAAGCAAACTCAAATTTAAGGGTTTCGCACTTTTTAAAAAGAAAGCGATTTGGATAATAATTATTATTTGTTCGGTTAATTTCAGGAATATCTTTTGAATCATCGATTGCAATTCTAGTAATGTCAGAAAGATTTGAGGCAATACCAATTTCTTTTTGTCCTGGTTCCAACCAAACAGTTTCAAGTAAGAGCGCATCTTTAAAAACATTAAGCTCAATAGGACCCGAAACCTGTCCAACATCTTTAACCTTTACCAAAGAACCAACTTTAGCTTTACTCACTCGCTTTATTTTAAAATCAATATGATTTGTTGTTTGAATTAAATCATTAAAAAACCATGATAAATCTTTCTTCGTTTGGTCTTCGAATACTGCTTGTAAGTCCTTAGGTTGAGGGTGTTTAAATTTCCATTTATCAAAATAGGTTTGCATGGCTTGATCAAAGACCTTTTGACCTAAGTAATCCTTAAGGTAATAAAAAACCAATCCTGTTTTTTGATACATAATTAATCCATAATTGATGGAAGAGAAGTCTGTGGAAGGAGTTTCAATAGGCTGATCTAATGCCAAAGATGCTAGGGTACGATAACTTAAATCACCTTGATCGTGGTAATTGAGTTTATCAAAATGAAATTTACCATTCAACACCATATCGGAAAGCCTAGTATTGTTAGGATATTTGGTTTGAATATAGCGAACCTCATTCAAGGTATTTAATCCTTCATCCATCCAACCATGGACACGCTCATTAGAACCTAAAATTCCATAAAACCAATTATGACCAACTTCATGTACGATGACCACTTCTAGTTCTTCTTTAGAACTCGTATTGCCAATAACCGTAATGGTAGGATATTCCATACCACCGCCCGCGCTGATTGTACCGTCAACTGCTGTAACATTATTATATGGATAATCACCGTTCCAAAGGGAATAGTAATAAGTGCCATCATTAATGTATTCAATCGCATTTTGCCAATGCAAAGTATTATGCGGGACGAACATTGCCCACGATGTAACTTTTCTTTTCGAGTTTGGCAATTCAACCTCACCCTTTAATACTGCGAAACGTTTATCTGCAAACCATGCAAAATCATGCACTTTATCCTGCTTATAAACGAGCGTCTTTTTTTCAATACTGGAGGCAGGAAATTTAGTATTTCCCTCGGCGCTTTGTTTTTCCTGAAGCATCAATGGAATATTAGCCAACGATTTAATTGCTAGCGAATCCAAAAAATCCTTTTCAGATTGTATTTGCAAATCACCGGTAGCGCCCACCACATAATTTTGCGGCAAGGTAATACTAACTTCAAAAGAACCGTATTCAGAATAAAACTCACCCTGATTTAAATACGGCATATAATTCCAACCATTAGCATCATAAACAGCAGGTTTGGGATACCATTGGGTGATTTGATACGATTGTTCAATGTGACCAAGTCTAGAAATCGAACCAGAAGGAATCTTAACTTTAAAAGGCGTAGAAATCGTTATCCTAGCAGATGGTAAAAGAGGCTTCTTTAACATCAAGTAGCAGATATCTGGATGTTCGCTATCATAGTTCCATGTTACCCGTTCACCATCTACATAAAAATCCAAGGAGTCAATTCCACCTCTATTTTTCAGATCACCATAATAGAGCTCCTTTTTGCCAGATTCATATAATTGTTTTGCAAGGGCAGATTTAGAATCGCGATACGCATTTGGCCAAAGATGTATGTAAATCTTCGTTAATTCATCGGGCGAATTGTTTATGTATTCAATCTTTTCATTGGCTGACAAGCTGTGATCAACATCATTTAAACTAACATTTATCTTATAATTGACTTCTTGCTGCCACGTATTTTGGGCATTGGTAGTTAAAGCAGACAGGATGAAGGTTAAAAATACGAGGCTTTTGATCATTTTGAAGAATTAAAAACAGTTAATCAATTGTATTACAAGAACAAATTTACTGATTTTATTGGTTTATCCGTGGCTTATCTCTTAGAATAAACTAGGCAGACATCAAGAAGCAATATACTTTAATATAAGGATTCAAGTATCATTGGATGCGCTCTAAATCAACCCTATTTAGTGGTCTTTTCGTCCATATTGGTAAAAACGCTATCGATTGGTTCCCAAAGTTCTAGCTTGTTCCCTTCGGAATCCATTATATGCTCTACTTTTCTAATCATTTGGTTCGATATGAATTAAAACATGACCTAATTGCGGGATATTATCTTTCAGAACATCTACGAGTTTATGTGCGATATCGTGCCCTTTTTTAACCGAAATGGTAGCATCCACTGCTGCATGTAGATCAACATGATATTTCATTCCAACTTTTCTGATGTAACATTTTTCGGTTTCAACTATTCCTTCAACTGTTAACGATACTTTTCTAATTTCTTCAACAAGGTCATCATAAAGATGCTCGTCCATAATTTCTCCAAGCGCTGGTCTAAAAATTTTATAGCAATTGTAAAGTATAAAAAATGATGCAAATAATGCCGCCCAATCATCTGCTGTTTCGAAACCCTTTCCAAAATATAATGCAATGGAAATCCCAATTAATGCCGTAATCGAAGTAATCGCATCGCTTCTATGATGCCAAGCATCTGCTTTTAATGAAGAGCTATTTATCTCTTTCGCTTTTTTCATTACCAAACGATAAGATATTTCTTTCCAAAGAATTAAAGGAATAAGGACAAACAATGTCCATACTTTTGGTAATCCGTGCGGAGTAGCAATATTATTGATACTCTCATATATGATGATTACTGCAGATGTAATTAGGAATCCAACTACTAAAAATGTAATTAATGGTTCGGCTCTCCCGTGGCCATAAGGATGGTTTTTGTCGGGCGGTCTACTTGAATATTTAATTCCGAATAATACCAAGAATGAAGAAAAAATATCTGTAGTTGATTCAATAGCATCAGCAATGAGCGCATAAGAATTACCGAAATATCCAGCTAGGCCTTTTAATATTGCTAAGATCGTATTTCCTGCAATGCTAAAATAAGTCGTTCGTATAGCTGTTTGTACTTGAGTCATTCTTGTTTGTTAAATTTGTGCCAAAGGTCAGTCTATTTAACAAGCACCTAAGTTCACTATTTACTCTACTACCAACTTCAGTACTTGTGCGTAATTAACAGCGCTCAAACGAACTAGATAAAGACCTCTTGACCAAGATTCTACCGAAAGATTAATTACATCTGTCGCAAAAATCGATCGATACACCACCGTTCCTTTTAGGTCCATTACTTCAACTAAGCCATTAAAATTAGTTGGAGGAATGATTTGAACAACCGTTTGCGCTGGATTAGGCATTAAGACCACAGACTCCAAAGATTGCTCACCTATGGCTAAATAATTATCTACTCCATCACAATTCTCATCGATGCCATTATCAAGGACATCCATGGCTCCTGGATAAGCATTTGGATTGTTATCGTCACAATCTCCGGAAATTAAAACGAAGCCATTACCCAAAGTTTCGCAAGTAGTTATTGCCACAGAAGATCCATAAGTATCGCCATCTAAATCCTCATAATAGGTTGTTACTGGCAATCCTTCATCGATATTATTATTACAGTTGTTATCTAAGCCATCACAAAGTTCAATTGCACCTGGATAAACAGTAGAATCAGCATCATCGCAGTCACCACCAATAGTTACCGTGTTTGCTGGTTGAGCGCATGTCACCACTCCTGTAGCATCATCACCAAAACCATCTGAATCAGCATCTACATAGTACCCAACAACCAAATTCAACTGAGGGTTGGAATCGTCACAATCCAATCCATTAATGGATGTTCCTGGAGGTTGAATACAACTTGTTACAAAGTTGTTTGGATTCCCAAATCCGTCTAAATCTGCATCTACAAACCAGGTTGTTAAAGGATTGATTAACGAATCATTATCATTACAATCCGTGTTATTAGAGGTATAACCTAAAGGTAATGTACAAGATAACAAGGTATTGTTTGCATTTCCGAATCCATCTCCATCCACATCTGCATAATAAAGTTGCGGAGCAGTTGCCACAACATTACCATATAAACTTACATTATCCACTCGCCATGTTGAACCTACCGCTCCAATATTTGTCAAATAAAGACGGAAAGTAACTTGATAAATATTTAAAAATGCAGGCGATAATAAAACGGTATCATCCAACACGACATTACCATTATTTCCCGATAAACCTGAGCCAATATTTGTTGTGAAATTATCCAAACTTGAACGCAGTATCCAAGTAGGGCTTCCACCAGTACTACTTGTACGGTGATTAAAAGCAAAGGAAGAAAGATTCAATCCAAAACAAGAATCAGCTACAACAGAAAATTCGTTATATTGATTTAAATCAATTGTATTAGATAGATTCCACGCTGATGCACTAAATACATTCCCTGTAGGCGAGCAAATAGCTCCTAAATTAGAAAACGGTGAAAACAAGGCATTAACCGGTTGCGAAGTAACTAAATTACTAGTTACTGGGCAAGCAGAAGCTCCTGTAAATTCATATAAACCAAGGACTAATGGAACAATAGGCGCATCAAGACCACTACAATCTTCATCAATTCCATTACCAGGAATATCAAAAGCCGCTGGATTGATAGTTGCCGCATTGTCTTGGCAATCGGTACTGTTCAATACATATCCAAGAGGTGGTGTACAGGTTGATAGCATCACTGAAGCATTTCCGTAGCTATCGCCATCTAAATCTTGATAGTATGAAACAAAGGTCAAGCCTTCATCAATTAGAAGATCGCAATCGTTGTCTAGGTTGTCACAAATTTCTGTATTTCCAGGGAAGATGTTTGGATTATTGTCATTACAATCGCCAGTCGTTAAGGTATAATTAGGACCAGGAGAGGTAACATTGACCACAAAGGTAGCGCCTCCTACCCCATCTCCATCGTTGTCGAGGTAGTAATTTATTGGTGTAAATCCTTCATCTACAGTATTGTTGCAATTGTCGTCGATTCCGTTGTAAACTTCAACTGCACCAGGATTCACTGCCGCAGAAGCATCATTGCAATCTGTACTGTTAACTACATATCCGACTGGTTGACCACAATTTTGCAAAGTTACGGCAAGATTACCGTAGCCATCTCCATCGGAGTCTTGATACCAAGTTGTGACTGCGTTCACTGCTGCGTTGTTGTCATTACAATCCGTGCTATTGGAAACGAAACCGGTAGGTTGAACACAGCCCGTTTGGGTCACAGACAAATTACCAAAACCATCTCCGTCCGTATCGGCATACCAGATAGTATTCGGATTAATGGCCGCATTATTATCGTTACAATCTAAATTATTGGTAACCAATCCTGGCATTGACATACACGATAGCACCACTGAATTTGGATCTCCGAAAGTGTCCCCGTCTAAATCTTGGTAATAAGAGCTTGGACTCGCACAAGGCGTTACATCTGCCCAGGTTGTACCTACTCGTATTTCATCGAATTCAACAAATGGCGCTGCAAGGGTTGTAGCGGGTTGACGCAATAAAATCCTTCCAATTCCTGCTACACCTAAATCCGTTCCGCCTGTAGCCGTGAGTGTAGAAACGGGCGCTGTTCCACCAAATTGAGTGGTATTTATCCACATTCTTGTGACATCGTTTGCTAAACCTGCTATGATTTCATATGAAAAAACAATGAAGTAGCTTTGATTCAAATTCATATCTACAGTAGTATACGTAACAGGAGAAACAGAACTTCTATTTGAAATACCAATTAAATACTTCCCAGCTGTGGCACTTGCTTTCAACCACAAGCATCCACCATAGGTAGCAGTAGAACCCGTCTCCATGAAATTCAACACATACGTTCCGGTTGCATTCATAGTACCCAATGAACTCACATTTAAAATACAAGATGCATAGACCGTTCCTGTTGTTTGCGGGCTAAAAAACCTGTAATTATCAACACCTGCTCCATCGAAGGCTACTTTATTGCCTATCGAAGCAGCCAAACCAGCATAAGTAAGTGAATTAGCTGTCACCAAAATGGAGTCTCCCGTATTGACATTGGCCCATGCCCCGCTGCTTTGGACATTTATTCCATTGGTAGCACTAGGCGTATAATTAAAACCATCATATAGAAGCGGCTGAGCCATAGACACATGAGCTACTATTAAACTGAGAACAAGGTAGATTTTTTTCATTTTAAATATTTAGAAGTCAAAGGTAAGCTAAGAAATCAAAATGAGGATAAAAAAGGCAAAAAAAAGGCGAATTAATCGCCTTTTAATATTCTATTCTTTTTCTATTTTAAGAATTTGATGCTTCAGTTTCGGTTTCTCTTTCAGGTCTTGGTAATAATACCTTCCGAGACAATTTCCATTTTTTAGTTTTTGGATCTTTACCAATTACTTTGAAATCGATCATATCACCTTCTTTACAAACATCTTCCATTTTCGCTACTTTCTCCCAAGAGAATTCAGAAATATGGATTAAACCATCTGTACCAGGAAGTATTTCAACGAAACAACCGAAATCCTTTACAGATTTGATTTTACCATGGTAAGTTGCTCCATCTTCAACGAGTGGAGGAAAAGCAATGGACTTAATTCTTCTAACCGCTTCATTCATATCTTCCGCATTGTTAGAAAGAATTTGAACACGCCCTTCCGTTGTAGGTAATTCTTCGATAGTAATAGTAGTTTTCGTTTCTTTTTGAAGACCTTGAATAATTTTTCCTCCAGGTCCGATAATAGCACCAATCATATCATTCGGCACGATAAACATTTCAACACGCGGTGTTTGCGGTTTCAATTCTGCTCTAGGCGCAGGCATGGTTTCAATAATTTTTTCAAGTATATGAAGACGACCAGCTTTTGCTTGCTCCAACGCTTGAATAAGCACTTCGTAAGGAAGGCCATCAACTTTGATATCCATCTGACAAGCGGTGATGCCTTTCGCAGTACCCGTCACTTTGAAATCCATATCACCTAAATGATCTTCATCACCTAAAATGTCAGAAAGAATAGCAAATTTACCTTCATCCGTAATTAAACCCATTGCAATACCAGAAACTGGTGCTTTGATTTGAATTCCACCATCCATTAATGCTAAGGTTCCAGCACAAACAGTTGCCATCGAAGACGAACCATTGGATTCTAATATATCAGAAACAATTCGAATTGTATAAGGATTATCATCTGGAAGAACTGGCTTAAGTGCACGTAAAGCTAAGTTACCATGTCCAATTTCTCGTCGAGACGTTCCTCTTAATGGCTTCGCTTCACCCGTTGAAAAAGGTGGGAAATTGTAATGCAACATAAAACGTTCCGTTCCTTTAAATGTAGCACCGTCAATTAATTGCTCATCCATTTTACCACCTAGGGTTAAGGTAGTTAATGATTGAGTTTCTCCACGAGTAAATACCGCTGAACCGTGAACCATCGGTAAATAATCTACCTCAGCCCAAATCGAACGAATTTCGTCAAATTGACGACCATCCAAACGCTTACGATCGTTTAGCATTACCCAACGAACAGCTTTCTTTTTAACCTCAGAAAAGTAAGGAGAAATGAATTTTCCTACAAGTGCCAATTCTTCATCAGAATAACTTGCTTTAACTTCGGATTTAATAGCATCAAACAATTCAGTACGCTTCGCTTTATTAGCCAAGCCCATTCTTGCCACATCTTTACATTTTTCCATGGCTAATTCATAAACCTTCGCTTTAACCGCTTCGTCGTGAGATTCATGCGAATACGTACGCTTAGGATGTGAAGTTGGGATTTCAGCAGCTAGATCTAATTGAAATTGACACTGCTCTTTAATAGCAACGTGAGCAATTTTGAACACCTCGATTAATTCATCTTCAGAAATTTCTTGCATTTCACCTTCCAACATGTTGATGTCTTTCATGGTTCCAGCAATCACGATATCGATATCAGAAACAGCCATTTCAGCCATTGTTGGGTTTAATATATATTCACCGTCAACACGACCAACACGTACTTCAGACATTGGACCATTGAATGGAATGTCAGAAACAGTGATAGCAGCAGATGCAGCAAATCCACATAAAGCATCCGGATTATGAATACCATCATAAGATAATAACTGAATCATCAATTGAACTTCAGCATGGTAATCATCTGGAAACAAAGGGCGTAGTGCTCTATCAACCAAACGCATTACTAAAATCTCTGTTTCAGACGGTCTTGCTTCTCTTCGGAAAAATCCACCAGGAAAACGTCCTGCTGCCGAATATTTCTCACGGTAATCAACTGTTAATGGAAGGAAATCTACTCCTTCTTTTGCTTCTTGAGAAGAAACGATAGTTGCTAACAACATGGTATCTCCCATACGAACGACAACAGCGCCATCCGATTGTTTTGCCAATTTACCGGTCTCAACGCTGATAGTTTTACCACCGGTGACCATTGACTTTTTAATTCCTATATTCATTTTTATTTATTTACTTGGTTATTATACAAAAAAAAGGACATACGACTAATGCCGAATGTCCCCTCCAATAAAATTTGTGTACTCAGTTAAGAATTAACGACGTAATCCTAATTCTTTCACTAAAGCACGATATTTCTCTATGTCTTTACTTTTTAGGTAATCTAATAAACTTCTTCTTTTCCCTACTAATAATTGAAGAGAGCGTTGCGTTCCAAAATCCTTACGATTTTTCTTCAAGTGCTCTGTCAAATGACTAATACGATACGTGAACAAAGCAACCTGACCTTCTGTAGATCCTGTGTTTGTTTCGGAACCTCCGTGTTTAGCGAAGATTTCTTTTTTTGCTTCTGGGTTTAAATACATGCCAATATTGTTTAAATAATTTTTATGTAGCCTCACCGACTCTCGGTTTAGACGGTTGCAAAAGTAGTGATAGTTTTTTAATTGACAAATAAATCAACTAGAATTCATTCAAAATATAAATAAAAAAGACATAAATGAGAATAATCTATATTAGAAGATTTTAACTACATTTGCAACGTTCTTTGGTTCTCTACATAAGAGATTAATAAGGAATCCGGTGTGAATCCGGAGCTGTAACTGCAGCTGTAAGCACTTTAAAAACGAATCATTGTCCACTGTTCATTCGGGAAGGCGATTCGAACTTAGTGTGAGCCAGAAGACTTGCCATGAACGGAGTGAAGACTTCAGATTAAAGTTGGACTCGGTTATGGGATTGTTGCCCCATGCCCTGCCCTATCTTTTTTCTTCTTCAAAATTTTATTTATTAATCGTTTAAAATACAGAACGTATGAAAAAGGTACTACTTACCCTTAGCTTAAGCATAACAGCGCTTGTACAGGCGCAAAACTATGTGCACCAAGCCCTCATTTTAAATGAAGGTTATTTTGATTACCAGACCAATCAAATTATTGATCCCGTTACCATTGGTAGTTATAATCCTGCGAATCAAACCTATCAAATAGTTGACACCTTAGAAGGAATGCGCTTCGGATCTGACGTTATCATCGATGGAAATTTCTACTATGTCGCTGCAGATACAAAAATTTTCAAAATGGATTTGAATACGCACCAAGAAGTTGCTTCTGTTTCGTGCCCAGGAGTGCGTAACTTAGGAATCTACCAAAATAAATTAGTTGCCTCACGTGGGGAATACCTGACTAGCTATAGTTCTTATCTTCATATTTACGATGCTAATACACTATCTTTAATTCAAGCCATAGATACAGTGCAAGGTCCGAAATGGGCAGCACAAAACATTGTAATTGATGGATCATCAGCTTACATTGCCGTGAACAACGGTTACGAATGGGGTAATGAGAAAGGCCTAATCGGAAAATTGGATTTAAGCAACCTAAGCTATGGAAATGAAGTTGATCTTGGTCCTGACGGAAAAAATCCAGACAACCTATTGAAATCGGGTGATTTCTTGTACAGCGTTAACAATAAAGATTGGTCTGGGGCATCTGTTTCAAAAGTCGCCTTAGATGGAACGAGTAATTCTACCTTTAACTTACTATCTGTAGGAACAGGATGTGGAACCTCAGCGCTTAGAGACGATAAATTGGTCTATCAAATTTCGATGGAAACTGCTTTGATTGAATTTGATATCAATTTAATGAATACTAATGGTCCGCTTGCTGGCCATACATTAAATTACTATGAACTCGCTCAAGAGCCTGTTACAGGTCAGTTGTACACGAGTGAAACCGATTTTTTCTCTTTTGGGAAAGTGCATATTTTCGATGCAAACAACAACGAACTATCGAACTTCAACGTAGGAATTTCGCCAGGTACAATTGTCTTTGATGTACGTTCATCTGCAGGCATTGCAGCAATAGAAAATACCATCAGTGTTTATCCAAATCCAGCAGTGGATTATTTAAACGTTTCGATTGATGGAGTAAAGCGAGTTTACGACTTTACAGGAAAGATACTCATTGAATCAAGTGCAACAAGTTTAGATATAAGCGCTCTGAACCAAGGGATTTATGTGCTTAACGTGAACGGAATAAACCAACAATTTATTAAGCGATAAGCTTTATCTTTATGAATCTTCAATCCCGGTTGCTCAAGGTAATCGGGATTTTTTTTACTGAAAAATCTTTGAATTTTCAATAAAGAACTCAAGCAGCATGACTAATTTGCTTTACGACCAAACCTTTGTTCCCTCTGAGCAATTTTTGCAGATGTCGATTTCTTGTCGATTTACGAGCACCGCATACCGAAATCTTTGATATTCTTTTGATTTCCATATGCCTCGAAAATGTTGATCTGTAACATTTCCAAGAACATGCGACGCGTCTTTGTCAAAACAACAAGGAACTACTTTTCCATCCCATGTTAAGACGCTTCCGGACCACATTCGCCAGCAATGATTTCCCTGACGACCTTTTAATTTATACGTCCCATCGGATTGCTTAGCATAACGCGCATATTCTTCTTGCTCTGGCATCAAACTATTTCCATTCTTAAAATCGTACAATTGCGCTGTTTTAATTCGGACCTCATCAATCCCTATTTCTTTTGCTAAAGTAAAAACTGCAGGTATTTCAGCTTCATTCGGTTTAACCGCTAAAAATTGAAAAATCAGAAAAGGCGTTGCTGACCTCCTTTCCTTTTTAGCTTCCACTAAAAAGGCAGATGCTTCCAACACTTTTGACAAACTACCATTCACACGGTATTGCTCATAAGTCGCCTGCGTGATTCCATCTACAGAAATAATCAATCGATCCAGACCGGAATCAATAATCTCTAAGGCTTTGGCTTTATCAATAAAATGAGCATTCGTAGACGTTGAAGTATACATTTTTGCAAGCTTCGCTTCCCGTATCAAATCCAAAAATTGAGGATGAATAAACGGTTCACCCTGAAAATAATAATTTATATAAAAAACAGATTTTTTTACTTGTTCAAGCATTTGCTTGTGCACATTTAGATCTAATTTTCCGGTAGGTCTCGAAAACTGCTTCAAACCACTCGGGCACTCTGGACAGGCAAGATTACAAGCAGTGGTGGGTTCAATACTTAAGGAAAATGGAAAACCAAAAACAATTGGTTTTTTAAATATTCTACTGAGAAGATAACTTGTTTTCAACAGGCATAAATTCCATATTTTTAGAACTGAAACGTGTTTTATTATTTGATATGAATCTCTCCATGCTGACATGAAACGAAATTAGTCAATAATTAACTATTAGCTAAAAATCAGCTAATAATACTAACGGAAATCAAGAAGTTGGCAAATTCATTTTGTTGTGAAAAGTGAAAGAGTTGGCATTAGACGAAGGATATCATCTTAAAAAAAAATATCAATCTAACCTCAGAAACCTCCGTTGACGATTTAATAAAGTCAACAATCAATGGAAATGTATGAGGCAAATGAAAAATTGTAGAAGAAATTCAAATTATATTTTTTTTCTACGCTCTTCAAACCAAAAATAAGCGGATGTTGTTAGATGTAAGGGTTTAATAAGTAACATATAAACGACCCTTTTTATGGTTGTACTTTTAACTATTTTCTTTGCGAAAATAGGTCCTTTAGCATAATACCAAGTAATGAAATGCCTACCCCAAGTTTTTCTTTTTAGAAATTCATCACGAAACCTTCTCAAATCCAAAACAACAGGGTGGTTGTAATCACCAAGGCACGCTGTTGCAACGAAACAACCAGATCTTTCAGTCGGTTTATATCCTCGAGTTAGAAATTGATCAAAGCATCGCATGCTACAAAATTCTTCCTCATAATTATCAAAAGATAATGGATCAGAAGTATGTTCACCACACCAGTTACATTTAGACATAAGCTTTTAATTAAGAAATAATATTAACAAACTTACAAAATATTTTAGTAACTCAAAACAGCCGAAATGTAAGGTGTTCCAGATAAATTTGTAGAGGTAACAGTTAAATTTATAAACAGAAAAAATAAAGTGTTTTTTTTGAAAAAAACACGAAGTGTCATACGATGAAAAATATGTTTGGGATTAAGATTACGTTAATATCACAACCTTTAAGGGCCATCAACTTAAGTATACATTATTCTATATGTACATAATAATTAAACCCAGCATCTCAAAATAATATTAACCCAAATCACAATGACTATTCATTAATTCATTCTGAAAATGTATCTTTGTTCAAACAATTCTGCGTTATGCAAGTGATTCTTAATCATCAACAGATTCAACAAAAAACCATTCGTTTAGGTCATCAAATCATTGAAAATTGTTCGGAGGAAAAAAATATTTTTATTGGTGGTATTATTGGCAATGGCTATTACTTAGCAAAAGAACTAAGCAAAATAATCCAGCAAAATTCTTCTATCAACGTGGAGGTTTTTGAAATCGAAATAGACAAAGAAGAGCCATGGTCTAAGGGAATTAAGTTAAGCATGGATGAGGCGAAACTAAAAAATGGCTTCATTATTTTAGTTGACGATGTAATTAATTCCGGTAAAACCTTACAATACGCTTTAATGAAATTCTTGGAACAACCCACAAAATCAATCAAAACAGTTGTTTTAGTTGATCGAACACACCGTCGATATCCAATAAAAGCAGATTATTTTGGTCTTGGACTTTCCACCACCTTAAAAGACCGCATTGAAATTGAGTTTAATGAAACAGATTCTAAAGCCTACTTAGTATGAAACGGGTTACGGAGTCAAATTCAAATTATACTAATTTAGAGCAACTATCGACACTCGATTTACTAACGAATATCAACAAAGAAGATCAATTAGTTGCCCTCGCCGTGGAAAAAGAAATTCCTGCTATTGAGGCATTTATTGAGGCCTGCCTGCTTCGCATGAAAAATAATGGTCGATTATTTTACATTGGGGCTGGCACGAGTGGTCGATTAGGCGTTGTTGATGCAAGCGAATGTCCACCAACCTTTGGAATTGACCATGGAATTGTAGTGGGTCTTATTGCAGGTGGAGACAAAGCCATTCGTAAAGCCGTAGAATTTGCTGAAGATGATAGAAATCAAGGATGGGAAGACCTAAAAGCCTATAACATTACCCCCATGGATACACTCGTTGGTATAGCAGCATCTGGAAGTACACCTTACGTTCTTGGAGCCGTCGAAAAAGCAAATGACTTTGGCTTACTAACTGCCGGTATTTGTTGCAATCCAGACGCTGCACTTTCAAGTTGCGTTCAATTTCCCATCACTCCTATTGTGGGACCTGAATTTGTGACAGGTAGCACAAGAATGAAATCCGGAACGGCACAAAAATTAGTATTAAACATGATTTCCACTTGTCTAATGATTCGATTAGGCCGTGTGAAAGGAAATAAAATGGTAGACATGCAACTAAGTAATCATAAATTAGTTGACCGAGGGACAATAATGATTCAAGAGGCCTTATCTATTCCCTATGAAGATGCAGCAAAATTACTTGGAGAATTCGGTTCCGTTAGAAATGCAATTAACGCTTATACAAACAAATGACCAATTTTGACCCAAACGGCGTTGGAATTGCCAACGGTAATATTTTTGGATTTCCTTGCACCGAGGAGGAAGCAACACTCGTAATAATTCCTGTTCCTTGGGACGCTACTGCATCCTATGGAAAAGGAACAAGCAAAGGACCTGAGGCCATATTAAATGCGTCAACACAGCTTGATTTTTTCCACCCGAAACTTAATCGAGCCTACGATACGAAAGTGTTTATGGCGCCAATTTCGAAAGAATGGGAAGAAATTAACGACACATGCTGCAAGATGAGCATCGACTACCTTGCATTAGTAGAAACGGAAGGCGAATTAAGCGCACAAGACAAATTTAAAGAAGAACTTTCTTATATAAATAAAGCACATTTAGCCCTGAAAGATCACCTAAAGGAACGCGCAACTAAATTACTAAACCAAGAAAAAATTGTTGCTGTGCTTGGTGGCGAACATTCAACACCACTTGGATTACTTCAAGCGCTCAATGAAAAATATACTGATTTTGGCATCCTTCAAATCGATGCACATGCAGATTTAAGAGATGCTTACGAAGGATTTGAACAATCGCACGCCAGCATCATGTTTAATGCCTTAAAAACGTGTGGAAATTTATCAAAAATTGTACAAGTTGGTGTAAGAGATATCTCAGAAAATGAGTTTGAACTATCTAAAAGTGATGATAGAATTCACACATTTTACGATTGGGACCTTAAAGAAGCTCATTATTTAGGCAAAACATGGGCCGATCAAGTAGAGGAAATCATAAAGCAATTACCAAAAAATATTTACATCTCCTATGATATTGATGGTTTAAAGCCGGAATTATGCCCAAACACAGGGACACCCGTAGCAGGAGGATTTGAACTAGAAGCATTAAACTTTATGCTCTTTTCTCTAATCGATGCAGGTAAAAATATTATTGGTTTTGATTTAAATGAAGTTAGCCCCGGAGAGAAAGGAGATTGGGATGCCAACGTAGGTGCTCGAGTTCTTTGGAATCTTGTTTGTTTAATTGAAAAAAACAAAAGGACGAATGATTAGAAAGTTTATCCAAAATGTTTGGCTATTACTATTTATAGTGACTATTCTAACTTTCTTGTTTTCGCTATATCAATCCATAACATTTTCTAGTTTTGGTGCGCCAAAACTTACAATATACTCATTTGGAGCAATGCTTATTATTGGAAGTAGCTACCTACACTTAAATTTTTTAGTTAAATTATTATCCATTATTCAGGTTGTTATCTATGTGTTCGCTGCCATGATATTAATTGAAAACACAACTGATTTTGAGCGTTACGGACACTTATTACTACTCCCTATCTTAAGTAATTTCTATTCCTCTTGGTGTGCCTCAATCTGGCATTCAAATTCGAAAATGAGAAAACTCGCCATCAGCGTACTTTCCCTATTTTATATTTGCTCTTTAATAACAGTTTTAGTAGATTTTTCATATGACATACTGAATAAAACAACCTTGTTATTAGCGCTATTTTCATTGCTTATTTCTATCATCTCATCCTTTTTCCTTAACAATTTGGTTAAAGCTAAGGTAAAACCAGAAATAAAAAGTGAAGAAAAAGAAGCGGTAGAAGATCCTCCAAAATAATTGAAAGTATTGGTGAAATTTTCTCTGATTCTGAATTGATCGCACATTTGAGAGAACTGCGTACTTTTTCTATTTCAAAAAAGAGAGCCTATTTTTAATATCTTTAAAAAACTGATAATCAGATTTTTTTTTTCTAAATTCACAACTGGTTAAATTGAATTATGATTTTTATATTTGTTCAAAATCTTAAGTAATGAAAGTTTGTTATTCTTTTTTATTTATTTTATTAGCTCTTGTTACATCTTGCAAGAAAAACAAAGTCCCTTTAGAAGAACCTAAACTGATTGTTAAATTAGTTGTTGATTCTACTCAAGTTAGACTAGGAAATATAGGGACTCCTACTGTTATTCCTGCGGGTAATGCCGGACAGCACCCCCTATTTAATTCAATTTCAGCGCACTATTTAGAATTAGCTCCAAATGCTTTTACGGCATTAGGTAGTGGAGTGAAATTGTATCATGCGGCAGAAACCTCACTCGGTGGAAGCACTGCAATTGATTTCTCGAAAGCAATTGTTAAAAAACCAGGTGAAATCTTCTTAGAAATTCCATTAAAGGATATCCCGGCTGGAAATTATCAATGGGTAAGACTTTCTCTTTCTTATCAAAATTATGATGTTAAATTTTACTATAATAATGTACCTTTCACCGGAACCATTGCGAGTTTTGTGGGTTACAATAATTTCATTACATCTTTTCTAGTAAAAAATCAATCACTTGCTGTAAATGCAAATAAATTCCAAGGTTTTTGGGCATTTGAGACTATTTCGGGAGTTCAATCGGGTCAAAGCGCTGGAACAACTGTTCCTAATCCGTTGGCATCAACATCACCTATACCTCCCGGATCCTGTGTAGTAACAGGCCAATTTGCAAGCCCGTTAACCATTACGGGTAATGAAACCAAAAATATTACGCTAAAAATGTCACTTTCTACGAACAATAGTTTTGAGTGGACTGATTCCAATGGTAACGGAAAATGGGATGTTGGCCCAGGATTATTTGAGAATGTTGTAGATATGGGGCTGAGAGGTTTGATTCCTATAAAAGAATAATCAAGGATTATTCTACGAATTTTGATGATTCAATAAACAACTTTTTTTTTCCTAAAAGTACAACGGGTTAACGACTGTATCTTTTTAATTGAATTCAGTTGTAGGGTAAACCTATACCCTCAGCCATGTTCAAGCACCTCATCATTCTAGTAGCTGTTGTTTTTCAATCAGTGCTACATAGTCAAAGCCTTCCTTACCAAGCACCAAAAGAAACAGACCTCGATGCTGTAATTAACACTTATTTAATGAATGATACTGAAAATGAGTTTAGTATCTTACGTTTATTAAGAGATCAGAAATTTGAATTAATTACCTACCACAAGAATAATGATCTAATTTGTGAATACAGTAAAGGGCAAACCACCCTTTATAAAAACAAATTATCCCTTTATACAAGTGAGTCTCTAGAAATAATTAGAAGCGGAGACCTAAATTTGATCAGGCCTTGTTCCAACAAATACAATAATGATTTAAGCAATTTATTTTTCAGTAAATCAAATTTCTATTCAAAGAAAATTCATTTATTTTTCAAAAAAAGACCTGTAATCGTGCCGTGTGAGAAGTCACTTTATACACAGCAATGGTTTGTTCATCCGCTTAGTGGAGATACCATGGTTTCAAGAAAATGTTTTGCTACTGATGACTTAGATTGTTTATGCGCGGCACTTACTTTTGAAAAATCAACAGAAAGAGAAAAATCCGATGCTATTTCAGCCTTCATTATTTCTAGATTTCATTATAATCGTGGCGATACCTCACAAACAAATGTGAAAGGACTAGTATTTGGAAAAGAAAAAGAGGCGGTTTGCGAGGGATATAGTCGAGTGTACAAAGATTTAATGGAGCGTATTGGCATCAAAAGCGAGTATGTTAGTGGAGCCGTAAGAAATACCATTCAAGATGTTTTTTATAGTGGACACGGCCATGCATGGAATCAAGTAATTTTGGATAACATTCCCTATACAACAGATATTACCTGGTCCAAAAGTATAAAGTCCAATTGGTATTTAATGAAACCTGAGGACATGATTATAAGTCATTTTGAGGATAGTTACTCAGCAGAAAATCCAAATTTATATGATTCTACCTTAACCATGTACGACTTCATGCAATTACCATATGTAGATCCAATCGAAAGAAATGGTCACAATCAATTAAGTAATCTTGATAAGACCTCACCAATACAATTTGCCCAAGGGACATTCACCATCAATTTTCAGCAAAAAATGCATGTGACAAATATCACACGAAATGAACTTGGATATCCGTTCGTTCGATTTGAGGGAGAAGAGCAACAAGTTGCTCGAAAAGTGATAGCAAATGATGGGAAATTAACGAATAAAATTAGCACGAATTCAATCAGTGTTAACCTACCAGAGCTAATTAATTATTTAACTATTGATATAGATGGAATTGGCACCCTTCATTACATTGTTATTAATGGAACAGAAAGTCAATTCTATGAATCGTTAATTTCAAATCTAGATCCAAAAAATGCTTATTCGATGGCAATTGCTTTTCTTGCCTGTGCAAAACTCAAAAATGAAACAATTTATAATGAATTAAAAGTATACATGGTGAAACCTATGAAATTTAAAGACTTTATAAAGAATGCTGACAAAATGAATATTAGTCAATTTAAATTTTCAGTTTTTAATGCCTGTCATCATATGGGGTTATGGACTTTCAACATGAATGATGATGAATTTCAGGAAACAGATGATGAGAATAAGTATCAAGGATATTCATTTTCATTTTCAAATTTGCCTGATAATGAGGAAGGAAAGGTATTTATGCAAGTTCAAAAATCAACTGGGACTTATAAATTTAAGGCATTTGCAAAAAGCAGCTGGGATTTTTAATAATTATTTTATGATTGATCCAAAGCCATAAAGGCGTTTCTCCCAATAACTAGAACCATCTATTTTATCGAAAGTAATTCCTTTACTACTGCTAGCATGAATCATTACTTTTTCTTTTCCTGCCTCAGATACAAGAATACCAACATGCGATATTTCTCCCCCATTTGAAAAGAAAACTAAATCGCCAATTTGAGCTTTTTCAGCACTCACCTTATTTGCAGCTTCATATTGATCCTTAGCACGACGAGGCAATACTATTTCCTTATTAATAAAAACGAAAGAAGTGAATCCACTGCAATCAAAACCATCAGGACTTTCTCCGGCCCAAACATAAGGAACCCCAACAAACTGATTAGCATAAGTGATTATGGAAACTCTTTCCTTTAATAATTCCGAATCTAATCCCAGCCAAGTATATGTATTATCAGTCGGTTCTGATTGAATTCCTTGAAAAAGTGCGGTGATTTGATTATCAAAAAAATAGGAAAGTTCCTTTTCTTTTCTGCGGTTCAAATCTGCAACCCATGCCTTCAAGTCTGATTTGAGCGCTGATAATTCTTGTTGATGACTAGTAAGCAAAGTACGGCCCTTAGCTGTTTTATTTAGCTGAGTAATTACCTCAATGGCTTCATCAAAAGATTTTTCGTGTTTAACTCGCCATCGATCATTTTGTATAAGTTGAAGGCTACTAATCGTTTTATAATAAAGTGGAACACTGGAGTAATCGAATTCAGGATTATCCAATAAAGCCTTTGATTTTCTGTAAACTAATTTGTAGTGAGTTTGATCATAATATTGTTCCAATTTATCAAATTGGGGTACCTGGGCAAATACTTGATGAATAGAAAATAAGATAATGAAGAAACTACTATTTTTCATCTTAATTAATTGGAATAAATCCGGCCTTTTTGAAAAACAATATTGCTTTGATTTAACAACTTAACCAACACTGAATTACCATAAATTTCATATTCAGCTTTAAAGACATTGGTAATTTCTTCTGTTTTACCATCAACTAATGCACTAACTCCCCCCATAATATTTCGGAACGCTAAAACATTATTTTTTAATTGATAATCCGTTGGTGTAAAATTGGCCACCTCCACTTTTGTATCGTTAGTGTAGGCAAATAAATATGAATTCTCTGACCAAACAACCATATCGTCTTTTACATCCCAAAAAGATGGAGAAAAATTCGAAAGCTGCACCTTCTCACCATTTTTAAATAACCATAAGTTGGAATTCAAATCTTCATACACTAAAAACCCTCTGCCAGCCTTGTATTTTCGCATAAACTGAGATTCGATATCGATAAATTGTCCGTTCTGAAAAGCGACAAATGTTCGTGTGGTTGGATCATTAAAACATAAAATATCAGTGCCAATTTGAAAATCAATAGCTGAGCCCGTCCATGAACCAATTTCGTAGATCATTCCCTGACAAAATATTTTATACAAATTACCATTGTCTTTAAATACCACCATATTTTCTCCTATTGAAACAGGAAGCGACAAATCGCCCATCACAGTAGCCAAGGTAGTCGTTGATTTATTCCAATACACATTAATAGTATTAAATCGAGTGTCTTCATATACAATAATACTATCCTTCACAAGGTAATCTCTTCCAAAATAAGTGAGCGTTTGAAGTTTTCCAGCATCCCACATGTTTAACGTTGGTCCGATTCGATACCCTAACAAATGATCAGAAACCTGAAAATCAACATTTAAATTGGTAATATCCTTACGAATTTTACCATCATACAATCTCAAATTCCCACGATTATCAATGTACGCTACCATTTCATCCCCTGCTTTATAGGCACCAATCGCTTGTACTTCAATTTGATTAAAAAATCCATTGCTAAAACTCATGAAAAAATTATTGAAGTTTTTAACAGGAATTACCCCTTGACAGAGCACAATAAAGGGAAAAGTGAATAGCAGAAAAGTAAGTAGAAATTTCATTCGTCCAAATTTAACCAATTTTCATTCCATAACAGAAAAAATGACTTGGAATTTTAATTTACAAATAAATAAATTGGAAGGAACTATCAAAATGTAATGTATTTTTACGCTTCATTTTGCATGAAACAGTTAAAATAATAATAATTTACTATTATGCCTTCGTCTTTTCAGTTAAAGCTTTTATTTCTATTCGCACTTGGACTTTTATCCTTTTCGAGTTTTTCGAATGTACGCTTCGTTAGAGTTGTATTTAATGGAGATGCGTCAAGAGAAGCCACCATTATTTGGGACCAGGTAGAAGGAGAATTTAACGGTTTTTATTTAGACACCGTTGATCCGAGTGCAAATCGTTTTGTTAATCGATATTCACTTTCATCTTCAAATAACATGCGAGGCATGAAAAATAAGATTGTCCGAATAGACGACTTGATTCCAAATACGATTTACTATTTTATAATTAGAGATAGCAAGGGCTTAAGTAAGCTATATCACTTTAGAACAGCCCCAAATCGACCAGAAATTCCACTTTCTTTTATTGCTGGCGGCGATTCGCGTGACAATCGACCAGTTCGAATAAAAGCGAACAAATTAGTGCCTAAATTACAGGTTAATGCTGTGTTATTTAATGGCGATTTTATTGGTGTAGACATTGAAAAACAATGGTTGGAATGGTTTATTGATTGGGAATATACCATTGCGGATGATGGCCGAGTAACGCCAATGATGGTCACACGTGGAAACCACGAGTTAAGCAATAAAGTTGTTTATAAATTATTTGATGTTCCAAATCGACGATTATATTACTCCACGACTTTTGGAGGAAATCTATTGCACATAGTTTCCCTTAATTCAGAAATACTAAAAATTGGTAGACAGAAACTTTTTCTGCGCATTGCTTTAGCTAAACATAAAGATTATAAATGGCAAATTGCCCAATACCATCGGCCTGTTAGAGCACACGTTAAAGCAAAAAAAGAAATGGAAACACAGTATAAAAATTTCGTTCCAATCTTCGAAAAATATAAAAATTTACCCCTTTGCCTAGAAAATGACTCACACACCTGCAAAGTAACTTGGCCCATTGTAAGCAGCAAAGCAGAAGGGTCATCTGAAGGCTTTATTAGAGATGATAAAAACGGAATTGTCTATGCTGGCGAAGGATGTTGGGGAGCACCACTGCGTGCTGCTGACGACCAAAAACCATGGACAAGAGATGCTGGCGCCGTTAATCAGTTTAATTGGATTTTTGTTTCCGAAGAAAAAATTGAACTCAGAACCGTGTTATATGAAAATGAAGCAGAGCTCCCTACCCTCAATTATCGAGAAAGATTTTCTGTTCCTGCAGGCATGAAACTTTTTGGCCCAAACAATGGGACCTTAATTGAGATCTTTCCTAAAAAGTAGGTTTAATTATTTTTATCAACAAAATCACCCTTTTCGATCTGTCAATGCACTTAATTTATTAAATTTGTTCCATGAGTGACTTTGTTGTTTCTGCGCGAAAATATAGACCCCAGACCTTTGATACCGTTGTTGGACAAAAGTCTATTTCGAGCACCCTAAAAAGCGCCATTAAGAATAATCACCTTGCACAGGCTTTTTTATTTTGTGGATCTCGAGGAGTTGGTAAAACAACGATTGCACGAATTCTAGCGAAGACCATTAATTGTTATCAGCCAACTGAAAACATAGAAGCGTGTGATACATGTGAGTCTTGTTTATCCTTTAATTCAGGTAATTCATTAAGTATTTTTGAATTAGATGCAGCTTCAAATAGTGGTATCGAAGATATGCGGGCGTTGATTGAACAAGTGAGGATTCTTCCACAACTTGGAAAATACAAAGTGTATATATTGGATGAGGTTCATGGATTATCTTCTTCCGCATTCAACGCTTTTCTAAAAACCTTAGAGGAGCCGCCAAAGCACGCCATCTTTATTTTAGCGACTACCGAAAAACATAAAGTTATCCCTACGATTTTATCGCGCTGCCAAATTTTTGATTTTGAGCGAATTCGCGTGAAAGACATATCAGATCATCTTGGCGAAATTGCGGTAAAAGAAGGCGTAAGTGCTGAACCTGAGGCACTTCACCTAATCGCTATGAAATCAGACGGCGCTTTACGCGACGCACTGTCAATTTTTGATCAAGTGGTGAGTTTTTGTGGAAATACAGTAACGTTTCAAGACGTTATTAAAAATCTTCATGTACTTGATTATGATTATTATTTTAAACTAATCGATTATTTCATGGCGGAAGACATTTCTTCCTCCCTACTCCTATTTAATGAGATTCTTGAGCGCGGATTTGACGGACAATTATTTTTAGTTGGCCTATCCGATCACTTTAGAAGTTTATTAATTTGCAAAGATTCCAGAACACTCTCGCTCTTGGAAGTGCCTGAGAGTGTAAAAGAACGCTTTAACGAGCAAGCAAAACCTTGGGAAGCGAATCAAATAATGCGTGCTTTATACGCGATAAGTAAAGCAGATGTGGATTACAAACAATCCAAAAATCACCGCTTACTCGTTGAAATAACCCTCATGCAGATGTGTTCTTTACAGCAAGAGCTCGAAAAAAAAAAGGCTTAACTGAACCCATATCCATCCTTCCTTTTTCAGCTCAAATCCCAGTTAAACATGCCGAGAATAACATTCAAAAATCGATTCCAAAAGAAGCGGAAAATGAGATAAAAAGTAAGGTTCAAGAAAGCCCTAGCGCATATATTACTCCTCCCAAGCCAACAAAATTAATCAGCATTCAAGATTTACTTGCGGAAGAAAAAGAAAAGAAACGAAGAGCACTAGAAGACCAAGCTAGAGATGATTTTAGCCACGATCAACTCATCATTGTTTGGAAAAAATATGCCTTCGAAATGAGAGAACAAGGAAAAGACACCTTCTTTCATGCACTCACCAAACGAGACCCCACCTTTATCAGTCAAGAAAAAATCGAGCTCATACTTGAAAATAATATACAAGTAGAATATATTCGTCCACTTTTAGATGATTTCATTAATTTTCTAAGAAGCAACCTTAATAACTACTTCATTGAAATAGAATTTACCTTGAATACCACTGATTCACCAGTTACTAAACCCCTAACAAGTAGAGATAAATTTAAATCAATGGCTAGTAAAAATCCAAATTTAATGATTCTAAAAAACACCTTTAATCTCGACATCGAATATTAATTACTCATCTATAATTTCCTTTTCCCTTGCGACTACAATATGTTGATCACAGCCGTAAAAAATCAATCGATACTTTTCTAAAAGAATGGGAAAATAGTGAAGAAACAATTACTGTTAATACTTCAGGTTCAACAGGTAAGCCAAAGTTAATTAAACTTAAAAAAGAGCACATGCTCATCAGTGCTAAAAAGACCTTAGCACAACTTTCCATACCTACTTCTTCGACTTTCCACTTAGGACTTTCCACAAAAACCATTGCGGGAAAAATGATGATTATTCGTGCATTAGCAAATAATTCCAAGTTACTAATTTGCGACGTTAGTTCGGACACTTTAAGCTCAATCACTGAAGATGTTCATTTTAGCGCTTTGGTGCCCATACAACTA
Source organism: Flavobacteriales bacterium (assembly GCA_947462255.1). GTDB lineage: Bacteria > Bacteroidota > Bacteroidia > Flavobacteriales_D > Crocinitomicaceae > UBA952. The sequence continues at coordinate 85,908 of CANHOA010000008.1, read as the reverse complement.
CAACATTACCTTCAACAAACTCCATCAAACTTGCTGGATACAATCCTTGTTGGGGGAGCAACATTGAGCAAAAATTTAGAACAACTTGCTGCTAACTATCCGAAGAGAATTTATCAAAGCTATGGAATGACAGAAACTATTTCACATGTTGCATTACGAAGAATCAATAAGGAAATAAGTACAAATTACCATGCCCTACCCGGTATAGAATTTTCAACAAACGATGCCAATGAATTAATCATTTATTACCCAGAAATAAACCCCTTGCCTATTTTAACAACTGATGTCGTCGAACTTATAGACCCACAAACATTTAATTGGCTTGGCCGTTCTGATTTTTGCATTAATACAGGAGGTATAAAGCTATTTCCCGAAACTATAGAAAGTCGATTAACCAATCTCATTCCATATCCAATAATGATTACTAGTCTTCCGGATGATCGTTTAGGAAGTATTTTAGTACTATTAATTGAAACGAACGATTCGCTATCATTTACCAAATCTATGTTCGGCGATATCCTTGGACCTTTCGAGATTCCGAAATATTTTCAAGTCCTCCCGTCTTTTGAAAAGACAGAAAATGGTAAAATAAATCGTACATTAACCGAGGAAAAAATAAGTCCCGATGCTTGGAGAAAAATATTATAAAATACTAGGTTTAGATAGTTCAGCAAGCGATGCGGAGGTCAAGAAAAAATTCCGAGAACTAGCAAAGAAATACCATCCTGATAAAAACCCATTAGAAAATTCGAAAGAACGATTCCAAGAAATACAAGATGCATATGAACGAATATTAAAGCGTATAGTTGAAAAACCTACACGTCATAACAAGCCAAGCCCAAAAACAAAAGAACAGCAATTCCAGGAAAATGCGAGAAAAAGAGCAGAACAGTTAAAAAAACAAGAAGCTGAAGCTTTATTAAATGAGTATAATTCATTTCGTATTGGCTGGAAGAGAATAGCGATAAAAAGTATTGGATGTATGGCATTCATATGCATCGTTTGCCTGCTAATCGATGATATTTTACCACTCAAAAAATCAATAATTAGTGTTCAAGGATACAATCCGATTCCGAGTCATAGCATTAATGATAATTATGTCTATAACGTAACATTTAAGAATGGTCTTTCCCTTTGGTTAAATTATGAAAACATCAATGAATTAGACCATTTACCGGAGCTTGTTTTGGCAAAAACAGCAATTTTTCATCAACCAGTCTATGTTTTTTATCCCTCAATTCACACTCGAACGAATGTTCATTTTACGTTTTACTGGGCACAAATCATCTTAATTTTCTTTTTATTACTGCCTATTGTGATTTGTCTATATAAGCGAAACGATGTCTTTTTTTTTCTAGGAAACTATTTATCCCTTTCAATTTCAGCAGCTTTACTCCTGATTTTCTTACTCAACGATTTAAAAATCATTCATCTCTTAACCATAGGATTCTACTAAATGACAAAAAAAGAAAAAGCTATTTATATCATAAGGGAATTGGAAAAGCAATATCCAGAAACACCGATTCCATTAGACCATAGCGACACCTATACCCTCTTGATAGCCGTTTTACTATCAGCACAATGCACTGACGCACGCGTAAACCTGATTACACCTCTATTATTTGCTAAAGCCAAGTCGCCAGAGGAAATGATTCTGCTAAGTCCAGCTGAAATTCGAGACATTATAAGACCTTGCGGTCTTTCACCAAAAAAATCAAGCGCTATATTCGAATTATCTCACATTCTAATCGACAAACACCAAGGTCAAGTTCCGGCATCATTTGAAGCCCTTGAAGCACTACCAGGCGTTGGACATAAAACAGCATCTGTCGTTATGTCGCAAGCATTTGGCGTTCCTGCTTTCCCAGTTGACACCCACATACATCGATTACTGACCCGTTGGGGAATAGCAAGCGGAAAAAACGTGGCTGAAACCGAGCAGCAGGCAAAAAAATATTTTCCTATTGAGAAATGGAATACCTTACACCTACAAATCATTTTTTACGGGAGAGAATTCTCACCGGCTAGAAGTCCAAAAAAAGAGATTGATTATATAACCTCAACCATTGGAACTAAGAAAGCACTCCAAGAATTAAAATAAAATATTAACAACGGTTAATAATAAAAAGTCATAACTTTTCATTAAGTTTGAAGTTGCGTCATTCGATGCTTAGCACAATTCATTACTTTTGCTTTATGGATAATATAGATAATAACCGCAAACCTACTGTTCGAATTAAGAACCCTTCTGTACTTACCGGAGACATTGGTAAAATACCACCTCAGGCAACAGATATTGAGCAGGTGGTACTTGGTGCAATGATGCTCGAAAAAGAAGCTTTAAATGATACGATTAACATAATTTCAAAAGAGTGTTTCTACGATCCACGGCACCAATTTATTTATGCAGCGATGCATGATTTATTTGCCAATACAAAACCAGTTGATTTAATTACAGTCACCAATAGATTACAAAAAAATGGAGAATTGGAAGCAGCCGGTGGTGTTGCCTATATTTCACAATTAACTAACCGAGTAGCTTCATCCGCGCACATCGAATTTCACGCTAGAATACTAGCTGAAAAATTTATTAAGCGTGAATTAATTAAAGTTAGCAGCGAAATTATTCGCGATTCATTTGATGAGACCACAGATGTTTTTGAGGTACTCAATAAAGCGGAATCTAACTTATTTCAAATCGGCGAATCAAATATGACCAAGCAAGCTTCTTCAATGGAAAGCAATGTCGGTCTTGCTATTGCAGAAATTGAAAAGGCACGAAATAATCCTGATGGTATTTCAGGAACTCCTAGTGGGTTTAATGATTTAGATAAAATTACCTCAGGATGGCAAAAATCTGACATGATTGTAATCGCTGCTCGTCCAGGTATGGGAAAAACAGCACTTGTGCTCTCTATGGCGAGGAATACTGCAGTTGATTACAACATGGGAGTTGCCGTTTTCTCATTGGAAATGTCGGCAGTTCAATTGGTAAAAAGATTAATTGCAGGCGAGGCCAGGATTGATTCTGAGAAACTAAGAAAAGGTAATTTGGCAGACCATGAATTTCAACAATTACATAGCCGAATAACAAAATTATCGGCAGCACCTATATTTATCGATGATACTCCCGCAATAAGCATATTTGATTTTCGGGCAAAATGCAGACGACTCAAAGCTCAGCATGATATCCAATTAGTAATCATTGATTACCTTCAATTAATGTCAGCGAAAGACGGAAAAGGGTCAGGAAATCGAGAACAAGAAATCTCAAATATCTCTCGTTCCATTAAAGAAATTGCTAAAGAACTAAACATTCCAATCATCGCTCTTGCACAGTTAAGTCGATCAGTAGAACAAAGGGGCGGTGATAAAAAACCGATCCTATCTGATTTACGAGAGTCTGGTGCTATCGAACAAGATGCGGATATTGTATCATTTATCTACCGTCCGGATTATTATGGAATCGTTAAAGATGATGACGGAAATTCGAACCATGGCATAGGAGAAATTATCATTGCAAAACACCGTAATGGAAAAACTGGGCGGGTTAGGTTACGCTTTGTGCCTGAGTATGCTCGTTTTGAAAATTTGGGGGAATCAAATGACTTTAACGATTTACAAAGCAATAATAGCTTTGATGATGAAGCTAATACATACACAATGCCTAGCAAAATGAAAACAGAAAGTGACTTTAATGATTTTACAACTAACAACAAAGACGAGGACGTTTTCTAAAATTACCATGAAAAAATACATTCTACTCTTACTGACTACCTTGTCGCTATTTAATTGTTTTTCCACACAATTACTTATCCCAATGGATAACAAGCAATCAAATCACCTAAAAGCATATGGCATTGCCTTTTGGACGCTTGAAAATGGCTTGACCATTGAATGGTTACTAAATTACAGAGGGGGGTCATTTTTAATGCCTCATTTAAAAACCATCGAAGAAGAATTAATAATCCGGGGGGTAAAATATGAAGTATTGGCCGAAGGCCAAGTAAATCAGATAAAAAGTGAAATTGGCAACCCAGAAGTGAACATGGAAATTGTTCAATTGGAAAAAGCACCAAAAATAGCAGTCTACTCTCCGCCAAACAAGCAACCATGGGACGATGCGGTTACAATGGTATTAGAATATGCTGAAATAAAATACGATAAAATTTATGATTCTGCTATTGTCATGGGAATCCTACCAAAATACGATTGGCTGCATCTGCACCATGAAGACTTTACCGGACAATATGGTAAATTCTATGCCTCTGCAGCTGGTCAGCAATGGTATCAGGAGCAAGTTAAGCTAGCGGAATCTAACGCAAAAATGCTTGGCTTTAAAAAAGTATCCCAACTTAAGTTAGCCGTTGCTAAAAACCTAAAGAATTTCGTTTTTGGTGGTGGATTTTTATTTACAATGTGCAGTGGCACTGATAGTTTTGATATCGGTTTATCTGCTGAAGAAACGGATATTTGTGATGCCTTATTTGATGGAGACAGAGTAGATCCAAATGCCCAAAGCAAACTTGATTTTACCAAAACATTTGCATTTGAAAAATATCACTTAAATCAAGACCCAATGGTGTATGAATATTCCGATATTGACGCATCAAATTTACGTGAAAAAAGAATTATTACAGAACCATTAGATGTCTTTACCCTATTTGATTTTTCTGCTAAGTGGGATGTTGTTCCTACCATGCTTACCCAATGTCATACCAATACTATCAAAGGTTTTATGGGACAAACGACCGATTTTCACAAGGTATTTATTAAATCAAACGTTTTAATTCTTGGAGAAAACAAAGCTATAAATACGGCTCGATACATCCATGGCGAATTAGGACAAGGAACATGGACATTTTATGGAGGACATGACCCTGAAGACTATCAACATTTTGTAGGCGACCCAGAAACCGATTTAAACCTTCATCCTAATTCACCTGGTTACCGCCTCATCCTTAATAATATTCTTTTTCCAGCAGCCAAAAAGAAAAAACGTAAAACATAAATTGATTATATAGTACTAATATCAAAACTTATGGCTATACTTGCAAAGAATTTACAGGCATTAGCCAACTCTGACTAAATATACCCTTCCCTTAAACATCATTTTAATTTCATGGATCAAAACGAATTAGAGAATAAAAAACTTAGTGATATACGTGCTATTGCTGAATCATTAGGAATAAGTAACATACTTAATTTAAAAAAAACGGAGCTAATCAACGCAATCGTTAATCAAGACAAGGACTCAGAATCTTCCTCTGAAAATACCCCTAAAGAAACTATTGAAACACCCGCAATTGGAAGAGAAAGACGGCCAAGAAAAACCATAGAAGAAACATCAAAGCCCTCAATACCTGCTATGCCCAAAATGGAAACAAAATCCCAGCAAGATGAGCAAGCCAGTATATCTTTTGAGCCAGTAGCAGAGGGAAATAATGAGCCACAAGAGAAAGAAGAAATTCAAGCGGCAATTGACAACACGAGTGAAGTAGAAAAATCCGAAGCAATAGATAAAGTTGAAAATAAAAGCCCTCAACAAAATAAAAATCCCAATCAACAACATCGTCAACCGCAGCATCAGCATCCCAACCAGCAAGCAAATCCTAACCAAGATCAAAGTTCACCTTCTCAGCAGGATCGTGAACAACAACGAAGAATGGATGAAAATTATGACTTAGTTGGCATCGTATCAGCAGAAGGAGTATTAGAAGTAATACAAGATGGATATGGATTTTTAAGATCCTCAGATTATAACTATTTGCCATCACCAGATGATATTTATGTTTCCCAAAATCAAATCAAACTTTTTGGTTTAAAAACTGGCGATACCCTTAAAGGTACAATTCGACCGCCTAGAGAGGGAGAGAAATTCTTTCCATTGGTGAAGGTTGAATCCATAAATGGCCGTCACCCTTCCTACATTCGCGATAGGGTTCCTTTTCAATACTTAACACCACTTTTTCCAGATGAAAAGTTTAAATTAACTGGACATGCGCAAGAGACTTTATCCACCAGGGTAATGGATTTATTTGCTCCAATTGGAAAAGGTCAGCGTGGAATGATTGTAGCGCAGCCAAAAACTGGTAAAACCATGTTATTGAAAGATGTTGCAAACGCAATTGCAGCCAATCATCCTGAAACTTATTTAATCGTTTTACTCATTGACGAACGTCCTGAAGAGGTAACCGATATGGCTAGAAGTGTAAAAGCAGAAGTAATTGCCTCAACCTTTGACGAACCAGCAGAAAGACACGTTAAAGTTGCTAACATGGTCTTAGAAAAAGCAAAGAGAATGGTAGAATGTGGCCACGATGTTTGTATTCTACTCGATTCCATTACACGTTTGGCCAGAGCATACAACACCGTTTCGCCAGCTTCAGGAAAAGTACTTTCCGGAGGTGTAGATGCCAATGCGCTTCACAAACCGAAAAGATTCTTTGGATCTGCTCGTAAAATAGAAAATGGAGGGTCATTAACGATAATCGCAACTGCCTTGACTGAAACCGGTTCAAAAATGGATGAAGTAATTTTTGAAGAATTTAAAGGGACAGGAAATATGGAATTACAACTAGACCGAAAAATATCAAATCGACGAATATATCCTGCTATTGACATCACCGCTTCAGGTACAAGAAGAGAAGATTTATTGGTGAGCAAAGATATTTTACAGCGCGTTTGGGTAATGCGTAAATTTATTGCCGATATGAATCCTGTTGAAGCAATGGAATTCTTAAAATCGCATATGGAAAACACCATTTCGAATGAAGAATTTCTTATTTCCATGAATAGCTAAGATGAAAATTCCTGTTCTTATTGGTGTTTCAAGCGCTTTAATTTGGATCCTAATTCGATATTTCGCCTATGCTTTTGGATTCTTTACCTTTGGCAACCCTAAGACGTTTGTGTTTCTAAATATGTTCCTCTTAACAAGTGCGGTATCAATTGGCTTGTACATTGTGAAGAGAAATCAAAAAACGGAAAGTAATTTATTACTAGATATAAAGACAGGAATGACAGCAGCAATGCCACATACCGTGCTTGTCAGTTGCTTTCTCTTTATTTTTTATTCCTACATTCATCCTGAATACAATCAACATCAACTAGAGCAAACTCGTCATTCTTTAATGGATAAAAAGTTTTTAAAAGAACTAAGAACATCTAATCCATCCTTAGAAAACAAAACAGATGGAGAATTAATCAAAGAAGGGATTAATCAAACGAAACAGTGGACAAGTCCTAAATTTACGATGGTAATCTCATTATTGGCCTTGTTGATGTATTCAACCTTTAATAGTCTGATAATAGCATTGATATACAGAGGTATAGTTTTTCGATCTACTTCAAATTATCAAAAGCAGCCTTAGTTATTTTATAGCGCAAAGAAGCCATGTCAAACTTTGTATAATCATTGGTGGTTATTAGCGTAGCAAATGCATATTGCTTTCCATTTTTAATGAGCATGCCAACCAACCATCCAATATCCTCAGATCCTTGTTGGCCCCAACCAGACTTACAATAAACAACGTATTGATACGAAAGATTATATTTCATTATTTGTAAAAGGCAGTCATAGGTATTTGAATTTAACTTGTATTTTCTATTAATGATATTGGTAAGAAACCCAACTTGATCTAGCATAGATATTTTTAGCGTTCCATTTAACCAAAATTGGTCTATCGAATCCCCAATCGTTTTGTTTCCATAATTCAATAAATCAAGTCCCTCCTGCATTTTATCAGGGCCAATTTGTTTCGCAAGTTTCTGAAAGTACCAGATTGTTGAATTCCTAAATGCTTGATTTAAGGTTTGATCAGCATTCCATTTAGCATTTTCACGTTTTACACCATCCCATTTCATTAAAAAATTTGCGCTATCAATAAGCCCATTTTCAAGGCCAATAATTGTATTAGCAATTTTAAAGGTCGATGCTGGGGTATAATCCTTTTGAATTAATGAGTCATTATAATACAAGTAGCTATTTTCATCCAAATCATATACAAGCATAGAAAATTCATAACTATTGCTTTCAAAAGATGATAAATTAAGTTGTGTAGCTTTTTTGGCATTGAATTGCGCAAACACAAACGAATGCCCTATAAATAAAATCACAAAAAAAACAATCTTTATCATTATCCTAGCTTTTCAATAAGTTCATCACCTAGTATGTTGTAATCAATCCCATCAAAATTTCCTGATGACATTAACAAAAGAACCGAATTATTCCAATCTTGCGAATAAATATAGCGTGTAAAATTAGTGCTGTTATCAAAAACAATAACATTGCCTCCAAATCCATTAAAAACATCTTCATTAGATAGTGGTGCCAATTTTTTATGAGCGACTACCTCGGGATTAAAGTAAACAAGGGCAAGATCGGCAGCCATCATGGCGTCTTTATAAAACGGTAAAAATTCCTTGTTAAGAGATGAAAAGGTATGTAATTCCATACATGCAACTACTTTTCGGGAAGGATATTGTTGTTTTATTGCAGCTGTAGTGGCTTTTAATTTAGATGGAGAATGAGCAAAATCCTTAAACATAGTGAACCGTTCTGAATCCACCACTTTTTGCAAACGTTTACCAGCACCCGTAAAATCATTCATCGCGCGTAAAAAATCATCATTTTCAATACCCATAGATTGCGCTAAATGCATCGCACCAACTAAATTTTGCAAATTATGCTCGCCAAAAATCAATAGTGGATATTCTTCGCCATGACATTTCATTAACGAACCTTCCTTGGTTGGAATATACGCAGGTGTCTCATAAGCAATTGTTGCTAATTGATTTTTATATTTCTCACCTAAAACATTAACATGCTCATCTTCCTTATTATATATTAATATACCATTTGGCCTTATCAGTGAGCAAAAAACATCAAATTGATGACAGTAATTATCGAATGTGGGAAACACATTAATATGATCCCAGGCAATTCCACTAATTAAAGCCACATTAGGCGAATACAAATGAAACTTTGGACGACGATCGATCGGAGAACTTAGGTATTCATCACCTTCTAAGACCATGAATTCAGCATCGTCTGTCAGTTTTACCATACAATCATACCCTTCTAATTGCGCACCAACCATATAATCAACGTTGACCCCCAATTTTTTCGCAGCATGCAAAAGCATTGATGTAATGGTTGTCTTACCATGGCTACCACCAATGACAATCCTAGTTTTATTTTTACTTTGTTCGTAAAGATATTCAGGATACGAATATATAGGTATGGATAATTCTTTCGCTTTTAGAAGTTCAATATTATCTTCGCGTGCATGCATTCCAAGAATTACGGCATCTAATCCAATATGTACTTTGGATTCATCCCATCCAATTTTTTCAGGTAGGATTCCTTCTTTATCTAAACGAGATTTAGAAGGTTCAAAAATTTCGTCATCTGTTCCCGTTACATGAACTCCTTTTCGAGATAGCGCAATAGCAAGGTTGTGCATTGCACTTCCTCCAATTGCAATGAAATGTACTTGCATATGATAAGTAAAGAATAAAGATAAAAGTAATTGCGATAAGGTGAATTGGTAAAGCTAAAAAAACGAATAATATTTTAGCACTTTGTCACAACAGTAAGATTCGGGATAATAACTCCTGATCCATTAGATTGATTAAACCAAATAAACTCAGTAATAATTGACCCATTTAATGTAAATGAAGAAATTCCTTTTTCATTCCTAGTATGCTCAAAAACAACCCCATAACCATACTGATCTACAACAACCTTTCTAATTATCACCGCAACAACAAAGCCGTTCGCATTTTTTAATTCATAAATTTTCTCTGTCACTGCATTCCATGGAAAACAAACCCCTTTCTCATCCCTAATATAATTGGGACTCCTTACGCCAGATTCAACTTGATTGCTTTGATCAACGAGCATTTTTGCAGTAAGTTCTTTGGAAACCTTGCTCAATGAATCCCTTCTATATATTTCCAATTCAACTTTATTCTTAGCCACTTGTAGATTTGCGGCACTCAAGTCGCTTGACTTTGCTAACTCACTATTTTTAAGGTCAATTGCATTCATATTAGCTTTTAGAATTTGTTGAGCCAAAGCGTGTATGCTATCCTCTCGTTCTTTTTCTTTTAAGAGATATACATCCATTTTATTTTTATCTGATTGAATACTACTTGCAGCACTTTCATGCATCAAGGTTGCCGCTAATTCACGTTGGTAAATGATATAGTCATTTTCCTGAACTAAGGCCTTTAATGCTTCGGCACGAAGATTACTTTCATTAGTTTTTAATTGATTTAAAACTTCAATTTCTGTCAGTGAATTTTGAATTGCAGTTGCTGATTCGTTTCGAATAACATCCTGTTGCATATTTATAAAATAAGCCTCTAATTCTAAATCGTTTTTAAGATCAACTAAATAAGTGCTTTTTCCCTTTTCAATACTTAATCGGGTAAACTCTAAACGTTGAAAAGAAGCATTAGCGTTAGAAGTATCTACTAAAACACCAGGAGCAGAAAGTATTGTGCCAGATGAATTTGAATTAATTTTCAATTTCTTAGGAGAAATAATGGATGATAAAGAATCCATTGAAACCATGACTTTGTTTAATTCATTCTGAGAAACTTTTGATATAATGGCTAGATTATAAATTTCCTTAATGGCTTGATAAGCCTTAATTGAATCGGTTAACCAAACTGTTTTTAACTTTACATTCTTATCCTTAAAGTAATTCTTTACCAATGTGTAACGACTTTTCAAATCAATAATTTCCTTTTCGCTAGACTTCGCTTTTAAGGGCTCTTTTGAAAATAAATCATCTGCAACGTAGAATGTTTTGGGACCCTCATCAATAGCTGCAGTAACGTTTACGATAGCATCTCTGTATAATTTATCCTTGTCTTTTCGTTTCTGTTCAACTTCTGCAATATGCTCTTTAACTTCATCCAACTTCATATTTTTTTTATTCACATCAAGCAAGGCAGAAATTAATAATTCGGTTTTTTTGTAGGCGGAGATTGCCAAATCATAATTGTCTTTAGAGTTTAGCTCATTCGCATTCTTTAACGCTATCCCAATACTTTCATCAATTTGTTTATTGACAATTTGGGCTTGCTTTGTTTCATTGGTAGTATCTAACATTGAAATGTATTGATTGATTTTTAAATAACTCTCCTTCGAATTATTAAAATCCTTTGAATCATCAAACTTTTTAGCCGCCTTTAATTCCTTTTCAATCAATGTAACGACATCCGAATTTTTTATCTTAAGCTTCAAATTAGAAATATAAAGCTCAATTTTTGATTTTTCATCAGCAGATATTGAAAGTTTCAATCCTTTATTTAATTCAATAATAGCATCACTAAACTTAGCATTTGTTTCGAATTTTTTCGCATTGGCCAGCAATTTCGATAATTCTTTTGCATCTGAAGCTTGAGAAACTTGGATGACCGTTAAAGCAGCGATATTATCGAGTTTTTTCTTTGCACTTATATTTAATGGGTCTTTTTTCAAAACCTCATTATATTTTATGCTTGCTTCAGGATATTTCGCGAGGATAAAAAGTGAATCGCCACTGCTCAGGAGTAATTTTATATCATCGGACTTTTTTTCATCAGCAAGCAAAGATGTTAATGCAGTTTGGTATGAAAGCTTCTTTTTAAGCAAAATACTATCATTTTGTTTCAATGCTAAGGCTGAATCTGCATAAGCAATCGCATTTTCATAATTTTTAGCTTGTGCACTAGCAGTGGCTTTAGAATCCAGTATTGACAATAAAGCAGCTATTTCAGCATCTTTATACAAATTAATAATTTTTTCCTCAGACAACTTTTTATGTTGCTCATCAGGTATCGCTATCTTTTGATCATTATCCCAAGTAAATTTCTCAGCATAATCAGTAGGTCCTATTGTGATAGTAATACCTTTTTTAAGGGCAAAAAGCTCTATGATTAATTCCTCTACTGCTTGTACACTTATATCTTGCCCCTTCGTGGTAATATTTTTAAAATCGAAATATACCTTTTTAGTAATGTGATTAGGTTTAGACACAATTAATTCGAAAGGTATACTCGTATTCAACTTCCCTACAATATTATAAACTCCTGTATTCGTTGTTATAGACTTTGATATGGTTATACCGTCTTGAACCAAATAAAGAGTAGCTCCAAATATTTTAGCTTTTGATTCGAAATTGTTAACTGAACCCGGAATAATTATTTCAACTAATTGAGCATTAACATGACGACAAACTATTAATACAAAAAATAAAAAGATACAATTTCGCATAATTTAAAATTATTCAGGATGGAAAGTTAAAAGTCTTTCAATATACTAACTTTGTATAAGTACAAATTTGAGGATAATTCATTAATAAACAAAATGCTAAGAATTGACCAACTAAGTTATTGGGAAAGAAATACCTATTTTGAAGGTCAAGAGGCTGTCATTGTGGGCGCAGGAATAGTTGGACTAACTACTGCCATTGCGCTTAAAAATAAATACCCCAAATGGAAGATTTTAATTCTAGAAAAAGGCTATTTACCCAGTGGTGCCAGTACAAAAAATGCAGGTTTTGCTTGTTTCGGAAGCCCTAGCGAATTATATGAAGACCTAAAAACCATTTCAGAAAAAGAAGTTTGGGATACTTTTCATCTTCGATATCAAGGATTAAAATCACTTTTTCAATTGATTGACCCAACTAATATCGATTTCCAAGCATGTGGATCTTACGATTTAGTTAAATCAAATGAAGATGAAATACCCGATGATTTTATTGATTATCTGAATACAGAAAGTCAAAAAATAACTGGCTTAGACAAAACTTTTCTCAAGGAAGACAATATTGAAGATAAATTTGGCTTTGGAGGCATTAAACACGCTTATTTTAATCCCATTGAAGGAAGTTTAAACACCGGAAAACTCTTAGAGCAACTTCACCAAAAAGCAATTCAAATGGGAATTTCAATCTTATTTGGAGTTGAATGCCAATCCTTTAAAAGTGAAGCAATAGGCGTAACACTAACCTTAAACATTGGAACTATTTTTTCAGATAATTTAATTATTTGCTCAAATGGCTTTGCCAAACAACTTGTTAATGAAGATGTTGTGCCGGCTAGAGCACAGGTTTTAATAACGAAACCAATTCCGAATCTTACGCTTAATAGTACTTTCCATATGGATAAAGGATATTACTACTTCAGGTCTATTGACAATAGAATATTACTCGGTGGGGGGCGAAATTTAGATTTTGATGGCGAATCCACGGATCAGCTGAATACAACATCAGTAATTCAATCGGCCCTTCGTAATGTATTGGAAAAAACAATCTTTCCCCATCAAAAAATTGAAATCGACTATGCGTGGTCGGGAATCATGGGAATTGGGGCATCCAAACAGCCGATTGTAAAAAAAATAGAAGATCATGTATACCTTGGAGTTAGGATGGGCGGAATGGGAATAGCAATTGGTGCCGCTGTAGGAAAACAGTTAAGTGAACTTGTTAAATAAATGGACTATCTATTAATTATTTTAAGTTTAATGTGTTTGATAATAGGTTTAATTGGTAGTGTAATCCCTATACTTCCTGGTCCACCTATTAGTTGGATTGGCCTGCTATTACTTTATTTTACATCCATCATTGATTTTAATTATTGGATTTTATCAATAACTTTTTTATTCGCTATTGCTAGTCTTTTTTTTGATTGGATTATTCCATCAAAGATGATAAAAAAATTTAAGGGTACTAAGTTTGGAATTTATGGTGCTGTGATTGGCGCTATAATTGGCTTGTTTTCACCCTTTATTTTTGGGTTTATTATCGGACTAGTATTAGGTGCATTTATTGGCGAATTAATATATGATTCAAAAGATTTAAAGCGTGCTTTAATTGCTACAATTGGTTCATTTATCGGTTTTATTTTATCGACAGGTATCAATTTTACAATTGCTCTGTGCATGCTTTTACTGACTCTAAAAATTCTTTGGGATAATAGCGCTAAATTATTTTGAATTCTAACGAACGAAACACCATTCATCTTGCGTAGAATGGATGTCATCATAAGAATAACCATCTAGATTGTAATGCTTTAGGTCATTGATGTCACTTAATTCATTTTGAATGAGAAAACGAGCCATTTTACCGCGCGCATTCTTCGCATACATCATGACCATTTTCAATGATCCGTTTTGTTTTTCTTTAAAGACAGGTGTTATTATGCGCCCCTTGATTTTCTTTTTATCTAATACAGCGAAATATTCTTGCGATGCCAAATTCACAATAATGGAACTTTCTTTAAGGAGATTGCTTGGGCGATCTGACCAAAATTGATAAAGAGTAGCACAATCCTTTTTCCAAGTATACTTTGTTTTCATTTCTAAACGGTAGGGAGAGACTAAATCTAATGGTCTTAATGTACCATAAAGTCCAGATAGAATAAGGATTCGATCATTGGCAAGCGCTAATTCTTTTGGTGTCAAACTAGCATAATCAAAGGAACGATAGACCTCTCCAGAAAACATTGAAATAGCAGGAAATAAATTACTGTTATTTTGATGATTATCGAGCCACTCTTTATTCCAAGCGTAACATTCCTCGGCAATTTTCGATGAAACACCCATCAACTCTTTAATTTCATTCACTTTTAATTGATTCAGTGTCTTCATTATTTTAGAAGCCTCCGAAAAAAACAGTAATTCACTATTTACTTTGCCGTGAAAAAAAGGCAGAAGATTTAATGTCTTTGTTGGAGATAATACTATTTTCAAAATTATTTTTTAGTAAAATTAATAATCTTGCTCTCTTAAACTTATGATAATATAAATTGTTTTATATTTGAAATCTAAACTTTGTCTTTATGAATAAATTATTATTCTCCACCATTCTCGTTTTGATTTTCCACTTTGCGAAATCCCAAACATCAACATTTTACGGGAATTTCACACCAACAACAAGTTATTTGGTGCCTGCAGATGAAGAACAAGTCGCACCTAAAAGTATTATTATTAAACCAAACTTTAAAGGACGAGACCTTGTTGAAGTGGACCAATCACCTAGTCACAATATTGATTGGGTGTGGCAACAACACGAAAATTTACAAAAAACAACCAGCGCAACAGTTCTTTGGCAAGGGACAGGTCTTGGCCAAAATTTATCACCTCCAGACCCAACTGTAGATGCTGATAGTACGGTAGCCATACAATCAACTAACTCTGGCGGTGGAGCTGCCTATCGAATTTTTAACAAATCGACTGGCGCGATCATTTCAAGTTCTTTAACAATGACATCATTAGGTGGCCCAGCAGGATACGGTGACCCAATTGTATTATATTATAAACCTGCTAAAAGATGGTTTTTAATGGAGTTTTCTTCTACGGGCAATAAGTTATTGCTGCATGTTTCACAAACAAGTAATCCTCAAGGTGCCTATTATACCTACCAATTTACTTGCCCTGCTTTTCCAGATTATCCAAAGTGGAGTTTTTGCAAGACATCAGATGCGTTTCTTGTCTCTACAAACGAAGGAGGGCCACCTACCATTTACGCCATGAGACTTAGCAATTTATTGGCCGGGACAGCTTCTCCTTTTATTGGAGTGGATATAGGTTATTCATTAAATGGCTTTGGTTTTCAATCAATCACCCCTGTTGATTTAGAAGGAGATCTAGCAGCGCCTGCTGGTATGAAACCACTATTTGTTCGACATAGAGATGATGAATCTCATTCAAATGGTTCACCCGATAGCCCAACGAATGATTGGATTGAATTGTGGGAAATGACCATTAACTGGACAGCGAGTACTGCTACAGTTGCTAAAACACAAGATATTTCAATCGCAGAAATTGATTCTAAATTATGTGGTTTAACAAGCTTTACATGTGTCCCTCAGCCTGGAACGACTGTAAAATTGGATCCATTAAGAGAAACGGTTATGTTCAAAGCACCCATGCGAATTTTTGATACCCACCAATCAATGGTTCTTTGTTTATCGACAGATGTTAATGGTGCAGACCGTGCTGGAGTTCGATGGATTGAAATTAGAAGAGCAACTGGAAGCCTCGGTACTTGGAATCTTTACCAAGAAGGTACTTATGCGCCAGGCACAACTACCGGTCGATGGATGCCGGCTATTAACATTGATAAATATGGCAATATCATCATGGCTTATTCAACCTCTAGCAACACTGCGGGTGATTTCCCAAGTTTAAAAATGACTGGCAGAAAGCCGTGTGACCCACTCGGACAAATGACTATGACTGAAACTACGATTATTGCTGGAACAGGATCCAAAACCGGTGACACAAGATGGGGAGATTATCACCACATGTCAATCGATGATTTTGATGGACAAACATTTTATTTTACTGGTGTTTATTATGGCGGAGGAACAAAGTCTAATGTATCAGCATTACGCATGAATCCTGAAGCAACGGATGCAATGATTATTGCTGTTTATCCTGTAAATAGCGCTGCTATTTGCGGATCTACCGCTCAAGTTGGTGTTGTCATTGAAAACAGAGGGACTAATCCTATAACTACTGGAAGTTTTAGTTGGCAAGTTGGAGCAGGTGCAGTTACCAATGTAAATTATTCATCCAATCAATTAACAAGCGTTGGGGCAAAGGATACAATTTTCATAACTATCTCAGGATTAGTTGCAGGTCCGAATAATGTTACTGCATCATCACTTTCAGTTAACGCTTCTACCCCTGATGAAAATACATGCAACGACACAAAGATTGGTGTAATAACTGCCGGCACTTCTACCTTGTTAGTGAGTGCTAACATTAATACTGCACCAAGTTGTACCGTTAATAATGGTCAGATTACAATCAGTGTTAGTGGTGGTGTTTCACCGTATGTTTACGCAATAAATGGAGGAGCGAATCAAGGAAATGGGGTGTTTTCAAGTTTAGCACCAGGATTAATTAGCTATTCTGTAATAGATAATGTAGGATGTGCGGGAACAGGCACCATTCAATTATCTACTATTACACAAATTGCTGTAACGTCCAATCAAACCAATAATGTACTTTGTAATGGTCAACAGAATGGATCAGTGCAACTTACAGCAGCAGGTGGCCAAAGCGCTTATACTTATTCGCAAAATGGCATAACGTATGTTTCCTCGGGAAGCTTTACAAATTTAGCTGCGGGCACCTATGTCTTTTATGCAAAAGATGCTGCAGGATGTATTGGTAGTACAACAATTACCATTAACGAGCCATCAGCTTTAGTGGCAACAGCATCACCTACCACCGTTTCTTGTTTCGGAATGAATGATGGAATGGTGACTGCATTAGCATCTGGTGGTACCGCACCTTTTACCTATAGTATTGATGGGACCAACTTCACATCAAATACTCAATTTACTGGTCTAGCACCGGGGAACTATACCGTTACTGTGAAAGATGGAAACGGATGTCAATCCACCTATTCAACAACAGTCGTGCAACCCTCTGCCCTATCACTTACAGGCGTTTCTACTCCGGCGTCATGGGACAATGGAACAATTACTGTAACCGGAACGGGAGGTCTTTCACCATATACCTATAGCATTAATGGAATAAATTACTATTCAGGATCGTTATTCTCGATGTTATTTTCAGGAACTTATACTTGTTACATTAAAGATAACAATGGTTGTATTTCTACTATCACCGTAGTTGTTGATGCCATTCAAGGAATCGAGGAAAACAACAACTCGAGTCTTCAAGTTAATTTACTTTACCCAAATCCAAATAATGGAACATTTGACTTACAAATTGACGGAGTAATTGGAGATGTGGTCAACTGCAAATTATTTAATATGCAAGGCCAAGTTGTTTCTGAATTCAAACTAGGTGCTCAAAATGGTAGTTCCAAAAACACCATTGAAATGAGTAAAAAATTAGCCGCTGGAGCATACTATCTTGGTATTTATAATAACAATAAAGCTTGTGTGGTAAAGTTCATAAAGGAATAACAACATCAACTGTATCGAAAGCACCTTCGGGTGCTTTTTTTTGACCTTTTTTCGATAAATAAATCTATTTTTATACTCTTAATTATAAAAATGAACCTAACAAAAAATCCTCGCATTTTTCTAGCAGATAACTTAAAAATCGATTCATATGAATCCGTATCCGTATATTATGATGACCTGATAAAGAGAGAAATAAGTTCCTTGGAAGAATTTATTAATTGGTTAAAACACCGTAGTGAGTTAGATGCCGTACTGGAAGAAGATGCCGCTTGGAGGTACATAAAAATGACCATTGACACTACCAATCAAGCGTATTCGAAAGATTACAATCTATTTATTACAGAAATTCAGCCTAAATTATCTCCATTAGATGATGCCTTGAATAAAATTCAAAACAAAAGTCCCTACAAAGATGCGTTGATGGACGATGAAGCCTATCGAATCTATTTTAAATCGTACGATGTTCAACTGCAATTATTCAGAGAAGAAAACATTCCATTAGAAGCAGAATTAAATGAACTTGCGCAAAAATATGGCGTTATTTCAGCCGCTCAAACGATTGAGATGGAAGGCAATGAAATCACCATGCAAAAAGCGGCGCAATATCTTAAAGAACAAGATGAGTCCATTCGTGAAGAAGCCTTTACTAAAATGGTGGCACGACGAAGATTGGACACTGAAAAACTGGATGAATTATTTACTGAGTTAATCCAAAAAAGACACCTACTTGCCACAAATGCAGGCTTTGATAATTTTCGTGATTATAAATTTGAATCCTTAGGTCGATTTGATTACACAAAAGAAGACTGTTTTGATTTTCACAATGCCATAAAAACACTTATTGTTCCTGTAGTTAAAGAAATACAACAAAAAAAACTCAGCCAATTAGGCAAAGAAAAATTTAAACCCTGGGATTTAGATTTTGATCCTGCGGGAAATGCCCCGTTAAAACCTTTCGAAACAGGACAAGAAATGCTCGAAGGAACAAAAAGGATGTTTGCTAAAATTGACCCATACTTTTCTGATTGTCTAAAAACAATGGAACAATTAGGACATTTAGATTTAGAATCAAAAACAGGAAAAGCGCCAGGTGGCTATAATTATCCCTTATATGAAATCGGCGTTCCTTTTATATTTATGAATGCTGTGGGTGCTCAAAGAGATTTAGTTACCATGATTCATGAGGGTGGACACGCTGTGCATTCCTTTCTAAGTAGAGACCTCGAATTAACTGGATTCAAAAATTTACCTTCAGAAGTCGCAGAATTAGCTTCCATGTCGATGGAACTATTAACAATGCCATACTGGGAGGAGTTTTATCCGAATAAAGAAGAATTAAAGCGGGCAAAAAATGACCAATTAGAAAGCGTATTAAAAGTACTTCCTTGGATTGCACAAATTGATGCCTTCCAACATTGGATTTATGAAAATGTCAATCACAGCATCGCCGAAAGACACGCTTACTGGGCAACACTTTCCAAAGAATATGGAACAGGACTTACTGATTGGTCAGGTTTTGAAGATCAAATCAATACATCATGGCAACGCCAGCTTCATTTATTTGAAGTTCCTTTTTATTACATTGAATACGGAATAGCGCAATTAGGTGCTTTGGGGATTTGGAAGAATAGCATTGAAAATTATCCAAAAACAATTCAAGATTACAAAGCGGCTCTATCCCTTGGATATTCTAAATCAATACCGGAAATATATAAAACAGCAAATATTAAGTTTGACTTTTCCTCCAATCAATTAGCATCGCTTATTAATTTCATAAAATCAGAATTAAACAAATTATAGACAATAAATAATTCAATCATATGCGAAAAATCATTCTAGGTTTCTTTTTTTTCATGGTATTAAAAGTTACTGCACAAGATTATGTGTATCGTAATTATAGTGCGTTAAATGAACTAATTGCAAAAGATTCATACCATCATGCGAATGGTGAATTATTTGTGGTAGGAAAAACGACACAAGACCGGGGATTTCTATCTAAATACGACGCATCAGGTAATTTAATCTCTGTTCAATATGCTCTAGCATCCGCGCTATCAAGTTTTAACCAGTTGAGCATCATCGAAAAATATTCGGATACTACTTTTTTAATTGGTGGAAGAAAATTAATGGAACTTAGTGCACAAGCATATTGGGAAAGCCTAGTTACCTTGGTGGATCATAACGGTAACATGCTTTGGACAAACACCACGAATTTTGGTGGAGTTGATTCAGAAATAAAAGACATAACCGTCCTATCGAATGGCAACATTGCGATTGTAACTTCGAGAGTCAATCAAAATCAATCCATCATAGAAATGCTAGATCCTTCAGGAAATAGTTTGTGGAGTAATTTGTTCAGTATGCCCGTTGCTGGGTTTACATTGAATGACCTTGTTTCAGATAGCAATCACAAGCTATTTGTTTGCGGTAGCGTTCAAGAACAAGGGATCTCAGCAGGAATCGTCGCAAAATTAGACAGTAATGGAACTATCTTATGGTCGAAAAAATACGAAGATCCCTATCAACCTAATTTCATACAGCTCATTTCGCTAGACAACTCGTTAGTAATCGCAAATCGAGGAAATGCGGGTGATCTAATTGATCTCGTTCAAATTGATAGTACTGGCGTACTTATCCGGCAATTAAATTTACCTTCCGCCATGTCAAATTTTGAAGAAGATGCCTTAAAACCCTTATGCAAAGTTGATTCTGCCAATTACTGGTATTGCTTAGGTGGCTCCTTCGGATCGAATGCCTATTCACTTAACGAAAATGGAAGTTCAGCCATAAATGAGAGTTTTTTTCACTGGGGGAATATCCAAAACATAGAGCAGGATACCTTTGGAATAACAATGTTAAGTAATGGTCCAATGTATGGAATAAAAAATCAAACTATTTTTCAAAAACATTTTTCAATTAGCCATGCCGATTCAATTTCAGGCTTATTTAACTTTTGCAGTTATCCAAATGTAGAAAATCCGATTATTGAAAACTCAATCATACAAAGCAATATTTTGATTGATGAAAGCAGCCACTCGGCGTCAAGCCCAACTTTTATTGGATTTGAGGCTATTTTTGAATGGATCCAAGAGCCTTTCTGTGTAGAATTTCTTGGAGGAATAGAAGAGCAAACGCTATCAATATCTCCAAATCCGTGCAATGAATACCTTCAAATTATCGGATTTGAAAATCAAGCGTATCAGTTATTCGATTTAATTGGCAACAAAATAAGTAGCGGTACAGTTCCATACAACAATCGAATCAACACAAGCGAGTTAAATTCTGGGAGCTATTTTCTTTCCATAGGAAATACCACCAGTCAATTTATGATTATCCATTAGAGTAAGAATAAATTTAAGCTTCTGCTCATTATTTTACCTTAACTTTAACTAAATATTCGATTTGAAATATACCTTTCTCCTTTTCCTATTTAGTTCAATAGGTGCGTTTTGCCAAAACATCGAAAATCTAAACTTTGGCTCTGATACTACCCTTGACATTATGACTTGGAACATTGAAGCTTTCCCAAAAGCAGGTCAAAATACCATGGATTCTGTCCGGAAAATTGTAGAGGCCTTAGACATGGATATCATTGGCGTTCAAGAAATAAATGATACGAATGCTTTTAAAGCGATGGTGCTAACTATAAATGGCTATTCAGGCTTTGCCAAATTAAATTATATCGTGGGTTTAGGCTTTATCTACAAGAACTCAAGCATTCAAATAAATTCAATTTATGAGATTTTTACGGCTCCACAATATTGGAATAATTTCCCAAGGGCGCCTATTGTTATGGATATGAATTATATGAATGAACGTTATATTTTAATTGTTAATCACCTTAAATGTTGCGGTGATGGCTTTATCGATTTGGGCAATACAAATGATGAAGAGAATAGAAGATTAGAATCGGTTATTTTATTGAAAGAATACATAGACCAAAATTTACCAACACTAAAAACAATCGTATTAGGCGATTTGAATGATTTAATAACTGATCAGCCAAACTCAAATGTTTTTCAACCCATTCTAAATGACCCCAGTAATTATGCATTTGCCGATAATGCCATAGCCATTGGTCCTTCTTCCAATTGGTCATACCCAACATGGCCGTCGCATTTAGATCATTTTATTATTACCAATGAATTGTTCTATGAAACCCAAAATAATGGTTCCTATGTTCAAACCTTAAAATTAGAATCCGAATTCGCAGCGGGGTGGTCATCCTACGAGGCCATTGTTTCTGACCATCGTCCAGTAGCCATGAAAATATTTCCAGACATGATTGGCGAACAAGCAGAAATAATAGATGGCGGTTACAATTTAACCATTTACCCTAATCCAAGTAATGGTGATGTACACTTCACACTAGGAAACCCAATGGATGAAGGCTCGATTCTTATTTACGCTGCAAATGGAGCCCTCATTACTGATGCAAGGTGTACTGGGAAATTCACATGGGAAACACAGGGAATCGTTTCCGGAATCTACTATGCGACCCTCACAATAGGAAATACGATCATTAAACATCAACGCATCATTCTTTTATGATTACTTTGAATTCTTAAGGTCTTCAGCCACCAATCGAGCGACAATTTTCGCACTGTTTAACGCCAATGGAATACCACCACCAGGATGCACGGTAACACCCGAAAAATATAATCCTTTCAAGGATTTTGAAAAATTAGGATGGCGATAAAAGGCAGCTGAAGCACTATTTGATGAATTCCCATAAATCGAACCTTGCTTTCCGAAATAACGGGATTCAATGATTTGAGGGTGCATGATATCTTCCACCTCAATTAATGATTCAATATCTTCTTTCAAGGTAAAAGAAAGTCGTTTAAGAAGATGTTTACGCAAAGTAGAAACAGCATCCTCCCAATTTTGACCTACATCAATAGGACTATTCACCATCACGAACCAATTTTCACTAGCTTCAGGAGCATCATCCTTTTCCTGTTTTGAACTGATATGAACATAAATCGTTGGATCCTGCGATAGTATTTTACGATCGAAAATATCCTTGAATTCATCCTCATAATTTTCAGCAAAGAAGATATTATGAATCCCTAAGTTTGGAAATTCCTTTTTTACTCCCCAATAAAATACAATTGCCGAGCTTGATTTCTCTTGTAATAAAATAGTTTTGGGTGCCTTAAAATTATCGAGTAATTTCTCATAGGTAAAATGCACGTCCATATTACTTACAATTATATCAGCATCATACCTGTCTTTGGTCGTTTGCACCGCAGCCACTTTTTTCTGATCATGCTCAATTTTAATGGCTGTTTCATTCAAATGGAATTCAACTCCTAAGTTAATCGCCACCTGATAAAGAGATTGTGATATAGAAACAATTCCACCCTTCGGCATAAAAGGACCAATATTTAATTCTAAATGAGAAATGATGTTAAGCATTCCAGGAGATTTGTATGGGCTAGAGCCATTATAGGTCGCGAATCGATTAAAAATCTGCTGAGTATGCGGGTGTTTAAATTTCTGCCTGTTGACGCTAGCCATTGAACGAAACAAACCAAACTTTGGAATTCTTACAATTGCTGCAAACAAATGCTTGTTTAGCCATTCTTTCCATCGATGCAAAGAAACCGTTATGAAAACCGGATAAGCTGCTTTGTAATTTTTAGCACGTTTTTCTAATTCGCGACGAAGAATTTCAGGATCTTCTGAAAATTCTTTAGATAAGGTATCAACAAGGCCGTCTACTTGAGCAGGAAGATTAATTTGCTTACCGTCCGAAAAAAAATAACGGCAGGACTCCTCTAATTTCACATAGTCAAACGAAACTACCTTGGGAGATAATGCGATTAACTCATCCACCAATTCAGGGGAGGTAAACACTGAAGGACCCATATCAAATCGATATTTTCCAATCGCTTTCGAGTTCACTTTTCCTCCAATAAAGTCATTTTTCTCAATAACAATGACCTCAAAACCAGCTTTTGCAAGATGAATAGACGTCGCTAATCCACCAACACCACTACCAATTATTACCGCTTTTAACATAAAACCATGTAAGATTAAGGCTATAAAATTACATTTTCTCGATGAAAACTATGCTTATAACAATCCAAATACCTTGAAAATAGGCGATTTTAGAGGAGTTTATCAACAAAATGGGTGTTTTTTCAACATTTTGACACTATTTTTTTTCAAAACCTAATAACGACAAGGATATTAAGATATATTTGTCGAGTAAATAAATTATTAATCATTTAAAAACAAAATTATGAACAAAGCAGAATTAGTTGATGCTATGGCATCTGGTTCAGGTTTATCAAAAGCAGATGCTAAAAGAGCATTAGATGCATTTGTAGATGCAACATCTGGAGCATTAAAGACAGGAGATCGTATTTCTCTAGTAGGATTTGGTTCTTTTTCTATTTCTAAGCGTGAAGCAAGAAATGGTCGTAACCCAAAGACTGGAGCTGTTATCAAAATCGCAGCAAAAAATGCAGTGCGTTTTAAAGCAGGTGTTGAATTATCAACAAAAGTTAACTAAGAAATTTTTTAATTTTGAAAAAGGGTTTAGATTTTCTAAGCCCTTTTTTTATGCCTTAATCCAGCGAAAGTAACTTGCTTTACCACTATTCGAAACCATCTTTATGATATAGATACCTTCAGGTAAACTTGAAACATCCATTTGAAATAAATCCGTTGTCATTGTATTTGAATCCATCCATTGACCATTAATAGAAAAAACTGTAATTGTATTAAATAGTTCGAAACTTAAATCCTGAATGGAAAGCAAATCAACTCCAGGATTTGGAAAAATAAAACAATCCTGATTTCCACCCCACTCTTTAATACTATTAGTTGTGCAAGCGCCATTAGTATACTCTGAAACTCCTTGATAATTTACCGCCCAACAAGCATTAAAATAGGTGATAGAATCACATGAGCAAACAGGTAAATAAAGATCGGGACAACCAACATTTAAATTAATTAAAGTCGAATCGATACAATTCAAAAGGATTGCAGTATCGATACCGCCACATAAACTATTGCATTGGTATTCACTTGGATAAAAATAGCTTGAATAATCAATTCCATCACTGCCAATAAAACTACAACCAGAAACAAAAATACACGTATCATTTTGACGAATAATACCAAGTAACATTGCACAAGCACCAAAATTAACCCCGCTTGGAATTACCATACAGGAATCAGGAGGATTTGGCATACACTCACCATTGGAAAAGGAACTTACACCATAATTATATGTCGCAATACAAGCATTGGAATATGTAATGCCATCGCAACCACATACAGGAAGATATTCCCCGGAACAAAATATACTAGGGTCAATTAAAGAAGAATCTATACACGCTTGACTTTTTACAGTAAACGAGAAAAATAAGACAACAATAAAGAATAGATTTTTCATATTTTATTATTTAACTTCTAATACGCCCTCACTTCTTGCAATTACTGCTGAAGGAAGACAATTACTTCAATTTGTTTTTGCGCATAGGTCAATCCAATAGAAATAATTGCGACTATTGAAAATAAGAATCTCATATATTAAAAACCTTATTAATGCTCAATATTTTTACCCTCCTCCCATTTTCCAACAACTGATGTCGCAATGGAGTTGCCTAAGACATTAGTCGCGCTTCTGAACATATCACAAAAATGATCAATTGGTAAAATTAAAGCTATGCCTTCAATAGGAATATTAAACATGCCACAAGTTGCAGCAATAACCACCAAACTTGCTCTTGGAACTCCCGCAATTCCTTTACTGGTAAGCATTAAAACTAGTAACATTGTAAATTGAGTACCGATATCAAGAGGAATTCCATACGCTTGAGCAATAAAAATACTTGCGAAAGTCATATACATCATACTACCATCTAAATTAAAAGAATAACCAAGTGGCAACATAAATGAAACAATTCGATCTTTAACACCAAAACGTTCTAGTTCTTCTGTTAACTTAGGAAAAACAGCTTCACTACTTGTTGTTCCAAAAGCAATCACTAAAGGGCTAACAATTCTTTTCAACAATGTTTTTAAGCGCTTTCCAAGAAAGAAAAAAGCAACAAGTAATAAAACAAGCCACAAGGATGCAATTCCCACCAAAAAGGAACTAAAAAATTTTGTATAGGTAAGCATTAAATCTGAAATGTCTTTTGTTGCAAAAACAGCTGCAATAGCACCAAAGACACCAATAGGCGCAAATTTCATGACATAATTTACCATTTTTAAAATGATGTGAGAAGTATTATCAAGAGCAGAAATAACAGGTTTCACTTTATCGCCAATTGATGCTGCTGCTAATCCAAAGAAAATTGAAAATATCACAATCTGAAGTATTTCATTCGTTGCCATGGCCTCAAAAATAGACTTTGGAATTATATGTTCTATAAAATTCTGTATGGAAAATGATTGTGTTTTATCTGTTACATCTGAAGCTGTTGAAACATCAATATCCGAAAGATTTAGTCCAACTCCTGGATGAAGAAAATTCACCCAAAACATTCCTATTAAAAGAGATACAAAAGACGCCGAAAAGAACCAAGCAAGAGCCTTCCCTCCTATTCTACCTACCGCACGAATATCTCCTAATTTTGCTATACCAACTACCAAAGTTGTGAAAACAAGTGGCGCAATAATCATCTGCACGAGACGAATAAAAATCGTTGCCAATAATTTAATATTCTTACTGAAATCAGTTGCTAAATGAGGATAATATGTATGAATAACAGAACCTAAAATGGCACCAAGTAACATTGCAAGAAGAATGTAAATTGTTAGGAAACTTCGTGTTTGCTTTTCAGGATTTAAATTGTCTTTCATTGAATTTAGTTACTTAAATTAAATTTTAATGTGTGAATGTAAGAAAAAGTGAAAACATGACAAGAATAATAGAATAGATTGTTTTTTTGTTATGCGCAAGTCCACTAGAACTTTGCAGACATTTTGTATCTTTACACCCCTAAGTATTCCCTATGGCAATTTCAGATAAAGAATTAGCTTTTAATTTCAATGAAGATGAAATGCGTTTGAAAATTTCAAGTCTAGAAAGAGAACTTCATAAAATCTACGAAGGCGGCGGCAAAAAGAAAATTGAAAAATTACACGCCGCTGGTAAATTAAGTGCAAGAGAAAGAATTGACTTATTGCTGGATGTCGACACAGAGCGAATCGAAATTGGGGCTTTTGCAGGGTATGGCATGTACCAAGAACATGGTGGTTGTCCTGCAGGTGGAGTGGTCATTGTAATTGGGTATGTAGCAAAACGCCAATGCATCGTTGTTGCCAATGACGCCACCGTAAAAGCCGGCGCTTGGTTTCCTATTACAGGAAAAAAGAACCTCAGGGCGCAAGAAATTGCAATGGAAAATAAACTTCCAATAATTTACCTAGTTGATTCTGCTGGCGTATTTCTTCCCATGCAAGATGAAATTTTCCCTGATAAAGAACATTTTGGTCGAATGTTTCGAAATAATGCCATCATGAGTGCGCAAGGAATCATTCAAATTGCAGCGGTAATGGGAAGCTGTGTTGCGGGAGGAGCTTATTTGCCCATCATGTCTGATGAATCATTAATCGTTAATAAAACCGGCACTATCTTCCTTGCTGGTTCTTACCTAGTGAAAGCGGCCATTGGCGAACAAATCGAAAATGAGGAACTAGGTGGCGCCACATCACAGACTGAAATTTCAGGAATTTGTGATTATAAAGTGGAAAATGATCAAGAATGTCTTTCCACCATTCGAGATTTAATGTCGAGAATAGGAAAATGCGAAACGGCAGGTTTTGATCGAATCAAAAGCGAAGCGCCAAAAGTATCCATGGATAAACTTTACGGGATTTTTCCTGCAGAAAGAAACAAGCCTTATGAAACAAGAGCCTTACTGAAAACATTGGTTGACGAGTCAAAATTGACCGAATACAAAGCGAATTATGGTCAAACCATTATTTGTGCCTACGCTAGAATCGATGGATGGAGTGTTGGAATTGTAGCTAACAATAGAGAAATCGTAAAAAACTCCAAAGGAGAAATGCAATTTGGAGGCGTTATTTATTCCGATTCAGCCGATAAAGCAGCACGTTTTATTATGATTTGTAATCAAAAACAGATTCCATTGGTCTTTATGCAAGACGTTACTGGCTTCATGGTCGGATCAAAAAGCGAACAAGGAGGCATCATAAAAGATGGAGCAAAATTAGTCAATGCGGTGGCGAATAGCGTGGTTCCAAAATTCACCATCATAATGGGAAATTCTTACGGAGCTGGCAACTACGCGATGTGCGGGAAGGCTTATGATCCGCGTTTAATTGTTGCTTGGCCTACGGCTGAAATTGCGGTGATGAGTGGTGCTGCAGCAGCGAAGACCTTACTTCAAATTGAAATTGCTACTTTGAAATCTAAAGGAGAAACCATAACTCCAGAGCGGGAAAAAGAGTTATACAACACGATTAAAAGTAGGTATGACCAACAAACCTCACCGTACTATGCTGCCAGTAGAATTTGGGTAGATGCGATAATCGATCCGAAGGAAACGAGAAAGGTTATTTCAATGGGAATCGAAATGGCGGATCAATCAAAAATCGAAAAGCGTTTTAATGTTGGCGCCATTCAAACCTAATTACTCCCAGTCACCGCTTGAACTTTTCTTTCCATTAAAATAATGGGTATAGCCAAAACCGACCGTTAAAAAAGAAGATAATTTATTTAATTCTGCTGCATCATAACCCAAGTTAGAATCAACACCAATTAACCAAGGTCGATAACTAAATCCGTAAAAAGCATAGCCAATCGTCAATCGAAACGAACTAGCAACGTCAGATGCCAATACTAATCCAATGATCGGTTCTATATAAGGGGCATTCAAGCGTTTATAAAAAATACCATCGTCTTTCAAGGCATCTGTTGATATAATGGTTTGACCATAACCGAATTTCACGCCTATGTCCGTGCCAAATTTCTCTGTCCAAAACTTCTCGTGACCAAATTTAGCAAAGCCAGCAATGGTATGCATTCCACCATAAACTTTTGTAGGAATCCTAAATTCATTTACTGCAAAGTAGGTATAATGCAGACCAAGCCCGAAGGACAAATGATTTTTTAGGGTATATTGATACAA
Organism: Flavobacteriales bacterium; assembly: GCA_947462255.1. Taxonomy (GTDB): domain Bacteria; phylum Bacteroidota; class Bacteroidia; order Flavobacteriales_D; family Crocinitomicaceae; genus UBA952. Next base: position 56,842 of record CANHOA010000008.1, on the reverse strand, counting down.
AGGCGAGACGGCTACCAAACCTTGCATAATCGACATAAAGGGTTTATTAACAAAAGAATTGGGCAGACCTAATTCAATGGTAAATGAATCATCTGGATCAATTGCTTGAGATAACAAGGAGGAAATACCAACTACAGTAGTAAAAAAAAATAGAAGTATTTGTTTTCTCATCTCAAACAAAGGTAAAAAATAATTTAATTCCAATTCATATGATTATCACACGTGTATTTTAAAACATTTCAAGTCAAGGACGCACTCTAGTTCGTATCCGACTCATTACTATTTTGAAATAACGCGAACTTTCTGATTCTAAATTTAGGGTAACAACAGGCAAAAGAAATAACATTAAAATAAGGAACCATTTAATCAGCAAGATAATCAAATTTTGAAGTGTCGTAAAATGTTGCCCATGGATAAAAATGTGCGAAGCTCCCTCAATAAGAACTAGAACGACAACAAATAAAGCAATAAGACGGAATTGCGTCCACTTAAAAGGATGAAGTCCATATACTCGATAGATATAATACGATCGAGCGAAATTGTAAAAAACATAAATGAATCCGGTAGAAAACGCAGCGCCCGCTATTCCATAAATTGGAATTAAGTATAAATTCATCACAAATATACCAGCGCATAAAAAAATGGTAAAGGCTAAATCAAACATGTATTTTCGTGAAGTTGCGAATATTGTCCCATTAAGTCCGCAATACATATCAACCATTCTACCGATCATTAAAAATAATAAAGCATAAATTCCTTCGCTGTATTCTGCACGTAAGAACGAAAACAATTCAGTTCTTGTGGTCCAAACTGCCAAAAAAGATAAAAGACCAATGAGTAATCCAACCGAACTTGATTTTTCATAAAGAGATTGCATATCATTCATATTTTTCTCCTTCCATAAGCGCGCTATAATTGGCGAACTCACTCGAATCATTGAGCGATATGGCACTTGAATCGCAGAAGTAATGTATACCATTGTTGTATAAACCCCTGTTTGCTTTAGCCCTAAAATTGAAGCAATCATCATAGCATCCATTGAAATAACAAACAAAGCCGCCAAGGTATTTAGGTAACTAAAAGAACTAAATGACAATAAGATTTTCCTAAATCGTTTCGGAACGGTAATCGATTTTAGCGAGAAATGTAATTCGCCAATTTTCACCAAGTAAAAGCACAAGGTAATTGCTGGAATAAAATAAGCAAAAAGATGGAGTATGAGGAATTGTTCAAAATTCAAGTACCCAAGTCCAAAACCAAGTAATAATAGCGTTACAACAAGGCGTAAAACGATATCCTGTAGAAAAACAGGAAGGATATTTTTTTGCAAGCCACGCATATGATTTTCAAAAAGCATTAAGAAAACTGTCCCTATTCCGAGCGGAATAACCCAAAAATAATACGAAACAAATAAGGGAGATTTTAATGAAAAATAACTGCCGATTTTTGACTGAAATGTAAAAAATAAAACACTGAAAAACAAAATTCCGAAGCAAACGACCAAGGTATTTAGCAATAAAAATCCGTAATTTTTACGTTCAGAATTTCTAAAAAAAGGAAAAAAACGCCAAGTAGCGTATACTGTTCCCATATTGGCTAATTGTGCAAATAGTAAGCCCACTGTGATGATTAGGTTTACCAAACCAACTTCTTCAGCACTTAGAAATAGTAAAAATAGAAACGCCTTATTAAAATAGCCAAGTATGAGGCCTAGGTAGGAAATTATGGTGGTCCTCAACGCATCTTTTTGAACGATACCCATAGCAATCAATAACTTTAAGCGGTTAATTTATTGATTTACTTCGATAAATGCATGTTTCGCTCCGAATAGATTTTTGTAAAAAATGGATCTTTAAGGTTTTTTATAAAGCGTATGGCTTCTCCAGTTGATTTCATTTCAGGTCCGAGTTCTTTTTTAACTTCCGGAAATTTCTCATAAGAAAACACTGGGATTTTAATGGCATACCCCTCTTTTCGTGGTTTAAAATCGAAATCTGCTACCTTCTTCGCCCCTAACATGACTTTGGTTGCATAATTCACATATGGTTCGTCGTAGGCTTTGGCAATAAAGGGAACAGTACGCGATGCACGAGGATTTGCTTCAATGACGTACACTTTATCATCTTTTATCGCAAATTGGATATTTATTAATCCTACAGTTTTTAGCGCAAGGGCAATACGTTTTGTTATGTCTTCAATTTGTGTCATCACGAAATCTCCCAAGTTATAAGGAGGTAGTACCGCATACGAATCACCGGAATGAATACCAGCAGGTTCAATGTGCTGCATTATTCCAATAATGTAAACATTTTCTCCGTCACAAATGGCATCGGCTTCTGCTTCTCCTGCTCCGACCAAAAAATGGTCTAACAGAATTTGATTATTACCCATTTCATTTATAATATCGACAACATGGTGCTCTAACTCATCTTTATTGATAACGATTTTCATTTTTTGTCCTCCCAAAACATAACTCGGACGAACCAATAATGGAAAACCAAGGTCATCGGCTAATACCAAGGCTTGTTCGGCATTTTCAACAATACCATATTTAGGAAAAGGAATGTTATTTTCTTCCAGCACCTTAGAAAAACGACCACGATCCTCTGCTAAATCTAGCGCTTCGAAACTCGTTCCTAGTATTTTTATACCATATCGGCTCAACTTTTCAGCCAATTTCAAAGCCGTCTGACCACCCAATTGGACAATCACACCCTCTGGTTTCTCATGTTGGATAATATCGTATATATGCTCCCAAAAAACAGGTTCAAAATACAATTTATCCGCGGTATCAAAATCCGTAGAAACTGTTTCAGGATTACAATTAATCATGATCGTTTCATAGCCACATTCTTTGGCAGCGAGAACACCATGAACACAGGAATAATCGAATTCGATGCCCTGCCCTATTCTATTTGGACCTGAACCAAGTACAATCACTTTCTTTTTATCACTGACCACACTTTCATTCTCATATTCAAAAGTAGAATAATAGTAAGGTGTTAGCGCTTCAAATTCAGCTGCACAAGTATCGACCAACTTATACACCCGTTTGATGCCCATTTCTGTTCTTTTCTTATATACTTCAGATTCAAGACACTTCAATAAATGTGCAATTTGACGATCACAATATCCTTTTTGCTTTCCTTCAAAAAGTAATTCTTGAGGCAGATTAGCCACATTGAATTTTTCGACTTGCTTTTCAAATTTTATTAGATCCTCAATTTGCTTCAGAAACCAAATATCGATTTTTGTCTTTTCGACGATCGTTTTGAACGGAATCCCTAATTTGATTGCATCATAAATATGGAATAAACGATTCCATGACGCATGTTCTAAACTGTGTAAAATTTCATTTTGGTTGGTCAATTCCTTCCCATCAGCGCCGAGTCCATTTCTATTAATTTCTAACGATTGACAAGCTTTTTGCAACGCTTCTTGAAAAGAACGCCCAATTGCCATTACCTCACCAACAGATTTCATTTGCAGTCCTAACTCGCGATTGGCACCAGGAAATTTATTGAAATTCCATCGTGGGATTTTAACAATCACATAATCCAAGGTTGGTTCAAAATACGCGGAAGTTGTTTTAGTAATTTGGTTCTTTAATTCATCCAAGTGATATCCAATGGCCAATTTAGCAGCAATTTTAGCAATTGGATAACCCGTAGCTTTAGAAGCTAAAGCTGAAGAACGTGACACACGCGGATTGATTTCAATGGCAATAATATCTTCCGCATTATCCGGAGAAACAGCAAATTGAACATTACATCCGCCAGCAAAATTTCCAATAGAGCGCATCATTAAGATGGCCATGTCCCTCATTTTCTGAAAAGTCGTGTCAGAGAGCGTCATTGCAGGAGCTACCGTTATGGAATCACCCGTATGAATACCCATTGGATCAAAATTTTCAATCGAGCAAATGATAACAACGTTATCATTTTTATCACGCAATAATTCCAATTCAAACTCTTTCCAACCCAATAGGGCCTTATCGATCATCACTTCATGAATCGGCGATAATTGCAATCCCCTTTCTAATTGATTGTCAAATTCTTTTGGACTATATAAAATAGAAGCACCGGAACCACCAAGCGTATAAGAAGGACGAATACATAAAGGGAATCCAAATTCTTGTGCTATTTCTTTCCCTTCCAAGAAAGATTTAGCCGTTTTCTGTGGAGCCATTGGCACACCAATGGAAAGCATTAAATTTCTAAAAGCCTCTCTATTTTCAGTAATTTCAATCGCATTGATATCCACACCAATAATTTTCACACCGTATTCGTCCCAAATCCCCATTTCTTCACATTGGATGCAAAGATTAAGTGCAGTTTGTCCACCCATAGTCGGTAAAACAGCATCAATTTTATGTTTTTGAAGAATGGAAATAATACTGTCAGACTCTAAAGGCAACAAATAAATATTATCAGCGACCACTTTATCCGTCATAATTGTCGCCGGATTTGAGTTGATCAAGGTTACTTCAATACCTTCATCACGCAAGGATCTGGCAGCTTGTGAACCTGCATAATCAAATTCGCAAGCTTGACCAATAACAATCGGTCCGCTTCCAATAATAAGCACCGATTGAATAGAAATATCTCTTGGCATAGGGTTTTCAATTTACAATTCTTTACGCGAAAAGGCTCGCAGTAAACTGAGAACAAATTTAATTCAAAATTCAATCGAAAAGATAGGTAAGTCAAAGTGTTTTGAACAAATTGAAAAATATTGTTAGTAAGTCTAGATGAGCGCAAAACTGTTTAAGCTAGACGAGCGAAGCAATACGCGATAAAAAAAATCAAATTGTCAAATGAATGAATCAGGATTATAAGCTGACTAGCTTATTAAATGTTGCAACTCATATCTTGTCCACAACACAAAGGCGATTTTATTTTTCCTTCACATGAAGGACATTTAGAAATCTGAACAACCGTGCCATTATCCAAGGTAAGGTGATCATTTTGCAAAGGCAAATCACACTTTCCGCAACTTGCTTTAACTGACATTCCGCATTTATTACATTCGTAGGTATTCATAGTTTCTAAGTTAAATTGAAAATCGAAAGTAGTAAAAAATTGTATGGAGAGAATCTATTTCAAAAATATTTTAATGTTAAAAAACAAAGAATTCATTCGAAATAAGAGGTATTTAGTAACAATTTGCATCCGTTTTAGCGGATCGAGATGAGCAATTTCAATTAATAAACCAAGGAAATCTTAATTAAACAAAATAAATTACTTTTGTAGTATGCGAAAAGTACTATCCATTAGCTTCATGACACTCCTTGGCTCCATGGCATTTAGTCAAGGGACTTATCAATTGGCAGTTTTAAAATACAATGGCGGTGGCGATTATTATGCGAATCCAACTGCTCTACCCAATTTGATTACATTTTGCAATCAAAATTTAGGCACCTCTATAAACAAAGAAACACCATATGTAGAAGTGGGAAGTAAAGACATTTTTCTTTATCCATTTATTCACATGACTGGCCACGGAAATGTTGTTTTCTCGCGAGAAGAATCAAATAACCTGAGGCAATATTTATTAGGTGGTGGATTTTTACACATTGACGATAACTACGGAATGGATGAATTCATCCGTATTGAACTAAAGAAAGTATTTCCGGAAATCGATTTGGTAGAATTACCCTTTAATCATCCCATTTTCAAGCAAAAATACACCTTTAATGGTTTACCAAAAATACATGAACACGATGGAAAACGCGCACAGGCCTTTGGTTTAATTAAAGATGGTCGGCTAATGTGTCTCTATACTTTCGAGACAGACCTAAGTGATGGTTGGGAAGATATACAAGTTCATAATGATTCTCCTGAAAAACATCTTCAAGCATTACAAATGGGCGCGAATATAATCATGTACGCGTATACCTATTAAGAAATAAGCAGTCTTAATGCTTATGTCCGTCTCCTTCTGTGTGAATATGGTCTTGTTTTGGGGTAGAATTAGCAGGATCAACTTGAAGTATTTCTATTTCAAAAACCAAATCTGCATAAGGAGGAATTGCTCCAGGTCGCCCCTCTTTACCATACGCTTGAAAATACGGAATAATCAAGGTTGCCTTCCCTCCTTTTCCTAACATGCCAATTCCTTCTTCGAAACCTGGAATCATTTTTTGAACTAAATAATTGAATTCCAAAGGAGCCTTTCGATCATACGAAGAATCAAACTTTTTACCATCCGCTCGTATTGTACCATTATAGTGAAGTCCCATTTTTGACCCTAGAACAGGCTTATCTCCTTCGCCATAATTTACGATATCATACACTAATCCCGTTGCACTTAGCTTGGCATTTGGATATTTAAGTAATACTTGTTGATACATATATTTTTGGTATTCCTCTTGGCTCATTGCTTCAATCTTTGCATACTCAATCGCAGCAAGTGCTTCTAGACGAATTTTTTCAGCATTGATAATTTCATCTGCTGCTTTCGCCGCTGCATATTTTTCAGTGAAAACTTTAGTAGCATTGAATTTCTTTGCTGCATCGCCAAAACGTAGAATTTGAAGACTAAGAATCGTATCGTTTTGCGCAATTAAATCAACCACATTTTGACCTTGAACCACATGTCCAAAAACAGTATGCTTTCCGTTCAACCAAGGTGTTTCTTTGTGAGTTATAAAAAACTGACTGCCATTCGTATTGGGTCCTGAATTAGCCATCGACAATATACCTGGTCCAGAATGCACCAAGTCCGCTGTTATTTCATCATAAAATTTATAACCCGGATCGCCACTACCAGTCCCAAGTGGATCACCACCTTGAATCATAAAGTCTTTAATGACACGGTGGAATTTTAATCCATCATAAAATGGCTTATCAAATTTTTTATCAGCATGCTCAAACTTCCCTTCCGCTAAGCCAACAAAATTGGCAACCGTCATAGGTGTTTTTTCAAACTCTAAAGAACAGATAATAATTCCTTTACTTGTGTTAAATTGAGCATATAGACCATTCTCTAACTTTTGCTTTTGCGCAAACGAAAATTGAATTGTTGCAGTAATAAATGTTAAAAAAAATAAGGTTTTCATAGGGATTGATTTTAGTTTTATTTCGGATCTTCAAAACTCAATAGTTCAACTTCAAATATTAGGGTAGAATAAGGTTTAATTTCAGGACTAGGCGACTGTGCACCGTACGCTAATTCTTGAGGAATAAAAAACTTGAATTTTGATCCAACAGCCATCAATTGCAATCCTTCTGTCCAACCTTTTATCACTTGATTTAATGGGAATTCAATGGGCTCGCCACGATCCACAGAACTATCAAATACTTTTCCTTCGATGGTTGTTCCATGATAATGAACTTTAACTGTAGACTCAGCCTTTGGATGATCACCGCTCCCTTCCTTTAAAATGATATACTGCAAACCGCTTGAGGTCATTTTAATGTCCGGGTTCTTAAGATTATCAATTAGGAATTTTTCAGATTCACCCTTAAACACTTCATTTTTTTTATCCTCTTGAGCCTGAACTTTACCAGCTTTATTAGTGAAATATTGTTGTAAAATAGCATTTCCATCATCATTACAAGCAAGCGCCTTCTGATCTACGGCATCTCTAAAGCCTTGAATAATTAATTCAATATTCGCTTCAGACATTTCCTTTCCAATGTTGTTTCCAACACTTACTCCAATAAGGTATGATACAGAATCAATCTCATTCGTTAGAATTACTTTTTTACTTTTAGATTTCTGAGCGTTTGAAAATAAAGCTAGGCCTACAAAGCCGATGGTTAAAAGTTGTTTTTTCATAATATTAATTTCGTTTATCTATTCCCCAAAACATTTTGTTTCGTATGGTATCTAAAAAATTATTGTGCTCAAATTTAATGACATTTATCATAAATTCCGCTTTTTTAATGATGATTTCTTCACCTTGTTTAATCGTTTTTGAATTTCCATCTAAGCTAATCAAGTAACTACGATCCCTTCCTTCAATACTTAACTTAATAGGCAAATGATCAGGAACCACGACCGGCCGCACATTCAAATTGTGTGCCGCAATTGGCGTTAAGATATGAACTTGACAACCTGGAGTAATTATAGGACCTCCGCAACTTAGATTATAGGCTGTAGAACCCGTTGGTGTGGAAACAATCAAACCATCTGCCCAATAACTATTTAAATACTTATCATCTAAACTTGCATGTACTGTAATCATTGTCGAGGTATCTCGTTTTTGAATCGTTAATTCATTTAATGCGAAATTTTCTGTCCCAAAAATATCCTCAGGGGTATTTACCCTTAGCAATGAACGGAGCTGAAAATCATACTTTTTTAAATCAATCGCCGCTAAGGTAACTTCGATGTCGTCCTTCGATATATTAGACAAAAATCCTAATCTTCCTGTATTGATGCCAAGAATTGGCACACCAGAATCACGAATATACCCCACCGATTTAAGAAACGTTCCATCGCCGCCAAGACTAATAAATAAATCAATTCCAGATTTAATATCGGCAAAAGAGCTAAAGGTTTGATAGGAATCCTTCAAGCCACATTTCGCGATAAGACTGGTATTAATATCAGCTTCTAAAACGGCAGTCCAGCCTAATTTTTCAATTACAGCAAGTGTATTTAAAAAGTATTCTGAGATATTCTTATTTATTTTTTTACCGTAGATGGCTACTTTCATGCTTAAAATTTCATAAAATTCATTAATGCATCATACTTCCATCGTAAATCATCATCACTAGCTCCTGCTTGATAAGAAGCCTTTATTTTATAATCATAACGTTCAAAAGTAAGAATGATCCGTGTGAGATTTAGTTCATTTATTTTCAATGTCACTTCCAATAAGGAAGATGCAGCATCGGAAAGAATATAAGAACTGAGGATTTTTGCATTGTTACTTTCAACAATTTGTCCAATTTGTGCCATAGAATAATCAATAGCATTAATTTCTAGCACCAAAATACTACCCGGTTCTTTTATACTACCGATATTAGCGAGCGTTGTCATTAGATGATAAATACTTGTACAACCTAGATACTGTTCATCATCATCTAAAATTGGCAAAACACTTATTTTAAATTCCGACATCATAGCAAGCACCTCATAAATATGGGCATTTTTAAGAGCATAAGGTCTTGGTAAGTGATCGAAAAGTACATCTAAAGAGTCAGCCAATTCCAAGCGATCAAGGATAGCAGATTCGGACACAACGCCAACAAAAGCACCATTTTTTAATACCGGAAGATGGGACACTTTAAATTCATCCATCCAGTTTATCGCTTTTTCACCAGAATCAGAGTGAATTAAGGGTGGTATTTCGTCGGTAATAAGTTCAAATGCTCGCATAAGGAGGATCAAAAGTAGTAAAATCCTTTGAGAGTTTGTAATTTTGCGGGAGTAAATTAGCCCATGACAAACTTGAGCGTTAACATTAATAAGATAGCTACCCTTCGAAATGCACGAGGTGGAGACACGCCAAATGTTATTCAATTTGCATTAGATTGCGAACGATTTGGTGCGAATGGCATCACGATACATCCACGTCCAGATGAACGGCACATAACCCGAGCAGATGCTGTAAAGCTAAGTCAAGTGATTCTTACTGAATTAAATATTGAAGGCTTTCCAGATGAGCGATTTATGGATTTAGTAGCCGAATGCAAACCTAAGCAAGCAACACTTGTTCCTGATCCGCCGCATGTTTTGACCTCTAATGCCGGTTGGGAATTAGAAGAAAATAGCGCTTTTCTTACTCCGATTATTTCAAGATTAAAAAAAATGAAAATCAGAGTCTCATTGTTCGTTGGAACCGACCTTAAGCAAATAGGGTTAGCTGCATCATTAGGAGCAGATTGCATCGAATTGTACACGGGACCATATGCCGAGGCTAATCAAGATGATCGTGAAAAAATAATGGAAGCATATACTAAGGCTGCAAATTTTGCTATTTCACTTGGTTTAGCAATAAATGCCGGCCATGATTTAAATAGTGAAAACTTAGCTTTTTTTAAATCAAAAATCCCTTCTTTAGCAGAAGTTTCTATCGGGCATGCTTTAATAGCAGATGCGCTCTATTTAGGCATCGAAAAAACAATAAGTGTGTATAAAAGTGCCCTTAAAGATTAATCCTTGTTGCTAATTTCTACTGAGCGTTTGGGGTAAGGCATGGTAATGTTATGAATAGAAAACAAACGGTATATTTCAAAGCGAAGGTCTGATTTATAATTATTAATGTCCCAACTCTGATCGGCCCAAAAAATTAATTCAATTATCAATCCATTATCTGAAAAATTAGCCATTCTAGTAAAAATCGGCTGATCCTTTTTAACTTTAGGATGACTCATTGCAGAATCAATAAGTAATTTAGATATCAACTCTAAATTAGCGCCATATTCTACTTCCACCTCAATATTAAAACGCGATAATGTAGAACCATGTGTCCAATTTTCAACCTGCTGTTGCGTTAATCTTGTGTTTGGAATAATAAGCACATTTCCTTCCCGGGTTTCAATTTGAGTAGTACGGGCATTAATTTTCAGAATCTTGGCTACCACAGACGATTGATTGGAAGTTCCTGATATTTCAACAATATCACCAATTTTAATATTTTTTTCTAGTAATAAAACTACTCCGGCAATTAAATCCTTAAAAACATCTTGAAGTCCTAAACCTAGCCCGACTAACAACCCTAAAGACCCCGTCAATATTAAGCCTAAGTCAATGGCTAAGATTTTACAAGTAAGTAAAATTGAACATAGGTAAATAATATATTTAGAAATTTGAATGTAGATGTATTCAGTACCATCATCAATTCGATTATTAGACTTTAGTTTTTGACTTAAATAAAGCTTTGTTACATTAACTAACATTTTGGTAGCAATAAAAACAACTATTATTACGAAGAAATCATAAAATGTAAGGTTAAAGTTTTTTAACGCAATTATCTTAAATTCCAAAAAGTCATTAAAGGAAATATCTTTATTGTTAAACCTAAAGCTCATTACAGCAAAATACATCGCAAATAGATAAACACTTTGGCTCACTAATTTCACCCATGTAATGCGCCTACCTTCAATAATGATATTAGATTTTTTAAGGGAATTTTTCAAAAAACGATGAAAAACCCTACGAAGAATAAATGCTGAAAAAAATATAAGGAACAAGAAAACAATATTCCAAAAACAAATGTGAAATGGACCTAAATTAAAAATCGTTTTATTTAACATACTATCTTAAAATTATGCGGCCTAAATGACCCGTTATTTCTTTTTTAACTCGTTCATAAGCCATTTGCTCCGCTAAGATATCCATTAATTCGTCGTGGGATATACTAGCGTCTTTCATTTTTGTTTGAAGTGACAAAATATGCTCATTGACTTTATTATATTTAAAATTATACAGCAAATTGGAAACTGTATGAAATAGCCCCATTTCTTCTGTTTTAGTAAAGATATTATATTTCAAAATCCAATTTGGACTTAATTCAGATTCAAACGTCTCAAGATTACTGATAAACTTTATCAATTCCTGGTCTTCCAAATTCTGGAAATAAGCCATTGAATAGACGGTTTGTTCATTTAAACCCTCAACGAAAACAGTATGAATTTTATGACAAAGAGGATGTCGGAAAGATAATTCATCATTTGTCAACTCTTGGCAAATCATTTCTACTACTGAAACTTTCTCTGGCGATACTGCGTCACCTTGAATCGTTTCAATTTCGTTGGCTCCAAACTGCAACATGATTCGGATTAACTCAAATTCATAGGTTAATTCTTCTTTGGGCTGCGTTGGAAGTATACTAACATTATCGTTAGCAACCTTAAAATCACGAATCATAGGTTCATTTAGCTCATTGGCTAAACTATTTTTACGCAAGCGGATTAGTTCGTTGCTCACCATGTTTTCATCCATTTCAAATTGAGTCGACAATTCTTTTGCATAAACACTTCTTGTAATATGATCAGGAATCAACGAAACCGTTTGAATAATTTCTTTAATCAATTTAGCTTTTTGCAATGGATCATTTTCGCCTTCGCCTAGTAAAATGGAAGCCTTGAATGAAATAAAATCTTTCTTATTTGCTTTTATAAAGTCAATGGTCTCTTCGGTAGTATGCCCCTTTGCAAACGAATCAGGATCTTCACCATTTGGGAACAAAATTACTTTCACATTCATCCCTTCCTCCAGAATTAAATCTATGCCGCGAAAAGAAGCTTTAATACCCGCCGCATCGCCATCGAAAAGAATCGTGATATTTTTTGTGTATCTAGAAATTAACTTTATTTGCTCTTTCGTCAAGGAAGTACCGGAAGATGAAACAACGTTTTGAATCCCTGATTGATGCATTCCTATCACATCAGTATATCCTTCGCACAACAAGCATTCATCGTACTTAATAATGTCACCTTTCGCAAAAAACAAGCCGTATAAGATTTGACTTTTATTATAAACGATACTATCAGGCGAATTAAAATACTTGGCAATTTTCTTGTCATTTTGTAGGGTGCGACCACCAAAACCTAATACTCGTCCTGAAATACTATGAATGGGAAACATTACGCGACCTCGAAAAAAATCAAAAGATCGATCATCTTTTGATTTAGTTAAACCAACTGTTTCTAGATACGCTAGTTTATATCCCTTTTCTATGGCAGTTTTAGTAAAATTATCGGCTGTATTTAAACAATACCCTAACTGAAATTTCTCAATAATATCTCTCCTAAAACCTCTTTCTTCAAAATAGCTTAAACCTATAGCTTGGCCTTCATCGGATGATAATAAGGCATTCGCAAAGTGTTGTTTAGCGAATTCATTGATAATAAACAAACTATCTTTTTCCGTATTTAGCGCCAGTTCATCTGCGGAAGGACCAGCATCATTTGGAATTACAATTCCATATTTTTCAGCCAACCATCTCAGTGCTTCTGGGTAAGAATAATGTTCTTTCTCCATAAGAAAAGAAACAACCGAACCCCCTTTACCTGTTGAAAAACATTTAAAAATCTGCTTTGCTGGAGAAACGACAAACGAAGCGGTTTTTTCATCAGTGAAAGGACTTAGACCTTTTAAATTAGATCCGGCACGCTTTAACTGAACAAATTCTCCAATTACCTCCTCAATGCGAGAAGTTTGCATAATTTCCTCAATAATAAAGCTTGAAATTTTACTCATTTTTATTTTTAATATCCGAAATCTTTCTCCTTGCTCACCTTTCCATTTTCATCATAGGTTGTCCATAAACCAACAATCGTATCATTTCTATATTCTCCTCGATAATGAATTCTACCACTTGGGTATTTTACTACCGTAAATCCATCTTTTAAACCCCTTGAATAAAAAGTAAATGATAATTCATTCCCTGATTCCGAGAAGAAAACCCATTTTCCATTTCGTTGTGCTTTTTCATCTTGCGCTCCTTGAAATTTAATATTTTTCTTACCTGGATACCATTCGGTATAAATACCATTTTTTATTTCCACTAAATCTTCTTTTTTTTCTGTAACAGCAGATTGATCTTCTTGCTTATCACTGCACGATACTAACAAAGAAAGCAAAATAAACGCACCAATTAAAAATTTCATTTTTCTCTATTCATTGTGAAATGCACTAAACCTATCAGCGATTTTTTCGCATCAGATTCAGGGATTTCTGTTAATAATTCAATGGCCTTATTACCGTATTCCATCATTTTTTCGTGAGCATATTCAATACCTCCCGACTGCAAAACTAATTCAACAGCGCGATTAATAGAAGTATCTTCCTCATTTTTATACCTTACAATATCCAATAATTCTTTCTTGTTTTCTTTCGTGCTATGGTTAATGGCGTAAATTAGAGGCAATGTCATCTTTTGTTCTCTAATATCTATTCCTGTTGGCTTTCCTATTTTATCCGGAGAACCATAGTCAAATATATCATCTTTAATTTGAAATGCGATACCGACTAATTCACCAAAGTTGAACATCAGTTGAGAATACGAATTTGCACCAACACTTAAGGCACCAGACTCGCAACAAGTTGAAATAAGAGATGCTGTCTTTTTTTTAATTACCTCAAAATATATTTCCTCTGTAATATCTAAATGCCTCGCTTTTTCAATTTGAAGTAATTCACCTTCCGACATTTCCCTAACCGAACGGGCAACAATCTTCAATAAATCAGTATTTTCTTTTTCCAACGAAAGCAATAAAATTCTTGAAAGCATATAATCACCAACCAATACAGCAATTTTATTTTTCCAAAGCGCATTAATCGAAAAATACCCCCTTCGTTCATTGGCATCATCCACGACATCATCATGCACTAAGGTTGCAGTATGAAGCAATTCCACCAAAACGGCTGCATCAAATGTCTTTTCATTAAGCTCGCCCAACATTTTGGCAGAAAGAAAAACAAACATTGGCCGCATCTGCTTTCCTTTACGTTTCACAACATAGTTCGTGATTTTATCTAACAATGGTACTTTTGAGTGCATTGTTTCTTTAAAATGCTTCTCAAAAAGCATCATTTCATTCTTTATGGGAGAAATTATTTGATCAACGGAATTCATAGAACAAAAATACTATTTAGAATGAAGGAAACTCATGAGTTAAAACATCTTTTCCCTTTTTAACAAATATTGAATGAGCACAGGATGGTATCCTTCATTAATATCGGCTTCAACATAATCAATTCGATAATCTGCACATCTAAGTTTTACCTCATTCATATATTTTCGAATTCCCTCAATGTATTTCTCACGGATTTCAGTTGGTTGCACTTTAATTTTCTCGCCCGTTTCCATATCGATTAATTGATAAGGTCGGTTATCTAACTCAAAATCCAATTCAATTTTTGAATCCGACACGTGAAAAATTACCACTTCATGCTTATTGTGTTTTAAGTGATTTAAGGCTTGAAACATTTCGTCTATACTTTCACTATTTCCCAATAAATCAGTAAAAAGAATTACCAAGCTCCTTTTGTGACTTAGCTCCGCAATATCATGTAAGGTTTGAATGGTATCAGTACTTCTTTTTGCACTTTCATCATAATTACGATACCATTTTTCCATTTCTGCATATAAAAAACGATGATGTGCAGGACTAGATTTCGCTTTGGAATTAATGTGAATTTGATCGGAGAAAATAGTAAGTCCAACAGCATCTCGTTGCCTTCTCAATAATTCAATTAAACTTGCCGCTGCATACATTGAAAAAATCAGCTTGGTTAATTTAGCATCTTTTGGAAAAAACATCGAACTAGAACAATCTATAAGTAGTTGGCAACGCAGGTTGGTTTCTTCTTCATATTTTTTTGTAAACAACTTATCGGTACGTCCATAAAGCTTCCAGTCTATATGGCGTGTAGATTCACCCGGATTATAAATGCGATGTTCCGCAAATTCAACAGAAAAACCATGAAACGGACTTTTATGAAGGCCAGTAATAAATCCTTCAACAACTTGTTTTGCTAATAATTCTAAGTTTCCAAAATCAGCTAATAGGGCTTTATCAATGGATTGTTCTTGCATTATATCGGTGTAAATTATTTAAGTCCCTCAAAGATAGTGAAGATATGCGATTGAAAGCAACTAATCAATGTTAGTTTTCGTCGTGTAACCGAATCTAAAATCATAACCATGAAAAAAAATCTACTTTTTAAGCTAATATGCAGTTTTTGCCTATTATCCACCTCATTTTATCATGCACAAGTTGTAGGATATGCACTAACAGGTTTAACACAAACAAGCACAAGCACTGTACTAAGTTGTGATTCAACCATCACAATGAGTTTTTCTGCTCAAACTGCAGCTACTACTGCGGGCACAGTACCAGCTGATATTCAAAATGTCATAATCGGTAATAATTTTGCTCCTTTTCAGTTTTCAGTTCAAATTAATTGGGGCGATGGCGCAACTACCACACATAACGCTGGAACATCAACATCAGGAACCCTAATTAATTTTAACCCGCCAATAACTCATACGTACAATTCCTCTGGAACATATCCAATTTCAATAACAGTCTACAATCCTGCAAACCAAACCTATGTAATAGATACTATCAACTATACTATTGGTTGTGGTGGAAATAATTACATGTGTATGGGTGGGCAGGTATTTTGTGATACTGATAATAATGGTGTTTATAATACTGGAGACATTCCTGTAATAAATGCACCTGTAAACGTCGTATCTAATGGAACAACTTACACTGGTTATACAAACAATACTGGTTTTTATACAATTTCTTACGCAGGTACTGCTGGACAAACAGCAGTAGTTTCTGTAAATCAGAATTGGATGGTAAATAACGGTTACATTGCTGGTACTTGGCCAATAACGATAAACAATGTTACATGTAACTCTGGATTACCTCTTGCTACAGCCAATTTCCCAATGAATTGTGGAAGCAACCAAGGTAATACAAATTGCTACGCAGGATTTGTATTCTGCGATGCTAATGGAAATGGCACCATGGACACCAACGAATCTCCTATCGTAGGAGCGCCTGTATTATTATATTCGCAAAATACAATCGGCTCGAATACAGTTACGGTATATTCAGATACCAACGGATTCTTCATCTATTGTGGGCCAGTTTCAAACACAAATTATGTAATTGGAGTAATTAACCAACAATGGTTGACCTACAACGGATATACAATGCCAAATAATATCATTACACTAGTTGGAATAAATTCTACCACACCAAATGCTGGGTATTTCGCAGTAAATTGTGGCGGTGGTGCAAATTTATGTGCTGATTTATGGAGCACTGTAACACCATGGATCGGATACTATCAAAATACGACTGCCTATTTTCACTTAAATTGGGGTTCTTACGGTCCTGGACCGGTTGGGGCGTATACCTTAACATTAACATATCCAGCAGGAGTTACCGTAAATACAAGTTCAATCGCTAATACCGGTTACGTAATTAGTGGAAATACAATTACATGGAATTTAAATTCTGGATTAAATTCTTTCTCGTCTATCGATTTAATAACATTTAATGTTCCTTCCGGAATACAAAGCGGCACGCAACATTATTTTACATCAACAATAACTCCTGCTGGAAATATAGTTGATTGTTCTACTTCAAATAACAATGGATCACTTTTACAACTAGTTGGAAATAGCTATGATCCGAATGATAAGGTTGTTGTAAGACCTGCTATCTACGAAACATTAGCCATTCCATCGGAACAAATCGACGCTAGTTTAACTGATGCCTTAACGTACACCATTCAATTTCAAAATACAGGAACTTCTCCCGCACAGAATATCTACATTCTAGATACCTTAGATGCGAATTTGGATTGGTCTACATTCACATTAGTGGAGTCTTCTCACAACATGCAAGTGGTAAATATGGGGAATGGTTTACTAAAATTTGAATACCCTAATATCTGGTTAGATGACTCAACGAGCAACGAACCTGGAAGTCACGGACATTTGGTTTACAGAATCCAAGAAAATAGTGGGAATCCAGTTGGAAGTACCATTGAAAATACGGCGTATATTTACTTTGATTGGAATGCTCCTATCATTACGAACACAACATACAATATCAATACGATGTTGGTGGGAGTTGATGAATCAAGTATGAACCAATTCAAGCTATACCCGAATCCAAGTACTGATAATATTTCAATTACAGGAAATATTACAAACTTCGCCTACAAGATAATGGATATGTCAGGACGGGAATTAGTTAGCGGACAAGTAAACAATGGATTTGCTAAAATAGCTATTGAATCATTAACAAACGGTCACTATTTAGTTCAGATAGCTTCAGAAAACGCGAATGAAACGCTTTCGTTTATAAAGCAATAAAAAACAACCTCTCCAAGTAAAAAAAGAGCGGCATTAGTCGCTCTTTTTTTTGTTTATTTAAGCTAAAACATTAACTGATTAAATCTCATGAAAATATCATTCGCAATTTTATTAATCTTAAGTTTATTTACTTCATGTAAGAAAAAAGATGGTGGTTCCTTGACTGGTACTTGGGAATTAAATGAAGTATTAATGGATCCAGGTAATGGAAGCGGCGTATTCACTGCAGTAAGTAGCGATAAAAATTTAGTATTCAATACCAACGGAAATGTTAATTCCAATGGAATAATTTGCGATATGTCTATTGAATCTAATACAAGTACAGCAGGAACATACTCAGCATTAGATTCTACCATAATTTCTACTGCGTGTCCAAATTTGACACTTAAATATGAAATAAGTGGCGACACATTAATTCTAATTTACCCTTGCTTCGAAGCGTGCAAAGCGAAATATATAAAAGTTCTTTGATCATCCCAACTAAAAAGGGGTGATGTTAGATTATATGTTTACGATTGTCCGATAACAGTAAATTGAAACAAATAAGGCTCAATTGTATCACGGAATTAACATCCAATAAAATAGTTCACTAAAAAATAGTCTCCTTAGCCCTTTATTAACGAGTTATCATAAAATACAAACACAGGAATCTTTACTCCTTGACGATTCGTGTAGATTCACCAAGAATATTTAGTAGATAAATACCTGATTTAAATGAACTCAAGTCAATGGATTCATTTTCTTGCGTGATAATTTTCTCCATTACTTTTCTACCTGCAATATCAAATAAACTCATTTTTTCGCCCATTAATCCTTTATCCATTAATTGAATAAAAATAACACCTGTTGTTGGATTGGGATATACAGTTACAGCCTGTGAAGCTAAATCAACTAATCCAAGCACTTGAATCACTTGGATTAGGGTATCTGAAACCCCGCAATTGTCCGTAGCAAGAAGTGTGATCGAATATGAACCAGGGGATGTATAAGTAATGCTTGTATCGGTGGCGTTCGAAGTGATACCATTTCCAAAGTCCCAAGAATAATTAGATGCATTCAAAGAGTTATTGGTAAGGGTTAATACGCCGCCATTTAAGGTATAAGAAAAAAGTGCAACTGGAGCAGCACCCACATTAATATTCAATACAGAAGGCGCACTCGCTCCGCAAGAATTATTGGTTGTGACAGACAATGGACCTGAGGTATTGTCAAATGTAACTGCGATGGTATTGGAATTACTCATTCCTAACCATCCTGACTGAAGCGTCCAGTTGTAATAAACAGTAGGGTCGTTGGTCACACTGTAGTTTTCTAAGGTATTGATGCAAGGTGCCACATTCCCAACTATCGCACTTGGATTAGCTGGAGGTGCCTCCACCACAATAAAAGCGGTATCTTGGTAACTGCTTAAAAAAGTGCCATCGCTCGCTGTTAATGACACTGCATATGTTCCTGGCTGAAAATAGGTCACTGTTGGATTCTGAAGCGTTGAGGTTGCCGGGGAACCATTGGGAAAACTCCAATTCCACGAAGTAATAGTACCACCCGTCGTTTGGTCTGAAAACTGAACTGGGGTATTTACACAAACTGTGGCTGGATTAGCGCTAAACTGCACACTTAGAGGACTTGATAGATTGTTCCATTTCCACATGCCATTTTGGGTAGAAGAGGTATTAAAACTTCCTGACCAACCAATAGACGGGGTCAAAAACTCACAATACAAATGCTGTGCATTGTCAATGCCTGTCCACGTTGTACCGCCATCTAAACTATAAGATGAACCAGATCCTGTCGTTGCTGCACCCGTTGTAAAAATGACGTTTGTATTTTCAATGGCGCAAACCCCATTGCTGAAAACAGGTCCAGTGGTGGTGACTAATGTCCATGTAGCTCCTGCATTAGCGCTCTTATAAACGAGACCATTTACATTCACAATAATTCCAGCATTCAGCGAACTAAAAGAAAAATTACCGCTCATTGTGGTTCCTCCAAAATCTATGAGGGGCGAAGTATAAACGGCCCAAGTAGCGCCTTTATCAGTTGAATGGTATATTCGACCTTTGTTTGTGGTAAACCAAACGCTATTGCCAAAGGTCTCAATTTGGCGGGTGTAACCAAATTCACCGGATAAAGGATTGGGGATATTAGCGCCACTCACTAAGGTCCAATTGGTTCCTCCATTGGTCGTTCGGTAAATTTCGTATTCCCCATTGATTGGGTCTCCCATACAGAATCCATCGTTAGCGTTCCAAAAATGAACAATGTTGGTAAAACTACTCGCGTTGCTAAAAGTTGCCGTGGTTTGCTTGGTCCAAGTGGATCCGCCGTTAATAGTTTTCCAAATGCCACCCAATTGACCTGCTGCATTGGGGAAAGCCGCTAACCAAGCCGTAGTTCCAGAAATGGCTTTAATCATGGAAATTCCAAGACCGGTATTCCCTACATTTATGTTGCCTGGGGTCCATGTATTCCCACCGTCTAAGGTTTTAGTAAATTGCTGAATATTTGCTGCTGTTCCACTGCCATCGTAAGCAGTAGACCACACAATGTTTTGATCTACAATAGATATGTAATTGATGCCTCTCGATGCCTGAGAAAACCCTGAATTCTGAATGATCCAGTTACCATAAGGTGGCGTATTAACCGTAATGTATCCAACCTTGGTCTCCGTATCGTTGGCTGTAACATTTGAAACCGTTAAAGTTACGGAATACGTTCCGGCAGCTGCATAGGTAACATAAGGAGGATTTTGACCGGAGAATGAAGAAGGAGTTCCGCCTGGAAAAGACCACTGGTAAGAACTAATGGCATTACCTCCATTTGAACAATTTTCATAATACTTTACTGAATCGCCCTCAAATAAAGTTGTTGGAATTCCAAAAAAGTTAGAAATCGGAGCGCCCGAAATTAAGCCTTGTGATGCACATTGCATTGCCGCAAAAGCATTGATACGAGGTCCAACGTTTTGATTGATGTTCACACCTGAACTTATCAAACAAGTCAAGATTTGCTGAGGAGATAAAGATGGATTCACGCTTAACATTAGGCCAACCAAACCAGCAGCGAAAGGTGTGGCCATGGAAGTACCTCCCATTTTAGCGTAACTATTTCCACCCGTAGAATATACCGTGCTAAGCAGACCACCGTTAGAATATCCACCTGGTGAAGCGATGTCTACATAAGGATTTGCTCCATTGTAATTTGAAAAGGAGGACCGTAAATCGGTAGCATCGACAGATCCAACACAAATAACGTTAGTATAAGCGCCGGGATAGGTTAAGGTAGATACGTTGCTATTTCCTGCTGCTGCTAAAAACACAACTTGAGGATAGGCATTAATTAGATTTTGAAAACTTTGAGAAAAACCTGTTCCACCAAAAGACATAGAAACCACATGAGCGCCATTTTGACAAGCCCACTGAACTCCAGCATAACCATACCAGACAGAACCAGAAGACGTAGAAGTGTTGGGTGTACATTTAACACCGATTAATTCAACATTTCCACCTAAGCCGGCAATACCAACACCATTGTTAATATCAGCCGTAGCTAAGCCAGCGCAATGAGTTCCGTGAGACCAGCCATTATCTTGAGAATATGTTTGTGGTGGGGTAGCATTTTGATCATTATCTGCTACGTCATATTGCTTAAATGTTGTCAGATCCGAATGACCACAATACACTGCATTATCTACAATAGCGACCTTCACTTGATTTCGACCTTGGTGGATATTCCAAGCATTTTCTGAACCCACCAAAGTGTGATACCATTTATCGCTGCCGGTGTGACTTGGATCGTTGGGAACAAAATCAGTAAAGTAAATTGGTTCCTTTTCAGCAAAAACAACAGATGATATGCTTTGCAAACTTTTGATAAGTTCGTCAACTTTTGAGAAATCTGTGAATTGAATTCTATACATATTCATTAAGGAAGGCTTGAACGTAAAATAACTTGGCCTTTCAAATTTAGTAATTGATACATCCTCAAATAAACTAGCAATTTCAGGGTATTGACTTAATTCCTCTACTAAAGAAAAATCGTTCGGATCAACTTGATCTTTTTGGAGTTGATTCGGATAAGTATCACCTTTTAGCTGAAATAGAATTCGTCCATCCAAATAATTAGCTTGATAAGATTGGGCATGTGCTGCGCCAACAAATAAAACGGCAAACAAGAGTAATTTTAAACTTCTCATAAAATAGCGAATTAGGTTATAAAAAATTAGTGATGATAATTAATTCATCGTGTTTAACTTAAGTAAAAAAGCAACAATTTTTATAGCTGCTCTAAAACAAAAATAATCAAAAAGATAGTAAGTTAAGTGATTGTTAGATAAACTATTCAAATAAGCACACTACTACCAATTACGATCAAAGGCTGCGTCGACCATTTTATCTTCCGTCGCTGTTTTGAGCGCAAAATTGAAACCTGCATAAACAGAATAAGAGCCTATATTTCCTTTTTTATCGATAGCTATAAAGCCACACTGTAAATTAGTTAAATCACTATGTTTTTTAATTATCCGATTGACCACCTCTTTACAAGCGTCTAATGGCGTATACCCATGGCGCATTAATTCTACCACCATACTACTTCCTGCTACTCGAATTATAGCCTCACCAAGTCCTGTTGACGTTGCAGCACCAATTTCATTGTCGACAAATAAACCAGCGCCAATAATAGGAGAATCCCCTACCCTGCCATGCATTTTATAAGCCCATCCACTGGTAGTACACGCACCACTCAAATCACCATTTGCATCCATCGCAATCATACCAATTGTATCATGATTTTCATGGTTAATTATTGGCTTTTTGAACAAATCTTTGTTTTCTTTTTTCCAATTTTGCCAATCTTTTTTCACTTCAGGTATTGGCATTTTAGCTTGTTCAAATCCGTTCTCAATAGCAAATTTCTCTGCACCTTCTCCAACAAGCATAACATGTTGCGTAGTTTCCATTACCGCTCTAGCAACCGAAATTGGATGTGCTATACCTTCCATAAATGCCACAGCCCCACACCTTGATTTTTCGTCCATTATGCAAGCATCAAGAGTAACATGTCCATCACGATCTGGCCTTCCTCCAACACCAACACTTCTGTTGGCCAAATCTGCTTCTGTTACCCGAACTCCATGTTCCACTGCATCAACAGCTTTACCTCCTTTACTGAGTATTTCCCATGCCGCACGATTAGCCTCTAAACCATGCACCCATGTCGATAAAACTATAGGTCCAGTTGCTAATCCTTCAAAAGAAGAAGCTAATGCTTGAGCGCCTTTTACGGGTTCGATTAAGGCAATTGCTCCAATACTTAATCCTGCTTTAAAAAATGACCTTCTTTTCATTATTTTCCTTTTTTCTTAAGTTCACCTGCCAACCATCTTTGAAAAATCTTTGCGTTTCTCATATGCTCTTCACCCGAAACAGCAAAATTATGTCTGTGAGAATAATCAGCTTTTGCACACATATAAACATATCCGTGTTTTGCACGATTTAATACGGCATCAACTACTGCTGTTGATGGAAGACAAATTGGTCCAGGAGGCAAACCTTTAATTTTATATGTATTGTACTCACAATCTATTTCTCTGTGAATATTTAATAAGCGCTGAACGCCTTTTAATTTATCTCCCCAACAAAACTTAAAGGTTGGATCTGATTGTAAACGCATTCCATCGTGGATTCGATTTAGATACAATCCAGCGATTATTGGCCATTCCTCTGATACAATTGATTGTTCAGAATAAACAATACTCGCCAATGTTACTACTTGACTAGGAGATTCCAATCCTATATTTTTCATTTGACTTTTTCTTGAATCCGTCCAATATTTTTTGAATTCTTGGGCCATTCTGTTCAGAAAAGCATCTTCATCAGTGTCATAATACATTTCATAGGTATTAGGAAGAAACATAGAAGGGAATTGCTGTGCAGTAAAACCAAATTCTTCAGCTGTTTTAGGGTCAGCAAGAAGCGTTTCTAATTTATTCTGATCAGTATTAATGCATGCAGAAACCTTTTCAGCTAAATCTTTTAAGTCAACACAATTATTGAATGTGACATCAACAGCGACTTCTGCATTTCCATTACCATTAGAATTAAGTGTAAAGCCATTCAATAAAGTCCGATACGAAGTATAAGGTTCTATTGCATATTTACCTTGTGCAATGGAAGTGCTGTCTAAGCCTTTGTAGGTACCAACTGAAATAAAAGCTGCTGTATTATCAATAAGTCCTTGCTCTTCCAATTGAGTTGCTAGATTCGATAATGAAATCGGGTCCTTAATGTAGAAAAATCGTAAGTCCTTATTTGTAGTAGACCTAGCGCCAGAAAGATAAATCCAAGCGGTAGGAAGCACGGCTATTAAAATGAAAATAAAGAGGATAATTCCTCCAATAATTAAATTTCGTTTTTTAAACATAACTGATAACATATTTCGTCAATTCGACTGTTCTTAAATTTATACCATTCCTTTCGCACACCAACTTTCTCAAATTTCAACCCTTCAAAGAGGTGTATACTTGCTAAATTATCCGCTTGAATAAAACATTGTAAATTATACAAGTCCAATACCTCTTTCGCATAATTAATGACCAATTGAAAAGCTTCTTTGGCAAATCCTTTATTTCGATCTTCTTGATTTGCAATGAGCACACCAACGGTAGCGAATCCATGTCTAAAATTAATGTCATATAAATCAATAGCGCCAATAGGCAATTGAGATTCGTTTAAACAAATAATTAAACGCAACTGACCAGAGGTGCGAATAGAGGCATATTGTTCAATTAAACTGTGAATCGCATGCATTGAAAATGGAACCTCTGTATTTGCAATTCGCCAATGATTTATATCATTTTCCCATAGATAAAGCATAGTAGCGTCAGAACTCTCAACCGCTCTCAAATAAAGCATGGTACCTTTTAGCATTGTTTAATCATGTGTTTTTTAGAATATAAATAATTGCAGCAACAAAATATAAGTCAAATCCAGAAAAATGAACATTGAATTGCGATCCAAATATAGTGCGAATAACATTTATATGGTAAAATCAAGTTCTAAATTCATATTATTTGGAACTTTTAATGCCCACAGTAGGATTGTACTTAGATCAAAAATTCTCCGAAGAATACAAATTTTGCTGGACCAGTAAGCTCTATATTGGAATATCGCCCTTTCATTCCCCGCTGAAAACTAACAGATAATTCACCTCCTTTCACGAGCACTTGTATGGTAGTATGTTTTCCATCAGCGACATAATCATGCACTAATGCACAGGCGGTAGCTCCGGTTCCACAGGAATACGTTTCATCTTCAACCCCACGTTCATAGGTAGAAATCTCGATTTGATGAGAGTCGATTACACGCATTAAATTGACATTAACTCCATCCTTTTTAAACAAATCACTGAAACGAATTTCTTTGCCCTTAAGCACCGTATGCTCACTAGACAAATCATCATTAAAGACAACATAATGAGGTGAACCCGTATCAAGTAGATAATCATCCTGATGAAATTTTATATCATTTACATCATTCATTTGAATTGCTACCATTTCGCCCGAAACACTCGCTTTATGAAGCCCATCGATAGCGTTAAAAATCGTTTTTCCCGTATGAATACCTAGTGATAAAGCAAATAAAACCGCACATCGAGATCCATTACCACAAAAACTTTTCGAGCCATCAGCATTATAGTAATCCATGTAAAAATCACTCGATTGATCCGAATTAATTAATATTAAACCATCAGCACCAATTCCAAATTTACGATGACAAAGTTTTTTAATTAGATCTACAGATAAAAAATCATAGCTTCCCTGCAAATTATCAAGTAAGATAAAATCGTTACCAGTCCCTTCGTATTTTGAAAATAGAATACTCTTCATCATAAAGCAAAGATAGAAAAACGATTTATTGTTAGCTCCATATTTTTTTGAATCAAAATAGTTGGAATACTATCCTGCCTTAATTCTCAATTTTCATAGTTAAGAAATTATTGGCACAAAAAATGAACTTAACAATACTAAAAACGTTTTTGACGCGTTAGAAAAAATCTATTAATTTTGAAAAACTTAAATTTTATCCTATGAAATCAATCTCTTTACTTAAGGTTTTTGGCATCGGAATCATCGGTGGAACCTTACCATTAGCAATTTATTTTAGCGTAACCTCGCCCAATCAACTGTTATCAGATCAGGTAATTGATGGGAATCGCCAAAATTCATCAAGATTTGCATCTCTAAATCCAACAGGAGCTGTAGATTTTGTTCCTGCTGCAGAAAGCACGATTAATTCGGTCGTTCACGTGACAACGAAAGTTGTTCGTACGACATTTCAGCGCGATCCATTTCAAGAATTTTTTTATGGTCCAGGCGCAGGCGGGCGAGAATTCAAACAATATGGTGCGGCTGCAGGATCAGGCGTCATAATTTCCTCTGAGGGCTATATCGTAACGAATAACCACGTAATTGCAGAGGCAAGTGAAATTGAAGTCACCCTAAATGATAATTCAAAATATACTGCAACCCTAGTAGGTTCAGATCCTTCAACCGATATCGCTGTACTAAAAATAGTAGGCAACAAACCCTTTCAACCTATTGCTATAGGCAATAGCGATGATGTAAAAATCGGAGAATGGGTTTTAGCAGTTGGTAACCCTTTCAATCTAACATCAACTGTCACCGCCGGAATTGTATCGGCCAAAGCAAGGAATATTAATTTATTATCGAATGCAGATAAAAACATTGTACCTATAGAATCATTCATTCAAACAGATGCAGCAGTAAATCCTGGTAATAGTGGGGGTGCATTAGTGAATATCAAAGGCGAATTAATAGGCATCAATACTGCCATTGCCTCAGAAACTGGAAGTTACAGCGGATATTCATTTGCCATTCCAATTAATTTGGCACAAAAAGTAATGCGAGATATTATTGATTACGGGGTTGTTCAACGTGGATTTCTAGGTGTTCAAATCAGCGATATTAGTCAAGAATTGAAAGAGAAAAATAACTTGGTAAATTTGAAAGGTGTTTATATTTCAAAGGTTATTGAAGATGGAAGTGCTGATAAAGCGGGCCTAAAAGACGGAGACATCATTCTAAAAA
The DNA here is from genome assembly GCA_947462255.1 of Flavobacteriales bacterium. Classification (GTDB taxonomy): domain Bacteria; phylum Bacteroidota; class Bacteroidia; order Flavobacteriales_D; family Crocinitomicaceae; genus UBA952. The sequence continues at coordinate 29,927 of CANHOA010000008.1, read as the reverse complement.
TTGGTATCAAGGAAGTGAATTCCTCTTCAGAACTTCAAGAAGAAATCGGAAAGCGTATGCCTGGTGACAAGGTTCAACTTACTATTAGAAGAGATGGCAGCGAACTAATCAAAGAATTAATTCTTAGAAATATTAATGGGGAAACCGGCATTACTTCAAAAGAGGAAACAACTAAAAATGCAGCTTTGGGGGCAACATTTATAGAATTAACCTCACAAGAGAAAATAGCATTAAAAATTACCTATGGTGTTAAGATAAAATCAATTACTACAGGCAAACTCAAATCAATAGGATTAACAGTAGGGACTATAATTACAAAAGTAAACAACGAACCTATTGATAACGTTGAGGAACTAATAAGCAAACTTAATATATCAAGTAGTGGTGTACTCTTAGAAATAATGACCGAAAGCGGAATGAAAGACTACCGAGGATTTGGACTTTAACTTTTTTTATCTACAATCAATGGTTGAAAAGTAGTCAAAAATGTTGAAATCTTAATTTTTCAAATCCTTTTTTTTGGTGTTACTTTGCAGTAATAGATTATTCTAATATTAATCCTTTAAAAGCGCTCTTTCATACATGAGACAACTAAAAATAACCAAATCAATCACCAATAGAGAAAGTCAATCACTTGATAAATATTTACAAGATATTGGTCGTGAAGAATTGATAACCGCAGAACAAGAAGTTGAATTAGCCAGAAAAATTAGAGTAGGAGATCAGAAAGCATTAGAGAAATTAACTAGAGCAAATCTTCGATTCGTTGTTTCTGTTGCTAAGCAATACCAAAATCAAGGCTTAACACTTCCTGATTTAATTAACGAAGGTAACTTAGGTTTAATTAAAGCAGCTCAAAAATTTGATGAAACACGTGGATTCAAATTTATTTCTTACGCGGTTTGGTGGATTCGCCAATCAATTTTGCAGGCATTAGCTGAGCAAGCACGAATAGTTAGATTACCTTTAAATCAGGTTGGCTCTCTAAATAAAATAAACAAAGCTTTCTCACGATTGGAGCAAGAATTTGAACGTCCACCTTCGGCTGAAGAATTAGCAGAGGCACTTGATGTTCATGAAGATAAAATCAAAGAAAGCCTTAATGTTTCGGGTCGACATGTATCAATGGATGCACCGCTTTCTACAAACGAAGATGGTGGAACGCTTATGGATGTAATGGCTAATGCTGATGCACCTAAAACAGATCACGTTTTAATGGCAGAATCACTTCAAAAAGAAATCGAAAGATCATTGAGTACCCTTACTGATAAAGAAAGAGAAATAATCCGCTTATTTTTCGGAATCGGAATGAATCATGGTCTAACCTTAGAAGAAATAGGAGCCAAATTTAGTTTGACACGTGAAAGAGTAAGACAAATAAAAGAAAAGGCTATCCGCAGATTGCGTCATGCCTCTAGAAATAAGTTACTTAAATCCTATTTAGGATAAACCATTTTAGCAAGGCTAGCGATTAACATTGTTAGCCTTTTTTTCTTCCTATGTATTTAAAATTAATAATATGAGTCAAGATGTCGGCTACGAAAAAGAATTAACAAAGCATATCGAGCACGAAAGAGCGGCTGTAAAATTGCAAAGTTATGTTGGTGAATTACTTTATGAGAAAGGAATTGAATTAGTCATTTTTAGACACCATTTAACGGATGTGGCCATTTCTGAAATATTAAACCTTCATGACTACGCAGGAAAAGTTGTGAATAAACCAATAGATGTATTTACCACTTCGGCTTTAGCAGAAATCATACTATCCTTAGATATCAAACCCTCAAAGTTAGATATAGGAAAATTAGCAAATGAATGGCTTTCGGAATCTGATCAATTCGATTCACAATTAGCGTTCATTCAAAAGAAACTAATTGGATTTGAACCCTCTAATACAAATGAAATACAGCCTAGAGATGTTATTCTGTATGGATTTGGTCGAATAGGTCGATTAGCAGCGAGAGAATTAATTCGCCAAGCAGGAAAAGGGCAGCAACTTCGTCTTAGAGCCATAGTGACTCGTGGAGCATCTGATGCAGACATCATCAAACGTGCCTCATTATTAAGAAATGATTCCGTACATGGCGCATTTAAAGGAACAGTTATAGAAGATTTACAAACGAAATCTTTAATTATCAATGGACAGATAGTCAGAATGATTGATGCATCTAACCCTGAAGATATCGATTATACTAGCTATGGAATTAACAATGCATTGGTAATTGATAACACAGGCGTTTTTACTACAAAAGAAGCGCTCACTAGACATTTGCAAGCTCCCGGTGTATCAAAAGTATTACTTACTGCTCCAGGAAAAGAAATTCCAAACATTGTTTTTGGTATTAATCAGCAACAATTAGACCTTGAAAATGATACAATATTTTCAGCCGCATCATGCACAACAAATGCTATTTCACCAGTACTTAAGGTAGTAAATGACACCTATGGGATTGTTAGGGGACATATTGAAACTGTTCATGCCTATACAAACGATCAGAATTTATTGGATAACATGCATAAAAAATCACGTCGGGGAAGAGCAGCAGCTGTAAACATGGTAATAACTTCAACTGGAGCTGGAAATGCCGTTACTAAGGTTATTCCGGAGTTAGCCGATAAATTAACGGCTAATGCAGTTAGGGTTCCAACACCAAATGGTTCATTAGCAATATTGAGTTTAGAATTAGAAAAAGAAACCAGCATTGAAAGTATTAATAATGCCATTAAAAATGCTGCATTAAATGGAGATTTAGTGAACCAGATTTACTATTCAATAGATCCTGAGTTGGTTTCCTCCGATATTATCGGAAATACCTGCTGTTCAGTATATGATTCAAATGCGACAATTGTAGCAAAAAATGGAAAGAACGTTGTGCTTTATGCATGGTACGACAATGAATTTGGGTATACAAAACAAGTAATTCGCTTAGCAAAATACATTTGCAAAGTAAGAAGAGCCATTTATTATTGATTTTTCTTTCGTAAAAATATAGGTGAGCACTAACAATAGTTATTACTTAACTACCTGTTAATAAAATGCTTTCTATTATAAATTTGGTTTGAAAAATAATGTAATTTTGCAGAATAATACTAATTTTTAATTCGAGTTATGCCAGCTGATATTTTTGAAAAATTACTTGCCAATAGAGGTCCTTTAGGACAACATGCTAAAGAATCTCATGGTTATTTTACCTTTCCTAAATTAGAGGGAGAAATAGGTCCACACATGATTTTTAGAGGGAAGAAAAAATTAAATTGGTCGCTCAATAATTATCTAGGACTTGCTAATCATCCGGAAGTTAGAAAAGCCGATGCAGACGCAGCAGCTGATTACGGATTCTCTATGCCAATGGGCGCTCGAATGATGAGTGGTAACAGCAATGAACACGAACAATTAGAGAAAGAACTCTCAGAATTTGTTAATAAAGAAGATACTATCCTATGTAATTTCGGATATCAAGCCATCCTTTCTTCCATTGATTGTATTGTTGATCGCCATGATGTAATCGTTTACGATGCAGAATCGCATGCATGCATATTGGATGGTGTTCGTTTACACATGGGAAAACGATATGTTTTTAAACATAATGATATAGAAGATTGTGAAAAGCAATTAGAACGTGCAACAAAGTTGGCTAATGAAACAGGCGGGGCGATTTTAGTGATCACCGAAGGAGTTTTTGGCATGCGCGGAGACCAAGGGAAAATAAAAGAAATCGTTGAATTAAAGAAAAAATTTAATTTTAGATTGTTAGTTGATGATGCTCATGGAATTGGCACACTAGGAAAAACAGGAGCTGGTACCGGTGAAGAGCAAAATTGCCAAGATGGAATTGATATTTACTTTGGCACATTCGCAAAATCCTTTGCATTAATTGGTGGATTTATTTCAAGTGATGCTCAGGTAGTAGAATATTTACGCTACAACATGCGATCACAAATATTTGCAAAAGCTTTACCAATTACCTTGGTAGTTGGTTTACTGAAACGATTGGAATTAATGCGACGGACTCCTGATTTCAAAAATAAACTATGGGAAATTACTCATGCCCTTCAGTCTGGATTAATAGCTGCTGGATTTAATATCGGCGATACGAACACCTGCGTAACCCCAGTTTATTTAAATGGCTCAATTCCTGAATCGACTAATTTAATTTATGATTTACGCGAAAACTACAACGTATTTTGCTCGATGGTTGTTTACCCAGTAGTGCCAAAAGGAATGATAATATTACGCTTAATTCCAACTGCAGTCCATACCTTAGAAGATGTTCAATACACCATCGAATGCTTTTCAAAAATTGTAGGCAAGTTGAAAGCAGGAGAATATATGTCTGAACACATAGCGGAAGTTAATCAGTAGTTAGAAAACTATAAAAAATAAGGACATAAAAAAAACCAACAATTAACTTGTTGGTTTTTTTTTTACTTTTAAATTATAGCTATTTGCTCTTTTTAGGCGCCTTAGGTTTTTTAACAGTTAAGGTTAATTCTTCTTTCCCTTCTTCAATATCCAAAAGAATCGTATCTCCTTCCAAAAGAGTTGTATTAATAATTTGTTCCGCTAATGGATCCTCAATATATTTTTGGATTGCACGCTTTAGAGGACGAGCACCAAATTTCTCATCATACCCTTTATCAACGATAAAGTCTTTCGCTTTATCAGACATCTCAATAAAATAGCCCAAGTTTTTAATGCGGTCATATAAATGATCTAGCTCTAAATCAATTATTTTATGAATTTCAGGTCGACCAAGTGACTTGAACATAATCATATCATCAACACGGTTCAAAAACTCAGGAGAGAATGCTTTACGCAAAGCATTTTGAATCACTGCTTTCGAATTATCGTCTTTAGATTCTACCTGTGAACGAGTACCAAACCCAACACCCGTTCCAAAATCCTGTAATTGTCGAGCACCAATATTTGATGTCATGATGAGAATGGTATTTTTGAAATCTATTTTTCTACCTAATCCATCGGTCATGTGTCCATCATCAAGTACTTGCAATAACAAATTGAATACATCGGGATGTGCTTTTTCGATCTCATCAAGCAGAATGATAGAATAAGGCTTTCTTCTTACTTTTTCAGTAAGCTGCCCACCTTCTTCGTACCCAACATATCCCGGAGGTGCACCAACCAAACGAGAGATGGAAAACTTCTCCATATATTCCGTCATATCAATTCGAATAAGCGCATCTTCCGTATCGAAAATATACTTTGCTAATACTTTTGCGAGTTGCGTTTTTCCTACACCAGTTGGGCCTAGAAAGAAAAATGAACCGATTGGTTTATTCGGATCTTTTAAACCTGCGCGATTGCGTTGAATAGCTTTCACCACTTTCTCTACTGCTTCCTCCTGCCCTATCACTTTCCCCCTGATAATTTCACCCATGTTTACCAACTTGCCTGTTTCCGTTTGGGACACCTTATTTACAGGTATTCCACACATCATGGAGACAACTTCTGCGACATTTTCTTCGGTGACAATAATTTTATTGTTTTTTGAATTTTCCTCCCAAACTTGTTTCGCTACATCCAATTCATCCTGAAGTTTTTTCTCTGTATCCCTTACCTCAGCCGCTTTTTCGTATTGTTGAGTAAGAATAACCTGACTTTTTTCAATTTTCAGCAACTCTAATTTCTCTTCAATGTCTAAAATTTCCTTTGGAACATTAATATTTGTAATGTGAACACGCGAGCCAACTTCATCAAGGGCATCAATTGCCTTATCCGGTAGATGCCTATCAGTAATATACCTTTCCGTTAGTTTAACACAGGCATTAATTGCCTCAGGAGTATATTCTACGGAATGATGATCTTCGTAGCGTTCCTTTATATTTTGAAGAATTTGAATCGTTTCATCGATAGTAGTTGGTTCGATAATTACCTTTTGAAACCGACGTTCTAAGGCCCCATCTTTTTCAATATGCTGACGATATTCATCTAGTGTTGTTGCGCCAATAGCTTGCAGTTCACCTCGGGCAAGTGCAGGTTTAAACATATTGGAAGCATCTAATGAGCCACTCGCTCCTCCAGCACCGATAATGGTATGAATCTCATCTATGAATAGAATAATATCCGGATTCTTTTCCAATTCTTGCATCACTGCCTTCATTCTTTCCTCAAATTGACCTCTATACTTAGTTCCTGCAACTAAAGATGCTAAATCAAGGGATACGATTCGCTTGCCAAATAAAATCCTAGAAACTTTTCGCTGAATAATCCTCAAAGCTAAACCCTCAGCAATAGCACTTTTACCGACACCAGGTTCACCAATTAAAATAGGATTATTCTTCTTTCTTCTTGAGAGAATCTGACTTACTCGTTCAATTTCTTTTTCTCTTCCTACAATTGGGTCCAATTTACCCGCCTCAGCCATCTTTGTTAGATCACGACCAAAATTATCAAGAACTGGCGTTTTGGATTTTGGATCACTTGATTTACGAGGAGCAGTAGAAGATAAATTTTCGTCATCATCGTTATTACTCGGAAAATCTGCTTTTGGAAATTTTTGTTCTTCTATCATAGCTTCATATTCATCTTTAGCATTATCATATATAACTCCGTATTTATTCAATATCTGACAAGCAGCGCAATCTACATACCTGAGTATCGTTAAAAGTAAATGTTCTGTCCCAATAACAGGTGATTTAAAATTTTTTGACTCTAAATACGATTGCTTTATAATGTTTTCTGTTTGCTTAAGCAGCGGCAAACTTTCCATTTTTGGAGATTGCAAACTTGCAGATTTCTTTAAAATATTATCTAAATCCCTTTTGATCACCTCAAAATCCAATTGAAATTCATTCAAAATCTGAATTCCTTTTCCTTCGTTTAATTTCAATAATCCTAAAAGCAAATGTTCAGGGCAAACAAAATTATTTTTAGAATTTATAGCCTCCTCCCTGCTCAATCGTATTAAATCTTTTACACGAGGTGAAAATTTTGCTTCCATAATTAAATAAGGTGATTTAAGGAAACAAATATAATCATTAAAGAAAATATTTGAATATTAATTATTCACATTTTATCATTAAAATTTGTTAGTAATTATCCTTAAAACAAAGAAAAAATCGAAGAATAATAGCTACTTTTGATAACCTAAAAAAATTAGTTAGGCTTCAAAATATCAATAATAAAAGTTATGGCAGAAGGAGAAAAAATAATTCGGATAAATATTGAAGATGAAATGAAATCAGCATACATCGATTATTCGATGTCTGTGATTGTTTCGCGTGCTTTACCGGATGTTCGTGATGGGTTTAAACCTGTACATAGAAGGGTTTTATACGGAATGCAGGATTTGGGTGTTTATTCCAATAAAGCGCACAAGAAATCAGCTAGAATTGTAGGGGAGGTTCTTGGAAAGTATCACCCACATGGTGATAGTTCAGTTTACGATACGATGGTGCGTATGGCACAGCCTTGGTCTTTGCGTTACCCCTTAGTTGATGGACAAGGAAATTTCGGATCAGTGGATGGGGATAGCCCAGCCGCAATGCGATATACAGAAGCAAGATTGCGAAAAATTACAGAAGAAATGTTGGACGATCTAGAAAAAGAGACCGTTGATTTCCGACCTAATTTTGATGATAGTTTAGAGGAGCCGTCTGTTCTTCCAACAAAAATTCCAAACTTATTAATTAACGGAGCATCTGGAATTGCCGTTGGTATGGCTACGAACATGGCCCCACACAATCTAACAGAAGTAATTGATGGTATTATCGCCATGATTGACAATCAAGACATGGAAATTGAGGAGTTGCTAAACTATGTTAAAGCGCCTGATTTTCCTACCGGTGGAATAATATATGGTTACGAGGGGGTTCGAGATGCGTTTTTAACGGGCAGAGGTCGAATTGTTATTCGTGGCAAAGCAGAAATTGAAGAGGTGAATGGAAGGGAGCAAATCATTGTAACCGAGATTCCCTATCAAGTGAACAAAGCGGAAATGATTAAAAAAATCGCCGACTTAGTGAACGATAAAAAAATCGAAGGAATTTCAGATTTAAGAGATGAATCCGATAGAAACGGAATGCGCATTGTTTTTGAAATTAAACGCGATGCCATTGCCAATGTTGTATTAAACAAATTATATAAGTTTACTGCTCTACAAACCTCATTTTCAGTTAATAATATTTGCTTAGTTGATGGGCGTCCTCGCTTATTAAACTTAAAGCAGATCATGGAGCAATTCATTTTATTTAGGCATGAAGTGGTGGTTCGCAGAACCAAGTTTGAATTGCGAAAAGCAGAAGAAAGAGCGCATATTTTAGAGGGATTAATTATTGCTTCTGATAACATCGATGAAGTAATAGAGATTATTAAAACATCAGATAGTCCTGATCACGCGAGAGAGAGACTTTCTACTCGCTTCGGATTGTCAGAGATTCAAACGCGCGCAATTGTCGACATGCGTCTTCGCCATTTAACGGGCTTAGAACAAGATAAGCTTCGAACTGAATTCAACGAATTGATGATTTTAATCGCAGACTTAAAAGACATTTTAGCAAATGAAGAAAGACGTAAGCAAATAATTAAAGATGAATTAACCGATATGCGCGCGAAGTATGGTGATGCACGACGTTCATCCATTGAATATTCTGCTAGTGAAATGCGAATGGAGGATTTAATTGCGGATGAAGAAGTTGTTGTTACGATCTCGCATGCGGGTTATATCAAGAGAACGAATTTAGCAGAATACAAAGTTCAAAATCGTGGCGGAATGGGCTCTAAAGGCTCTACAACTCGAGACAAGGATTTCTTAGAGCATTTATTTGTAGCAACAAATCATAACTACTTATTAATCTTTACAGAAAAGGGTCGTTGCTTCTGGATGCGTGTTTATGAGATTCCGGAAGGAAATAAATTATCGAAGGGTCGAGCGATTCAAAACCTGATCAATATCCCGCAAGATGATAAAGTGAAGGCTTATGTTAAAGTCTTAGATTTAACAGATAAAGATTATACAAGCAATAATTTTATTATCATGTGCTCTAAGTTTGGTGTAATTAAGAAAACCTCATTAGATGCATATTCTCGTCCACGATCAAATGGTATTAATGCCATTACCATTCGAGACAACGATGAATTGTTAGAAGCAAGATTAACCAATGGCGTTAATGAAATCGTTATGGCCACAAGCTCAGGTCGAGCCATTCGTTTCAATGAAGCAAAGGTTCGTCCGATGGGTAGAAATGCCGCTGGAGTTAGAGGAGTAACGCTTACACAAGCCGGAGATGAAGTGATTGGAATGATTTGCGTAGAAGATGTTTATTCGACCATTTTAGTTGTTTCTGAAAAAGGATATGGTAAACGAACCTATTTAAATGATCCGGAAGATAAAGAACCTGTTTACCGCATTACTAACCGAGGCGGAAAAGGGGTGAAAACGATGAATATCACGGATAAAACAGGTAAATTATTATCCATTCAGAACGTAAGGGATGAAGATGATTTAATGATCATTACGAAATCTGGGGTAACGATTCGAATGCATATTGATACGATTCGTACAATGGGAAGAGCTGCACAAGGAGTGAAATTAATCAACCTTAAAAACAATGCTGAAATTGCTGCTATAGCCAATGTTCCAAGAACGGAGGACGATGAGGAGGATGAAATATTGGATGCCTTACCAATTCCTGAAAACATGGAGGAATTAGCACCACTTGATGAATTGGATGATGATGGAGATGAGCCTGAATCTGACGATATGAACACAAATGATATCGAAGAGGAACTTGATGATGATGATGATGATGATGATGAATAATTAAAATGTTTTATAATGGCATGGTACTTGAAAATGCTATGCCTTCATTCACTTTTGTTAACTAAAATAACTTCGTTATGAAAACTATTTTTCACTTATTAGTTGCTTCTTTTGTTGCAGTGTTGTTTTACACAGCCTCTTTTGCTCAAAAAGCCAATGTTACCGATGCGGCATTACTCATGAAGAAATACAACCCAATGGCTGGTTTGGATGCTTCTAAAAAAATAATAACAAAAGCAAAAGATTTTATCGATCTGGCAGCCGTTAATACAGAAACAGCTGGATCTACAAAAATGCACATGTATCGCGGTGAAATTTATTTTGGATTAATTGAAGTAGCAGCCATGGAAAGTGCCTCCACTGGTGTTCAACCGGATGAAGCACTATTGGAAGAATATGAAGCAATCGCTAGAACATCCTTTAATAAGGTTTTGGAAGATCCAAAGCAAGAATTGATTCCTGACATTCAATCTTTTTTGAATTATCGTTCAAGTATGTATTTTAACATGGCTATTAGTGCTTATGAGACTAAGAAATATGATATGGCTACCCAATTATTTATTGGAGCTATTCAGGTTAAAAGTTTTTTAAACGAAAAGTACCCCGATGCTGCGGTTAATGCTCAATTGAGTTTAAGTCTTACGGTTGATAGCCTTTTAAAGACAAAAAGTTACGATGCAGCCCTCGAAATAGCCAAAAAAGTTAATGATGCAATTCCGTCAAATATTGATGTGCTCATTTCATTAGTTAATATTTATCTTCAAAAGGGAGATGTTATTGACTCAGAGAAATATTTAAATGAAGCCCTTGCTATTGATCCAATGAATAAACAATTATACTATGTACTTGGGACTGCGAATATGGATTTAAAAGAAAATGAAAAAGCTGAAAAGGCGTTAACCAAAGCCCTTGAAATAGATCCGAACTACAACGATGCACAATACCAATTAGGAGCTCATTTGTATAATTGGGCAGGCCAATTAAAATACGAAGCAGGTCAATTACCTGAAAATGATCCTTCTTATAATCAGTTAATTGAGAAGGCGACGAAAATGCAATATCGTTCTTTAGCTTTATTAGAGAGCTATATTATCGTTAAACCTGAAGATAAAGCAGTACTTGAAATATTACGGTCTACTTATTCGAAACTAGGCGACAGCGAGAAAGCAGCTGAGTATAAGAAACGGATTGAAGCCTTAAAAAAGAATTGATCTTTTTTTTTGATTAAACTGCTTTTTAGAAGTTAAATAATCTCTTCTTATTCATAAAATCGAGGTTCTCATTAGCTAATATTTTTTCAGTAATTTTCTTAGCAAACAATGTATTCGTGTCAAAAAAACAAAGAAAAAGTACTAACTTTGAAGCATGGCATTTGTTAATCCTGGCATTCTTTGGCTTTTTAGCCTGAACATTATCCCAATTATCATTCATTTATTTCATTTTCGAAGGTATAAAACGCTTTACTTTTCTTCGCTTCAATTTATTCAAAAAATAGACCAGGAGAATAAATCAACCAAAAAACTTAAACAAATAATTGTCTTAATTACCCGTATGATTGCTCTTTCAGTAATCATTATTGCATTCGCACAACCTTATTTACCTCTAAAAAATGGGCAAAACAATGCGGGAAAAAATGTTATTTCTATCTATATTGACAATTCATTTTCAATGACTGCTAAAGGAGTCGAGGGCGAATTAATTTCTGAAGCGCGAGAAATAGCAAGACAAATTATTGAAAAAGCACCCATTGATTGCAAAATCATTCTGCATACCAATAAACTTAATGGACTTGAAAAACGATTACTTACAAAAATTGAAGCCCTTGAACAATTAGACAAAGTTAAAGAGTGTCCAATAGCCCGAGATATTGATGAAATAATTAATTGGGAAAGGGAATTTATAGCCCGAATAAACAATGAGCAAATTAGACTGAATAATGTTCAACACGTTTTAATATCCGATTTTCAAAAAGAGACCTTTAAAACATCTAAATTAAATGCAGATAATTCGGGATCCTATTACCCCATTCAAGTTACAGCACAATCAAAAGCTAATCTATACATAGATTCTATCTACTTTGCCTCTCCCCTTCAAAAAGCTGGAGACCAAAATGAATTATTTATTCGCGTAAATAATGACTCCGATATCGATGCTATCAACGTAGAGATAAAAATTGAATTAGGAAAACAGAAACGAGCAATGTTTGCCGATATTAAAGCAAATAGCACACTGAACACTAGTTTTAATTACACCAATGATCAACCTGGTACATATGAAGGAAGTGCCGAAATAAAAGATAAACAACTTTATTGGGATGATAACTATTATTTCAATGTGGAAGTTGCTAAAGAAAGTCGTGTGCTTATTATTAATGGTGAGTCCGAATCACAATCAATGCCTAAAGTATTTTCAATCGAACCCTTTTATAAACTTTCAAGCATATCCGAACTTTCTTATACAAGCGATTTAGCAGAACAAGCCGATCTTATTTTAATAAATGGTATAAATGATTTAAGCAGCGGGCTAGTGGCTGATTTAGTGCGTCTATCAGAGGAAGGACATTCTATTGGACTATTTCCGGGAGAAAAAATCAATCTTTCATCATGGAATAACTTATTGTCAAAGCTTGAGTTGCCCAGCTTAGGAAACGCAATTTCAATTGGAAATAGCATCAATGCCATTGACTATAAAAACCCCTTTTTTATAGGCATGTTTGACAAGGAAAAAGAAGATTTAAACTTGCCCGCAATCATAAAATCATATAAGGTAATTGGAACGAACCAAAGTGCTGCCTATCCATTATTAAGCCAACGAAATGGAAATCCATTACTATTAAAAAGCCCGGGAAATAAGTCCAACTATCTTTACACCTCCTCCCTAGCATCTTCCTTTGGGAATTTTACTCAAAATGCAATCTTCCCTGCTATTATTTTAAGGATAGGTGAATTAAGCAAACGAAAACTACCGCAATTTGTCACGATTGGAAAAGATTCCAAAATACTTATATACAACTCCCTAAACGTTGAAAAGCCTATTAGATTAGTAAATAAGAACGTTGATTTTATTCCACCTAGGCAGAATTTCAAATCGATTAGCTCGATATCTATCTCTGGAACTGAGGCCGTAGAGAAATTAATTGCTGGTAGCTATAAAGTTGTAGAAGATGAGGAACTTGGATGTCTTGCTATTAATTATGACCGAAAAGAATCTTCAAGCGAAACGATGGATGAAAAACAAATTGTTGCAGCATTTGAAAATTCAGGTATAAAAAATTGTACCTTTAAGGCGGTATTAAATGGTCAAAGTACAACGCAAATTAAATTAGATAAACCTGTAGAATATTGGAGAATATTTATTGCTTTAGGACTTATTTTTCTTTTAATCGAAATGGCATTGCTTAAATTTTGGAAATAATAAACATATGGCACTATTAATCAAACAAGCTAAGGTTTTAGATTCAAGCTCCAAATTTGACAATCAATGCGTTGATATCTTAATTATTGATGGAAGGATTGACCGAATAGAAAAAACCATTAATTACGAAGGAGCCCAAGTAATCATGAGTAAAAATCTTCACGTTTCAAAAGGATGGGTTGATTTCAAAGCTGATTTTTGTGACCCAGGGAATGAACATAAAGAAACCATCGCCTCAGGCCTTAAAGCTGCAGCAAATGGAGGATTTACACACGTTGGAGTGGTTTCTTCCACACATCCGCCAATTGATAGTAAAGCACAAGTGGAGTATCTACTAAATCGTGCAGGAAACAATCCCGTTACCCTTCACCCTATTGGTTGCATTACCCAAAACCGAAAAGGACTTCAGCTTGCTGAAATGTTCGACATGCATCAATCAGGTGTGAATTGGTTTTCCGACGATAATCAAAGCCTAGAAGCTGGAGTTTTACACCGTGCTTTATTATACGTTAAACACTTTAATGGAAAAATAATAAGTTATTGTAGCAATCCTTCTTTAGCGGCAAATGGAATTGTAAATGAAGGAATTGCCTCCACTCGAACAGGACTAAAAGCTGATCCATCCATTTCAGAAATAATTGCCCTTGAGCAACAAATTTCGCTCTTAAGCTATACCAATGGTCAACTACATCTTAGTGGAATTTCAAGCAAAGAAAGCCTTGAACTCATTCGTCAAGCAAAGAAAAAAGGATTGCAAATAACGGCTGATGTTCACCTCATGAACCTTTGCTTTTCTGAAGAAGAAGTGTTGGATTTTGATACTAAGTTCAAAGTTTTTCCGGTTCTTAGAACCAAAGAAGATCGTTTAGCTTTAATAGAAGGAATAAAAGATGGAACAATAGATGCCATCGTTTCTGACCACCGTCCGAGCGATCCTGAGGACAAGGAAATTGAATTTGATTTTGCCTCTTTTGGCACTATTCAGCTGGAAAGTATGTATGCGGCATTAGAAAAATACACCGATATCGGTACGGAAAAAATCATACGTGTCCTTTCAACATCTTCAAGAACTGTTTTTGGGATACAAAGCCAAACGATTACTATTGGAGAAATAGCCGACCTTACCCTCTTTGACCCTACTGTTGAATGGTGCTTTGATAAAGAAGCGATTTCATCCCCATATTCATTTAGTCCATTTATAGGAAAAAATTTAAAAGGCAAAGTGATTGGGATCTTAAATAATGGTCTAATTAGCCTAAACTAAGCTCCGAAACCATGAAAAAAAGGCTGTTTTTAAAACAATTTTTTAAGCAAAAGAAAATGGTTGGGTCAATAGCTCCAAGCTCGCGTTTTCTAACGAATAAAATGCTTGCTCATCTGCCTTTATCCACAGCTGAAGTAATTGTAGAACTAGGACCTGGAAATGGTGTCTTTACAAGAAGAATCATTAAAGAAATGGGAGAAAATACCCAACTTATTGTTATCGAACTGAATGATCTATTTTACGAAGAACTAAGTACTTCTATTCAGGATCCTCGGGTTCACTTCTTTCACGATTCCGCTAATAAAATCGGGGAATTTATCCAACAAATTGGAAAAGAAAAAGCCGATATTATTATCTCTTCACTACCCTTAGCGAACTTTCCGGAAGAGTTAAAAACGGATCTATTGGACTCCATTCATAAGTCTTTAGATGACAAGGGTACTTTTGTTCAGTTTCAGTACTCTCTTCAGTCCAAAAAAGCCATAAAAAAGCGATTTGAAAAAACAAAAATAACCTACACCCCTTTTAATATACCGCCCGCATTTGTTTATTCGTGCATGAAAACGGCATTATCTTAACGATATTCCCTTACCTTTGCGCCAAAATCTCGAAACATGTTACATGTTAATAACCTTTCCTTACAATTTGGCAAACGCGTTCTATTCGACGAAGTGAATGTAAAATTTGTTCAAGGAAATTGCTACGGAATAATTGGTGCAAATGGAGCAGGAAAATCCACCTTCCTTAAAATTTTAACTGGCGATCAAGATCCAACAACAGGGAGAGTAGAGCTAGAACCCGGTAAACGCATCGCTTTTTTAAAGCAGAATCACTTTGAATTCGACAAAATACAAGTGCTACAAACCGTGATTATGGGCCACAAAAGGCTCTATGAAATAATGGTAGAAAAAGAAAGCTTGTATGCTAAGGAAGATTTTACCGAAGCAGATGGAATGAAAACAGCCGAACTTGAGGGAGAATTTGCCGATTTAGAAGGTTGGAATTCTGAAACGGATGCTGCTACCCTACTTAGTAATTTGGGCATCGAAGAAGCTAAGCACTATTCCTTAATGGAAGAATTATCCAACGATCTCAAAGTTCGCGTCCTTTTAGCGCAAGCACTTTTCGGAAATCCAGATGTTTTAATTCTTGATGAGCCCACCAACGACCTTGACTTAACAACCATTTCATGGTTGGAAGACTTTCTATTGGATTTTAAAAATACCGTAATTGTTGTATCGCACGATAGGCACTTTCTCGATACCGTTTGCACCCATATCGGCGACATCGACTTCAATAAAATAAATCTATTTACAGGAAATTATTCCTTTTGGTATCAATCATCGCAACTAGCAGCAAGACAACGCTCCGATAAAAATAAAAAAGCGGAAGATCGCAAAAAAGAATTAATGGATTTCATTTCAAGGTTCTCTGCGAATGCGGCAAAATCTAAACAAGCCACAAGCAGAAGGAAAATGTTGGATAACCTAGATCTTGAAGAAATTCAACCTTCTTCGAGAAAATACCCTGGCATTACCTTTCATCAAGAGCGAGATGCTGGTAATCAAATCTTATCCATTAACAATTTATCGAAATCTATTGACGGCAAAACCTTATTTAAGGATTTAACCATAACCGTAAACAAAGGTGATAAAATTGCTTTCATTTCCAGGAATTCCTTGGCACTTACTACCCTATTTGAAGTATTAAACCATAATGTAAAAGCCGATACCGGTGAATTTACAACAGGTACAACCATTACAAGCGCTTACTTACCAAATGATAATCACGATTTTTTTTCCACTAAGATTTCACTCATCGATTGGCTTCGTCAGTATGCTTTAACAGATGAAGAACGAGAAGACGTGAACCTTAGAACCTTTTTAGGACGAATGCTCTTCACTGGCGAAGAAGCCTTAAAATCTGCTACCGTAATTTCAGGTGGTGAAAAAGTGCGCTGTATGTTATCGAAAATGATGTTAGCGAAAGGGAATCTCTTAATGATGGACGAACCCACTAATCACCTTGATTTAGAGTCCATAACTGCTTTAAACAATGCCATGAGAGACTTTCAAGGCACCTTGCTCTTCACTTCACATGACCACGAATTGGTTAATACGGTAGCCAACCGAATTATAGAATTAACGCCTAATGGCATTATAGATAAAATGATGAGTTACGATGAATACTTGGCAGATGCTAAAATAGTAGAATTACAAGGTTCCCTCTATTAATCTTCACCCTTTGAAAACAATTCACTATAAACTTGATGGTCAACAAAGTAGTAAAAAGCTACTTCAAATTAGCGTTGACTTTCCGGTAAATGCTGAAACAACCCTTCTACATCTGCCCTCTTGGCGACCGGGAAGGTATGAATTGGGGAATTTTGCTAAAAACGTCTTGAATTTTAGCGTTTTTAATGAGCAGAAGAAAAAGTGTTCCTTTCATAAAACAAATAAGGATACTTGGTTAGTTGAAACCCCAAATACGCAAACAATAACTGTTCAATATAGCTACTATGCCAATGAATTAAATGCTGGATCAACTTTCATTGATAAGGAATTGCGTTATGTGAATCCTGTTAATTGTTTACTCTACGCGGATGGCCTAACAGAAAATCCAATCACCTTACTCGTAGAGCGTCCGAGCAATTGGCAAATTGCCACTTCTTTAACAAAGGAAAACGGTTTATTGCATGCTGCTAATTATGATGAATTAACAGATTCGCCATTTATAATTTCTCCAAATCTTCAATCTGAAAGCTATTCCGTAAACAATGTCCCATTCACCATTTGGATAGTTGGCCATAAACCAATGGATTGGGAAAGTATTATACATGATTTTCAAAAATTTACGCAGCATCAATTTGATGCTTTTGGTGAATTTCCTTTCACACGGTACGATTTTTTGATTTTTAGCTTACCAAATCAAGCCTATCATGGTGTTGAACATCTAAAAAGCACTGTGATTACCTTGGGCCCATCCCATGCGCTTTTCAATAGTTTGTACGCAGAATTACTTGGTATTTCTTCCCATGAATTATACCACGCGTGGAACATAAAAAGTATACGCCCCAAAGCGATGCTTCCCTATGATCTAACAGGCGAGAATTATTCGCGTTTAGGCTATATTTACGAAGGAGTAACAACCTACATGGGTGATCTTTTCCTATTGAAAAGTGGCTTTTTTACATTAAACGACTACCTGCACGAATTGAGCAATCAAGTTCAAAAACATCTTGATAATCCAGGTCGATTTAATTATTCTGTCGCTGAATCCTCTTTCGATACCTGGCTTGATGGCTATGTATTGGGTGTTCCTGGGCGAAAAGTGTCGATTTATACCGAAGGATGCCTCTTAGCGTTTTGCCTTGATGTTCAAATCAGAAAAGCCACCAATAATAAAGTTGGTCTCGATGAAGTTATGAAACGACTTTACTATGATTTCGCAGTCAAAGGCATCGGTATTGCAGAGAGTGATTATCAAACAACTCTTGAAAACACTTCTGGCATCTCCTTTCAAGCCTTCTTTGACGAGTACATTAATGGAACTAACCCATACGAAAGTATTTTAATTGATTGTTTAGACTATTTAGGTTTAACGCTTATACAAGAGCCACTTAGGTCATACAGCAAAGCGAAACTTGGGATGCGAACGACCAAATCAAGCAATGGTTTTTCGATCAGTGAAATATACCCAGGAAGTCCTGCTGATATCGGGGGCCTTTGCCTTAACGACCAAATTGTAGCGATAAATGACCATCATATTTCCAATGATTTGGATGAATTGTTAGGGTATTTTGAATTTGATGAAAAGAAGGTACTGATCATCAGAAACCAAAAGATGATACAGCTGACCCTTCCGGAAGTAAACCGTTATTTCTACCAAAAACACAGTGTTACGATTCAAAAAAATCCTAGTGTAAATCAAGAGAAGGCGCTTCTAAATTGGAGTAAATAGTATTCTACACAAGGAAATACAATTCACAAAGTTTTACTGGTCATTGCCCTTATTTTTATTTTTTGTTCTTAGGCCTTTTATAGAATCAATTCTTTTGCTAAATTTGATAAAAAAAAATAATCATGAAAAAAATCCATACACTGCTTTTTTTATTCCCGTTTCTATTCAATGCTCAGTCATTTACTAGCTTGAATGAGGCAAACATTGGTGACTTAGTCAATTTATACCTTTGTGATTCGAATGCGAATAATTATGCTTCCGTTGTTGGAAACAACGTAACTTGGGATTACAGTCAACTAGCGGGAGTTTTTGGAATAACCAAAGACGTTCAAATTTTAGATGCTAGTTTAAGTTCCAATTTCACTTCCTTTGCTGGCTCTGCTAAAGTATTGAGTGTAGGAGGTACACTTGAAACCTTTTATACAGGCGGAACGGGACGAACCTCTCAAGGTTTTGTTTTTAACGAAGTGAGTTTAGGTGCCGTGGTTGCGAGTTGGAACATCGATCAACAAAATCTAATGACCTACCCATTTGCACTTGGGAATATGGTAACGGATAATTTTTCGGGCAGCATTACAAGTGGCGCAACAGGAACAGTTCCTTCATCAGGGACTTCTGTTTCTATTTATGATGGAGTTGGCACCCTACTTTTACCTGGAGGCAATACGTATACCATTGTATCGAGATACCACCTTAAGGATTCAGCTGTAGCCACTGTATTTGGAACACCTGTAAGTTTCGTGCGCAATGTATTTGAATATTATGATTTGAGTACTTCTAACCTACCCATTTTCATGGTCGTTAATGTAAATGTAATTTCTGCCTTATTGAATAATTCGAGCACCTTGGTATTGAGTAAGAATGCGCCTACAACTTTTGTTGGAATAGATGAGCAAACATCGAAATCCTTTACCATTTATCCAAATCCAGTAGTTGATGAAGTGCAACTTTCAGGATTATTTCAAAAAAATGAAGGATATAATGTAACTGATTTAAGCGGTCGCACTTTTCTTACTGGTTTAGCAGACGAAAAAATTAATGTTTCGACCTTGCCATCGGGAAGTTATTTAATTCGTGTAGGTTCATCAACAATGAAGTTCATCAAATTATAATTTAACTATTACGATGCTGAAATTTCGGCTCTATTTTGCTGTTTTCATCATCTCAAGCTATTGCATTTCTCACAGCCAGAACAATGATGGCCTTTCAATAGAAACCCGCGCCTATTTATTTCACATCGTAAAAAAAAGCCCAATCCTTGAGCGAAATATTGGGAAAGCATTTGACTATACTGGACCAATAGTAAAATTTCCTGATGGGAAATTAAATTACGATTCCATCGAACTAATTATCATCAACGAACCATCATTACTCATTATACGGAATAACTTAATCGCTACCTCTCCGAATGGCTTAATTGCTGAAGCAACCAATAAAACTGCTATTTGGGAATTATGCAAGCAAATTCAACTCGTTCTTGATAGAAAAAATAAAGAAAATACACCACTAATTGACGCATACTTAGATCACTTCTTTGATTCAATTCCAAAAAATATAATTCGAGGGAAAATTTACGATGAGCTGTTAAATCCTAGTACAAGTCCGATTTTACAAACAAGTCTTTCCTTAAATGATCGTATAACACTATTAGATTTAATTGGAATTAAAGACAAATTAGAACAAAAACAAGTATTAGATGCACAGAATTACGCCATAAATAAAACCATAAAAAATCGTTCTTTTTATATCTATAAACTACTAGGAGGTGTAGCCACAGATTTTGAAAACATATTGTTTGCATGTGGAGATGGATCCTACACAACAGGCCTTTTAGAAGAACGAGACAAAGATGAATATGGCGAATGGAACAAAGGGCTTCCAAAAGCAATAGGACTATTTCCTTACGACATAGTCCTTGTTGGTGGCAAAAAAAAAGAATTAAAAGCCAAACGTATATGTTCAAGAAACCTCTCAACCGTTGGAAATGACAAACTAACTCAAATACACTTTGATGTATGGGGCTACAACAGTTCAAAACAAACCACAGTTGTTATTGAGCGAAACAATCAACAATACCATTTATTTGGTTCTGAGAAAACTCGTTTCTTATCGCCGGACTCAACCTTTTCTAAAGGAATAACCTTTCAACGTATCATCAATGACCTAGATGATTTAACCTTTAAAGCATTAAAAAATAGCGTAGAAGGAAAAGATGGTTTCAACGAACAGATAAAAAATGTACAAAAAGAAATAAGTGAAACTTCAGCAAAGATTGGCGAAGAAGAGGCCAACTATTCAATTCTTGACAGTCATGATTACGTAACGAAGAAAAAGCCATCGCGAAAAATGCGTAGGTTCAAGAGAAAGCATAAAAATGGTGGACCTGTCAATATTTTACCCACTACAAAATCTAGAAGAGTAGCACGATCAAAAAAACAAACTGAATTAGTCGATTTATATGAAAAATACGATGAGTTAGTAGCCTTAGAAGAAGAACTAATAGAGGATAGGATACCCATTCTTGAGGAATATACCTCAAAAAAGAAATTATTAGATGCTTATCGCAAAAAAATGGGAGAAAATTGGGTGGCTTATACTACCAAAGACGGCCTCTATACTTATGCAGATGGCACTACCTTCGACTTATATACCCAAGAATTGACAATTCCAGCAACAAAAGACGAAGAAAATATCGAAATCAGACTCATCTCCATTCCAGAGGACTTTGAGGGAGAATCATCCGATGAAGTGATGCTTCATATTAGTAAAACAGACGCTCAGCCCTACTACGACTCAGATTTTCAATTAAAATTAGAAGATCGATTTGATCCAGACAAATTCAATTTTACACAAACAATATTTTCACCGGCTGATAGCACCATTCTAAGCCTTATTTTTCAAGAATACAAAAAAAATGAGTTGCCTTTTAAAATTCAGCTTCAAGCAAATGGCATTGGTCTTTGGAATGGTGAGGTAATAATACGAGACGATAAACAGAAAGAAATAAATGGATATCCTGGGGAAACAGTAGATGAAAAAACTAACGCAAGGCTATCTCAGGAGTTTAAACGGTTGAGGAGTTCCAATTTATTCATTAAAATAGACCGTGAACTCACCATAAAAGTAAATTCCTTTACTGATCCTGTAATTTCAAACCTAGACTTAGAGGGACTTAAATTAACAGAAATTGCAGAAGAATATGTTTTGTCAAAAAATGAATTGCTTTCTGCTATGCGATGCATAAGTTTAATCTATAAGTTGAAAGAAGAATTGACAAACCAAGCCACAAAGCATTTGAATCAATCTGACTCAAAGAAATTTATTGATAAACTAGATGATGCTATTCAAAAATCAAAAGTTCAAGTAGGAAAAACTAGCGTTAGAATTAAAGATTTTAAACGCTAAAAAAATCAGCAGGAAAATTGAGCAAGTAAACTTTTTCCTTTGAACGGGTAATACACGTATATAACCATCGATTATAATTTTCATTTCGCATCTGCTCAGGTAAATAACCGAAATCGATCACCACATTTTTCCATTGTCCACCCTGCGCTTTGTGGGCTGTAATAGCGTTGGAATATTTTACCTGCAGCGCATTAAAATAGCGGTTTTTCAGAATAAGTTGGTACCGTTTTTTCTTGTTTTTTTCATAACTATAATCCTTTTCTACTTCAAAAAACAATTCTTTCATACGATCACGTGACAAACTAGGAGCTTCAACATTTAATGCTTCTAAATTCAATAGAATTTCCATTTCTTCTTCATCTGGATAATCCACAAATTCAATGCATACTTTTGCAAATTCAAATCCATATAAAGAAGTTCGTTCAAGAACCTTGGTGATTCGAATCGTTTCACCATTCGCAATAAAACCAATTAGAGATTCAGGTTTTAGCCAAAAATAATTATTCTTAACTACCATTAGCACGTCATTTTTCTGCACATTTTCTTCATGAAATAAAATTCTTGACCTTATTTCATTATTCCATTGATTGGCTCGCTTATTCGACATCGTTAATAAAACTGTTTCCTCCATTCCATTTTTATCATAAGACGACTCTAATAATTCACTTAAAAGAGAACCATCAATTCGTTGAACCTCCTTCCCATTAGAAATAATGAGAGGTAAAGAAAATGAGTACTGATTGCGAATATACGTTGCGACCTCTGTAATCTCTGAACTTGATGCTTGACGCACGATCTCTTTTAATACTGCATCATAAACCGTTAAAGAAGGATATAAATTCGCTAAATATAGTTTGTCAAGCGCCGGTGAATCCGTTTGTCCAACAGGTGGCAACTGACCTGGATCGCCAACCACCATCAACTTACAAGATTCGCCACTGTAAACAAAAGTTAGCAAATCTTCCAACAAACTATTGGATTGCTTGGCGTCATCAATACCAACCATAGATGCTTCATCGACAATAAAAAGCGTATTTGTAAATAAATTCTTTGCTTTTACCAAGCTTGAAGCACCACTAAACTCACCACCAACAAAATAAATTTGCTTATGGATGGTATACGCCGGTTGTTTGGCATAATTAGCGATTACTTTCGCCGCTTTTCCAGTGGGTGCAAGAATGCGCACTTTTTTTCGACGCGCCAATATCTCATTAACTAAATAAGCGATGAGCGTTGATTTACCAGTTCCAGCATAGCCCTTTAATATAAAAAGTGGCTGCTTGGCGTCGGACACATAGAATTTATTAAACTCATTTAAGGCCGTATTTTGATCATCGGTAAAAATTAATTTAGCTTGATTTGATGAAGGAGTATTGTTCGTAGCTTTATCCATTATGTAATTAAAAACCTTTTTATAGTAAAGGTATTGTCGTAAATTTGTAAAGAACTAAAAATACTAAAAAAAGTAACCATAGTTACTCCTTTTAGGAACTAATAAAGAAAAATGCGCTATCAAGTCGAATTTTCCGAATTTGCGTTTCAAATCACCTCTCTAGAAGATGATTTGATTGTAGATACTGCATATCATTTGATCAGCTCGATAGGCGATGAATTAAAAGTAGCGGAAGCAAAATCATTTATTAAAGAATTTAGTAAATCATCCTTTCTTCACGCAAATGATTACACGTGTTTTTTCAGAACAACAAATTTTGTATTGATTCCGAATACGATTTACGATGACAATGAACGTGAGAACTATTATGAATTAGCTTTCGGACATCCTAATGATTCAAATCAACTATTTACTAGCCAAAATGTTTCGTTAGGTGTAACGAGTATTTATGAGATCGTTCCATGGGTTTCAAAATTCTGCGCTGCCTTTTTTCCTAGCAATCCAATTACTGCAACCCACACCACCTATTTAAAGCAAAGTAAAAGTATTGAAAACAATGTCCTTGAAGGAAGTATATTTTTCGATGAATCGTCTTTTTATTTACAGCTTTTTCAAGGCGGCAAATTAATTTATAGTCAAGAAACAGCCATCAATTCCACCGATGACATCATTTATTTTACCACTGCAGCATTATTAAAACTTCCGATTGACAATTTTCAAGGAGAAATTAAAATTTACCCGAGAAAACAAGATGATACTGCAGCACAGATTACAACTCTATTTGAACGCATAAAAGAGTTATCCGACCTGAAATTCTCCTCCTTTAATTATGATACCTATCAAATTCAGATACTTTGCGAATAATTAGCGGCTCCTTAAAAAGTAGACGATTTTCGGTACCACCTGGATTTCCTTCACGGCCCACAACCAATTTTGCAAAGGAGGGCTTGTTTAATATATTACAACATAGTATTGATTTTAATTCTTTAAAAGTATTAGACTTGTGTGCAGGCACAGGCAACTTATCTTTTGAATTCATTTCCCGAGGTGCACAATCTGTTGTTGCCGTAGACGAGAATTTTACGTGCGCAAAATTTTTAAAAGCCAATGCCCATAATCTTGGGATTACGTCTCAATTTGATGTACAACGAGCAGATTGCATAAAATTTCTTACCAATTGCCATTCTAATTTTGATATCATAATTGCCGACCCTCCTTACGAAGCAAAATTTCATGAATCCATTATTCAACTAGTACAAGAAAAAAAGCTCTTATTACCCAATGGCATCTTAATTATAGAACATGGAAGGCATTCTGATTTTAGCAAGATAACCAACTTCAGTTTTTGCCGTATATTTGGGAACGTATACTTTAGTTTTTTCAATGCATAAGATGAAAAATACAGCTATTTTTCCAGGTACCTTTGATCCTTTTACAAAAGGTCATGAAGCAATTGTAAATAAAGCCCTTAGCGTATTTGACCATATTGTAATCGGTATTGGCGAGAACACTTCAAAACAAACACTCTTTTCAATTGAGAAACGAATGGCACATATACTTTCTCTATACGATAATCATGAGGCAGTGAGCGTTAAAAAATATACAGGTTTGACCGTTAATTTTTGCCACGAAAACAACATAAAACACATCATTAGAGGATTGCGAAATACGAAAGACTTCGAATATGAAAGTTCAATAGCTCACATGAATCATGAATTAAAACAAATAGAAACAGTCTTCTTTCTAACAGATCTTCCCTTAAGTGCTATTAACTCATCAATTGTCCGCGAAATATATAAAGGAAATGGTGCCATTAGCCAATTTGTAACAAGCCCACATTTACTCGTTTAAAAAAGGTTAAAAACTAAAATGATTCGAAATTTACTAGCTTTATTTCTGTTTATCATCTGCTTTACTGGAACTTCGCAAGTCGTTATTAGAGGAATGGCCTATAGCTACCCGAATCAAAAAATTTCTGTATTTCAAGTAGATGATCTTATTTCCAATCATGAAACCCTGATCGCAGAAAGTCAAATTGATGCACGGGGTTACTTCATATTCCCCATAGAAATTACTAAAATTCAAAAATATATCCTTCGAATTAATTCTATTTACATGTGGATGTACCTGCAGCCAAATGGCCTATACACCATTGAAATACCTGAAAATGATAGAGAAAATGAAGTGATGACCAATAGCAAAGAAATTGAAATTACGTTAATTGATTTAGATAGTAATGATATCAACTACAAGATATTAGGATTTCAAGCATGGATGGATCGATACATTTCTGATATTTATTATACTAAAGATTCTGATCATGGTAATTTTATTCGAAAAATACGTGATTTCAAAGAAGAAACAGAATTAGTATATGCTAAGGACACCTGTACTTTTTTTAGGGATTTTTTAAAATATTCAATTGGACAAAATATTGATAACCTACAATTTCTAGGCGCACCATCGAGTAATGATAAATACGACTTCTATCTTAATAAGCAAGATATTTTGTATTTAAACGACGCCTATATGGACTTCTTTAAAAGTTTTTATGAAAAATACCTATTTCAATTAAATGGCAGTTCTACTATGAATGTGTATGCAGCCATTGCTAGCAGCGATTTAACACTTACAAACGCATTGCTAAAAGAAGACAACTACCTAAAGAATAATCAATTAAGAGAATTGGTGTTGCTTAATTTATTGCGAGAAGAATACTATGGCTCCTATTTACCAAAATCAGGCATACTGAATTTATTAACTCAAATATCATTGAATACAAAATACAATGAGCATCAAAAAATCGCAAGCAACTTACTTGATATTTTTAATACTGTAGCTGTTGGATATCGATTTCCTGAGCTCAAATTAAATGATACCAAAGACAGCATTTTATTAAGCTCTATAAAAGGCAAATACATTTACTTTCATGCCTTTGACCCCAAAAATATAAATTGCTTAGCAGAAATTGGTGCGATAAAAAAGCTTTACGATAAATATGGAAAGCAAATAGAATTTATTACTATTTATCCGAAGATAGATGAGCCATATTCCAAAATTGAACAACGAAATCTTGATGCCCTAAATTGGAAAAAAAGCAGTTTTAAAATGAGCGATCCGATTTGGAAAAAATTACAGATAATTTCTTTCCCTTATTATATGTTAATTGATGATACCTACCACCTTGTTTCCTCACCTGCTCTTAGTCCTACTCCAAATGGGAAATATGAAACCATCGAAAAAACACTGTACAACTTGGTTCATCTAAATGATCAAGAATAATCTATCGCTTGAAATACCCCCAGAAAACACCAGCGCCTCCCCCTGCCAAATGCGCCATATGAGAAATGTTATCATTGCTAAAAGAGGCATAGATTTCTTGACTTAAATAAAAAATAAGCACCAATATAAAAGTAAATGGAATTTCATTGGCTTTTGCATGTGTTAAAGTCGATAAAATAATCAGCATAAATACAATTCCACTAAGTCCCATCAATCCATTATCCCAGAAAATAACGTGAATAATTGCGGTAGTTATAGCGGTAGTAAGAACCATTAAAATGAACTTTTTCATTCCAAAGGCTTTTTCAATAATGGGCGCTAAAATCAAGAACAGCGATAAGTTTCCTAATAAATGGGGAAGATTTGCATGGCCAAAAATATAGAAAATGGTACTTAAATACCACGTGATATTATCTTTTTGAAATTCACCGTTTAAGACGAATAATGCATTTAAAGGAAGTTTAAAAATAGTGAGCAAGAGAAAGGACAGAATACAGAGACCTGTAATACTTAAACTTATCTTTGGATGAAAAGTAATCTTCATTTTATTCTATTTTTGCGCTTAACCCTTTATCTAATAGCGCTATACATTTTGGTTCTAATTCGCTGTAGCTTCCCTTATTCACTGCACATCGACCATTAGTATGAACAATCCAAGCACATTGTTCCGATTCCATTAATTCAAGATTGCAAATCGACATTAGAGAATTAATAACATGATCAAAACTATTAACATCGTCATTATACAAGACCAATGACAAGATTTCGACAGTCTCTTTCTTTACTGATTTTTTTATTTCGGGCGCTTCAATCATAATTCGTTTATTTTAACAACATAATCGTATTTACTTGCCATTTGTTCAATGTTTTCTATTAAATCATTTTGCAATAGTACAAATTGAATTTCAAATGAATTTGAATTTGAAATAATAGTGTAAGGAATATTACAATGTAAAAGCCAGTCATGCAATGCTGATTTAATGCTTGATTCCTCAATAAAAATGGAACAAACTTTAGTGGAATTTGTTTTCTGGATAATGGTCATGTCGGCATAATAAATACGTTCAAATGCAGAGATAGAATTTAAATTTATATAACCAGACAATATACTATTTTGGATTGGATCAAACACAAAAGTACCTCCTTTATTTGCAATGCCCAATAAGTCACTTGTCTTTGTATTACTCATAATTTTAGAAAACTGAACGTAGTCAATGACAGGCTCATTTTTAGTTGTTAATTTATTGAAATCAATTGGCACTTGACGTTCTGTCAGCAAAGGTTCTATCTTAGCACTCTTTACTTTTTGTTCAATCAGCACTTTTGCCAAATTTAAATCGATTCGATTTCCATTTCGATACGCCACAATGTAAGCATCGGTGATTCCTTTTGTTACGATGTCTGCCTTACGAATCTTCGCATCATCTATGCTTAAAAATTTCCCACTTGAATAACGGTACTTCCCATTTGGCGATTGAAAAGCTTCTAATTCTTCTATACCTGGTAATTGTTCAGGGTTAATTTTCTTATTATAAACGCCTACTTGAACAGTATAAAAAATCTGCTCTGTTTCGATAGCTAAATTATCATTGGGAATAATATCGATGGTTTCGAACAATTTAGCCACTTCGTTAGATAGCTCTATTTGAGATTTTGGCACACACCTACCCGATTGTTCCAATGCTCGAGCCTCCGCTATGGATATTCTTTTACCATCGCAATAGGCAACAACAAATGCATCAGCATATCCAATTTTGCGTATTTCTTTCCTTGCGGTAAGAGCTGATGCAGTATTATTGAAGTATCCAGCTAAATAAACAGTCAAGCCATTAGCCAAAACTTCTCCTGAAACCGGAGAGAACTCTCTAAATTTATCTATTGCAACAGGTTTTCTAAACGCTCCTACTTGAACTCTAAAAACCAGACCTGACGGAGAACTCGAAAGTACAGGTAGCTTAGTTGCTACTGGATATACTTCTTTACCGATGGAGAAATCATACGAAACTGCTTTGGCGCTTGCAACAATAACTTGTATTGGCTGAATTTTTTCAAGGAGCATTTTTTCCATTTTAGCCTGATTTGCAGTATTGGTAATTGCTTTACCTTGCATCTCCAATTTCACCGATAATTCATTCAATAAAAGCAATTGCTCACTTAGCAATTTCGCGAGTTCTAATTCAGACTTTGAAAGTCTTGCATCACGATTATCCTGCTGTAGTAAAAAATCTAGTTTTTGTTTTTCCGAGAAAATTTTGTCTTGTAAACTATCGCGACTAACTACCATTTGATTGTATGCTGTGCGCTTCTGCAGATACTCATAATAAGCAGCATCTTTGCTTATTGCTTCTTTTTCAGTAGTGGTGAGTTGCTCATTATTGGTAAAAACAAGTGGGGTTGGTATTTGACCTGACTTACTTGGCGATGAAATAGAGTTAATTTGAGCTGTAATAATGGCAATATCTCTATCAATAAGATTAACGTTTTCTGTCGATCCCTTCTTTTTTAAATCTTCCAGCACTTCTTTTTGAATCCGTAAGGTATTTACTATTTCAGAATTATTATTATTCAATTCTTTTAACGATGGGTAATCATCTTCTATAGCTTTAATTTTCGCTGCTAAAATTATCTGACTAGCAATTAATTCATTTGTTTCGTTAAGAACTTTTACAACATTAATTTCTTTTTCTTTTGCTATTGGATCAGTATTCGATAAAATGCCTTGCTCTATTTTTTTTGTTTCATCAAAAGAAGTTAGCAAATCTTCTGATGATTCTGAATTTAATTGCTCTAATTGTTCTCTGATGGCTTCAGAATAGGGAGTATTCTCATCATAAATTATCTTATCCAGTTGCTCCGTTTTTACTGCTAGCTCCTCCGTCTTTTTTTGCTCAGCAATACTTTCCGCTTCCTGCTTTGACTTTTGTTCCGCTTGTTCGGCTAACTCTTCTGTCTTTTTTTGTTCGGCCTTACCTTCAGCTTCCTGCTTTGCCTTTTGCTCCGCTTGTGCGGCTAACTCCTCGGTCTTTTTTTGCTCGGCGTTACTTTCCGCTTCCTGTTTTGCCCTTTGTTCCGCTTGTGCTGCTAACTCCTCCGTCTTTTTTTGCTCGGCGTTACCTTCAGCTTCCTGTTTTGCCCTTTGCTCCGCTTGTGCTGCTAACTCCTCCGTCTTTTTTTGCTCGGCAATACTTTCAGCTTCCTGCTTTGCCTTTTGTTCCGCTTGTGCTGCTAACTCCTCCGTCTTTTTTTGCTCGGCAATACTTTCAGCTTCCTGCTTTGCCTTTTGTTCCGCTTGTGCTGCTTGCTCCTCCGTCTTTTTTTGCTCAGCAAAACTTTCCGCTTCCTGTTTTGCCCTTTGCTCCGCTTGTGCTGCTAACTCCTCCGTCTTTTTTTGCTCGGCAATACTTTCAGCTTCCTGCTTTGCCTTTTG
>CANHOA010000007.1 GCA_947462255.1 Flavobacteriales bacterium | reverse complement strand
AGACTTGGGTACCGTGAGGTAGTTCGGTAGAAATCACCGAAAGGGTCAAGTCTTAGAATTGGAGAGAATGAACGCATGCCACTTTCGAGTTTTTTTGCTACTTTTTTTGCGGAAAAAAAAGTAGGGTAAGTAGCAGCGAAGCTAAAAAAGTCAAGGCTCTGAATTTTTATTTTCCCTTCTTGGCGTAAGCTAATATTCACTAAATAGTTCTCACTTCGAATGAATTCTTAGTTTTTAACATTAATTTATTTAACAGTACGATTACTCCATTTAAATAATAAATTAATCAATTCGTACTACATATTGCGTCGGTATTGTCCACCAACTGCAAATAAAGAAGAAGTAATTTGACCAAGTGATGCATATTTCGCTACTTCCATTAATTCATCAAAAATATTGGTGTTATTAATAGCGGCATCTTGAATTTGGCTTATTTTTTTATCAAATTCTTCCTTATTCATGACATGCAAATTTTGGAGCATGCTTATTTGATATGCTTTTTCTTCTTCTGTTGCCCTGATTACTTCTTTTGGAAGAATTGTTGGTGAACCTTTAGAACTTAAAAAGGTGTTTACACCGATAATTGGAAATTCTCCCGTATGTTTTAAGGTTTCGTAATACAAGGATTCTTCTTGTATCTTCGATCGTTGGTACATCGTTTCCATGGCACCTAATACTCCGCCACGTTCGGTAATTCGGTCAAATTCCATTAAAACAGCCGTTTCAACGAGTTCCGTTAATTCTTCAATGATGAATGAGCCTTGTAATGGATTTTCATTATTTGCTAAGCCCAACTCTTTGTTGATAATCAACTGAATCGCCATTGCCCTTCTAACGGATTCTTCTGTTGGGGTAGTAATTGCTTCATCGTATGCGTTGGTATGCAAGGAATTACAGTTGTCGTAAATGGCATACAATGCTTGTAATGTGGTACGTATATCATTGAAATCAATTTCTTGTGCATGCAAGGATCTTCCCGATGTTTGAATATGATATTTCAACATTTGAGCACGAGGATTCGCATGGTATTTTTTAGCTAAGGCTTTCGACCAAATCCTTCTAGCTACTCGGCCAATTACAGCATATTCAGGATCGATTCCATTCGAGAAAAAGAAAGATAGATTTGGACCAAAATCATTGATGTCCATTCCTCTGCTCAAATAATACTCGACATAGGTGAATCCGTTCGCCAAGGTAAAGGCTAATTGCGTGATAGGATTTGCACCTGCTTCTGCAATATGGTAGCCAGAAATTGAAACGGAATAGAAATTACGAATTTGATTATTAATAAAATATTGTTGAACATCTCCCATTAATCGGAGTGCAAATTCTGTAGAAAAAATACAGGTGTTTTGCGCTTGGTCTTCTTTAAGAATATCGGCTTGTACCGTTCCTCTTACTTGAGCAAGTGTCTCTTTTTTTATTTGATTATATATTTCTAAAGGAAGTACTTGATCACCGGTAATGCCAAGAAGAAAAAGACCAAGACCATTATTCCCTTCGGGTAAATCGCCATTGTATTTTGGTCGCTCAATTCCTTTTTGCTTATATAAAGCTACAATTTTAGTTGAAATTTCTTTTTCTAGGCCATTTGCCATGATGTATTTTTCACAATTCTGATCGATGGCAGCATTCATGAAAAAAGCAAGCAGCATAGGAGCGGGGCCATTTATAGTCATGGAAACCGATGTTGCAGGATGCGATAAATCAAAACCGGAATAGAGTTTCTTAGCATCATCTAGACAACAAATAGAAACGCCGGAATTACCTATTTTTCCGTATATGTCGGGCCGAATAGCAGGATCATTTCCGTATAAGGTAACTGAATCAAAGGCGGTAGATAGGCGCTTGGCTGGAAGTCCTAAACTTACGTAATGAAAACGTTTGTTAGTGCGCTCAGGCCCACCTTCTCCTGCAAACATTCTGGTTGGATCTTCGCCTTCTCGTTTGAAAGGGAACAATCCTGCAGTATAGGGGAATTCACCCGGAAAATTTTCTTGCAAGCCCCATCGTAAGATATCGCCCCAACTTCTGTATTTTGGACTAGCTACTTTTGGCAGTTGCGTTTGAGATAAGGATGTGGTGTGCGTTTGAATACTTAACACTTTATCCCTTACATTAAATTTGAAAATTGGATCTTTAAACGTTTGCTTCTTTGCTTCCCACTCTTGTAAAAACGCCCAATTTTTAGGATCAAAATTTAGTTTTTCTTTCTCAAATACTTCTTGTAACTGCTTTATTAGTCGATCTTTATCCTCAATTTCGGAATTTTTAATGGACTGCATTGAAACGTGTAATCCGTATAAATTTTCCGCGACTTCTACTTGCTTATTTACCCAATTATCATAGGCTCGATTATTTTCTGAAATTTCTGATAAATAGCGGGTTCGTTCTGGTGGAATAACATAGATTTTTTCCGACATTTCTGACGTAATGACAAGCGAGGAGACAAGTGGAGCATTCGTCATGGAGACAATTTTATCCATGATTACTTTGTAGAGCGAATTCATTCCTGGATCATTGAATTGCGAAGCAATTGTTCCATATACAGGCATGCTATCAACGCTATCATCCCACAAGTTGTGGTTTCGCTGGTATTGTTTTCTAACGTCTCTGAGGGCATCTAGTCCACCTCGTTTATCAAACTTATTTAAGGCAATGACATTTGCGAAATCCAACATGTCAATTTTCTCTAGCTGAGTTGCGGCACCATATTCTGGTGTCATAACATATAGTGAAACATCGCAGTGGTCTAATATTTCTGTGTCAGATTGACCAATCCCTGAAGTTTCAATAATAATGAGGTCGTATTTTGCCACTTTTAAAATACTAATGGCATCTGCTACGTGCTTTGAAAGGGCTAAATTAGATTGCCTAGTGGCTAGCGATCGCATGTAAACGCGGTTGCTATTGATTGAATTCATTCGAATTCGGTCGCCTAGAAGGGCACCTCCTGTTTTTCTTTTCGATGGATCTACCGAGACAACTGCAATTTTTTTATCCAAAAAGTCGTGAAGAAAACGCCTAACGAGCTCATCTACTAAAGATGATTTCCCTGCACCACCAGTTCCTGTAATTCCTAAGACTGGAATTTTTGAGTCCTTGGCGATTTTTTTAATTTCTTTTATTTCATTGAGGTACAATGCCGGAAAATTTTCTGCAGCAGAAATAACTCTTGCTATTGCCGGGATCACTTGGTTTTTAACTTCTGAAAATTCATTTGTCAATTTATCACCAAGTGCAAAATCACATTGTTTGATGAGGTCGTTTATCATTCCTTGCAGGCCGAGCTTTCTTCCATCATCGGGGTGGTAAATTTTTGTTATACCATAATCCATTAATTCTTTAATTTCAGATGGTAAAATGGTACCGCCTCCACCTCCAAAAATTTTGATTTGAGGAGCTCCTTTTTCTTTCAGTAAATCTGACATAAACTTGAAGTACTCGATATGCCCACCTTGGTAGGATGTCATTGCAATGGCATGAGCATCTTCTTGGATGGCACAATCAACTACTTCTTCGACAGATCGATCGTGGCCAAGGTGAATGACTTCGCATCCTGTTGCTTGAATTATACGCCGCATTATATTGATGGCAGCATCGTGGCCGTCAAAAAGAGAGGCAGCCGTTACAATTCGGATTTTATGAATGGGTTGATAGGGACTTTCTTGTTTCATATCAGTGGCAAAATAATGCTAAACGAGCAAATTTACAAAAAGCCATTCACTCTATAAGGTCAATTTTATTCTTTTCTGCTTGGAATATAGACTCATTTAGTATTTCAAATGGTAATTCCGCATGAAGCATATCTTTTATTCTAGTTTTTTCAAAGTAAGTCTGCGCTCGAATATGGAATATAAATCCTTTGTTTTGAATGAATTGAATTTCAATAAATTCGATATCGGATAAAATTTTATAAAGTGATTTGCCGTTCGAAAGTTTTCTGTAGCTGGGAAACGAATGCGTGCGTTCCATCTTACTTAACATTTATTGAAAAGGGTGCTTTCTCAGTGAAATAACCGATTTCATACAAAGGTAAATTTTCACTTTGGAATAGCTGAATTAGTTTATCTTTTTCATTTGGAGTAATGGAAAATAATAAACCACCATTTGTTTGAGGATCACTTAGGGTTAATAATGATGAATCCTCCACGCCAAGTACCTTATCTCCATGCATTTTCCAATTACGCATCGTGTTGTCTGGATAGATCCACGCATCTGCTAATTCTTTTACTCCTTCAAGCAAGGGAACTTTTTCTCTAAACAGGTTTGCACTTAGTCGACCGTTATCGGTCATTTCAAGTAAATGACCCAATAAGCCAAAACCAGTTACATCGGTCATGGCTGAAACAAAGTTTAAAAGCCCTAATTTTTCACCTATTTTATTCAGTTGACAGCAATTTTGTATAAAATCGTTCATTAGTTGCGGATTTTCCATCCCGCGTTTTATGGCTGTTGCTGCAATGCCAGTTCCTATAGGCTTTGTTAAAAAAATAAGATCGTTTTCTTGAGCCGTATTATTTTTCTTAATATTTTTTTTGTCAACAATTCCATTTACTGCAAGACCAAAAATGGGCTCTTTATTTTCGATGGAATGTCCACCTGCCAGGGTAATTCCTGCTAAATTACATGTTTCGGTTGCTCCTTTTAAAACTTCGGAAGCAATATGTATTGGTATTACCGAGGTTGGCCATGCAAGAATACTCAACGCAAGTATAGGTTTGCCACCCATAGCGTAGACATCGCTGATAGCATTTGCTGCAGCAATACGTCCGAAATTGTATGGAGAATCTACGATAGGTGTAAAAAAATCGCAGGTGCTAATTAAGCAAAGAGAATCATTAATCGCGTATACAGCAGCATCGTCGGCACTTGAATTCCCAACCAGTAAATTTTCAGAATTGATTGCAATTACTCCTTGAAGTAGTTCTTTTAATTCACCTGGTGGAATCTTGCATCCACAGCCTCCTCCCTTAGTGAATTCTGTTAATTTTATTTCGTTATTTTCCATTGGTAATATTGACTAAAAAATTGGTGAATTCCGTGTAGTTTTTTGTTGGTTTAGATCTTTCCTCCCCCTTTATCCCCCTCCAGAGGGGAAAGTATTTGTTTTTTTTCGTTGGTACTATTGAAATCTATTTATCTATTCTTTTCATTTTTAATATCGACTAAGAAATTGGCGATTTCTGTATAGTTTTTTGAAGGGCAATCAATTGTAATTTTTTCACCTAGCGGATTGATTTCTTTATGGTAGGAATAGGCTTTATCGTAATAATTTAGTGCAATGGAAAAAGCATTTCTTACTTCATTGTTATCAAGAAATTCTATTGCTTTCTTGGCATGTTGCGGTCCGAGCCGTTTGGCTATTCTAAGGGTGCAAATTTTCAGTTCATCAATCGAAAAATAGCCGTAATCTAAAATGATTTGATCAAGTCGTTCCTCAAAGGAACTATCTAAAAAATAATGGGGTGCGTCCCTCATTTGATTCCATATTCCTTCGGGGATAATTTTTGCACCTATTGTTCTGCTTTCATCTTCTAACCAAATTGTATTCTTTCCGCTTGTAATAAGTTGTTGTGCTAGATTGTTTTCAAATTGTTCTTGGCTAGGTTGTGGTTCCATTCCTAAAGCACCAAAAGAAGAACCTCTGTGGTGGGCTAATTTTTCTAAATCAATGCAAAAAGCAGTCGTTTTTTCTAGTTCGTCAAGAATATGCGTTTTTCCACTCCCTGTCATACCTCCAAGAATGGCAATATTATAAGGTTTCTCAAAGGTTTCTTGTACATGTTTCCGGTAAGATTTATAGCCACCAATTAGAACCGAAACCCTGAGTCCAAAAAACTCCATTAGGTAAGTGAAAAAACCACTTCGCATACCTCCTCGCCAGCAGTGAATGACAATATTTTCGCTATTTTCAGCTAATTTAACCGCTAATTTAAGTCGTTTACTTAGATGGGGGCCACTTAATTCTAGTCCTTTAAGAATTGCGTATTTTTGGCCATTTTGCTTAAAGCTAGTACCTACTATTTTACGTTCTTCGGTGTCTAAAATAGGGATGTTTACTGCACCTGGAATATGTCCTTTTTCAAATTCAATTTCGCTTCGGACATCAATAATTAAGCTTTTCTCTAATAAATCCCAAGAGAATGCAATTTTGCTCATTTTATTGAATTTTTTAGGCTAATTTCCGAATGAAATTTATCGAAATATCGTTAAAAATTTCTGCTTGCTCAATATTTACAACATGACCACAGTTAAGAACAATATTCAGGGATATTTTTGGGTTTGAATTTACAATTTTCTTAACAGGTTCCAAAAACATGTGGTCTTCACTACCCATAATATAAATGGTTGGTTTATCATTATTTTCATGCTCCACTTTATTTAGATAGGCGGTTAATCTTGCCGTTAACTTAAACCAACGATTAAATTCATGCGTCATCACTTTTTTCGCTTCGTTAATGAAAAGTAAGCGAGATTTTTTGTGATTTTTTTTAGGCATTATAATTCTTGCCAATAACGCATAAAGTGTCATATAAGGAAGAAATGGATTTAAGATACGCCCAATTCTTAAAAGTAGACGTGATTTTACATTTAAGCGCGTTATGGCACCCGAAAATATCATTGATTTAACGAGCTTGGGTTTAAGGTCAAAGACTTGATAAATGATAATTGTTCCTAGGGAGACGCCAATAAAGTGAGCCTTCTCAATTTTGTTATACTCTACCACTTCGATTACATCTTCTGCAATCATTTGAAAACTATAGTTTTTTGTTGTCTTTATTTCTTTCGATTTACCATGGCCTCTTAAATCGATTAATAGAACATTAAAGTTTTCGGCATATGCTTTTACTTGTTTGTGCCAAATGGCGGAGCTTCCTCCAGCGCCATGTATGAAAACACACCATTCATTACTTGATAAATTAACTATTTTTTTAAAGTAAAGCATATACAAAATTACAAAAAAAAAGGACAAGATATTTCTTGTCCTTTTTGAGTAATGTAAAATTGGAATTATTTTTTGTCTTCCACTTCTTCAAAATCAACATCGGTTACTTCATCTTGTGGATTTGATTCTTCAGTTGATGTTGAGCTTTGGCCTTCGTTTCCTTCTCCTCCTCCAGCATTCGCTGCGTTATACATTTCTTGAGAAGCTGCTTGAAAAACAGTGTTTAGTTTTTCCATAGCTGGCTCTAAGTTCTCAACGTTTTTAGCATCAAATTCTTTTTTAAGTTCGGCTAAAGCATCTTCAATAGGCTGCTTTTTATCCGCAGGAATTTTATCACCGTATTCTTTTAATTGACGTTCCGTTTGAAAAATAGTGGAATCTGCTTTATTAACAATTTCTACTTCATCTCTTTGTTTCTTGTCTGATTCAGCATTTGCCACTGCTTCTGCTTTCATGCGTTGAATTTCTTCATCTGATAGTCCTGAAGCAGATTCAATTTTTATGGATTGTTGCTTCCCTGTCCCTTTATCTTTCGCAGAAATATTCATTATTCCGTTTGCGTCTATATCGAATGTCACTTCAATTTGTGGAACTCCTCTTTGTGCTGAAGGAATGTCTGTTAATTGAAATCTCCCTAAGGTTTTATTATCATTTGCCATGGATCGTTCTCCTTGCAATACATGAATATCTACGGAAGGTTGATTGTCAGATGCAGTAGAAAAAACTTCTGATTTTTTTGTAGGTATTGTTGTGTTGGCATCAATTAATTTGGTAAAAACACCTCCCATTGTTTCAATTCCTAATGAAAGAGGAATAACATCTAACAACAATACGTCTTTTACTTCTCCTGTTAATACACCTCCTTGAATAGCGGCGCCTAAAGCAACTACTTCATCTGGATTAACACCTTTTGAAGGGGCTTTGCCAAAGAAACGTTCAACAGCAGCTTGAATAATTGGGATTCTTGTCGATCCACCTACTAAAATTACCTCGTCGATATCACTTGGAGTTAAACCTGCATTTTTTAAGGCTTTCTTACAAGGTGCAATTGTTCGTTCAACGATTGATGAAATTAATTGTTCAAATTTCGCTCTAGTTAATGTTCGAACTAAATGCTTTGGCATGCCATTTACAGGCATAATATACGGTAGGTTTATTTCTGAAGATGTCGTTGAGGAGAGTTCGATTTTTGCTTTTTCAGCAGCTTCTTTCAAACGTTGTAATGCCATCGGATCTTGACGTAAGTCTAAACCTTCATCATTTTTAAACTCTTCTGCTAACCAAACAATGATTGCCTCATCTACATCATCTCCACCAAGGTGAGTATCACCATCGGTTGCTAATACTTCAAATACACCATCACCTAATTCTAAGATTGAAACATCATGTGTTCCTCCTCCGAAGTCAAATACTACTATTTTTTGATCAATTCCTTTCTTGTCTAATCCATAAGCAAGTGCCGCAGCTGTTGGCTCATTGATTATTCTTTTTATCGTTAATCCTGCAATTTCACCTGCTTCTTTTGTTGCTTGGCGTTGTGCGTCATTAAAATACGCAGGAACAGTAACTACGGCTTCAGTTATTTCATGTCCTAAATAATCTTCAGCTGTTTTCTTCATTTTTTGAAGAATCATTGCAGAGATTTCTTGCGGAGAATACTTTCTATCGTCTATTTCTACACGAGGTGTATTATTGTCGCCTTTAACAACCTTGTAAGGAACACGAGCAATTTCTTTTTTACACTCATCGAAGCTAGATCCCATGAATCGTTTGATTGAAGAGATGGTCTTCGTTGGATTTGTAATCGCTTGTCGTTTTGCTGGATCACCTACTTTTCGTTCTCCTCCTTCAACGAATCCTACAACAGACGGTGTTGTTCTTTTTCCTTCTGAGTTAGCAATTACTACTGGCTCATTTCCTTCCATAACTGATACACATGAATTTGTTGTACCTAAGTCAATTCCAATTATTTTTCCCATTTTTTTTAAATTTTATTTTATTGAACTTCTCCCCTAAAGTCAATTTATATGCCACGTGTATTTTTTCTAAATCAAGTGACAAAATCAGGAAAAAAGCACAAAACGAGTGACTATTTGTCAGAATTTATGACAAATTTATATTTTTACAAAGCGCTTGGTTTCGAGAAAGTCTTTGTCGTTGGTAAGGCGGATTAAATATAATGCTGCTTGAAAGTTAGCAATAGTGATGTGGGTTTGCTTACTGTTTTCATCGAGTTTTCCCGTGCTAATGATTCTTCCATTCAGATCGTAAATTTCATATCGAATATTTTTCGCTAGTGTGGAGTTGTTGTGCGCAAGGGTAATGCTTGTTGAACTTGGGGATGGAAAAAGTGTAAATTCAATGGTCGGTCCGTCTGGTGGTGGTGGAATTAGTTTAAAGATGGCGGTGAAGATTGTTGAGTCCAAATCTACGTTGCTTTCAAATGTCGGATTTAATGTGTCAGCGATTAAGGGATGGGGCATCCACTTGACAAAACTGTAGCCTGAATCAGCTAATGCTGTAAGTCGGATGGGAACACCATCGAAATAAATTCCTTCCCATGGATAAATTCTGGGCTGAATGGTATTGAGTAATATGGAGCCTGAGCTATCTGGAAACACATCTAGCCCTACTTTTACTTGTTTCGTCAATTGAAATTCCGTTAATATGTCTTCTCTAACAATTTCATTCCTACAGGCCAATTGCTGTTGGAAAATTTCATGGTTGTTAAAAAAGTTAGTCATCTGACCGGGTATGTTATTCGGATCGCCCCAACGTTGGTATTCCTTTGGCATTTCGACTACCATTTTATCAAAAAATTCTTGCTCTGTATGAAGTAAGGTATCGATTAGATAACTAGTATTCATAAGGTCTGCATAGCGATTAATGAATGAATTTTTATAACTTAGGTTTTGAATGCTCTGCAACCAAATGTTGATATAGGGATTATCTTGACTTTGTCCCATGATATACGCTATGTTGTTGTCGGTACAGGAGGTCCATGAACCTGGCTGCATGGATAACTCTAAATCTATTAGTGCAAAGCGCCAACGATAATTGGTTTTGTTGGATCGGTAAATTTTGATATTATTTCCTGGCCAATCCGTATTTCCCATCCACGTTTCCCCGATAACGTAATCGGTGTAATGGTTCAAGTCGAAGTACTGTTCTGCCTGGCTGATGTAATTTGCTTGGTTTGGGTCTAGGGCATTAAATAAGGTGTAGTCGTTTGTAAAATTTTCTGTCTTGCCCTCAACTGCTCTTAAGACGAGGTTATAAAAATAAGACATGGATAATATGTCTATAGAGTCTTTGTTGATGTTTTCTCGTTCGTCGAAGTATTCTGTATTGAACTTTTCTCTCAACTCATAAAGACCAAAATATTGCCCATTTATGTAAACGGATACCGGCTCCATGGCTGAATAATAATTATCGGTTCCCTTGCTCATCATGCTCACTTGACAAGCGTCTTTTTGTGGAAAGGTTAACCATTGATTACTTCCGTTTCTCAAATAAACATCGCTGTATTTGTTTCGAAATGGGATGGCTGGAATTAAGGGTAGGTTCACTGTTTTTTCTCCCAATGCTGCATGATCAAAAGAAAGGCGAAAAGAGCGTTGTGGGTTTCCTCGACTTCCACCTGCGCCACCGTCCATTCGGATAGCCGTTCTTGTTTGAAAAAGTGTCGGATGATTTCCTTCTTTACTCAACCAAGTTACGTGGGCTGCTCTTAACCAATCTGAATTAGGATTATCAAAGATACCTGTTGCTCCATATAGGTTGCTGTTTTCCGTAGTGACTAATAAGATGGGAGTAGAATGGTCAATATTGAATAAATAAGTACCATAGCTTTCGCGGCTCACTAGGTAATTGCTAGCGCTGATCGGAAAAGTTTTTGCTCGAACAATTAATGATTGATAGACGTAAATGGAATCGTCTAATAATTCAGTTGAATTAAAGGTGGGTTCGCTTCCATCAACTGTGTACGTTGTTTTAGTAGCGATAGAATCGGGATTTAAATTTGTTATTTTCAAATAGAATATTTGGTCAACGATTCCTGTGGCCATGGATAGCTGTGGAGGCACTAAACTGTCATCGTAAGTAGTTGTGCCGTTGTTTGTTTGACCAAAACTTGGGTTCATCCAAACTGCATTGTTTGCTGCATCAGGAAAGCGTCCAATGGATACATCTGTTTGAGGAGATTTGACCATTAAAGAGCTTACGGATGTAAGCGCGGGATCAAATAAATAAATGGTTTCACCTCCGTTATCGATTTTGAAGTTCGTGTGGTTGGCATACCCAGTTAAAGGAACAAACGATGGGGGCAACTCATTAAGTGTGGTTTCTTTGATGGCGACATCAACATATGTATAGGTAATGGTATTGGTTGATACGACTTGAAAGCCAATGGAATTGATAGGCCCGGAGGTAATTCCAGCCGCTATTAATTCAGCAGCACGAACCAATACTTGGTGTCGAGCACTCCAATACCAATTTCCATAAGGAGCAGGGTAACCAGTATTTGAATTCTGTAGCGTACCAAAATCAATGGTTGTTCCATTTATTTGAAGATTGGGTCTTTGGTTGTAAGAACCACCAAACTGAGAAGAACAAGATGCCTCACTCCCGTCATTAAAGGTAGCAATGGTGGAAACATACGGTGTTGCTGTTTGTAAGAAAACTGAATTTTCGGTGTAGCCCGAATTTTGGTAGGAGCAGATGTTTAATAATATGTTACTTTGCCCGTCCCAATTGAAAGCGCTTGAAAAGGTATGGGTATTCCAACCGACAAAAGGAGCATACGACTGTTCGCTCACTGAATTAGAAAAAGGGGCGGTTTGGTAGCGGCTTTTTTTACTGCAATAAAATTTTAAAAAGCCATTAGGACCTATGCTCAAACCAGTAAGTGGCCATAGTAAAGGTTCAGAAAATTTATCGCTTAAGGAATACGATGAAAGGTCAACGGAGCTCATTCCAGCATTGTACAATTCGATCCAATCCCCAATATCACCATCTTCGTCTACGCTAGTGGTGTAGTTTTTATTACATCCTTCGTTGATTACGACCTGCGCAAAAGCTTGCTGAGAATAACTTATACAGAGAAACAGAAATGCTACTAGCCGTATATTCATATTTTATAGGTGAATTACTTCGCCATATGCTGCTGCTGCTGCCTCCATAATAGCTTCAGACATAGTAGGGTGGGGGTGAACGGTTTTAATTAATTCCTCTCCAGTAGTTTCTAGTTTACGAACGGCCACTAATTCGGCTACCATTTCAGTAACGTTTGCACCGATCATGTGACCTCCTAATAGTTCACCGTATTTAGCATCGAAAATTAATTTTACAAAGCCATCTTTTGTTCCAGCTGCACTTGCTTTACCTGAGGCAGAAAAAGGAAACTTCCCTATTTTTAATTCAAAGCCTGCTGCTTTTGCTGCTTTTTCTGTCATTCCTACGGATGCCACCTCTGGCGAGCAATAGGTGCATCCTGGGATGTTTCCATAATTCAATGGGGCAGGATGATGACCAGCAATTTTTTCAACACAAATAATTCCTTCTGCTGAGGCAACGTGTGCTAAGGCAGGTCCTGGAACGATATCGCCTATAGCATAATAGCCAGGTATATTTGTTTGGTAGTAGTCATCAACTAATATTCGTCCTTTATCAACAACAATTCCGATATCTTCTAATCCTATATTTTCCAGGTTCGCTTGAATTCCAACCGCGGAAAGGACCACGTCACATGAAATTTTCTCTTCACCCTTTTCTGTTTTTATAGTTACTATGCAATCACTACCGCTTGTATCTACGTGCTCAACAGAAGAATTAGTCATAATCTTAATCCCAGCTTTTTTGAATGATTTTTCTAATTGCTTAGATATATCTTCGTCTTCTACCGGAACAATGTTCGGTAAATATTCAACAACAGTAACCTCAGTTCCGATAGCATTATAAAAGTAAGCAAATTCAACACCAATAGCTCCGGAACCGACAACAACAAGGCGTTTCGGTTGAGTGGCCAATGTCATCGCTTGACGATAACCAATTATTTTTGTGCCATCTTGAGGAAGATTGGGTAATTCGCGTGAACGAGATCCGGTAGCAATGATAAGCCCTTTTCCTGCAACATAGGTAGTTGAAACGCCAGCATCATCTGTAACGATAACCGATTTCCCTGCTGCGATTTTCCCTGTGCCTTTTAAGACATCAATTTTATTTTTTTTCATCAAGAATTGGATACCGTTGCTCATTCCATCGGCAACATCCCGGCTTCGTTTTACCATGGCAGTAAAATCCGCTTTCACGTCTTTAACCGATATACCATAGTCACTTGCATGGTTTAGGTATTCAAATACATTAGCGCTTTTTATCAACGCTTTCGTGGGGATACAGCCCCAATTCAAGCATACTCCACCAAGAGATTCGCGTTCAACAATGGCAGTTTTAAGCCCTAATTGAGAAGCTCGAATAGCAGTAACGTATCCACCTGGACCACTTCCAACTACAATGATATCATAATTCATATTGCTTTGTTTTAAGGAAACAAAATTAATTAAAAAAGCGGAAGGTGCAATTGATAAGTAGGAATCACTTTCAAAATCGTTTTCGCTAGCCTCGATACATTCCTCCTCCGCACATGCGGAGCGGAACACTCGGCTAGCTTTTTACTCAGAAGCACGCCCCTAGCTTTTTAATCACAATACTTGTCAATTCAGGAATTCCTTAGGTAATAATCAAACAGTCTGGACATATACCAGAAACCGTTAAAAAAACTTCAGCTACTTGATAGTTTGATGGAATATTAAGCTCGATGCGATTGTCTGAAATACAGGTAAGTTTTTTGCAAGTGGTACAGCTAAAGTGAAGATGATCATGGTGTACGTGCTGCTCATGCGAGCAAGAGTTGCATGGAGCATAGTTAATAACACCGTTAACATTGACAATTTTATGGATTTTCATTTCCTTTACTAAACGCTCTAAAATTCGATACACTGTTACTCGGTCGCAAATGTTGTTTGCCTTGGCAAATATTTCAGTTTGACTCATGGCCGTTTTATTGAGCTGAATAATTTCAAAAACTGCTTTTTTTGCTATTGTATTTCTAATTATTGCCATTATTTTTTTTGTAAACGCAACAATGTTGCATAATTATAGTATGTTTGTAATCGCATCAAAGTTGCAAATAAAAATTAGTAGAAAAAAATGAAATTTATTTTCTTGTTTTTTTTAGGTTTAGTCTCCAGTTTCTCTTTCGCTCAAGGGGTAGAAATTACCTTATTAGATGAAAAGACTAAAGAGCCAATCATAGGCGCCCAACTTTTTATTTTGGAGACCGATCAAAGTTTTAAAACCAATGATTTTGGTAAAATAATCATTTTTGAAAATGACATGAAATCGTGTCAAATTCGAATTTTTGCCACAGGGTATAAAAGTATTTTGCAAAAAATAGTGCTTACGCCTTCTCTTGTTATTACCCTAAGCCCAATGCATTTAGATTTGCAAGAAGTTACAGTGTCGAGTGGTTCTACTGTAACCCAAAACAAAAATCCTTTCCACATTGAATCGCGAAAAATTAACGATTTAAACCAAATTCCTGCCTTAAACCTTGGCGAATTAATCGGTCGAATTCCAGGTGTTTATTCATCTTCATTGGGAAATGGTATCTCTAAACCTGTTGTGCGAGGAATGCAAGGAATGCGCGTAATTACCTTGGTTAATGGACTTCGTTTAGAGGGACAACAGTGGGGGGGTGATCATGGTATGGGATTATCAGAATTAGGTATTGGTACTGCAGAGATAATTAAAGGACCTGCTAGTTTAATATATGGTGCAGATGCCTTGGGAGGTGTGGTTTCCCTTTTAGAT
The DNA here is from genome assembly GCA_947462255.1 of Flavobacteriales bacterium. GTDB lineage: Bacteria > Bacteroidota > Bacteroidia > Flavobacteriales_D > Crocinitomicaceae > UBA952. The sequence continues at coordinate 111,319 of CANHOA010000007.1, read as the reverse complement.
GTTCCATTCGCTGCTGTAAATACCGCTGAGGTACAATTTCAAACAAACCTCAATCAAAACACCATGGGAGCAGAATCTCGTCTTTTAATTAAACAGTCTTATAGAAACTGGAGGTGGTTATTGGGAGGTAGTTACGCCAACCATGCCGATTTTCAAATCCCTAGCGGACTATTCGCAAAGAATTCTCGTTTTAATTCCCTCGCCATGAAGGGGAGTATATCTTTTAAAGGAAAAAAAAGCTTGCATCAATGGCGTATGATTATGGATCATAGAATTGCTGGGATTCCTGGACATACACATGACTCATTGGCAACTCCAGCATCTTTTCAAGTTGAATTACAATCTCGAAGGTATTCACTGCCTTCTCAATTTTTTCGCAATTACCTCGCTCATCAAACATCCAATTGGTATAGGAAAAATATGGATGTGCAGCTACTAATGGGTTATACTGCCAATAGGTTGATAGAATACGACGAAAAGTTTACCGTTCCCTCTTTGAGCATGCTTCTCCAAAATTTTATAGTAAACACCAAATTCTCTGTTAAAAAATGGGACAATTTGAAATGGATTACAGGAACTCAAAGCATGTTTCAGCTCAATAGAAATGCTGCTAATGCTTCCGATACCTTGATTCCTAATTCCAATACATTTGACTTCGGTGTTTATTCAACAGTTACGTGGAGCAAAGGATTTTGGGTGTTGCAATCAGGGGTTCGTTACGACTTAAGAACGATTTTTGGAATTGATGAAAGTTTATATGGACTTACAGATTTCAATTACAGTGGATTAAATGGAAGTGTAGGAGCCGTATTTTCTAAAAACGAATTTATATTTAGAACTAATTTTTCGACAGGTTATCGAGCTCCTCATTTAACGGAATTACTATCCGATGGATATCATCATGGTGCGTTGCGCTATGAAATAGGGAATAGAAATTTAATTTCGGAAAAGGCTGTTCAGCTTGATATCACATTTGAACACAACCAAGAGCATGGTGCCCTTACTTTAAATCCGTTTGCTAACCTTATCGATAATTATATTTTTATTCAACCCATTGATTCTATGGTTGGTGGAATGCCAGTTTTTATCTATCAGCAAGCTCCAAAAGTTTTGTTTCTAGGAGGCGATATTGCTTATCATTTTCACCCTCACTTTGCCCATAAATTACACTGGGAAATATCTGCATCCTACATTCGACCCTTTACAGGAAATGATAGTTCGGTTTCCTTAATTCCCCAGCCAAGATTAATGAATTCCCTCAAATACGAATTTGAATTAGGAAAAAAGATACGTCTCAAAGATTTGCACCTGCAATCCACTTTACTTGGCGCTCAAAATCAGGTCGCTTTTAATGAAACCCCATCGAATTTATATCATTTATTTGACCTAGGAATGCTAATTTCTCTTGGTAGAACCGAGCGGTTGACGCTAAATGTTGGCCTTAGAAACTTATTTAATGCACGATACATCGATCATCTTTCCCGTTTAAAAAATATAAGTATGCCTTCTCCTGGAAGAAGCGTATACCTATCTTTTAACTATTTGATTAATTATAAACTTAAAAACAAAAACAATGAAAACTAACCTTTTATTATTTGCCGCAGCAATTTCCTTTGTTACATTAACTAGTTCTTGTAATAAAAACAAATGTTCTGAATGCCACTACGATAAAGGCGGACTAGAAGTTGTTTTGGGAGAATTTTGTGGCGATGATTTAAAAGACCTAGAGACGCTAGGATCATTTACGGATACAACTGGAACTTATGTAGTTCATTGTGAAGGCCATTGATTTATTCAGGCAAATGAAAAGGCATTTTAAAAGGAAACTATTTTTGAATTAGTCCAAATTTTGTTCTAGTAAAACAAAAAATGAAGCCTTACACTTAAAGCACTATAAAAGTTCGGATTAATAATTAAGTAGTTTTTTAGGCTGTGGAATTATCTTCCGCAACAACACCTAAAAAGGCAAAGACCAATGCAAATAGCTACTGCAAGTTCAATCATACTTTTATTTTTTTTGTTAATATTAAATTGATTAATCTTTTGATAATGCATCTATCTGTGATTATCAAACTACTAAAAATAGGAATAGAGCACCAAAACTTGTCTATAAATGTAAGTTCAATGTCGTTGCATCGCAAAATCACATAAAATAATGAGGTGAAAATTGCACCTATTAATACTGACATTCGCTGAAGTTGCGATTCGTTTTGACCTTTATTTTCGCATGTTTCCATTTCAATTACAGGTATTTGGAGTTAACTAACTTTTCTGTTTAATCAGATAAGTTTAATGCTAAGGTACTAATTTTATTTTATTTTATTAATTGAACTCGCCAAGTAGATTTTTGCAATCATAATGTTGTTTTAAATGTTTAGGAAAAATTTGAAGTAGTAAGATGTTAATTTCTTTTGTAGTTTTAGCGGAAAAATCGCAATGAAATTTTATTAATTGATTCAAGAAAATGGATACTCTTACTACTGTAAAAAAAGACGATAAAAAAACCATTCGAGCATGGGTAATGTATGATTGGGCTAATTCGGTTTACCCATTGATAATTAGTTCGGCTATTTTTCCAATACTCTATGAAGTAAATACGAGTATTAAGGATCCTGTTAGTGGAAAAACGACCTATGATATTATTTCATTTTTAGGAATAGAATTTAAAAACACTGAATTTTATGCCTACTTAATTTCGCTATCATACATCATTGTCGCTTTGTTATCGCCTATACTTTCAGGTATTGCGGATGCAGGCGGTAAACGTAAATTATTCATGCAATTCTTTTGTTACATGGGAGCGATCGCTTCTGGCTTATTATACTTTTTTAGTGCGGATAATCATGGTGTTGATGGTACGCCATTTGAACTCGGAATCACCATTTTACCACTGTTTATTGGGAGTATAGGGTTTTGGGGAAGTTTGGTTTACTACAATTCGTATTTGCCTGAAATCGCTGATTATCGTGACCACGATAAGATTAGTGCTAGGGGATTTTCAATGGGCTACTTTGGAAGTTCCCTATTATTAATTATTATACTCATTCTAACCGTTTTCACGAAAACTATTCCAATTAAGTTTGCCTTTCCATTGGTTAGTTTATGGTGGATTGCTTTCGCAACGTATTCCTTTTATCATCTTCCAAAAACGGTTCCGACAAGCGCTAAAACAAAAGGAAATATTTTCCTAAAAGGATTTGTAGAACTTAGAAAAGTAGCATGTGAAATTAAAGCGAATATTCATTTAAGACGATTTTTAGCCAGTTATTTTATGTACAACATGGCGGTGCAAACGATCATGGTAATGGCTGTAGCATTTGCGAATAAGGAAATTAGAGGAATTAAATCATCGGATCTAATTATTAGCATATTAATTATTCAATTTTTGGGTATTGCTGGCGCATTTTTGATGTCAAAAATATCATCCGTTATTGGAAACATTAAAACAATTGGCATTTCAATCTTAATATGGATTGGTTTATGCGTGGCTGTTTTTAGTGTCGTTTATGAGCCTTGGCAATTTTATATTGCAGCTGCTGTTGTTGGATTAGTAATGGGAGGAATTCAATCGGTATCAAGGTCAACCTATTCCAAATTATTGCCACAAACAAACGATATCACCTCTTATTTTAGTTTTTTCGATCTAGCGGAAAAAATTGGTTTAGCGATTGGAACGCTTACTTTTGGAATAATTGAAGGGTATTTGGATATTCGAACGTCAATTTTGGCGCTAATCGTATTTTTTGTTGCTGGATTTATCTTGTTGTTATTCGTGCCAAAATCTGATAGGCTTAATTCAACCAACATCTAAGAATTAATTATTATTTAATGTTAAATCAATCTTTGGGAATCAATACCCCTTCTAAAAAGTATATTTTTGCTTAAAATTTTCCATCATGAAAGAACTAATTGAAGCTGCTTGGGAAGATAGAGCTATGTTGCAAAATCCAGAAATAATAAAAGCAATAGAAGCTGTTATCGACCAACTCGATAAAGGATTGTTGCGCGTAGCTGAACCTAGCGACGACTCTTGGATCATTAATGATTGGGTTAAGAAAGCAGTTGTTCTTTATTTTCCGATTCGTCAGATGGAAGTTTTTGAAGTTGGTCCTCTAGAATTTTATGATAAAATGGCTTTAAAGTCTGATTATAAATCGCAAGGTGTGCGTGTTGTTCCTGGTGCGATTGCTCGTTATGGGGCATATATCTCTTCTGGTGTTATCTTGATGCCATCTTTTGTAAACATTGGGGCATTCATTGATGCAGGAACGATGGTGGATACATGGGCAACAGTTGGTAGCTGTGCGCAAATTGGCAAAAATGTTCATTTAAGTGGTGGCGTTGGAATTGGCGGCGTATTAGAACCTCTTCAAGCTTCTCCTGTCATTATTGAAGATAATGCATTTATTGGATCTCGTTGCATCGTTGTAGAAGGGGCTAGGGTTTGCAAAGAAGCAGTTTTAGGTGCCAATGTCGTGCTTACGAATTCTACTAAAGTGATTGATGTAACAGGAGAAAACCCAATTGAATATAAGGGATTTGTTCCGCCAAGGAGTGTGGTAATTCCAGGTACCTATAAAAAACAATTTCCGGCAGGTGAATATCAGGTTCCATGCGCCCTTATTATTGGGCAACGAAAAGCGTCGACTGATCTAAAAACATCCTTGAATCAAGTACTTCGTGAACATAATCTAGCGATTTAATGTAAGGCTTATTAGAACCATTTTAAAAATCAGATTGGGATTTTAACAGAGAATTTATGAGTGTTTTAACTAGATTATTACAAGGATTATTTAAAATTGGAGATTTCGCCTCAACATCATCTGGATTAGCAGCCTATCGCCTTTATAAAAATGCTTCTTCTAATGCTTTTTATGAATCAGGATTCCTTATTGATAAAATCGATTCGATTGTTCATTGCGATCTTATTGAGCTTAAGGATTTAACCTCTGAAGTGCAAGAATATGAACTGAGCAAAACAAATTTATTTTTTAAAGATTCAAAATTCATTCATTTAGGGAACCTGCAAACCCTATCTTCTATAAGATTAGGTTATGAATATTCAACAACTCAAAAAGACATCAAACTTATCAGGGATTATAAAATCAGTCAATTAGAAAATAACTTATTGAACATGTTTACTCCTATTGTTATTTCACAAACATCTGATTATAAAAGTACTATTGAGAATATATTCAAATATTATGAACATTTTTTTGTGAAGTACAAAGCAATAGTATACCGAGACAACAAGATTCATGATTTATATAATACAGCATATTATTTAGAATCACTCTCTGATATTAATCTAAATAATGTTGAATATTTTAAACTTTATAATGCTTTTTTTGCCGTATATAATTATGGCTTGTCCAGTATTGATGCTTTTAATTTCTATATGTTTGGTGATATTTTATTCGAAAACTTTATAGAAATAGATCAATTATTGGATTTTCAAGAATTAGAACTTTGTGTTATCTCTGCATTTAAGAAAAACCCCAATCATATTGATGAAATTCAAAAATTTCATAATTCGTTCAAGTCAATAGGTTATGAATTCAATTCATACAATGACTTGTTTGTATTAATTGAAAATTTTATTCGTATTAATGTATATTCAAAATACGATTCAGAATCATTAGATACATTTAATAAGAAATTATTAGATTTTATGATTTTAGTTAAAAAGAACAAATTACGTTTGTTTTGTTTCTTTACCTTAATGAATATATTTAAAGTTGAAAGTTCTTTGAGTTATAATCAATTGTTGTTTTGCACGTCTGAAATAGAAAAAATCAATCCTCAATTAATACCAAATTTCAAGGTGGAACAATCACGGTAATCAAACTGCAAAAGTCGGCTTCGTCATTCTCACAACAGCTTCAGAAAATATAAAAAACAAGGGTGAAACAAGCGGTTTGTTAAGTGTATGCATAAATGCAGTATTTGTTTCACTATCCCTTGTTTTTAGCCTTCCTTAGCGAGTCGTTCAGCGTTCACTTTGTGTCGATTCATTAATTCTTCGTGAACATAATCTAGCGATTTAATTCTGATTCCTTCCTAATATCAACCTTTAAGCGTATCTTTGGGAGCTTAATAAACGATGTTAATTCATAAGCACGCATGGAATTTAATCCACTAACAGCAATATCACCAATAGATGGTCGCTACCATTCGAAAACAAGTAACTTGCAGCCATTTTTTTCTGAATTTGGACTGATAAAATACAGGGTTTTTATTGAGGTTTCCTATTTTATTGCCTTATGTGAATTGCCTTTACCAGCTCTTTCTGATTTCCCTAAAAGTGGCATCGCTTTGATGCGAGGTTGGTGCAAGGATTTTTCTGAGGCAGATGCCCAGTGGATTAAAGATTCGGAGAAGGTAACCAATCACGATGTGAAGGCGGTTGAATATTTTTTAAAACACAAATTTGAAGGGGAAGGATGGTTAAAGTATGCTGAATTCATTCATTTTGGACTTACCTCTCAAGACATTAATAATACCGCAATTCCCTTGTCATTAAAGGATGGCCTCGAGCAGGTTATTTTCCCCGAATATGAAAAGGTGATTGGTAAATTAAGAGCTTTTGCCATACAGTGGAAAGATGTTCCTATGTTGGCAAGAACGCATGGGCAAGCTGCTTCCCCAACTAGATTGGGAAAAGAGATTCAAGTTTTTGAAGAACGATTAGCAGGTCAGCTTCGTGTGGCCAAATCGATACCTTTCACTGCAAAGTTTGGTGGGGCAACCGGTAATTTTAATGCTCATCATGTCGCCTATCCAAGTACTGATTGGATCAATTTTAGCAATGCATTTTTGGACTCATTAGGTTTAAAGAGAAATCAAACGACCACTCAAATTGACCATTACGATACCTTAGCGGCTCTTCTCGATGCATTAAAACGAATGAATACCATACTCATCGATTTAAATCGCGATTTGTGGACCTACATTTCCATGGATTATTTCAAACAGCAATTAAAAGAAGGTGAGATTGGGTCATCGGCGATGCCACACAAAGTGAACCCCATCGATTTTGAGAATTCAGAAGGTAATTTAGGCATAGCCAATGCCCTTTTTGAACATTTGTCTGCTAAATTACCGATCTCGCGATTACAGCGTGATTTAACAGATTCTACCGTTTTGAGAAGTATTGGTGTTCCGCTAGGGCATAGTTTGATTTCAGTTTTATCCACTTTAAAAGGATTGGATAAGTTGGTATTGAATGAAGCCAAATTAAAAGCAGATTTGGAGGATAATTGGGCAGTAATTGCAGAGGCGATCCAAACCATTTTACGCAGAGAGCAATTCGAAAAGCCATACGAGGCTTTAAAACAATTGACTAGGAAAAATGAAAAAGTAACCAAAGATACTGTTCATGATTTCATTGATACGCTCGCAATTTCTTCAGCGCTAAAAGATGAACTAAAAAATATAACGCCTTGGAATTATCTTGGCGTGCAACTCGTAAATGATACCTTATGAAAGTCATAATTAGTGCGGTGTTATTTATGTTATCCTTGCCATTATTTTGTCAGGAATTTCCTGTCCAATGGGGTCCACCTATTAAAAGCTCGGGTTATTTAATTGATATTCTTCCAAAGGAAAATTCATCTTTTTATACACTCCGGTGGTCAGGATTACTTGGAAATTATCGTATAAATGAACACTACAATATGATAGAGGTGAATCAAGAGCGTATTAAACCTGTTATTGAATCGGGAATTGCTACCATTGAATCGACACTGTACCATGGAGGAAAACTCATTGTCTTTCTATCTGATAAAGCGAATGGCACAATGGCATTGTATAGCCAAGAATTGGGTGAAGATTTATTACCATCAGGACCATCCGTTTTATTGGCTGAATATGTTAATGCTAATCTTGGTGCGAAGCCTAATTTTAACATCATCAGTTCTGCGAATAGACGTTATATTGGGGTTGTTTGGCAAATTCCTGGACGAAAAGAAGTGAGCGATCTTTATGGCTATGTGATATTAGATTCTGCCTTAACAACCACTCAGAAAGGAGAATACACTCTGCCATTTAGTGGAAATATGTCTACCATTAATGAGGATCACATCTCTAATACCGGGGATTATTACCTTATTTTGACAGAACATAAAGAAAGTAATACGCGTTTTCTCAATAAAGCGTATGAGAACTTTAAAGCCATTCATATTTATAAAATTCATAACAGCGATTTGAAAGAGTTTAGTGTTGATGTTGATGATAAAAGAATTGATGATATTTTTATTTCTTCGAATGACAGCAATATTATAAGTTTATCAGGATTGTATGGCAATGGTAATTATCAAGGGCTTGAAGGTGTTTTTTCTATTCGGATTGATGCTAATAAAGATTCGATGACGGCAAGGGGATTAATTCCATTTGGCAAGGACATCCTGAAAGATAATATGACTGATCGTCAATTCGATCGCTTTGAACGAAGGTTTCAAAATAATGGTCAATCCCCTCAAATTTATGATTACAAGTTACGCACCATTTTTACTCTTGATGATGGTTCCTCTATTGGTTCATTGGAAAAATATTTTATTCAAACTCGAACCAATTATGATTCTCGAACAGGGATATCAAATACCACCAATACATATTATTACAATGATATTATCGCCTTCAGAATAGGATTAGATGGAAAATTTGTCTGGGAAACAAGAATTGCTAAACAACAAGTTTCTGTTAATGATGGTGGGCCTTATAGCTCCTATCAGAGTTTTACTAATGGCAAAGACCTTCATTTTATTTTTAATGATAACCAACGAAATTATGATGAGCTAGGTGAATTTTCTCAATTTGATGGACAGGTATACTCCTATAATTTATCGCGAAGAAATAATGCCGTAGCGATTTGTTCAATTAATATTGAAACGGGTAAATTAGAAAGAAAGACCTTGTTTTCAAGGAAGGAGTTATCCTCCATCGTAATTCCTAAAATGATGAAATTAAATCAAAAAGATAAGGAATTGTTGCTCTATGCGATAACAAGGGGTAAGGAACGCTTTGGGATTTTATCATTTAAAAATAAGAATTAAATGCGCCATATACTTTTCCTGCTTTTATTGATTATCGCTCTTTCTTCCTGTTCTACAAGAGCCAAATTTATTGAGCATGATGTGAATGCATCAAATGATACGATTGTAGACCATCATTCTTATGCAAATTTTAAGGCGATCAAAACAGTTCACTTAGAACTTGAATTGGATGTTAATTTTGAAAACCAGACAATCTATGGTGTTGCACGCCATGAAATGGTTAATAATAATGCATCCGTGGCTATTTTTGATACGCGTAATTTATTAATTCAAAAAGTAACAACTGGTCAAAAATTTCATGAAAAAGAAGTTGATTTTGTTATCGGACAGATGGATAAGGACTCCATTTTAGGTCAGCCACTTACGGTTACCGTAGATCCTAAAACAACACAAGTTAATATCTATTACCAAACTACAAAGGGTGCAGAGGCATTAGATTGGCTTGATACGCTTTCTACAAGTTCCAAGAAAACGCCTTTTTTATATACTCAAGGTCAGGCTATATTAACACGTACATGGATTCCGCTTCAGGATTCTCCTTCGAATCGATTTACCTATAATGCAACAGTAAAAGTTCCAAAAGACCTACTTGCCTTGATGAGTGCAACAAATCCAAAAGAAAAAAATACTACTGGGATTTATGAATTCGAAATGGATCAACCGATACCATCCTATTTAATTTCATTGGCTGTAGGCGATATTGCTTATCACCCACTTAGCACTAATACCGGCGTTTATGCCGAAAAAGAACTATTGTCCGCCTGCGTTTATGAATTCGAGGAACTACCTAAGATGATGACGGCTGCTTCATCCTTGTACGGAAGCTATCAGTGGAAGCAATATGACTTGTTGGTTTTGCCTTATTCATTTCCTTTTGGAGGAATGGAAAATCCTCGCTTAACATTTGTCAATCCAACGATTCTTGCTGGTGATAGAAGTTTAGTTTCGGTTATTGCTCACGAGTTGGCCCATTCGTGGTCAGGTAATTTGGTAACGAATAGCACATGGGATGATTTTTGGCTTAATGAAGGTTTTACTGTTTATTTCGAGCAGCGCATTATGGAAGCTCTTTATGGTAAAGAAGTGGCGGATATATTAGCGCAAATTGAATTTCAGGAATTGCAAGCTGAATTAAAAGAAATTCTAAAAGGAAAACATCCTGAAGATAGCCAATTGCATTTAAATTTAAAGAATCGAAATCCTGATGATGGTATGACAAGTATTGCATATGTTAAAGGTGCTTTCTTTCTCAAAACATTAGAAAATAAGGTGGGAAGAAAGGTGTTTGATCAGTTTCTTAATCATTACTTTAAGGTATTTCAATTCAAAACCGTTAACTCAACAACATTTATTGACGAAATAGAAAGGAATTTACTTGCGCCTAATCGTCTTGTTTTTGACTATGATGAATGGATTTATCAGAATGGATTGCCAAAAAATTGTGTGTCAATTAATTCTCCACGTTTGATGAATATGCAATCGTTGGCCAAACGATGCTCTTCTGGTGAAAATATTTTTGATCAAGTGATTAGTTATGAATGGAAAAAAGTTAAAAATCGAGCTAAAAAACAGCGTGTTAAGGTTATTAATCAGCTTAAAAGGGAAGACTTTATTGTTCAAGAATGGCAAACATTTATTCGAGCGTTAGACCAAGATATTGCTATTGAAAGGTTGAGATACTTAGATCAAAAAATGAACTTTAGTGCTTGGGGGAATAGTGAGGTCATGGCTGAGTGGTTCGTATTAAATATCAATTGTGGTAATAGAGAAATTAGACCTGAAATTGAAAAATTTATCAGCAAGGTAGGAAGGCGAAAATTTTTGCTGCCAATATATAAAGCCTTGATAAAAAATCCTGAAGATAAAGTTTGGGCAAAAAAAGTTTTTGACAAATCAAAAGCATATTATCATGCTGTATCTCGAAATTCAATCGCTGAACTTTTTAACGATTAGTTAGCCATTTCGCTCATGTAGCGAATGCGCACCAAACGAAGTTCTTCTTCCGTGTAAAGGCCATCTAACTCATGGTATGCAGTCACTAAGTCATCCGAATTTGCATTGTTAAAGCATTCAAATATTTCATTTTGATTGTCCAAGTCTAGTAGCGTATTGATGTAATAATTGATATTAACCCGCGTACCTGATGCAACAATAGATTCTATTTCATCTAACAATTCATTAAACGTTTTGCCTTGGCTATTAGCTATATCATCTAAAGGTAATTTTCGATCAATGTTTTGAATCAATTGCACCTTTAATCCAGATTTATTTATTAAGGATTTAACCACCATATCTTGTGGTCGTTCAATATCATTATCTTCAACGTAGTTGGCAATTAGAGCGATAAATGGCTCGCCATATCGCTGCGCTTTTCCAACCCCAACTCCCTGAATATTTGTTAATTCTTCTAGTTCAATCGGGTATTGAAAACACATGTCCTTTAGAGATGGTTCTTGAAACACAACAAAAGGTGGAACTCCCATTTCTTTGGCAATTGATTTTCTTAAGTCAATAAGTAAATCATATAATCGTTCATCAAATACACCACCTTTTCCACCTAAAATAATGGAATCGTCATCATCTGTATTGGAGAAATCGTGCTGCTTCAACAACTTAAACGACTTCGGATTAGCTAAAAATGCTTTGCCTGCATCGGTAATTTTTAATATCCCAAATGATTCAACGTCTTTATACAATAAGCCACCTAAGGTTACTTGTCGGATCACGGCATTCCAAAAGTGTTCATCAAATTCTTTTCCTATACCAAATAAGGGCAGCAAATTGTGTTTATATGCCTTTATATCAGAGGTAAGATTCCCTGAAAGAAAAGCGCAATAGTGTTTAGCCTTTTGAGTCTCTTCGAGAATAGTAACCGCTTTTAATAAGTTTGTCACACTGGCTTCACCTTCTGTTTTCTCGAGTGGGTTTCTACAATTATCGCACTGCTCATCGCAATTTTTCTCTTCAAATGTTTCTCCGAAATAGTGCAGTATAAATTTTCTTCTACAAACAGAAGTTTCAGCATAGGAAACAATTTCATTTAATAATTGTCGCCCTATTTCAAGTTCAGTGATTGGTTTTCCTTGTAAAAACTTCTCTAATTTTTCAATATCCTTGTAGCTATAAAACGCAATGCATTCTCCAATTCCACCATCTCGACCTGCGCGCCCTGTTTCTTGGTAATAGCTTTCTATGGATTTAGGAATATCATGATGTATTACAAAGCGCACATCCGGTTTGTCAATTCCCATTCCGAATGCAATTGTTGCAACAATAATATCTGCATCTTCCATCAAAAACATGTCTTGATGCTTCGCTCTTGTAGTTGAGTCTAAGCCTGCATGGTAGGCTAGTGCTTTTATGCCATTAACTTGCAGTACTTCAGAAATTTCTTCCACTTTTTTCCTTGACAAGCAATAGATGATGCCACTTTTACCTGAGTGCCTTTTTACGTATTTGATAATTTCTTTTTCTACATCTCGCTTGGGACGAATTTCATAGTATAAATTATCCCTATTGAAAGATGATTGATAAAGGGTAGCATCCAACATGTTCAAGTTTTTTTGGATGTCATGCTGTACTTTTGGGGTAGCAGTGGCAGTTAATGCAACAATAGGAACATTTGAAATCTTCTCGAATATTTCTCTTAAACGACGGTATTCTGGTCTAAAATCATGCCCCCATTCTGAAATACAATGGGCCTCATCAATGGCGAAAAAAGAAATGTTGACAGATGTTAAAAACTTAATATTTTCTAATTTTGTTAGCGATTCTGGTGCAACATAGAGCATTTTGGTTTTCCCATCTTGAATGTCCTTCTTTACTTTTAAAATATCTGCTTTGGATAAGGAAGAATTCAAGAAATGGGCGATATCATCATTATTACTTACATGACGCATCGCATCCACTTGATTTTTCATTAATGCAATCAAGGGAGAAACAATAATGGCTGTTCCTTCGCTTATTAATGCTGGAAGTTGATAGCACAGTGATTTTCCACCACCTGTTGGCATGATAACAAAGGTATTCTTACCACTCAAAATATTATTGATAATAGCTTCCTGTTCACCTTTGAATTGACTAAATCCAAAGAAGCGCTGCAAAGATTCTTTTAAATTATTCTGCACCTGACCCACAATATTTTGTTCTTTAAGTATCAATTTCTTTCTAGTTGATGGTTGTTATTCGTTTACTGCCATGACATTTGTTACTTCAGGTAAGTGTTGCTTCAGTAGATTTTCGATGCCACCTTTCAAGGTTGCGGTTGAGGAAGGGCAACCAGCACATGAACCTTTCATTTTAACACTTACTGTTCCATCTTTAAATCCTAAAAAATCAATTGCTCCTCCATCATTTTCTACTGCAGGTCGCACATATTGGTCTAAAAGTGATCGGATCGCTTCGTCTAAATCGCTTGGTTCAAAAGAAGCTATCTCATCTGCAGATGATGAGGAATTATTTTCTGCTGTTGTTTCTTTAGCTTGGGGCATTTGTATTAGCACTTCTTTTCCTTCAGAAATCCAATCTTTAACAAATTCTCGCAACTGCATGGTAATAAAGTCCCAGGGAACATTATTTGTTTTCGTAATCGTTACAAAATTAGCCGCAATGAAAACGCTTTTTACAAATGGGAAATCAAATAAGGCTTCTACAAGAGGTGAAAACCCTTTGGCATCTTGTTTACTTACAAATTCAACGGAATCTCCAGCAATTAATAAGTATTTGTTCGCCACAAATTTCATTGTCGACGGATTAGGGGTCATTTCAGCGTAAATCGTTACAGGAACATTCATTAAATGTATATTTTATCTATCAAAAATAAGCAAAAAAAAAACGATATGAGGAAATAATTTCACGTTTATTTAATTTCTCTATAAACTTATTGTCATTTTAACAATTAGTATACTGAAATGTTTGTGAAAATCAACAATATTTTAGCTGTAAGCGCTTATTTTATAATGCCAAAACTATTATAAAAATGTGAGCGTTTCATTTGCCTTTTAATTCAAGCGCTTTTAATGTATTCATCATTAATGATGCAATAGTCATTGGCCCAACTCCTCCTGGCACCGGTGAAATATAACTACAAAGAGGGGCTACATTTTCATAATCGACATCTCCCACCAAACGCCAGCCTCTTTCACGGGAAGAATCTTCTACTCTTGTTGTTCCAACATCAATAACAACAGCACCTTTTTTAACCATGTCTGCTTTAATAAAGTTTGGTTGTCCGATTGCTGCAATGATGATATCAGCTTTTAGGCATACTTCACTTAGATTTTTTGTTCTTGAATGCGCCAAGGTCACGGTACAATTCCCAGGATAAGAATTGCGTCCAAGCATAATACTTAGGGGCATACCAACAATGTTACTTCTTCCAATTATAACGCAGTTTTTCCCTTCAGTTTCTATTTTCATTCTCTTTATTAATTCTAGTATTCCCATGGGTGTTGCGGGCAAAAAGCCAGGTAAACTCACCACCATGTTCCCTAAATTTTGCGGATGAAATCCATCGACATCTTTTAATGGGTCAATAGCTTGGGTGATTTTCATTTCATCAATTTGTGGGGGTAGAGGAAGTTGAACAATAAAACCATCAATGCTTTTATCAAGATTTAATGCGAGAACTTTTGCCAATAAAATTTCTTCAGATACAGATGAATCGTAGCGAATTAGTGTGCTTTCAAATCCAATTTCTTCACAGGCTTTTACCTTAGCATTCACATATGACATGGAGGCACCGTCATTTCCTACTAGAATGGCTGCAAGGTGGGGTATTTTTTTACCCTGAGCTTTCCTTTCGATTACTTGAATCGCTAATTCTTGTTTTATTTCAGATGAAATACGGATACCGTCAATGATTTGCATGAAGCTAATTTTACACAAAGATAGAAACTCCATAAGAAATAATGCTGAACTATTTAATTCCACCTTATCTTTGCATAAAATTAAAGGTTATGAAAATTTTCGTTGTTCTTTTATTAGGCTTTGCTTTCGTTTCCCCAATTTATAGTCAAGTAAGCTTTAATGGTTCTGAAATTGGCCTTGAATTGGTCGCCAGTGGATCCAATTTAGGTGGCTCAGTTGGTGGTGATCTTAAATATGCCGCGGTATTAAATGAAAATTTCGCTCTTGGGCCTTCTTTCCGAATGCAGCGAACATGGTCTAATAATTTAGGTCAGAAATTTGGTTTCTCGATTTATGGCGCTGGCGTTTTCGCTCATTATCGCTTAAAGAATGTCGTTTTTGCTGGAATAGAATTTGAAGCATTGCATTGCCCTATTAATTATGTGAATGTAAATTCCTCAAAATCATGGTTATCGACCTTATTCATAGGTGGTGGTTTTTCTAGGGATTTCAATCATAAAATCAGAATAAATGCTGGTGTATTCTACGATGTCATCAATGCCGATAATAGCCCTTTTAGGAGCAGTTATAATTTTAATGTTAAAAATGAGGCAGGGCAGATTGTCAAGATTTTACCCATGATTTATCGTATTTCATTCTTTTTTCCGCTAGGGTGGAAAGAATCAAACCATTAATATTCTGAATTAAATGACGCACATGAAAATTGGGATTGTTTTATATCCTACGTTTGGTGGTAGTGGTGTTGTGGCCACAGAATTAGGAAAAGCATTAGCTGCGAAAGGGCATCAAGTTCATTTTATCACCTATTCTCAGCCGGTTCGTTTGGGTTCTTTTCGTGAAAACATCTTTTATCATGAGGTTTCAGTGTCGGATTACCCCTTGTTTGATTTTCAACCTTATGAAACTGAGTTGACTTCCAAAATGGTAGACGTTGTACGAAATGAAAAACTTGATTTACTTCATGTTCACTATGCTATTCCCCATGCATCTGCCGCTTTTATGGCAAAAATGATTCTTCGTTCGCAAGGCATCGAAATTCCTTTTGTAACAACATTGCACGGTACTGATATAACGTTAGTGGGTAAAGATCCATCGTTTGAGCCGGTGATTACTTTTTGTATTAATGAATCTGATGCCGTTACTGCTGTATCGCATAGTTTGAAGGAAGCTACATACGAACATTTTAAGGTCACTCGTCACATTGATGTTATTCATAATTTCATAGTTCCAAATAATGAAACTAAGGAAGGATTAAACAATACGCGTTTAAAATATGCTCTGGCGAATGAGCCCATACTTTGTCACATTTCTAATTTTAGAAAGGTTAAGCGGGTAGAGGATGTCATCCGTATTTTTGAAAAGGTAAATGCTGAGTTGCCATCTAAGTTAATCATGGTTGGTGATGGTCCTGAACGCTACAGTTGCGAGCAATTAGCACGAAAGTTAAATTTATGTGATAAGATATTGTTTCTAGGAAAATTAAGGGATACGGCGCATGTTCTTGAAATCGCTGATGTGTTTTTACTGCCTTCTGAAACAGAAAGTTTTGGTCTAGCCGCTCTAGAGGCAATGGCGCAATCTGTTCCCGTTATTTCCTCAAATACAGGCGGACTAGCGGAGGTAAATAAGCATGGTTTTTCAGGTTTTTTATCCAATGTTGGCGATGTCGAGGATATGGCCAAGAATACTATTCATTTGTTGCAACCCGATCAGATGATGCAGTTTAAGGAGAATGCATTAGCTCAGGCTAACTTATTTTCTTTAGCGGCTATTCTACCTCAATACGAACAAATTTATAGTAACTTAGTTCCAAAGATTTTAAGATGAAAATAGGCGTGCTTCTTTCAGGTTGCGGGGTTTATGACGGTGTTGAAATTCAAGAAGCGGTGCTAACATTGTTAGCTATTGAAGAAATGGGCGATGAGGCGGTTTGTATAGCAGTCGATGCAAATCAACATCATGTGATTAACCATATTAGCGGTGAGGAATTACCTGAAACCCGTAATATGTTGATTGAAGCCGCTAGAATATCACGGGGAAAAATTCATAATATTCGCGCCATTCAACCTGTCGATATTGATGCCTTAGTTATTCCCGGTGGCTTTGGAAGCGCAAAGAATTTTACATCTTGGGCTTTTCATGGTGCTGATGGAACAATATTACCGGAAGTCAAATTACTCATTGTGAATTTAATAAATGTTGGAAAACCAATTGCAGCACTTTGTGTTAGCCCTGTGGTTCTTGCTTTAGCGATGAAGAATAGTTCAATTCCCTTAACCTTATCTATTGGTTCCACAAAAGAGGATTCTCCTTATGATATTCTTGATTTTCAAGAGGGAATAAAGCAAACTGGTGCCGCTATACAAGATAAAAATGTTCGTGAAATTTTAATTGATCATGAGAATAAAATTGTTTGTGCTCCTTGTTATATGATGGATGCTTCAATTTTAGATGTTCGCTTGAATGTTCAATCTGCTTTGCTCGCGCTAAAACAATTAGTATAATGGTAGACGATTCTTTTATTGATGATTGGAGGCATAGCCGAAAGGAACGATTGGAGAGTTTAACGTGCGATAAGTTATTGCCTCTATTGTTGTCAAAAGATCGTGCAGCCTTGTCCTCCGCCATTACCTTAATTGAAAATAATTCACCTGAATTTAGAAAAGAGGCCAGTAAATTAGTAAACAAACTCATGCCGTATGCTGGCGGCGCTTGGAGATTAGGAATTACGGGTGTTCCTGGTGTTGGGAAAAGTACCTTTATTGAAGCTTTTGGTAAGGTATTACTGAGCAAGGGACATCGCATTGCTGTGTTGGCTATTGATCCTTCTTCATCGATTGGTGGGGGGAGTATTTTGGGCGATAAAACACGCATGAATTGGCTTTCCTTGCAAGAAAATGTTTTTATTCGCCCTACGCCAACAGGTGATATGCTTGGTGGTGTGGCGCGTCATACACGCGAGTCGATCCTTCTTTGCGAAGCGGCTGGCTATGATGTAATTATTATCGAAACCGTGGGTGTTGGTCAGTCTGAAACGATGGTGCATTCTATGGTTGATTTCTTTTTATTACTCATGCTCGCGGGTGCTGGTGACGAACTTCAAGGAATAAAACGTGGCATCATGGAAATGGCTGATGCTATTCTAATTACTAAAGCAGATGGTGAAAATAGTCAAAGGGCTAAGGAAGCAAAAATAGCCTATCAAAATGCCTTGCATTTATTTGCTCATCAAGAAGGGGATTGGCTTCCTAAAGTGCAAACTTGTAGCAGTTTAGAAGAAGAAAAAATAGAGGAAGTTTACGACTTAGTAAATCGCTATTTTGACCTGATGAAATCCAATGGAATGCATGAATTTCAGCGAAAAGAACAAGACATCTCATTTTTCAATGAAAACATTTCTTTTTTAATTCAACAGGGTTTTTTCGGCGAAAAAGCATGGAAAGACGAATTGCTAAATTATCAAGAGAAGGTAAAACAAGGTCTGATTTCTCCCTTCGAGGCAGCAGATGAACTATATGCTAATTTTAAAGGGAAAGTATGACGTCAACGTTTAAAATTGAAGGTGAGTATATCGAATTAATGGCCTTGTTGAAGGCTTTAGGTATTGCTTCCACAGGTGGTCATGCCAAGCATTTAATTGATGCAGGATTGGTGCTTAGGAATGGCGAAATCGAATACCGAAGACGTGCTAAAATGATTATTGACGATGTTGTAGAAATTGAAAATAATGAGGTTACCTTGACTTAAGGTATAAAATGTAAACATTCATGACCTTATTTGGTGGAAGATTTTGCTTTGATTTAGCATATTGATGCAATTTAATCAACTATAACTTGAGATATCCAATATGTAATTCATCATCGGTCAAATCATTGGATTTGGTGATTTTTATCGCAAATTTCGCTGTTAAATCGGACGCAAGAATATCAGTAACATTATACACTTCATCTATATCAATTCCAAATTTGTCGTCAATGTGCGACTTGGCGCCATTAAAGTCATAATGTTTGTAAAAGCTAGTTGCTTTTGCCTTTGTAGTGGCCTCCAATAAGGTCTCGCCGGTGCATATTATTTTGTAGTGGTATTCTTCGAATTCATTTTCTTTGTATCCGCCTAGATTGATGAAAAACAATTGCGTTTGATTGGATGTTTCAAGTCCTTTGGCAACTATTTCTATTTTGTGTTGGTCGACACAGCTCACTTCTCGCCATGCATCAATGTGAATTTTTCCCTTTGCCTCAGGCCAGAATGTATTAAGTTGGGGAATTATATCGTTAATCGAGCTTCCAATTCCAAAAAATATGTCATGTTGTTCTGTGTTTCTGCCTTTTGGCCGACACCCTAACATGATCATGTATAATTTTAAATGAATCATTTAGATAACTACCTAATTAAATGTAAAAATCCATGGCCTTCTTTGGTGGTTTGATCGATGCCAATTACCTTGTAAATAATAAAATAGACTCCTTCAGGACAATTTTTTTCTCGGAAGGTGCCATCCCAACTCGGATTTTGCTCATTTAATTCTGTAACTTGTTCTCCCCATCTATTCAAAATTACCGCTGTAAATGTGCTATCTCCTTCCAAGAGTAATTCATAAAGTTGATTATCATTATCGCCATTCGGAGTGAAGAAATTTGGAATGTCAACACTAAGTGGAACGATTGGTTCAGGTGGAATAATCGGCTGAATCGTAATACTATAATAGGAGGTGTCTAAACATCCATTGTTGTTTGCAATCATTTGAACTTGGTAGGTTCCAGGTGCGGTATACGTATGATTAATGCCTGCTAATGTTCCTGAAGTAGTGGTGTTCCCATCTCCAAAATCCCAAAAATAATTCGTTCCATTGGTCGTAGTATTTGTAAATTGAGCACTATTTCCTGTGACATTTCCAGAAACTGATGCGGATGGAGTAGGTATGACCGTAATTAATACGTCATCCGTGTCTTGGCATGAACCTGAGTTTCCTGTTACGGTGTAATTGGTCGTGGTATTAGCAATGAAAATTGTGCTGTCTTGAATCCCATTTGACCAACTGTAGCTTGTAGCGCCACTACCCGTTAATAAAACCGGACTTCCAGAACAAACGGTAGTATCATTCCCTGCATCGACTACAATTGATGCTGCGATAACGATATCCATTGTTCCAATGGTGGTACATGCCATTGGTATCGAGGTAAAGATAAAGCTGTAGGTGCCTGCAATGCTCGTATTTATTGGGCTGGGATACCAAGAACCTGAAATGCCTTGATTTGATTGTGTTAGCATGGTTGGTGCAACATCGCCAACGCAATAAGGCCCCATTTGGTTGAATAAGGGAACAATGGAATCGGTAATGACAATGTTTAGGGTAAGGCTTGTAACACAATTATTGGCTTGATCAAAAGGTGTGAAGGTATAATATGAAACACCTTGAGTACTCGTATTTATTGAATTCGGGTTCCAAGTACCATTGTAAAAATTAGTTGATTGCGGTTCAAGTGTTAAAGGTACTTCATTGATACAGTAGGTACCAAAATAAAAAAATGATGGCGGAATACTGTCCAAGACATCAATACTAATAGTTGTTCCTATAGCACACTGTCCGGATAAAGGTGTAAAGGTGTAGCTAGTTTGGCTTGCGGAACCTGTCGTAATAGTAGCAGGATTCCAAGTTCCTGAAATTCCGTTCGCAGAGATTGATGGAAGTAGGGATGGACTTGCAAAAACACAATAGCTTGAATCTATGTTAAAGACGGCTGGCGCACCATTTAAAATATAAACGATTAAGCTAGCTGTATCGGCGCATTGGCCAGCATTGGGTGTAAATTGAAAAGTGGTATTTCCAATGATGTTGGTTGAAATTAAGGGCGGAGACCATGTGCCGCTGATCCCATTTGTAGAGATATTCGAAAGTAATGGCGCAACCGAATTTTGGCAAAGAGCGCCAATATTTGCAAACAAAGGTTCTGTAATCGGGACACTATTTGGAATTTGAATACTATCAATAATTACACATCCATTCGCGGATGTAACTTGACAAAAATACCACCCTGAGCACAGGTTAGTTGCCGTTGCATTCGTCTGACCAATCGGAACTTGAGCACTGTTCATCCAGACATAACTATAAGCACTTCCTCCAGTAGGAGCGGCCGAAGCTGAGGCATTGCAGCCACAAGTTGCAGGAATTACAAGGTTTAAATTTCCTTGAATTGGCTGTATAGCAATGCAATTATTTGTTAGGGAACTAATATAGGCTTGATTTCCTGCATTATTCGCTAATCCTGGTGTTTGGTTATTTGGCGCCGTACAATTTCCGACAGTCCAATTTGCTTGTACAATGGGACTATTAGAAAAATTATTTGTAAAACTATACACGCTGTTTGTTGCAGGTCCGGTGAAGTAGATAATAGTTGCACTATTGTTATTTCCCCAACTAACACCATGTACTGGAACAGTATAATTACTGGAACTATAAATCTGAAAGGAATCGTCGGTATTCGCCATGCCCACGTTACTCCATGCCCCTCCTGCACTATATCCTGACATTGGATAGGTCTGACCAGTGCCAGTTGAGGGTGATGTGGTATGTTTATCAAATAAGGTAGAAGAAATAGGAATTACCAAGCGGCAATTATTATCCACCATACTTAAATCTTGTGCTGGCATTGAGGCATTTAGATCGGCATCGTTGTAGATGACAATCAAGGTCCCAACAGGGATGCATGACCAAAAACTATTATTCGCGAAACGAATACAACCACCAGCAACACCTTCCCCGGTACTTGGTCCATTTGAAAAATAACCATTGTTATCATCAATTATCCAATCTTTTAAATCAAGACAGTTTGTACCAGCAATGCAAGGATTATAATTGACGCCCGGAATAACTAAAAGCTCGACATATTCTTTCGATCCTGTAGGTCCTTGGGAAACTTCATTGATGATAAGTGATTGAGAAAATAAGCGCGTTGGAATGACTATTCCAAAAAATAAAAAACAAAGAAAAATTACACGCATGAATAACCTTTCATCAAAGGTAAGTCTAATTTATCTATCAGCTTAAATTACGCAGATAATTTCTGTTATCATTCCATTAAATGTTACTTGTTCACCTGCGACTTTACCTCTCATTATTTGACCCAGAGGCGCTTCCAAACTCAGTGCAAAAAAAGCATTGTTTTGACAAATCAATTGCCCTAAACTGATAGAAAAATAATACCATCCTTTGTTGGTTTCTACCAAACTTCCAATGGTAATTTTTTGGTGTTTCAAGGTAGGATCAATGACTTTCATACTTGCCTCTTGCAGTAGTAGTATATTTAATTGCTTGGTTAGTTTTTCTTGTTCTAATTGGGCCATGGCAAGAGCAGTTTCATGTTTATCTCCGGCAGAACTTTTTGAGTCATCAAACATGGAAGGATAGCTTTCTTGTAGAATCAATCTTAAGTCATTGATTTTATTATTTAATGCCTCCAAGGTTGATTGATAAATCATTACCTTATCCATGGTATTTATTTTTTAGCTGCGTAGGTCATTTCAGGATTATAGTGAAGCGCTGTAAAGGTATTCGTCCAAGCCATGAAAACGTGCACGAAAAAGGCAATCCAAATGTTTCCCGATAATAAGGTAAGGATGCAAAGTACAAGTCCTAGCGGAACAGCGCCGATGGTTTCTTCAACTCCTTTTGGAATGTGGGTAGCCGAATATAGTGCGATATTCACACCAATCGCGGGCCAAACACCAATTGCGGCAACCAAGGGGAATAACAGTATTCCTCGAAATAATAATTCATAGCCAAATAGATAAATAAACCATCCCAATCCTTCTGTCAACATCATTTTTTTTGTCCAAATTTTGGATCGAGCTTGTGGGTAATTAACTAAGTTCTTTGGTTTTTTTGCACTGAAATAGGCAATTGGAATGACAATAATGGATAGTATTCCAATCCATGTTAGGGTAAAGGCACTATTTTTCAAACCTGAGGTAAGCCCAAAATTAGCAAATGAAGTAGTTGGAAATACCAACAAACAAATCACTAAAGGTATTATCCCCATGCTAATGAATCCAATGGTTTTAGTAAAAAATAAGTGCTTAACAAGTGCTTCGTCAAGTGCAAATTTAGTAAGGAACATACCTTTTATTTTACTGGATTGTGCTATAAACCAATACACGGTAAAAAATACTAATGATAACATTAGGGGTAGAAAAGAAACTAGATCAGTTGCTTGCCAATTAATATCAACGGCTTCAGTTGTCATATTTATGTTGATTTTTTGAGGTAATTATTCTCATCAAACCAGGCATAACATTCTGCTATGGCAATCTCCAACGGAGTTTGAGGCATTTTGAGCTCAGTAATCGCTTTTTTTGAAGAATAAAAATGTGTTTCAGATGCGAGTATTGCTAACTCCCGCGATATTTTGGGATTGTAGGGAAGGAACTTTCCCAAGAAAGAATTTATGTTCCCATAAAAGCGAACAAGGCCGGTACTTAGCTTAAATTTTAGGGAAGGGACATTTAATACAGTAGAAATTTTTTCAAATGCCTCCTTGTAGCTTAAATTTTCATGACCAAGAATATAACATTGTCCTTTTTGTCCGAGGGTGATTGAATTAGCAATAGCAAAGGCAACATCCTTAACAGCAACAAAGTTTTTACCTCCGAGCGTGTAACCAGGAATTTTTTTGAAATAAATTCCCAATATCATTTCTCCAGAGCTTGGTCGGCTATCATAGGGTCCGATCATAAATGTAGGATTAACAACCAGCGCATCGAGGGTTCCTTTGGCTGCTTCTTCAAGGACTAAGCATTGCGCTTCATATTTTGAATCCATGTAATCAAGTCCATATTTAAGGGCTGTGTATTCATTGGTTTCGTTACCAGGATGATCAATGGTACCGGAATTAAATGAATTTGCTGTTCCAACGTATATCAATCGCTTTACCTTATTTAGCTTGCATGCATCAATAATATTTTGCGTTCCTGATTTATTAACACGCTTTACTGCTTGCTGCCGCGGTGGAAACATGCTTGTATTTGCTGCGCAATGAATCACAACATCTACATTCGAGCAAGCATTATTTATACTCTGGGCATCGATAAGGTCTCCTTTTATTATTGAAATGGGCAGGCCAACTAATGTAATATATGTGCGATCTTCTTGAACTAGGGCACTTACTTCGTACTTCCTACTTATCAATTCTCTGATTACATTACTACCTAATAAACCATCTGCACCTGTAACAAGTATTTTCATTATTAATTTATTGCTTGCAAAGTTAGTTTTTTGTCAAAAAGAGGCATGTTTCAGCACATAATTTTTTTAATGCTATCGGCAGTTGCTTTTCTTTCCATGGGTGTTTTGCTCCAAACACGTGGTCAGCATTTTCCAAAATGAAAAGATCGACATTCAGCCATTTAGCCAATGATTCTCCCTCAGAAAGATCAACGGATTTATCTTGTTTTCCATGAAAAACACTAACAGCGCATTCTAAGGAACGAGCAGCTATTTCAATGTCAAGGCGTTTGTGATTTTCTTGAAAGTCTTGGAACAATGAAAAATACTGAGGTAATGCTTGTTTCGTTCTTGAATTCTCCACATAGCGAATACCATCTTCTCCCCACTTTTTTAGCGTCTCATTTGCTGGAAATCGAGATGCTATAGAGGATATCGAAGCCCATAAACTAAGTGTTTTTGAGCCAATTTCTTTTGCTGCAAGAAGTGCTGCACCACCACCTCGCGAATGCCCAATTAGATGAATTTCTGGCGTTTTTTCAAAGTATGGAATAATCTGATTGGTAATGCATTTAATATCATTTACTTCAAATGAATAGGTATTTCTTGCAAAGGATTCCTCATCCGGAAAATCGATGCCGTTTTGCACTGTGCCGCCGTTATGACTTAAATTAAATTTACAAAATGCGAAGCCTTTCTCCGTAAAATATTTCTGAACTAAGTGCCAAGCCCCCCAATCTTTAAAACCCATAAAGCCGTGAACAAAAATAATGAGTTGCCCATTAAACTGCATAGGAATACTAAGATCATAAAGACTTTCACGTTTATCTGAACCAACATAGCTTCCGTTAATAATGTCAACTTTCATATTTAATTGATGGTAAAACAGCAATACTTTATGGTATGACCACGCTTTACAAATGCGTTTTCATAATGTGTTTTTATCGAAAAAATGGCTTGCTCGTCTCTATTTTCGCTGGTGGCTAAGGCAGCGTATAAATCTGGTTTATTGTCAATTAAGCAATAATTATTACTTGTTATCTCTTCTAAGGTCGATTCATATAAGAGTTCACTGTCCGTTTTTAGATGAACTAAGCCAGCAGGCTTCAAAAATTTCCGGTAACGATTAATAAATAGGGTAGAGGTCAGTCTTTTTCGAGGTTTGTTTGGTTGCGGATCGGAAAAGGTTAACCAAATTTCATCCACTTCATTCTCGCCAAAGTAGTCGTCTATAAAATCAATTCTAGTGCGCAAGAAAGCAACGTTTTTAAGTTCTTTTTCTAGGGCTATTTTCGCTCCAATATAAATTCTATTTCCTTTTAAGTCTACGCCAACGTAATTGTTCTCTGGATATAGTTCTCCGAGTCCAACACTGTATTCCCCTTTTCCGCAACCTAGTTCAAGAATTAGTTTGCCTGAATTTTTAAATACACGTTCGTTCCAATGCCCTTTAATCTCGGATAAATGATCAAGTGAGTGTTCATGAACATTCTCAAATGATTTAATGGCTTCAAATCTGCGCAGCTTATCTTTTCCCACTTATTGCTTCTAACTTTTGATATTATTGAGGCGCGAATTTACTACTATTTTGAATTTATTATGTGTTTTCAATTTCTAAGACTAATTTTGGTCCATGCATTATATTGAACCTTTTTATAATTGGCGAGGGTATTACATCGCTTCTGATGATCCGATATCACCTTTTTTTAATTGTGATTATAGCGAGCTACAGTATTCGAATAAAATTTATAATTTTTACATTCATCCTCAATGGGATAACATGGGTTCGGAAACCTTGTTCTTGAAGATACTTTATGTAGATTATGATAAATCGTCGGCAGTAATTGAATTGATTGGCGAATGGAATGATGCTATTGAAAATGATATTATGGTGCTGAAACGCGAGGTGGTGGATGTCTTAATCAAATATGGGATTACAACGTTTATTCTTATTGGTGAAAATGTATTGAATTTTCATTATTCGGATGATTGTTATTATGAAGAGTGGTTTGAAGATGTGGAGGATGGTTGGATTGCCATGGTAAATTTTCACGAGCATGTTACTGATGAATTTAAGCGAATTCATATTGATCAGTATTTTGCAATGGGGGGGCAATTAGACGATCTTGAGTGGCGAGCATTTCATCCAAGCCAATTTATTGATAAGGTGAGGTCAATCGTTGAAATGAGAATTTCATAGATAAACGGCTTCGTACGAAACTATGCACTACTTCTTGCGTACCCTATAGCCTAAATAATACCATAATGAAAGAAAGCTTTACATTCAACTACCAACTTTTCTCAAATTGGACGGATCTTCCTGAGCAGGAACAACGCCTAGTTGATAAAGCCTATGAAGCTATGGAAAATGCTTACGCGCCATATAGCGAGTTCAAGGTTGGCGCTTGCGCTTTAATGGATGATGGTTCATTTATTCTTGGAAATAATCAAGAAAATGCGGCTTTCCCTTCTGGTATTTGTGCTGAACGAGTAGCTTTATTTTATGCAGGCGCTAATTTCCCCAATAAAAAAGTGCTAACCCTATGCATCGTTGCAAAAGGTGAATTAATGCCAGCCTCACAGCTTCTTTCTCCCTGTGGAGGTTGCAGGCAAGTGATGTTGGAATCTGAAAATCGACAAAAACAACCTATTCGTGTTATTCTTGTTAATCAAGACGGTCGCACAATGGTTTTGGATTCGGTTATTCAATTATTGCCATTTGGCTTCGGTCGTATCGACTAATTCATTCCTTGTTTTCTTCTGTAAATTTGTTTTCAACAATTGATTGAATTCCTGCTTTGTAGCGTATCTTTGTTGACTAAAATTATTTCATTATGAACAATTGGTTTACCGTTAAGGTTAAGTACACAAAACAATTAGAAAATGGCACTTTTAAGCGTGTGTCTGAGCCATATATGTTAGCAGCCATGACATTTACCGATGCTGAAGCAAGAATTTATGAAGAGCTTGGAGCATTAATTCGGGGAGAATTTACGGTAGTTGGAATAGCGCGAACTGATGTGCACGATATTTTTGCTTACGATGATTCCGAAACATGGTATAAATGTAAGGTTACCTATGATAAAATAGATGATGAAGGTGATAAGAAAAAAACAATATCACAAAATTATTTAGTTACAGCGACAAATGTGAAAGATGCCTTTACTAGGGTTCAGGAAAGTTTATCGACATTGATGATTGATTTTAAGATTACCATTGTTGCTGAATCGCCAATCGTTGAGATTTTCCCTTACAATGCCGATGATGTTGCTCCAATAAATAACGTTATTTCCGAAATAATTGATGAAATCAGTCCAGCTAATGACGTTTTCGAATCCGAGAATCTTACTCAAAATAAAGGGGTTATTTTTAGTGCATCAGGCTCTGATGAAGAAGAATCTGAAAGTGATTTGGTCGATGAATTAGACGACGAAAATGAGTGATAATTTAGAAGATCTTAAAAATAATCACCAAGATTTTTCTAAGGGAAGCTTAGATAGTAACCAAGAAAAGAACCCTTATTTGCTCTTTGGTCGTTGGTTCGATGAAGCAATCGCCTCGGGTGAATTGGAAGCAAATGCATGTGTTATTTCAACGGTCAGTGTTGATTTACAACCAAGTGCACGCATTGTTTATTTGAAAGAGATGGTGGATAATAGCTTTGTGTTTTATACCAATTATAGTAGTCAAAAAGGAAAAGAATTAGCGATTAATCCAAAAGCATCGATGCTTTTTTTCTGGCCTAAAAATGAACGTCAAGTTCGAATAGAAGGCGAGGTTGTAAAACTCCCTGAAGCCATAAGTGATACTTACTTTGAATCTCGACCTCTACAAAGCAAATTGGGTGCTTGGGCTTCTCATCAATCAGATGAATTAGTTGATTCGTCTGAAATTCATAATCGAATGGCTTTTTATTCGGATAAGTTTGGGGATGTCGTTCCACGTCCCGCACATTGGGGTGGCTACGCTCTTATGCCTCAATGTATTGAATTTTGGCAAGGACGCCCATCACGTTTACACGATCGTATTGTGTTTACATCTTTTGAGGGGACTTGGAAAATACATCGAAAGAATCCTTGATGAAAGAAATTGAACCCTTATGTTTCACCTTATCAAATGGTGTTCGCATTGTATATCTGTACAAAGCGAGTGAGGTTTCGCATCTAGGCTTTACGTTTTTGGCAGGATCTAAATTTGAGCAAGCAAAAGAAGTGGGTTTAGCGCATTTTTTGGAGCATTGTGTATTTAAGGGAACGGAAAAACGTAAAGCGATACAAGTTCTGTCTCGTTTGGATGATGTAGGGGGCGAACTAAACGCTTTTACGGCGAAAGAGGAGATTTGCCTACACGCTTCATTCACAAAGAAATATACGGCTCGAGCAATTGATCTCTTGGCTGATATTTCATTGCGATCTTCTTTTCCTGAACTTGAGTTGAATAAAGAGAAAGAGGTTATCCTCGATGAGTTAAATTCTTATTTGGATAGTCCTAGCGATAAAATTTTTGATGATTTTGAAGCACATTTGTTTAAGGATCATTCCTTGGGAAATAATATATTAGGGACAAAGAAAAGTGTTAAAGGATTTACGCGTGATGATTTAGTTGCGTATGTTAAGATGTATTTTACGGCAGATAACCTGGTTGTTTCTTATGTAGGAAATTACCCAAAATTGAAGTTGTTGGCGCTATTGGAAAAGGCATTGGCACATGTTCCTACTACTTCTTCACGGCCAATATATTCCACTATTACGAATTATCAACCTTTTTCAATTCGTACTAAAGAGGCTAATAATCAATCCCACGCTGTTATTGGTGGTATTGCGCCAAGTTATCTTCATAATGATCGTCGCGGCATGGGTTTATTGATTAATGTGCTTGGTGGACCAGCATTAAACTCTAGACTTACCTTGTCTATTCGTGAAAAACATGGATTAGCTTACGCAGTTGATGCCAGTTATACTTCTTTTTCAGATACTGGTTTTTGGGGTGTTTATTTGGCAACGGATCCTAAAAACATGGATAAGGCACTTTCATTGGCTAAAAAAGAAATACACCGCTTGTGTGATACAGGATTATCTACGGTACAATTGCACCGAGCGAAAGAGCAATTAAAAGGACATCTTGCTTTAGGTATGGACAGTAATTTAGGCTTAATGTTGGGACTTGGTAAAAGTCTATTGGCTTTCAATCAAATAGACACCATTAAGGATATCCATGCAGGAATTGATCGAATTACTTCACAAGAATTATTAACGATTGCCAACACATACTTTTCACCACATTTAATTTCCGAATTGGTTTTTGATTGTAAAAAAGCCGCAAAATAGCGAAGCGCTACCGACTTCCAAATATAGTGCTGCCAACTCGAATCATGGTACTACCAGCTTCGATTGCTAAGGGATAATCGCCACTCATTCCCATGGAGATTTCTTTAAAGGAATCATTGTTTTTAAAAAAGGTTTCTTTCAATTTCTTGAAAATATCTGCGAGTTCGTTGAATTCTGTAACGATTTGATCTTCGTCTTCCACAAAAGAGGCCATGCCCATTACTCCAATAATAGTGATGTTTTCAAGCGATGAATAAGCAGAAGATTCTAAAATTTCCGATGCCTCCGAATAACTTAAGCCAAATTTTGTATCTTCTTTTGCTATGTGAAATTGTAGTAAACAGGAGATGTTTCGATCGTGCTTTTTCGCTTGTTTATCAATCTCGATTAATAATTTTATGCTGTCAACAGCATGGATTAAGTGAATAAAAGGGGCGATGTATTTTACTTTATTGGTTTGTAGATGCCCAATAATATGCCAATGGATGTCTTTTGGCAAGCTTTCCCATTTGTCACAAAGTTCTTGTACTTTATTTTCCCCAAAATGACGTTGACCCATACTGTATGCAGATAGAATCGCGTTATTGGTTTTGGTTTTGGAGACCGCAATTAACTGAACATGGGGTGGTATTTCCCTATTAATTTGTTTGATTTGCTGCTCAATCATTCGTTGATGTCGTAGTTAGTTAAGCCACTCCGTAATTTTGGCTCTACATAGGTTGTTTTTGGTGGCATATTCATTTGTTGATCTGCCACTTTCTTAACTTGTTCGATACTCAAAGGGTAGAGAACAAAACCAATGGCATATTTCCCACTATCTACGCTTGAAGAAATCACGGATAAATCTTGATTCCCTGGCACGAATTCAACTTGGTCACTCGTTTTTAGGTCTTCGATTCCAAGCAATGGTTTAAGAATAAATTCGGTTAGCATTTGGCTATCTAGTGAATTTACAGCATGATCTTCTTCGATGAGGTAATCAACTAAACGTAAACTATACCATTCATTCTCTATGTAAATACAAATCTCGTGTTCCTGCAATGGCGTTCTGGCTTCGCTCAATAATTCAACGTTGCCTAATGCTGCCAGCGCATGTAAAAATGTTGCTTTTGAATACCCAGCTAAGGAACGTATTAATCGATTGAAGGCTAAGATGGAAAGGTTATTTTCTTCAACGAAATACGCTAGAAAATTTTCCGCCCCTAATACAGCTTGGCCATTATTAAGTCGGTTTTTGGCTAAGCTAGCGGAGGAAGCGCAACGGTGGTGACCATCGGCTATATATGTGCAAGGAATGCGCTCAAAGGCATTTTGAAGTTGCGTTGAGTGTTCTTGACTTAGCACCCAAACCTCGTGCTTGATGTGATCGGTTGTTGTAAATTCATACTCCGGTCGCTCTTGTGTACTTGCATTAATGATTGAGTTTATCGTATCATTTCCTTCGTAAGTTAGTAATACGGGTTCCGCATTAAATCCCACTTCTTCCAAGTAGCTTGTGAACATTTCTTCTCTCGATGTTAACGTTGCTTCATGTTTTTTGATTAATCCATTTTGATATTCTGCAACGCTTGCACCACCTATCACTCCTGTAAATATATGCTTATCTTTATGTTGTCGATAGAGGTAAAGTGTGGGCTGTTTTTCTTTCATCAACACCCCACTTTCTAAAAAGGAATCAAAGCGACTTTTTACCAATTTAAAGCGCTCTTTTGAATTGGGTTTAGTGCTAACCTTTTGATTAAATTCAGGATTAATGATGTGTAAGAAGGTATAGGGGTTATCCTCCATTTTTGCCTTCAACACATTTTTTTTATAGGAATAATAGGGCCTTGTTGCCACCAAGTGCACTTTATCCCGTTGAGGTCGAATGGCTCTAAAAGGACGAATCAATGCCATATTTAAAATTTAAAGCTTACTCCAAAACTTGGTAGTAATGGAAATTGATAAATTTCTTTTGAGCTTATTCGATTTACGTAAAATATATTTTTTCGGTTGTAAACGTTGGTAACACTACCAATAAGTTCTAGCACATTCTTATTTTTAAAAACAATGTGTTTTTTTATGGTAATGTCTAAGCGATGATAGTATGGCAATCGTTGGCTATTAAACCCACCTAGAATGGTTGAAATACTAGAAGGATTATTGGTTACGTAGTTGCTAGTAACACCACCGGAAAAGTTTTCTGCTTGATAGTATCCTGCCGTTGGCGTAAATGGTAGGCCAGAACCAAGATTCCATCGCATATTTAGCTCAATATCTTTCTTTTTGCCAAAAGAATACGAACCTACTAAATTCACATTGTGGCGTCGATCAAAGACAGGGAAGTATTCGGTAAAGCCATCCCAGCGAGTTGATTTTCCTAGTGAGTATACGCCCCACAAAAACAGGCGGTCTTTGGTATATTTGATTAAAAAATCTACCCCATAAGATTGGCCTGATTCAATGATAAAGTCTTTTTTAAATACATCAGCAATTTGATTAAAGGTCGAAATATCCTCGTAGAGTTTATTAGGATTAATATTGCTTAGTTGGGAAAAGTATTTGTAGTATCCTTCTACATTGATACTTACATTGTTTCCCAAGTCATATTCCACTCCTGCAATGGCGTGGGTCGCATATTGCAGTCCATTTTGTACCGTTTTTTCTTGTTGAAACTCATTTGTAAAAACATCTTGTACATTAGTAGGGGCAGAGAGTAGGCCATTGAATAAGTTTACGACATCTTTATCTGATGACGCTGAGGTGAAGTTTTGAGAATATCGACCACCTGAAAACTTAAATCGTAGGTTTTCGGTGGCATTAAATTTCAATCCCAACCTTGGTTCGGGAGAAATTGTATTCAGGGATGTGTAGGCTTGAACCCTAAATCCTCCTTGAAATACCCACCTTAATCCAACGTATCGGTAATTAAAATAACCACCTATTTCGGTGGTGAAATTGGTTGCTTCAATTTTACGTTGAACCTCGTTGTAGGTAACGAATTGCGTATTGAATCCATTAATATTAAATCCATAATTCATTTCGCTTTCGTTCTTTAAAAAGTAACTAAAATCAAAGCCAAGGTCGAAGCCACCAATTTTCGAAAAGCGTGGTTCTGTAGCAGATTCAGAAAAAGTCGTTTGAAAATTACTGCCATTTACATGCCCACGAATGAATACTGGGGACCCACTTGGTATCATTAGGAAGTTAAGTCCGCCACCAGATGCTTCCCAATTTAGATCGGCAACGGAATAATTTACGCTATCTTGATTGTGGAAGCCAAATACGCTAACTTTTGATCCTCCATCACCAGTGAAGGTAATCTTACCATATAAATCGGTAAAATTAAACGGTAAACCGTTGCCATCGTTGATGTTAGGGTAAAGTGATTTTGAGGTATAGTCAAGAAGTGAGTGTTTTGCTGAAAAAATGTATGAGCCATTGGCGGGTTTATCATTTTTTATTTTACCAATCGGTCCTTCTAAAACTAGTTTGGCTAAAAATGGAGAGGTGGAAAGCTTTCCTCCAAATTCTTTTCGGTTACCATCTCTATAGGTAATGTCCATTACCGAAGAAATTCTTCCTCCGTATTTTGATTCAAATCCACCGGTGTAGATATCCACATTTTTAACGAGTTCAGTTTCGAAAATGGAGAAAAACCCAATGGAGTGGAACGGGTTGTAGATGGTCATCCCATCAAGTAGTACTTTATTTTGAATCGGAGTCCCTCCACGCACGTACAACTGACCTCCTTGATCGCCTGTGGTAATAACACCTGGGGTTACACTGAATGCACCAACGATGTCGTTCTCAGCTCCATAACTTGGTATTCTTTCTAGTCCTTTTTGATCTAATTTTAGTTTTGAAATCTCTATTTCTGTTCGTTTTGTTTTGTTTTCTGCTGTAATGCGGATTTCATCAAATGCTTTAGTTGTGGATAATTTTTTAAGTTCAATTGTTAAGTCCAGAATTTTCTTCCCCTCCTTAAAGCTTATATTGGTGGTAAATAATTCGTATGCTTGATTGTCAACCTTCACGATATATTCTCCTAATGCTAATTTAGGTATAGAAAATAGGCCATTCAAATCAGTAATTGCTCCAGCAAGTATGGTACTATCTTTTCGAAGTAATTTTACTTTTTGAAAACTAACCGCATCTCCATTTGACTGATCGTATACATATCCTCTGACATTAAAATCTTGAGCAAATAATGCAAATTGAGTAAAAATTGAAATAATTAATAAGAAGTTTTTCATTTCTTGTTTTTGAGTTTCAAATTTACGGCTTTATCTATAGATATAGGTTATTTTTTAGTGATTTAGTTAGATTGAATTTGTAAGGTATTGACATTAAGACCCACTAACCGATATAAATGAGAATTATTAAGATTAATTGCTTAGTATTAGCCTGTGCCCATATTCAGATAAAGCCAGCGCTTATTGGACATGGAACGCCATTAAAACTTGGATTTATTATTTTTAAAAGAATAATATTTTTTTAAGCTTAATCGAAATAGTACTAATAAAATATTTTAATGTTAAAAATCAAGTATTCATTCGAAGTGAGAACTATTTAGTGGGTATTAGCTTCCGCCAACCTGAAATATTCGGCCTTGAATTTGATGGTTTTTGCTACTGAATTGAAACTGTTGATTTTTAAAATTTCTGTAAGAACATTTTGAAAAATCTCAGTTTCAGAAAGTAGTTAAAATTTACGACGCGGCGGACGCAACGAGTTTTAAATGGTTGTAAAATAAGAATATGCGTCCGCATCGGCGGAAAAATAGAAATTCAGAGCCTTGACTTTTTTGTTTCTTTTTTTGTCAAGTAAAAAAGAAAGGCAAATGGAATAATTACTCAAATTGAGGTTATTGTTCACGTTACGAATTTGATTAGTGGTACGAAAGCGTAAACTCAAATTTTTTTTAAGATTAATCGCTAAAAAGTGATTCGACAAATAAATTCCGATCAAAAAGTTGAAGATCTTCCATTTTTTCGCCAACACCAATATATTTGACAGGGATATTCATTTGATCAGAGATACCAATAACTACCCCACCTTTCGCAGTGCCATCTAATTTCGTTACTGCAAGCGCATTTATTTCTGTAGCCTGCGAGAATTGCTTTGCTTGCTCGAATGCATTTTGACCTGTCGATCCATCAATCACCAAAAGTATTTCATGTGGTGCACCAGGTACAACCTTACCCATAACACTTTTTATCTTCGATAATTCATTCATTAGGTTGATTTTGTTATGCAAACGACCAGCTGTATCGATAATAACCACATCAGCACCTTGGGATTTCGCTGATTGTAAGGTGTCAAAAGCAACGCTCGCCGGATCTGCATTCATTCCTTGTTGTACAATTGGCACACCAACGCGCTCAGCCCAGATAATTAATTGGTCAACGGCTGCTGCTCTAAATGTATCAGAAGCTCCGAGAACGACTTTCTTTCCTGCTTTTTTAAACTGGTAGGCAAGTTTCCCAATACTGGTAGTTTTGCCAACGCCATTAACGCCTACCACCATGATAACATATGGTTTGGCATCAGGGATATCTGTTTGCTCTGAACTAAATTCCTTTAGCGGATTTTCAGCTAAAAGAGAGATGATTTCTTCTTTTAAAATTCGTTGAATTTCATCTGTATTTAGGACTTTGTCTTTAGCGATTCTTTCTTGAATTCGTTTGATGATTTTAAGGGTTGTTTCAACGCCTACATCAGAGGTAATAAGAATTTCTTCTAGGTTATCGAGAACCTCATCATCCACGCTTGACTTACCTAATACAGCGCGTTTTATTTTATCAAGAAATGATTGTTTTGTTTTCTCTAACCCTTGGTCAAGTGTTTCTTTTTTAGATCGCGAAAAAAAGTCAAATAATCCCATAATATGTTAAAAAAAAAAGCTTCCTTTTCGAGGAAGCTTGTACATATGTTTTTTAATTCATTAGTTCTTAGTAAACCACTCTTTTACTTTATCGTTGTGAACGATTTCTTCTTTAAAAGTGTAAGATCCAGTCTTATCAGACTTTACCATTTTAATCACTTTCGTATGCTCTTTTCCACCACCTTTTTGTAGGGATGCTACAACTTTCTTTGCCATGGTCTATTTATTTAATTTCTTTATGAAGTGTATATTTCTTTAAAATTGGATTAAATTTCTTTATCTCCATTCTGTCAGGGGTATTTTTTCGATTCTTGGTGGTTATGTAGCGTGATATACCGGCCATACCTGTTGTTTTATGCTCGGTGCATTCTAGTATAACTTGAATTCTATTCCCTTTTGCTTTCTTTGCCATTTTTATTTACTTAATGCTAATTATTTCGCTTATTTTAAATATCCTTTTTCTTTTGCTTCTTTCAAACAAGCAATAATTCCTTTTTTATTGATTGTACGCAATGCAGAGGTCGAAATCTTTAACGTTACAAATCGATCTTCTTCAGGAATGAAGAATTTTTTGGTAATAAGGTTAGGATAGAAGCGACGCTTCGTTTTGCGGTTAGAGTGAGAAACGTTGTTCCCAGTTAAAACTGACTTTCCTGTTAATTGACAAACTCGTGACATGTATAAATTTTTACTTGTAATGCTATAAGCGGGTGCAAAGAAAACACTTTTTTCCAATAAATACAACTTAAAGTTAATTTTTTTTTAATTTTTCTTGTCTAAATTGTAAGGTTGTATCTTAACAAATACGCAGTGTTGCTCAAGAAAATAGCGTCGCAATTTTTTTCTTTACGAATTAAGGCAAAGGAAGTAATTCAAAGCGCAAAAAATTAAGCGCTGCTGCAACAGTCATGGTGAGATTTCGCTCCCTATTATCACCAAATTGAAATGATTTAACACGTGTTTTTTCTTTGGTCGCTATGGCAATCCAGACCAAGCCGACAGGTTTCTCATCTGTTCCTCCAGATGGCCCTGCGATTCCGGTGGTGGATACGCAAATGTCTACCTCTAAAATTTCTCTTCCGCCTTCTGCCATTGCGCAGGCTACCTCTTGGCTAACGGCTCCATACCGTGCTATTAAATTTGGATCTACACCTGCCATTTTAGTTTTAAGTGCATTACTGTAGCTTAAAATTGATCCTTGATAATATTCTGAAGCACCTGGAATAGTGGTGAGTTGGTGTGCTAATAAACCTGCTGTGCAGCTCTCTACTGTACCAATTTTAAGATTTTGACCAACTAATAATTTGGCGACCACTTCGGCTAAAGTTTCCTTTTCGTATCCATACAATGCTTCTGGAATAATGGCTTCAAGTTCTTTAAAATAGCGATTGATTTTTTCGGCATCCGCTGCTCCTTTGTAGGAGTTAATTCTCAACTTAACAAAGCCCGGAGAGGGTAAATAGGCTAATTGAAGCGCGTCTGCATTCAATGCTTCTTCCCAGTCTCTTATCTTTTCTGCTAAAAATGACTCTCCAATACCCTGTGTATGAGCTGTTTTGAAATATAATGCGGATGGATTATATTTTTTGGTGAGCAGTGGTAGTAATTCTTCTTCGACTATGGACTTCATTTCGTAAGGAACACCAGGTAGACTTATAATTACTTGTTTTCCGCTGTTGATCCACATGCCAGCTGCTGTTCCATTTTTATTGCGTAAAACTGTGCATCCATCAGGTAACATTGCTTGTAGACGATTACTTTCTAACATTGGCCGATTTCGGTTCTTAAAATATCCTTCAATGTGCTCCAACGTTTCTTGGTGCATCTTTAATGTTAATCCATAATGCGCTGCAAGTGTATGTTTTGTTATATCATCATTCGTTGGACCTAAACCACCAGTGATTATCACGCAATCTGTATCGTTCGAAACGTTATTTAAGGCGCTTATTATTTCAGATGCTTGATCAGAAATAGTGGTTGTTTTTGTTATTCTTGCGCCAAAGTTACTTAAGGTCTGCCCCAACCACGCCGCATTTGTATTTATGGTTTGTCCGATGAGTAATTCATCGCCAATTGAAATTAATTCAACCTTCATTTTTTTACAAATTTAGCGATTGATTCAATATGTCCTGTATGCGGAAATTGGTCTACTAAGCTGTAATTTTCGATGCTATATCCTGCATCGATGAGTAAAGAGGCATCACGTGCTTGAGTCGATGGATTGCAGGAAATATACACAATTACTTTTGCGCCTAAATTAATTACTTTTTGTAAGGTTTTAGGCGCTATTCCTGCTCTTGGAGGGTCTAAAATTAAGGCGGCAATTTTTCCTTCTAAATCGGGATGTTCCTTTAAGAATTTCCCCACATCTAAGGGGATAAATTGGATAGAATGTAAGCCATTAATGGCAGCATTTCGCCGAGCATCTTTAATGGCTTCTTCTACAATGTCCACGCCTATAATGGTGAGCGATTGGTTGCGTTTTGCGATAAGTTGGGCAATCGTTCCTGTTCCACAGAATAAATCCAACACGACACTATTTGAGCTTATGTCTTCCAAACCTAAATAATCAATGGCTCGCTTATAAAGTAATTCAGCACAAAGAGGATTGGTTTGAAAAAAACTCTCCATGCTTATTTCAAATCGAAGGTTGTTGATGGTCTCTTCAATGACAGCTTTTCCGTAGAGCAGTTTTGTTTCACCATTTTCCATCTTTGCACGATCAGCGACATTGTCATTAATGGTATGCTGTATTCCAGCTATTCTATCTCCAAATTGAGCAATGATAAAAGCAACAAAAGCTTTGCGATCAAATTTACTTAAGCCCATTGACGAGCTTACAAGGTTGACTAACAGCAGATTAGATTGAAATGATTTCCGAATCACAATATGCCTAAAAAACCCTTCTTTTTTCGGAGGATGCCAAGCTGGCAAGTTTGTTTTATGAAGAAATTCTCGGATGGCAATTAACTTACTTTCCCATTCTTCATCGAATAATCCGCTGGGTTTATTTAGGCTTTCTACTTTCCACCAAGTGCCTCTACGTTTAAACCCAAGTGCAAAGGCGTCGTCTTTTTCTTCTCCTGTTAACACACAATGCTCGATGGAAGAAAAACTGTATTCCATTTTATTTCTATAAAAGTAGTGGTGGGGAGAAGCGATAAATCCATCGTATTTCTCATGTATATTTTTACACCCAGAAATTCGAGAAAAGGTATCAAGTGTAGCAGCTTCTTTTACTTTTTCTTGAAGCTGAGGCGGCACGTAAATATAGGGTCCTCCAGAAATTTCTTGAAAATCTGATACTTTTTCATCGACAGATCGGGTAAGAACCTCAAGTAGTTTTCCTTCCGCGTGATTTTTACGTTTAACATCAATTTTCGCGCGTACAAGTTGCCCTGGAAATGTATTATCAACAAAAACTACGAAATGAGAATCTTCAATAGGTACCTTAGCAATACCCCTTCCGCCGAACCCGTATGCGGTAATAAGTAACTCAACAATTTCCCCCTTACTAAACATGTTAAATCATACCACGTATTACGCCTTTATTAGATTTTTCTATGAAATCAATGATTTCATTTCGCAAAATAGAGTCAGCAACCGTATCTTTTATGAGTTGTAAGGCTTTGGAAACATTACTATTTTGAATATAAATTATTCGGTATATATCTTCAATGCTTCGAACTTCTTCATCTGTGAATCCTCTTCGACGCAGCCCAACAGAATTAACACCGGCAAAGGTCAAGGGTTCACGGGCTGCTTTAATAAACGGAGGTACGTCTTTTCGGATCAAGGACGCTCCGCCAATAAAAGCATGGCGACCGATATGTACAAATTGCTGTGCAGCAACTTTTCCTTCTAGAATAGCAAAATCATCTATAGTAACGTGTCCTGAAAGTCCTGTATAACTTGCGAGAATAACATTGTTCCCAATTTGGCAATCATGTGCAACATGAACGTAGGTCATAAGCAAGCAATTATTTCCGATGCTTGTCTTCCATTTATCCTTAGTGGCTCTATGAATCGTAACACATTCTCGAATCACAGTGTTATTTCCAATCTCAACGGTGGTGTCTTCACCTTCAAATTTGAGGTCTTGGGGAATCACACCAATGACGGCACCTGGAAAAATTTCGCAATAACTTCCTATTTTAGTCCCTGAATAGATTGAAACATTGGAGTGAATTTTCGTTCCTTCACCGATAATCACATTATCTTGTATTGTAGTAAACGGACCAACCTCAACGCTATCGTGCAATTGAGCATTTGGTGAAATAACTGCGAGTGGACTTTTCATTTATTCTTTGTCTTTGGTAACAAGCGCGAGCATTTCAGCTTCCATAACTACCTCTCCATTTACATAGGCTAAGCCTTTCATTTCAACCAATCCTCTTCGAATCGGTGACATAAGATTCAGCTCAAACACAAGAGTATCACCTGGAACGACCTTCTGCTTAAATTTCACCTTATCTATTTTCATAAAGTAAGTTGTATATAAATGCGGATCTTCTACTTTGCTAAGGGCAAAAATACCTCCTGTCTGAGCCATTGCCTCAATCTGAAGTACACCAGGAAAAACTGGATTTCCGGGAAAATGACCCGTAAATATGGGTTCATTCATGGTGATATTTTTAACCCCAATAATTGTTGTTTCATTAATCGACATGATTTTATCAACCATTAAAAAAGGAAATCGGTGCGGCAGCATTTTTTCAATTGCCACGATGTCATACAAGGGAGGTAAGCTTAGATCAAAGAATCTAGCTTTTGTTTGTTGTTTTTTAATTTGGTCTTTCAACACTTTAGCAAAGCGAACATTGCCAGCATGACCAGGTCTAGCCGCTAGAATATGCGCTTTTATCGGCTTGCCAACTAATGCTAAATCACCCACAATATCCAATAATTTATGTCTTGCAGGTTCATTTTCATACTGAAGTTTAATGCTGTTTAAAACACCTAGCCCTTGTATCGATATTTTTAATTCTTCTTTTCCAAGCAGCTTAGCTAGACGATCAAGTTCAGTTTGATCAATATCCATTTTATCGACCAAGACAATGGCATTATCTAAATCTCCTCCTTTTATCAAGTTATTGCTTGCTAAATAC
Organism: Flavobacteriales bacterium; assembly: GCA_947462255.1. Lineage (GTDB taxonomy): Bacteria > Bacteroidota > Bacteroidia > Flavobacteriales_D > Crocinitomicaceae > UBA952. The sequence continues at coordinate 70,877 of CANHOA010000007.1, read as the reverse complement.
TCTAGCTCCCTTAAAAAGACAAAGGTTCTACAAGGAGCAATTTCCGTATTGAATTCACCAAGGTGATACATGCTAGCATGTTGGGTTCCTAGTACTGGAGAGTTGTAATCAACCATAACGGTTACTCGATAATTTTTATCTGGAATGGCTAAAAATTCAATCCCTTTATCGACATCTTCCCAAGGTATATTTTCTGCCAATTCAAAATATTCACGTTCTTCATCTTGTTCTATTTTCCCTGTAGCTAAAAATCCTTCCACAAACAATTTAGAACTTCCGTCCATAATTGGAACTTCTGGGGCATTTAATTTAATTAGTGCGTTATCAATTTGACAGCCACATAAAGCGGCTAATATATGTTCGGTGGTAAATACTTTTGCGCCATTTGAAGCTAAGGTCGTGCCTCTATCAGTTGCAACAACTAAATCAACATCTGCTTTAATTGTCGGTTCTCCCGGTAAATCAACTCGTTGAAATACATACCCATGATTTCCTGGTGCAGGGCAAATTTCCATGCTAACTAATTCCCCTGAATGTAGGCCTATGCCTTTGAAAATTACGGGAGAAAGTAAGGTGCATTGTTTTTCTATCATGCTATTTATTTTTTGACGTAAGGGCTTCCAATTTCGCCTCTAATTCACTAATTCTATTCATCAGTTGAGGCAGTTTTCTAAAGCCAATAAAAGACCGTTTAAAATCATCTATTGGAAAGCTAGGTGAACCCATTAAGGTTATGGCTTTCTTCACACTGGAAGGAACACCGGATTGCGCAACAATTTTTGTTTCATCAGCAATTTCAAGATGTCCACTAATACCAGCCTGACCGCCAATCATTACTCGCTTGCCAATTTTTGCCGAACCTGCAATACCAACTTGGGCTGCCATGGCTGTATTTTCACCAATTTCTACATTGTGTGCTACTTGACATAGATTATCTATTTTGACACCTTTACGGATAATGGTCGAGCCCATAGTGGCCCTGTCAATGGTAGAATTTGCTCCAATCTCCACATTGTCTTCAATGATTACGTTACCGATTTGAGGTATTTTTTGATAAACGCCATGCTCATCGGGTGCAAAACCGAATCCATCAGATCCAACAACAACACCTGCATGAAGTATGCAATTTTCTCCAATTGTACAAGCGTCATAGATACTTACACCTGAATAGAGGGTTGTTTGCTTCCCAATTTTTACATTGTCACCAAGGTATGTGTTAGGGTATATGCTACAGTTTTCGCCAATTTCCACGTTTTTCCCAACATAAGTAAATGCTCCTAAGTAAACGCCGGTAGCAATTTTTGCGCTTTCGTCTACAAATGTCGGTTGCTCAATTACAGCTTGCTTTTTGCTTAGGTTACTATATACTTCTAAGAGTTTAGCAAAACAAGCATAGGCATCTTCCACTTTAATTAAGGTAAGTGTTTTGGGAAGTGGTTTACTTGGTATAAAGGAGTCGTTAACAATACAAATACTAGATGCTGTGGTATAAATATAGTTTTCGTATTTGGGATTCGATAAGAAGGAAAGCGTTCCTGTTCGACCTTCTTCAATTTTTGCTAAACCATTAACCGTAATTGTTGGTTCACCAATTATTTTCCCCTTGAGGATCTCTGCGATTTGTTCGGCCGAAAATTCCATTCATCAAATATAATTATATAATGCTTGACAGCCTTCCTTAAGGTGATTAATTTATTAACATGATAAGGTGATTAGTTGCTTGGATTTTCTTCTGAATTAGCTAATTCAACTGATTTAAGGGTGATTTTATCTTTGTACCAAGTTGTTTGCATTGAAAAGGCAGCAGACGGTTTTTCGATAACCCAGCAATGTGATGATTTTTCACTATCAAATGTTGATTTTGAATAATCTATGTAGCCAATTTCTTTGATCATTTTTAACAATTGCTCGCTTTTTACTATTCCAACGGAGTTTAGCTTTGTCAGAATGTTTTTATCAGTTCCCAAATCGAAAAGTTCTTTATTGTTTGGAAACAAGACTGGGTAACCTTTTCCTGTTATTGAATTTTTAACTTTTTCAGTTGCTGTAGCATTGATCTTCATTTCGCTAATAACACTTCGGTCAGGAAGAGTTAAAATGAAACGGAGAGATTTACCGTTGGGTAAGGCCCCTGTTAATTGATAGGCTTTAGGTTCTCCTTTCTTTTTACTTTCGGTAAAGGAAATAGATGAGTTTTGTATCAAATCGTTAAGTTGATTTTCATTCAATGCAAGCGCTTTAAAAGAAGGCATTTCTTCCTCATGCACAACAATTACGCGTTCAATGAAAGCTGATTTCACTCTGTTTTCCGGAAGCCAGTTGCATCCTCTATTACGAAAAAATAAAAAGACACAAATTAAACCAATGCCAAAACCAATTCCATAAATTTTTAACCTGCGAAAAAAATTATCCATTCTGAGTTTAAAAAAAAAGCCGCTTAGCGGCTCAATAGGTTATGACAATAGGGCGTTTAGCTTTTCAGCAAGAGTCGCTTTTGGAACAGCACCTACAGATTTATCTACGACAACTCCATTTTGTATAAACAAAACGGTTGGTATACTTCTAACATTAAATTTTGCGGAAACTTCTGAATTAGCATCTACATCCACTTTTCCAACAATGGCTCTTCCTTCATATTCTTTGGAAAGTTCTTCTATTACAGGTCCAATTAATCTACATGGGCCACACCATTCCGCCCAAAAATCTACGACTACGGGTTGAGTTGAATTCATTACCAACTCATCAAAATTTAAATCTGTTATTTCTACTGCCATTGTATTTGATTTTATTTTTTTTAATAGATTGTAAAATTAATTCAATTTTCAATCTAAGCTTAAACAATTTTAAGTTTTAACGAAATAATTTTTCATTTCATCATTTCTTGCTTCAAGTACTTAGCTGTATAAGAGCTTAAGGCATGCAGTTTAACAAGTTCTTCGGGCGTTCCCATGCAGCAAATGCTACCGCCACCACTGCCGCCTTCCGGACCTAAATCAATAATATAATCGGCTGTTTTAATGATATCAAGATTATGTTCAATCACGACTACGGTATTTCCTTCGTCAACTAATCGTTGCAAAACAGTTAAGAGTAATTCAATGTCTTCAAAATGCAATCCTGTTGAAGGTTCGTCGAGTAAATAAATGGTTTTACCAGTCCCTTTCTTTGTTAATTCACTTGCTAATTTTATGCGTTGTGCTTCGCCTCCCGAAAGGGTAGTGGATGATTGTCCAAGTGTTACATATCCTAGTCCCACGCTATTCAAGGTTTCTAAAACACGATAAATTTTTGGCAGGTGTTCAAAAAATACTACCGCTTCGGAAATGTTCATGTTTAATACATCCGCAATTGATTTCCCTTTGTATTTTATTTCGATGGTTTCTTTGTTGTAGCGTTGTCCATTACAGGTTTCACACTTCACATAAACATCGGGCAAAAAATTCATCTCAATTAAGCGCATTCCACCACCGTTGCAGGTTTCACATTTCCCTCCAGCAACATTGAAAGAAAATCGCCCTGGTTTGTACCCTCTAATTTGTGCTTCTGGTAAGGACGCAAACAAACTTCGTATTTCATCAAATACTTTAGTGTAGGTTACCGGATTTGAACGAGGTGTTCTGCCAATTGGACTTTGGTCAATATCAATTACTTTATCAATGTGCTCAAGTCCTTCAATACTTTTATAGGGAAGCGGTTCACGAACGCCTTTGTAAATGTGTTTTAGCAAAATGGGATAAAGGGTATGGCTTATCAAGGAGGATTTGCCGCTTCCCGATACGCCTGTTATGCAAGTGAAGGTTCCTAAAGGTAAGATTAGATCAACATTTTTTAGGTTGTGGCCACTTGCTTTTTTCAAGGTGATTTTTTTTCCATTTCCTTTTCGGCGTTGACTAGGCATGCTAATTTTCTTATCCCCATTTAGATAGGCTGCCGTTAAGCTTCCGGTTTTTAATAATCCTGCATAATTGCCAGCATACATAATTTCTCCCCCATAAATCCCTGCGCCCGGACCAATATCTACCACAAAGTCTGCTTCCTCCATCATTTCTCTATCGTGTTCCACCACTAATACCGTATTGCCAGCATCCCTTAGTTTCTTTAAGGATGCAATTAGTTTTTGATTGTCGCGCTGGTGCAATCCAATGGAGGGTTCATCGAGAATGTATAAAACGTTGATCAATTCAGTTCCAATTTGCGTGGCAAGGCGTATGCGTTGCGCTTCACCACCGGAAAGACCTTTGGAAGAGCGATTTAAGGTGAGGTACTCAAGTCCAACCTCTAAGATAAAGTGTAAGCGAGAACGAATTTCTTTAATGATTTCATAGGCAATAATGGATTGATCGTTGGTCAAGTGACTTTCAATTTCTGTTAGCCATTTTGATAATTCACTTAAATCCATATTGGAAATTTGTCCAATGTGTAGCTGTCCAATTTTAAAATGTAGCGCTTCTTTTCTAAGTCGGTAACCTGAGCAAGAATCACATGTTTTTTTATTCATAAATCCTTGTGCCCATCGCTGTATACCAGCAGTACTATCTTCAGCATGTCTAGAAATAAAGTTGATAATTCCTTCAAATCGAGCGGTATTATCACCACTTATTAGCTCCATATCTTCATTACCATACAAAATCAATTTCACAAGCTCTTCATCATATTCTGCAAGCGGAGTAGCAATATTATATCCGTTGGCAATAACAAGTTCCTCAATTTTATCAAAAATCCAGCTTTTTTTGTATTCCCCTAGAGGAGCTAATCCACCTTTTCGTATTGATTTTGATGGATCGGGGATGATTTTTTCCATTGATGCAACACTTACATCTCCTAATCCACTGCAAACTTGACAAGCTCCGTATGGAGAATTAAAAGAAAATAAATTGGGTTCAGGTTCAGGATAACTAATTCCGCTTGTGGGACACATCAGAGAGCGACTAAAATAGTGACTTTTATTCGTTTCCATGTCGAGTACCATCATGTTCGCATCGCCATGTTTTAGGCAAATCTGAACAGCGTCATTTAGGCGTTTTCTATCTTTTTGTTCAACAACTATTCGATCAATAACCATCTCAATATCATGATTTTTATAGCGATCTAGGCGCATGCCTTTGGTAATATCTTGAACTTCGCCATCAACTCTAACTTTTGTATAGCCGATTCTCAGGATCTGCTCAAATAGTTCTCTGTAATGACCTTTACGACCTCTAACTTTTGGTGCTAATAAGGCAACTTTTTTTCCAGCGTAGGTTGTGAGTATGATTTCAGTAATTTCTTCCTCTGAATAGTTTACCATTTTTTCCCCACTATGAAGAGAATAAGCTGTTGACGCCCTTGCATATAGGAGTCTAAAGAAATCATAGAGCTCTGTAATTGTTCCAACAGTTGATCTGGGCGAGCGTGAAACAGTTTTCTGTTCGATGGCAATAACCGGACTTAAGCCATCAATTTTATCTACTTCGGGTCTTTCTAAGTTACCGATAAACTGGCGAACATAGGAAGAGAATGTTTCGATATATCGCCGTTGGCCTTCAGCAAAAATAGTGTCGAAAGCAAGAGAAGATTTACCACTGCCACTCAAACCTGTGAAAACGGTCAACTGATTTCTAGGGATTTTTAAGTCTATGTTTTTTAGGTTATGCTCTTTCGCTCCGAAAATAGATATATGTCCTGATTCAATCTTTTCTATCTTCATTTTTTGTAATCGAGGTAATTTTTCAGATTATAGCTAGGTATTGGAAGGTCAATTGTATAATTTAATGGTCGAATAGTTAGCGAATTTCCAATTAACCAGGGATTTAATTTTCGCAAAATTTTAAGGTTGACACCCTTGTTTTTTGCCCATAGCGCTAAATCTTTAATTGGATAGTTAATCACCAAAGGGTATGTCTTTCGTTCAGGATATAGATCACTAGAATTAATATTGAATCCATATGCCTTAGGATTTTCTAGTATGAGCTTCATTGCCATAATCCTAAAAACATATCGCGCAGTTTCATTGTTCATTTCGACATCAAAATAATTTGTTGCATATTGATTTCTCATATCGGAACGAATCCCGCCCATACCTCTGTTGTAAGATGCTGCAGCTAAGACCCAGTCCTTAAATTCAGCATGCGATCTTCTTAAATAAGCACAGGCAGCTAGGGTGCTTTTGTGAACATCAAGGCGTTCGTCAATTTCAGCATTGATCACTAAATTATATTCACTTGCTGTCTGGGGCATAAATTGCCAAAATCCTAATGCGCCTGCTGGACTTCTAGCTTGTGTTAAATTACTTTCAATGACACTCAAATATTTAAAATCATCGTGTATTTTTTCTCCTTTTAATAATTTTTCAATGTTCGGAAAATACCGATTTGATCTTTTGATAATAAGAGTGGTAGCACTATGAAAGTATGAATTAACAATCAATTCATTATCTAAGCGTTCGCGAATATCTTCATCTTGCAAATCTATGGTCTCTCCAAAAAGCGTCATTTTTAATGGCAGCTTTGGTAACTGATTTTGTTTGGAAATTTGGCTTACTTCTTTTTGTTGGCTTCTTTCGTCTTTACACCCAAACATTAAAATGGAAAGTAATAAAATGATGTATGGTTTCATTTATTTTGACTTTTAATGAGGGTATTTTTATACAGAAAATAGAAGGCAAATAAAAACCAAGCAAGAGCTACAAAACTGAACCAATTCATAGTACTTCTTGCCTGCCAAAATAATAAAAATGTTATTAAAGCGGAAATTAATCCAATTAGTGTAAAGCAATAAAAAACTTTTTTTTCACTGTAGCCTATATATACAAGATGGTGCGTAGTGTGGTCTTTGCCCCCAATGAATGGAGAACTCTTGCGTTTAATCCGATTAAAGATAACTGTAAACGTATCAATGAATGGAGCGCTAAAACATACCGTTAAACCTATAATTACTTGCCATAAAGGAATTGCATTAGCGATACTGTTAGCACCAAAAATAAATTTAATGGAAAAAAAAGCGACTATTAAACCTAGATATTGACTTCCTGAATCACCCATAAAGAGTTTTGCTGGTGGATGATTAAAAACTAAAAATCCAATTAGCGATCCAATTACTGAAAGAAGCATTAAGTTCCATAATTGGTTGCTGTCAATACCAAGGAGAAGGTTCACTGATAAACAAGCAATCAATATAAAAATAGTGGTTATACCAGTTATTCCATCCATATTATCTAGTAGATTTAATGAATTCATTAATAGGACGACCCATAACGATGTAATAGTTATATTAAGTAGGGGATAGGCAGTAATTTCGATCATGCTACCAGTATAGGAAAGAATAAGGCCGCAGCAGATTTGAATACTTAATTTAATAAGTGGGCGGGTGTTGTATGCATCATCGAAAAGCCCCATCATAAAGGCAAGGCCAGCAGCGATAAAGAGTCCCGTAAAGTCAATTTGGCTGAATAAATTAATGGATGGATTAAGAAAGAGATATAAAATTACAAAGCCTAAAAAGCTTAAAAACAAGCTTATCCCGCCTAATGATGGCCTAGATTGGTTACTCCAGCGCACAGTAATATCATTTTTATTTCGTATCCCTAAGGAAGCTGAAAAATTGATCAGGAGGCGATTGAAAATAAGTGAACAAATTAGTCCTGTTGCACAGAAAATTAAATAATGATAGAGTATCGTCATACCTTAAAATGGACTCTTAAAATCTTTAAATAATATCCCATCGCGGTCTTTTGAAGATACGATTGGCGATTCAAATCCCCAATCAATATTTAGCTCAGAATCATTCCACAGTAATGTCATTTCGTGAGAGGGAGAATAACTATTGCTGCACTTATAAGAGAAAATAGTACCCGCTTCTTTTGCTATAAATCCATGCGCAAAGCCCACTGGAATCCATAATTGTAATTTATTATCTTCATTTAGTTCGACGCTAAAGTGCTTTCCAAATGTTGAGCTATTTTTTCTTAGGTCTACTGCGACATCAAGAACACAACCTCTTAATACTTGGACTAATTTACCTTGCGCGTAGGGCGGTAATTGGAAGTGCAAGCCTCTTAAAACATGCTTATGTGATTTAGATAGATTGTCTTGTGAAAAATGGGATTCCTTAATTAGCGGCGGATATTTTATATCATTATACGACTCTAAAAACTCACCGCGCTCATCTCTATAAACGGAGGGTTTAATTAGTATTAAATCATCAATAGTTGTTTTTATTTCTTCCACTTCTTTTTTATTTTATTTATCCAATTAAAAAGAAAAAAACCGCTTTCTTCATCTTCTGTATAATACCCTGAATCTGTGTAGGAATATTGATAACCATATCCATATATGGAATTACTATTTTCAACACCGTTTAAAATAACATTAAGCTTTTGTATTTTTTGAACTTTAAACAATTCTTCTACACGCTCTGCAAAAATGCGTTTTGAATAATTAGCTTTAAAGACGTAGATAGGAATATCCGCTTGTGCAAGAACATGAATTCCATCTGAAACGATGCCGACTGGAGGATTATCAATAAGGATGATGTCATAGCGTTCTTTTAAATCGCTGAGAATAGTTTTAAACGCGTTACTTTGAATTAATTCGGAGGGGTTTGGTGGGATTAAGCCGGAAGTAATAAAATCTAAATTAGCAAAATCGGAATGTTTAATAACGTCATCGAAGGTAGATAAGCCAGAAATATAATTACTCATCCCATTCGTATTTTCAACATTAAATCCATGGTGAACTTTTGGCTTCCTTAAATCAAGGTCAATAATTAATGTTTTCTTTCCACTCGCTGCAATAAGACCGGCAAGATTTAAGATGATAAATGTTTTTCCTTCTCCCGAAACTGATGAGGATACCGCAATTATTTTTGCATCTTTATTAACAAAACTCATGTTGGAACGAATATTTCTAATTGATTCGGCCAAACGAGACTTTGATGTTTCGCTTACAACAATTTGAGAGTGATTCATCTTTTTTCTATGAACTGGTACTGATCCAAGTATATTTGTTTCGTTCGGCAATAAGGCTTGGAGATCTTGAATACTTGTTATTTCGTTGTAAGTGAGGTATTTAAAAATAATGGTTCCAAGTCCAAGAAGTAAACCCAAAAAGCCTAAAAGGAAATAGGTCAGTCTGTTATTTGGATATATTGCTTCAATTGGGATAGTTGGGGCATTTAAAATTCTGTTTGAAGAAGAGTAACCTGCATTAGACAACTCGTATTCTATCTTTTTTTCAGTGAATAAGGTAAAATATCTATTATTTAATTCTTGCATGTATTTTAAGCGATCGAACTCCATTTTTTTATCGGGTAAATCAAAATAGGTAGATTCCAGTTCGTTCATTCTCGCTTGAATGATTTCTCTGTCCTTTTTCAGACGGTCATCAATAATATTAACACCTTGTTTAATGGTTAGAATCCTGTTTTTAATGCGTTCATTTAATACTTTATTTTGATTATTATCCTTTGTCACCTCTCGCAATAAATCTTCTTGAGCCTCAAGTAATTGATTTAGTTCTTCTACTTGCCTTATTAGGTTAGCTTCAAAACTTTTCTTTCCAGCCATTTCGGGAATTAAACGATAAACTTCTAAGCGATTTGGATCGACGCTTATTTTGTTTTTAATCATTACTAAAATTGAAATTTCTCGATTAATTTCTAATAAACTAAGCGTTAATTCATTAATTTCATTTGACAGTTGAGTTTCCACTCTTTCTGGATTCGATATTTTTTCATTTTGCTGAAAATTACTGAGGCTATCTTGAGAACCTTCTAATATTCTTGATAATGAATCTAATTGTTGATTGATAAAAAAAATGGTTTGATTTGTTTTTGTCTGCTTATTTATCTTGTCAAAATTTATATAAGAATTGATTAAATTCTCGACAACGTTGTAGCATATTATGGGATTATTATTTGAAAAGGAAATCTTTATTGTTTTTGCATTTGGATCTAGTTGCTCAATATTTAATCCGCTTTTCATTTCATCTCTCAATATTTTTTGATTGTTGAATTTAAAATACAGATTGTTATTTTTGATTATTTCAAACACTTCTTTTTCGCTATTCGCCTCAATTGATAATTCAAAATGATTCGTTTTTATCATTTCATTAATGTGTCCTTTCGTTTTAATTATTTTTCCATTACATTTATATGTTAACAAGAGGGCATCACTATCTATAGATAGATCGATTCTTTTTCCGCAAAATGAAGAATCGCGGAGCGAATGTAAAATGATTGAAAACGGTGCGCTTCCATAAAGGTCTTTAGTAAGTAATTTTCCTTCAGAAAATAAACTAACATTCATGTTTAATTTATCGAGTACAGCATCAAAAAGAACGTCTGAACGTAAAAATTCTACCTCCTTTGATATATCTGTTGAAGCTTGAACGATTCCTTTATCCCCTAAAACATCTTTTACTTTGTCCTCTTCTACAAGTTGTATTATCGAGCTTGACTCATAGGTTTGTTTGGAATAGCGTAAATAAATAAAAGCAGTAATTATCCCAAAAACTACTAATACAACTGGCTTATACCAATGCTTTCGAAGAACATTATTTAATATGAGTGCATTAAATTCTTTGTTGAGTAGTTTGATTGGCATTCGTTCGATCTATTTGGTAAAAATGGCGTAAATAGCTAATGAACTTGAAAAAACACTCAGCCATGGTGCAATTTCTTTCAAAATTTCTCTGGTAACTCTAGGATTACTATCAATATAAATACAATCATTGCTTTGAACTAACATTTCGCCGTATTTTAATCCTTCAATTGTCGATAGATCAATTTTATAAATCATTCGTTGATTATCTTTTTTTCGTATTAACTTGATGGAGTCAGCACGCCCGTCATCACGAATGCCATTTGCTAAGGCAATCACTTCGATTAATGATGTGTTCGTATTCTGCAAGGTAATAACTTGAGCTGTATTTTTACCAGGGAAAATCGTTACGCGTTGGTTAGTTAACCTTATTTGAACAAATGGAAGTAAATAGTCTTTTGCAAGGGATGCTTCAAGTTGATCCTCAAGTGCTCGAGTGCTCATGCCCGCTACATTGATAGTTCCTACTATCGGCAATTCTACGGTTCCATCTTGTTGAACTAAATAATCTTGAAGTTGGCTTGTAGTATTTGATTCGTTTATTTTAGCTGAATTTGAAATACCTGTGGCACCAACTAATATTTTTTCTCCGTTATTAGTTGAAAACGAAAAGCTAAAACGATCGCCTAAACTAATTTTGTGCTCATCTATAGCGCCATAGGGTATTGAATCATATGTAAAGTTGGTTTTCTTTGATATGCGAAACATTTCAGTGCTATTCATGGTTGAACAAGCAGTAAAAAGAAACAATGAGAATACGCTAATTATACTGAGATTTAGAATTGTATTTAAACGCATATATTCTTTTGATTTAATAACAATTTGTAATAAGAGTCAGTTTTAGCAATTAAAGTATTGTATTGAAATTTTTCTTCTACGAAAGACCAACCTTTTTGTGACATTTCTTGCCGTTTATTTTCATTTTCGATTAAATGTAGTAATTTTTCGATGAATGCCTCATAATCATTTAATTCAATTAAATAGCCAGTATTATTTTCGGAAACAATATCTTTTATTCCCCCAACATTAGTCGCAACAAATGGGATGCCCGCTGCCTGTGCTTCAATAATACTTACCGGCGTACCTTCATTTTTTGAAGTAAGACAAATAACATCCATGCCTGCATTAAAAATGTCAATATCTTTTATCCAAGAGGTCATTCTAATGTCCATTCCCTTGGCTTTTAAAACGCTCACTTTTTCATCGATGCTTGTAAAATCTTCTCCTCCTCCAACAATAAAGTAAACTACTTTTTTAGTTGTCTTTTTATGTACGGCACTGATACACGCTAAAAACATATCATGATTTTTTATGGGCGCCAAACGGCCAATAATTGCTACGGCTATTTCGGCATCTTGTAATCCCAAAGAGGCTCTTGTTTTCTTTCGATGCTCCGTTTTATTTTCATTAAATGGCCTTAAATCAAATCCTAGTTGTATTATTTCGATTTTTTCAGGGTTACAAATCTTATATTTTAACGACAATTCATTTTTTTGAATCTCCGAGATTGCAATAATGCCTGTTGTTTTTTTTGCAAGTCGCTTTTCAATTGTTTGATATAATTTTGTTTTCCACCAGCTGAAATAGGAATGAAATACGTGACCATGAAAAGTATGAACTATTATTGGCACCTTACAATCAAAGGCTGCTTTTCGTCCTAATGCACCTGCTTTTGAAGCATGCGTATGAACAATATCTGGTTTAAAGGCTAAAATGATTTCTTTAAGCTGCTTTAATGCCTTTTTATCATTTATATAGTTGGGTTGACGTTTCATATCATCCAATAGCATCGGTTTTATACCGTATTTTTCTGCAATATGAATGGAACTAGCCTCATTTTCTTCAGGATGTCCGCCTACCAATAAGGTTTCATATTCATCTGGCATAAAGGCGCTCAACATAACAGCATTGTGTATGGGTCCACCGACATTAAATCGATTGATGATGCGTAGAATTTTTATTTTTTTATTCTTGGCCATTATTTTTGATAAATCAACTTTTTATTGATTATTTTCCTATTTAATTCCGAATTTCACAAAAAAAATAACGGCATGCAAAAGTACATATTATTCATCTTTTTATCATACGCTCTTTATTTGAATGCGCAGCAGGCTCAAAACGCGCTGACAAATTTTACTAAAGATCCTTTATTAAAGGATGGCAGCATCTCTTTTTTTGCTGTGGATTTAGAGTCAGGGATTAGTGTTGCTAATTACAATGAAAACTCAAGGTTAATTTGCGCCTCAACAACCAAGCTTTTCGCTTCAGCAACGGCGATCGAAGTGCTGGGTAAAAACTATTCACCCTTAACTCGTATCTATGTGGATGGACCCATTGACGAAAAAGGAGTTCTTCATGGTAATGTGTGGATTAGAGGAGCTGGAGATGTTTCAATGGGAAGTAAATATTTCAATGCGGCAGGACATGAATTTGATTTTCTAAATCAATGGACTGATTCTATAATTTCAAAAGGAATTAAGCAAATTGATGGGTATTTAATTGCTGATGGTTCATCATTTGGTTACGATGGAGCGCCCAACGGTTGGAAAACTAATGACCTTGGTAATTATTTTGGGGCGCCACATGCCGGGATAAATTTTTATGATAATTTATTCAAATTATATTTTGATTCTGGTAAAATTGGAACCAAGGCCAAACTAGTGAGTATTTATCCTAAAATAGACAATTTAGTACTTGATTGTTCTGTTTTTGCTTCCTCTTCTAGTGGTGATGAATGCAATATATTTGGGGATCCATTTTCTTATGAGCGCAAAGCAAATGGTAAAATTCCTGCTAATAAGAAAGGTTTCGAAGTAAAAGGAAGTATGCCAGACCCCGAATATCAGTTGGTAAAAGAATGGGCGAGCGTTTTATTATTAAAAGGCATTACTATTTCAAAATGTGCGAAGGGTTATCGACTGTTAACAACAACATTAAAAAACGATTATGCCGATAATTTCAAGTTGATTTTTTCACATTTAGGAAAAAATGTTGGTGAAGTCGCTTATTGGACAAATCATAAAAGCGTGAATTTATTTGCTGAAGGATTGCTTAATTATGTTGGTTATGTTAAGCAGGGAAATGGTGCAAACAAGGCTAGTATTGATGAATTAAAAAAATATTGGTCCCCAAAACTTGATATTACAACGATGATAATTAATGATGGTAGTGGATTATCACGTTTAAATGCTATTTCTGCAAGTCATTTTTGTGACTTATTATCATATATGTATAAATCACCCAATTATGCTGATTTTAAGTCAACGTTACCAATCGCCGGGGTATCGGGAACCATTAAAAATTTATGTAAGGGGCAAGTTGGTGAAGGAAGAATATTTGCCAAAAGTGGCTCACTTGATAAAGCAAAGGCTTACAGTGGTTATGTAGAAACAATTTCTGGAAAAAAAATAGCCTTTTCTTTTTGTGTTAATAATTTTTCTTGTACCACTTCTCAATTAGTAAATAAAATGGAGGTGGTACTGAATGCCTTAGCGAATTATTAATCTAATTCAACAGAAATAATTTCCGCCCAAAAGTCACTTAATGGAATGCCTGCCACTGATAGCATTTGAGGAACGATGGATGCTGCAGAAAATCCCGGTGTTGTATTCACTTCAATAACATAAGGACGATCATTTACCACCATAAAATCAATTCTAGCGATGGATTTTAGTTGCAATAGTTCATATATTTTTTTCGCCATGGATTGCACCTCAAGCGTAAGATTCTCCGGAATACGAGCGGGTGTTATTTCGCTTGACTTTCCTTGGTATTTTGCCTCAAAATCAAAAAACTCGTTATCTGAAACAATTTCAGTTAAGGGAAGCGCAACAAGCCCATGAACTGACCGATAAACACCGCATGTAACCTCTATCCCATCTAAAAAAGATTCAATAACAACAGTTTTTCCTTCATTAAAAGAAAATTGTAATGCCTTGGGTATTTCTTCGATTGTTTTAACTTTCGAAATTCCATACGACGATCCAGAATCTGATGGTTTTATAAATAGTGGTAGACCCAAAGAGGCAGCTATTTCACTCGGATTATATTGGTCAACCTTCGATAAAAATAATGATTTTGCTACTGGAATGTCAAAGGCGCTTAAAAATTGATTGCAATACCATTTATCGAAAGATAATGCGGAGGCTAAAGGCCCTGAATTAATATATTGAATGTCATGAAGTTCAAGCATGGCTTGTATTTTACCATTTTCTCCAGGGTCCCCATGAATATAAACTATTGCTGCATCCAGTATTTTTTTTGTATCACCGATAAAAAAACTGCAATCATTTAGATTGAATGGCACATTTTCTTGTTCCATTTCGACCTCCCATTTTCCTTTTGAAACAATAATTTTATAGCTTGAGTAAGAGGCAGGGATATGTTTTTTAATCGTATCGGCACTTTTTAGTGAAATGTCATATTCGGAGGAAAAGCCACCACAAAATATACCTATTGTTTTCATTGTCAAATTTCTTGAGTACTAAGTTATTCATATCGAGCTTATCGAAATAATAATAGGTAGAAAGTTTTACCATAGTAATTGTTAATTGAAAGCAATGTCCTTAATGATGCGCTTTTTTATGTTTGCTTTAATGGTTTTTGGCTACATTTGAATATGAAATTTGTTTATTTATCCTTTTGGATATTATTTAATCTTGGTTTGCGGCTTTACTTTAAGACGGTTAGGACTTTTAATGTAAAAAGAAAAGGCTTAGGTAGAACCATTTATGTGAGTAATCATCCAGCAGCATTTATGGATCCCCTTGCAATTGCACTTTATGGGAAGCGAGTTGTTCATTTTATGGCAAGAGCTGATGTATTTAAGCCATTATTTATGCCAATTTTCACCTCTGCACACATGTTGCCTATTTATCGCCAATTAGATGGCGGTGATACTCGTGAAAAAAATAGGCAGGTATTTTTGAAGACAAATGAACTGATTCGAAAAAATGGAAATATTTTAATTTTTGGCGAAGGATTTACTGATGAGGTATTTATTCGACGCCTTAAATCTATTAAAAAAGGAGCTTTTCGTATTGGTTTTTCTGCCTTAGAAGCAATGAACTGGGAACATAAAGTTTATGTAGTTGCCATTGGATGTAATTATACTGACCCAAATATGGCAAGAAGTGAATTATTACTTAATTCGGCCGAACCCATATGCTTAAATGACTACCGAAGCGATTACGAAGAAAATCCAAGTCGAACTATCGCAGTTTTAACGACACTCTTAGATGCCGAAATTAAAAATAATATTATCCATGTTGAAAAGGAAGAATGGTTGGAATTTCACGATCGTGCAATGAAGTTAACTAGGCGGGGTATGGATCCTTTATGTTATGATGATTCATATTCTTTAGAGGAACGCTATCAGTATGGAAGGCAGTTAGCTAATTCATTAAACGATAAATCAGAAGAAGAATTAACACAATTACATCAAGTTAAATCCGAAGTCACTTCATATTTTAATGGCTTAGATTCTTTAAACATTTCTGAAAATGAACGTTACCTTAATGCCACTAAAAGTTGGGGTATTCCTAAACGCTTGCTAATAATGTTAGTCAGTTTACCCTTTGCATTACTAGGACTAATTCATGCTGGTTTATGGTATTTACTTGTAAAAAGATTTGTCGAAAAAGTATTCAAGAGGCCAGTCTTTTGGGGTTCTTCTAAATTAATCATACTTATGGCTCTAGTTGGATTAGTAAATATTCCTTTTATATTCTTAATTGCTCATTATTTTGCCTGTCTAGGTTCAGTTTATGCATATTTAATTGCTTTTTCCTATTACTTTTTTATTTGGTTTTATAGCTTAATGGCCTACGCATGGAAAAATCATGCGGTACATTGTTACCGGTATCTAAAAGTTCGAAAGCTCGATTTATCTTCTTTTCACGATACTGCTGATCGTCTGAAAATTTCAATTGATTCGATTTTAAAAAAGCAAGGTGTATAATTTACTCCACAAAGAATGGTTCGATGTACTTGACGATGAAATGAAAGTCTATTTTAAAGGCTTATGCGAAACCATTGAGGCACGATATCAAGCTAATCCACTCGAAATTTTTCCGCCTAAAAACCAAGTTTTTTCTGCCTTTAATTTAACTGCAAAAGAAAATGTTAAGGTTGTTATTCTTGGTCAAGATCCATATCCAACGGAAAGTGTCGCAAATGGTCTATGCTTTTCTGTTCATCCTACTGCTAGTATTCCTAAGAGTTTGAGAAATATTTTTCATGAATTGAAAAATGATATTGGGAAGGAAATTCCACTAAATGGTGATTTATCTGCATGGGCTAAACAAGGGGTTTTGTTGCTAAATACTATCCTTACTGTTGAAAAAGGAAAGCCAGATAGCCATGCGCGGATAGGATGGGAGCAATTTACTGATGCCATCATTCAAGTTCTTGCTTCACAAGATAATCCTATTGCTTTTATGCTTTGGGGAGCAAAGGCACAACAAAAAATACCATTGATTGAACAATCCAATCATTTGATTCTAAAAGCGCCTCATCCTTCACCTCTTTCGGTTTATAGAGGTTTTCTTGGTTCTAAGCATTTTAGTAAGGCAAATGATTTCCTCATTTTGAATAAGCAGAAGCCAATTTCGTGGTAAAGAATTATAAGTATAAATAATTGAACCTTTGAATCGAATCCTTAACTTTGCAGACAATGGAATTTAAAAATGATTTATTTCTGCGTGCTGCAAGAGGAGAAGCAATTGAACGCTATCCTGTTTGGTTAATGCGTCAAGCAGGACGTATTTTACCTGAATATAGGGCGCTTCGAGCCACATTGTCTGGATTTAAAGAATTAGTTGAAACACCTGCATTGGCAGCAGAAGTTACTATTCAGCCAATTGATCATTTGGATGTTGATGCGGCCATTATTTTTTCTGATATACTAGTTGTACCTGAAGCCATGGGCTTGCCGTATCAAATGTTGGAACAAAAAGGACCTTGGTTTGAAAATACAATACGTTCCAAGGAACAATTAAATTTATTGGATGTCAATATAGACGTTTCCGATAGGCTATCGTATGTTTTCGAAGCGCTAAAAATAACCAAAAAAGAATTGAATGGTAGAGTTCCTTTAATAGGTTTTGCAGGTGCTCCATGGACAATTCTTTGTTATATGGTAGAAGGAAAAGGATCCAAGACGTTTTCAGAATCAAGAAAGTTATTATATACCCAGCCTGCTGTGGCACACGAATTGTTAAGGCGGATAACCGAGGTTACAATTACCTACCTCAAATTACAACTTGAAGCTGGTGCCGATGCCCTGCAATTATTTGATTCTTGGGCGGGTATTTTAGGTAGAGAGCAATACCAAATTTTTGGTTTAAACTATATTAAAATGATTGTTGAAGCATTTCCGAATGTTCCCTTTACTGTTTTTTCGAAAGGTGCTGTTGCTTCTTTGCCCGAAATTAGTGCTATTCACTGCACTACAATAGGTCTTGATTGGAATATGGATATAGGAATAGTACGAGAATTAGTAGGGGAATCAAAGACTTTACAAGGCAATTTAGACCCCTGTGTTTTGTATGCTCCAAATGAAATTATTGAAAAAGAGACAATAAATTTGTTGAAATCGTTTAAAAGTCAAAGACATATTGTAAATTTGGGTCACGGAGTTTATCCTGATATTGACCCTGAAAAGGTGAAAGTATTCATTAAAACTGTTAAAAATTATGAAATTTAAAGCTACTAGTATCAAATTATTTTTATCAATAAGTTTGATTATCCTGCAAGGTTTTTCCCTTAATGCGCAACAGCGTAATGGTAAAGGTGATAAAACAAAAGCGTTTTTGAATTTTACTTTTGAAGTATTTGAAGAAGAGGCCACAATTTCTGAACCAATGCAGATCGCATTGTTAAAAAACGTTAGTTCCCCAACATCAATAGGTGCAGATATTTTTAATAAAAATTCTCCGGGTGATTTTTGTACTGGCCAAAATATTTACGGTAAAGAGGAGCCAATTGCTGCATCTACTGAACGATTATCAGAAACCGATAAAAATTTATTTGATAAAAACCTAATAGGCGGAGGAGATGGCTATGCTGGAATTGTAACGTACAAGCCAGGTAAATTATCCAAAGAACGTTCCTATATCACAATTCCATTTATGGTCGGTAAAGACCAAATCAAAATGACCAAGGGAATGAAGTATTGTGTTGAATTTTCAGTGTCCTTAGGTGAATCTTCAAAATATGCATCAAATAATATACAAATGATGTTTAGTCCCAAAGATTATGCGGATCAAGAAATTGAAGGAATTATAGCTAGAGAAGCAGGTCGTACGCTATCCAATTATAAGAATAAAGTGTATACTGGATTTTTTGGATGGGAAAAAGTATGTGCTATGTATGAAGCAAAAGGGGATGAGACTTGTGTCATTATAGGGAATTTTGAAATGAATGATCAAACGAAGGTTGAAGTTCAAAAAAAACCTAAGGATAGTGAAAACGAGGTAATTGCCCATTCTTACTACTTTATTGATAATGTTCGAATTAAAGAAGTTAAGAGCAAAGAAGAGTGTAATTGTTATGCTGCAGATACGGCAGAAGTAGCGGAGGTTTATTCAACATTAATTTATGATAAAACACCTATCCTTACTGATAAGATGACAATTGATCAAAAAATTAAGGAGCAAGTTGCTTATTTCGGATTTGGTAAGAAATCTTATACGCCATCTGGTAAAGAGGCTTTCAATTATATTATTGCAGCCATGAATGAAAATCCTTCTATGCGAATTAAAATAACAGGTCATAATGATAAAAAAGAAGACGAAGTGGCGGAGCAAAATCAAGAGTTAATCAACATGGCAAGACAGAGAGCTGACGCCATTAAAAATTATTTTGTTAAGCAAGGCATTACTGAAGACCGAATTGATGTTGACTCGAACGGATCAACTATAAGCAGCCTAGAGATTCAAAGTGATGATGATAATGAAGTGCGCGATGCTAAAAATCGTAGGGTGATGTTTGAAGTAGTTCAATAAGCACTCAAGTATATTTATAAAAGAAGGCGAGTAATCGCCTTTTTTTATGCGCCTAACTTTTTAAGCTCACTAAAAATTTCTGCCGTTGGAAAGCCCATCACGTTGGTGTATGAGCCAACGATTTTGTGAACGGCAATACAGCCAATCCAATCCTGAATACCATAGCCTCCCGCTTTATCGTAAGGATTTCCGTTTTCTAAATAATAGTGTATTTCATCTTCTTTTAATGTGTTAAACGTCACGAGTGTTTCAACTGAATTACAATGGTATTGGTCTTTATTCACAATGCAATAGGATGTAATTACCTTATGTGTTTTTCCTGATAGATCTTCAAGCATTTCTTTTGCTTCGGAATGATTTTCAGGTTTCCCAATTATTTTACCGTCTAAAACGACAACAGTATCTGCACAAATCAATATAGCATGTTCATTTATTCTTCCTATTAAAGCTTCCGCTTTTTTTTTCGCAATGTAGGCTGCAACACTATCAATAGGTGTATCGGGAGGATAAACTTCATCGATATTGGGAATTAATAGTTCGAATTCAAATCCGAGTGCACTCAAAAGTTCTTGCCTTCGAGGCGATTGGGAGCCAAGTATAATTTTCACGTCATTAAGAAAAATAGAGTGCGCAAATGCCTATAAAAAGGGATACCTTAATTAATAGGCTACAATGTTTAATAGTTAATTTTTTAATAAAAGGAAATAGGAATAATAATGAATTTATTCCTGCGCTTACGAAGAAAATTGCCCAGATGATTAGTTCGTTTGTGAATGTGGATTTAAAGTAAAAAAAAGCAATGAGACAAAAGATTCCACTTAATTGTGCTACTGCAGCGGCTAGCCAATACGCTTTGTGTTCGCCTATTACCATAGGCAATGATTTCACTTGTATCTCTTTATCACCCTTCATATCTTGAATATCTTTTATAATTTCTCTTGATAGGTTTAGAAAAAAAGCGCAAATGGCGACAAGATAAATTAGATTGTAGTTGATAAAAACAGACCAAGAATCAGCATGATATGGAGAAAATCCACTGTTTGATTCATTACTTACTTTGAAGAAGATAACGGTTAAGAGTGGTATTATTCCGGTCATAATGGCGATGACAATATTTCCACTAATCACTTTCTTTTTTAATTTAAGGCTATAAAACCAAAGTAAATTACCACTAACAACATGTATAAATATAAACCAAAGTGACTCATATTTTACGCTTAAATAAATTGATATGGCTACTGCTACGCCATTAAAAATCCAGTGTAATAAAATAGCCCACCTTTTTTTAATATATTTTCCAATAATTAATGAATCTGGCTTATTGATTCGATCTGCTTTTATATCAAAGTAGTCGTTAATAATATTACCTGCTGCTGCAATTAATATGGTTGAGAAAATTAGTAAACTAAAATCGATTACATGGAAACGAACGAATTGATAGGAGTTCGTTGATATAATAAAATAGGCTGCGCCCAACATAGTAAAAACTATGATGGCTAAATTGATTGGGCGAAGAACTCTTAATAAATGCATTAATTAATAATTTTATATACTGTTCGTCTATTTTTTTGATGCGCTAATTCCTTTTCCTCTAGTGATTTTAGGGATTCGATGGTTTTATCGGTGATAATGACTTGTGTTTTACCATAGCCTTTATAACTTAGTCGATTGGCTGCAATTCCTTCATTTGTGATTAAGTAATTATACACTGTTTTTGCTCGTTCAGTAGAAAGCAAAATATTATCGGTATCATTTCCTCTCGAATCGGTATGTCCACCCAATTCAATTTTTAAGCTCGGGTTTCGCTTCAAGAAAGCGCCTAAGTTTTTTAATTCTATGGCAGACTCTTTGCGCAAGGTGGCTTTTCCTAAGTCAAAAAATACATTAGCGAGTACATTTTCTGTTGAACTTGTTAAGGGATTCATCGGAATGTCCAAATGATAATGATCTGATCCATCTGGTATTTTTAAATTAAAATTAAGCGAATAGGGAGCATAACCATTTTGAGTGACTTGTATCGCATATTCTCTATTAACGGGTAAAGCAACCATAAAAGAACCATCTACTTTATCGGCATCAGAAATAATTACGAGTTCGCCGCTTTCTATATCGGTCAGTTGAAAATGACCTGGTAATGGCAATCGGCTTAATTGATCAAAAACATTCCCGTCAAAATATAAGGTTTTTGTAGGTCTATATTCTTCTGGTAACACAAAGTAATAAATATCTAAATCGCCATAGCCTCCGGTTCTATCGGATGCAAAAAATGCAATATCACCGGTAGGAGAAACGAGTAATGAATTTTCATCATACATGGTATTGATTGGATAACCTAGATTCATTGGTTTTCCCCAATTACCGTTTGCATCCATTTTGCTTACAAACAAATCTGATCCTCCCATTCCAATATGTCCCCTTGATGCAAAATAGAGTGTTTTACCATCAGGATGTATACAAACTGATTCTTCTGCAAATGGTGTATTAATGAAATCAGGTAATCGAAGTGAATTGCTCCAATTGCCATCGCTTTGCAAATAAGCGACATAAATATCACTATTGCCATTCGCGTTTTTACCACGCATGCCTCTTATGAAATAGAGTGTTTTTCCGTCAGCAGACAAAGAAGGTTGTGATTCCCAATGCGATGTATTTACGCCACCTGGTAAATTAATGGGATTTAGCCAGCTCTTCCCAAGCTTTTTAGTGTAAAATAAATCGCAACTGCCTTTACCGCTCCTGTTTTCGCCGTAATACGTTCCAGTTTCGTCTGAGCAAGCTACAAAGATTAAACTCTTTCCATCTGCCGAAATGGTAGGGGCACCTTCATTATTTATTGTATTTACATTACTTGTCATGGGAGTTGATTTTTTCCATACACTATCATTTCCCAAATTGGAGACAAAAAAATCTTCTTGCTCTTGGTAGCCTTTTACACGATTATCTGCTATTCTTCTTGTAAACAGCAAGGTTTTTCCGTCTACTGTGATGGTTGGGTAATATTCTGGATCTGCTGTATTTATTCCTTCACCAATGTTTATTGGGAAAAAACTCTTTGGGTTTTTTAGGGCAAGAATCGCAAAATTAGCATTTTGTTGCATTATTTTGGCATTTCTTACAAATTCTTCACCTGCATTTTCGTTTTTCAGAAATATATTGGCGTATTTCAACGCCTTATCATATGCTCCTTCCGCCAAGAACAGTGCTGCTAAATGGTAGTGAGTTGATCCATATATCGAATGCTCAGGATTAATTATTAAGGCAGATTCGTAATGATAAATAGCCTGTGTATATAAATTTAAACTTTCGTTAAATTGAGCAGAAAGGATATGCGCTTCCCAAAAGTTTGGGTCTTTTTTTAAGGATTGTTCTAAAAGAAAAAGGCCTTCTCTGTAATTTGGACCTCTTGTTTTTGGATCTAAGCTCTCTCCAGGTGCTTTTTGGGCAGCCACCAAAAGCTTTATCGCTTTTTTACTCTTTGTTGAATACCGAAATTGAGCTGAAGATGAAAGATGAATAAATAGAATCGAAAAAAGGAATATTGTAACTTTCAGCATATTGATTTCTTTATGGAATATTCATGTATTTATGAGTCTGTAACGAGATTTTCCACTTCAGGTTACCCTTCACATAACTTATTATTAAAGGTAGTAATTTTTCAGTCTTTGACCATTCAGGTTGAAGAAATAAGTGGCAGCTATCCAATACTTTTTCTGCATGCTTATTCGCCCATTCTAAATCGGAAGGATGGCTAATGATTACTTTTAATTCATTAGCTCGCAAATAAGCTTCATCACAGGGCGCCTTGAACTTTTTTGGTGAAAAACAATACCAGTCTACATCGCCTTGCAGCGGATAACAACCAGATGTTTCTATCGCGATGGTAATTCCCAGCGATTTCAATTGATCAACCAATGGACGTAAGTCATACATCGCTGGTTCGCCTCCAGTAATGACAACAAAATCTGTTTTGCTTTCAGTAACTTTTTCAATGATTTCTTTGATGGTCATGGTTGTATGCTGGTCTTTATCCCAACTTTCTTTTACATCGCACCAAACACAGCCAACATCACAGCCTGCAATACGAATGAAATAAGCTGCTCTGCCTGAATAGGTTCCTTCACCTTGAATGGTGAAAAAGTGTTCCATTATCGGATATTTTTCGGTTGAAATCATTTTATTTTTTAATACTTTACTAAAGTAGAGATAAGATTAGGTTCATTTTTAGTTTATTTTTGGATCAAGCTATCGTATTTTATTTATATTTGTTTTAATCTTAAATTATAAATTATGACCAAAATTACTACTTTCTTAGCGTTTACATTGTTTATTGGTTTTCTTTTTGGGCAAACTCAAATTGGTAATAGTAACCTCGAGTTATGGTCTAACGTGGGTGCTCCCACCGAAGAGCCAGATAACTGGAACGGATTTAAAACAGGATCAGGAAATTTCTCTGGATTTGCGAATAAGCAACTTGAACAATCAACTAGCATCAGAGCTGGGGCTTCAGGGATGTATTGCGCACGAATTTGGTCGACTTCCGTTTTAGGAATTACAGCCAATGGCACCATGACTTGCGGACGCATCAACATGGGAAGTACAACACCTGCAAACGCAGCAAACTATAACTATTCCTCGATTGCAGATCCTAACTTTTCTGAGACTTGTGCAAGTATTCCTGATTCTATCGTATTTTGGGCAAAATATACCCAAGCAGGGTCGGGTAGTCAAATGGCCAGAGTGCATGCCATAGTTCACGACGCTTACGATACGCGCGATCCAATAGATGCTTTATCTCAACCGCATGTTTTGGCTGATGCCGCTCTTAACTACAGTCCTACGAATGGGGCCTGGGCTCGATTTTCTGCTCCTTTTGTACCAACTGTCACTCCTGGCCTGATAGCGGAATACATACTCGTTACCTTTGCTACCAATTCAACGCCAGGTGGTGGAGCTGCCAATGACGAAGTATTGATTGATGACATCCAATTGATTTATAATTCGGGTGCAGGAATTACTACTAATACTGACTTAGCATTAACAGTAAATTATTCTGATGCTTCTGGTGTACAATTTTTTTCTGACCAAATTATTGACGGACAACTATCTATCGTTAATGTGCTTGGCGGAATAGAATTTGAAGGGGCTATGAAAAATAACGTGTCCGTTAAACTTAATTCTGGTGTGCATTTCGCTCGTTATCAATTACTTTCGGGTAAGGCCGGTACCCTTAAATTTATCGTAGATTAATTTTTAATGGTTTTTCGTTTTTCCATCTTATTTAGTTTTTTCTATTCCTTTTCTTGTTTCGCACAAAATGGAACAATAGAAGGAAGAGTGTTGGATACAAAGGGCAATATAATTGTTGGTGCATCTGTCATTTATAAGAAAGACATTACGATTGGTGCAGTAAGCGATGATCAAGGTAATTATTCCTTGTCTTTACCAGCTGGTAATATCAAATTGCTTTGCAAGTATTCTGGAATGAAATCAGATACATCAAATTTTCTACTCATTGAAGGTCAAGTTCTTAAGCATAACATTACCTTGGAGCCTTTTGTGTTGGAATTTGAGCAAGTAAAGGTTAGTGTTGGAAAATTTGACAAGCCCTTAGAGGAACAAACTGTCACGATGGTAGTATTGAAGCCTGAGCTGATTGAAAATAAAAATACAAGAAGTATCGAAACCGCTTTGGATCAAACACCTGGATTAAATATTTTGGATGGTGAACCACAGATAAGAGGTGGAAGTGGCTTTACTTTTGGCGTAGGTTCAAAGGTAGCCGTTATGGTTGATGATATGCCGATGCTTTCTGGCGATGCTGGTCGACCTGAGTGGGGATTTATTCCTGTTGAGAATATTAGCCAAATTGAGGTCATTAAAGGAGCTGCTTCCGTATTATCTGGAAGTTCTGCCTTGTCTGGTTCAATTCATATCCGTACAGCTTATCCTAAGGCAAAGCCATTAACGAAAGTGAATCTGTATTCAGGATTTTATTCCAATCCTTCAATTGATGGGGCAGCTTGGTGGACAGGAGTCCCCTTAATTTCAGGGGTAAATGTCTTGCATTCAGAAAAAAAAGGAAACCTAGATGTTGTTTTGGGAGCTAATGTAAATTATGATCATGGGTATATTGGAGCTCCAAAACCGGGACAATATGTCATTGACACCATCTCTAATTTTACCGATAAACAAATGGCTTCTCAGCGCGCACGTTTGAATTTTAATTTGAGGTATCGTTCCAAAAAAATCAAAGGATTAAACTATGGTGTTAATGGGAATATCATGGTAGCGAGAAGTAATATGTCATTTGCTTGGTTAGATGATTCGTCTGGCTTATACCGAGCCTATCCTGGGGCAGTCTTTTTGCAAGATCAGTTTATTTTTAACCTCGATCCATTTGTACAATTTCTAACCGAAACCGATGGTCGTCATTATTTAAGAACACGCATTTTACATGCTGACAATAAGCGCACAGCCAATCAATCCAATTCAGCCACCACTTATTACGCTGATTATATGTTCCAAAAGTCGTATGCGCAATTAAAAGGCATCGATTTCATTGGAGGAATCACCTCTACATTTACCAATTCGTTCGCTAACATTTATGTGGGTTCCGGATCGCCAAATAACCAGTTATTAAATTTATCGGCCTACACTCAAATTGAACATAAGGTTGAGAAGCTGCTGACACTTTCCGCAGGTGCTCGTTTAGAATATTTTCAGCTCAATAATAATGTAACTGCTTTTAAGCCAATTTTTAGAGCGGGTGCCAACCTAAAAATTTACCAAGAATCATATCTTAGGGCTTCGTTTGGACAGGGATACCGATTTCCAACCATTACCGAGCGATTTATAAAAACAGGTGTTGGTAATTTCGGGGTTTTTCCTAACCCAGATTTATTACCCGAAAGTAGTTGGAATGCTGAAGTTGGTTTCAAGCAAGGGATTAAGTTGGGAAAAATGTTGGCGTATTTAGATGCTGCAGCTTTTTGGCAGGAATATCAAAATACGATTGAATATATGTTTGGTATTTGGGATGTCGCTAATGCTCCAGCATCCTTTGCAGGATTCAAATTTCTTAATACAGGGGCTTCGCGTGTGATTGGAATAGATGTTTCATTTGTAGGTACAGCGAAGTTTTCTAAAAATTTCGAACTCACTTTTTTGACGGGCTACAATTATATCGTTCCTAAGACGCTCAATCCTGATTATGTTTATGCTGTTGATGATATTAATCGTCAATACAGCTACAATACAACATCGATGGATTCGGCAAGTCAAATATTAAAATACCGCTTTTTACATAATCTTAAATTTGATGCTGAAGCAACGATTTTTTCTAAATTTTCGCTTGGTTTGAGCGCGAAGTATTTTAGTAAGATTGTCAATATGGATGCGATTATTAAAGATTTTGAGGAAACCACCGCCAATTCTGGAGGCGATAAGCAAAACATTCGTTACATGGACTATTTTAATGCACATCGCTTCGGTAATTGGATTTTTGATACGCGCCTTTCATACACCTTTAGCCCTTCTCATAAAGTCGCTTTGATTGCAAGTAATATATTCAATCGCAGTTACTCTTTACGGCCCTTAAAAATAGAACAGCCTCGATGTCTTATGGTGCAATACACCTATAAATTAGATCGGAATTAACTATTTTTCTTAAAAATAGGGTTCAATGTATTTAAACCCAAAATAAATAACCTATCTTTGCACCCTTAAAATAAATTATAAACCGAGGTTTCGGACCTCAAATTGTAAAAAAAATAAAATATGGCAACACGAATTAGACTTCAACGTCACGGAAAAAAAGGAAAAGCTTTTTTTCACTTAGTAGCAGCAGATAGCAGAGCGAAAAGAGATGGTAGATTCATTGAAAAATTAGGAACGTATAATCCAGTAGCCAATCCTGCTGTGATTGATATTAATTTCGATAACACATTAGCTTGGGTTCAAAAAGGAGCTGAAATGTCTGAAACGGCTCGCGCTATTTTATCCTATAAAGGTGTTCTTCATAAGAACCATTTATTAAAAGGAGTAGCAAAAGGCGCTTTAACATTAGAACAAGCAGAAGCGAAATTTACCCAATGGCTTCAAGAAAAAGACGGAAAGATTGAAGGTAAAAAAGATTCACTTTCTAAATCAGCAAGTAAAGAAAAGGCAAATAGAATGAAGGCCGAAGTAGAAGCAAATATTGCTAAAGCGGCTATGATAGAAGCTAAGAATACAGTTATTGAAGAAGAAGTAGTTGCTGACGAAGCGGTTTCAGAAGAAGTAGTTTCAGAAGAAGCAGTTTCAGACGAAGCGGTTGCTGAAGAAGTTGTTGCAGAAGAGGCAGTTGCTGAAGAAGCTGTAGCAGAAGAAGCTGTAGCAGAAGAAGCTGTTGCTGAAGAGGCGGTTGCAGAAGAAGTAGTTGCTGAAGAGGCGGTTGCAGAAGAAGTTGTTGCTGAAGAAACAGTTGCAGAAGAAGCGCCAGAAGCAGACGAGCCAAGTGCTGAAGAGGCACCTGCCGCTGAATAATTGCATGCAAAAAGAAGATTGTATTTATATAGGACAAGTAGCGAGACTTCACGGATTTAAAGGTGAGGTCTCTTTGTTTTTAGACGTTACTGATTCGAGTGAATACCTTGAAAGTTCAATGTTTGTTCTAGATATTGATTCCTGTTTAACTCCATTTTTTATCGAACATGTTAAGTTAAAAAATAAAGGATTTATTACCGTTAAATTTAAGGGTGTGGACGATGAGGCCGCAGCCAAACGTCTCTTGAAAAAGAATATTTATATTCCAGAAACGTCATTGCCAGATTTAGGTGAGGATTCCTTTTATGATCATGAGGTCATTGGATTTCAAGTTATAGACATGAAAAAGGGAAACATAGGTGTAATCATCGAGGTAATTGACCATTCCGCTAATCCCTTATTAAAGATTGATTTTAATGGCCTTGAAATTTTGATTCCGATCTTTGATGGATTAATTCATCGGGTAAGACGAACAGATAGCATACTTGAAATAAAAGCACCAGAAGGCCTTATTGATTTGTATATCAATTAGAAATTAGTCCTAAGGCTATTTTCATTCTTATTACTTTCTTCGCTGATTCATCCACTCGCATTTTGAAAGCCTTATCGTTTTTATATAACTCCAAGATTTCCTTATGTGTCTTAGCAGCATCTACTGGCATTAAAATAATATCACAACCAGCTGAGATTGATTTACTCGCACTTTGAGGCACATTTACTACGCCGCCCATATTCATAGCATCTGTCACAATTAAACCCTTGAATCCAAGCTCTTTTTTCAAGAGTTGGTTCACGATTTTATCGGAACAAGTAGCAGGTAGCCCGTTGGTATTATATTTTTCATTGTTTACAACGGCAATGTGCGCCACCATAATAGAAAGAACTCCACTGCTAATTAACGCGGGATAGTTTTTTATTTCTTTCAGTTCGCCGTCGATACTTTGCAGCGAAAGATGCGTATCTCCACTTACCAAACCATGACCTGGGAAATGTTTGGCAGTAGCTATTATATTTTGTTTTTGAGTATTTTCAATGAAGGCCCAAGACCAAGGTATAAGTTGGTCGGGTTTAGAGCCAAAGCCACGATAACCAACAGTTGCATTACCTGCAACATCCACAACAGGCGAAAAGTTGTAATTAATGCCTATTTCGTTTAGGTCTTTAGCTATTGAAAGTGTGGTAGCAATAACTTCTTCAAGAGACATAATTTCGGCTGCCTTCTTTACAGGCGTGGATCCACTAATCTTTCGATTCACTAAACTTGGTTCTGCATCTGCACTGTATAAGAAAGGCAAGGCACCAAGTTGTTTATTGGTGGCTTCAAAATCTTTAATCATTGTGGTGAACTCTTCCTTACTTCCATTTAACATGAGCACTCCACCTATAATTCTTTGCGAAATATGCTTTTCAATCGTTGCTCTTGTTTGTCCATATTTCCCTACCGCCGGCATAATTAATTGCGCAACAATTGACGTATCGTCGAGTGTGTTAAAGATTCGAGTAACTTCATCATTTAGGGATTGATTATCGGATAGATAATCTTTTAATTCGAAATTATAGCTCGTTTTAGCTTGAACTCTTTTTTCTTTTTTAGGTGACTGTGCGCATCCACAAGCGAAGCTTAGTGAAAGGATGGCGACAAGGAATGTTTTTATCATAATGTTGTTTGATTTCAAATGTAGTCCTATAATTTTAGTGTAGCGGTTAATTTCGACAGTAATTTTGAACAAAAACCGTGTCAATATCTTAATTTAATCATTAATAGTTTCATCACTGCTTTTAATTTTGGCTAAAAATTACCCAATGTTAAATTAATATTAACTAATTCGAAGGTTTTTGTAAATTTGAGCATCTAAACAATCAATCTATTCAATGCTTTATTAATTAGTAATTCTACTTTTATGAAATCTACCTTAATTTATTTCTCACTTTTACTATCATTTAATTCTATTTCTCAAAACTTCTACGATCGAAGTGTGATTCAAAATATCGAAGTATTTTTCTCCTTTTCGAATTGGGATGCTCAATTAGATGCTGCGGCAACAACGGAATCCTATATTGTGGCGGATTCTGTTCGAATTAATGGGGTTTCGTTTGATAGTGTTGGGGTTAAATACAAAGGAAACAGTACCTACAATCCAACTAATAATAAAAATCCATTTCATATCAAATTGGATTACATTAAGGGGACCCAAGATTATTTAGGTTATGTTGACATCAAATTACAAAATGGCTACCGCGATCCTTCCATGATTCGAGAAGTATTATCCTACGCCATTTTAGAGCAGTACATGGATTGTCCAAAAGCGAATTTCGCGAACGTATATGTTAATGGTTCATTGCGTGGATTATATTCCAACGCTGAGGACATTTCAGACGATTTTAATGCGGCGCATTTTTATAGCTCAAACGGATCTTTTTTTAAATGTAATCCCGTTGGAGGTGCTGGTCCGGGAAGTACCATTAGCCCTGATTTAAATTACATTAATAGCGATACAGCTTCTTATGCTCAGGGTTATGAGTTAAAGTCTACTTATGGTTGGTCCGACTTAGTTGATATGATTACTGTCTTGAATAATAATTTCACCCAAATAGAAACAAAGTTAGACATTGACCGCGCCATATGGATGTTAGCCTATAACAACGTCTTGGTTAATTTAGATTCATACAACGGGGCATTTCGCCAAAATTATTATTTATACCGTGACATCAATGATCGTTTTGTGACTACTGTTTGGGATTTAAACATGAGTTTTGGCGGTTTTCCAGGTGGAACTGGTTCCGGAACTACCGTTTCGACAACCCTAGACCCTATGTCCAATAGCACTTCTTCGATTCATCCATTAATAAAGAAAATCCTAAGTGATCCCATGTATAAACGCATGTATATGGCGCATTTACGAACCATAGTACAAGAAATTTTTATATCTGGCGATTATTTAACAAGCGCTAACACATTACGCACCACCATTAATACGTCGGTTCAAGCAGATCCTTATAAGTTCTACACCTTTGCCCAATTTACTAATTCTTTGACCACCTCAGTAGCGAGTGGAGGAGGAGGTGGTGGCACAATTCCGGGTATTCAACAACTCATGGCAGCCAGGATTTCTTACTTAACTACCAATGCGAATTATTCACTTGTTGCCCCAGTGATTACAGCTTATGCTTCAAGTGTTCTTTCACCTACGATTAATTCTACGTTTTATATTACGGCAACTTGTTCAAACGAAACAGAAGTTTATATAGGTTATCGGACCTCTCATCCATTGAAATTTAATCGCGTATTAATGTTTGATGATGGGGCACATGGTGATGGCATAGCCGGAGACCATGTTTATGGATACCAAGTTTTAGCAGATGGACCTGTATTTGAGTATTATATTTATGCTGATAATAATGTGGCCGGATTATTTAGTCCACAACGCGCAGAACATGAGTTCCATACCTTGACTTTATCCGTTCCGATTCCTCAAGTTGGAAATGTATTGATAAACGAAATCATGGCTTCTAACTCCACTACAGCTTTTGATAATTATGGCGAAAGTGATGATTGGATTGAGTTATACAATACAACAAGCACCGCCTTTGATTTATCTGGACTTTATTTATCTGATAACGCTACAAATTATATGAAATGGTCGTTTCCCGCTGGCAGTATTATTCTTCCCAATGATTATTTAATTGTTTGGGCAGATGACGATACCAATCAAGTTGGTTTGCATACCAATTTTAAGCTCGGTTCTACGGGCGAGAGCATCTATTTTAGCAATGGACTAACGATGTACGATGCGGTTGGATTTAGTTTTCAAACAACCGATATTTCTTATGCAAGATGTCCGGATGGCGGCTTAGTTTTTGCGGCTGCTACACCAACATTTGACGCATCAAATAATTGCTTTGTTGGTATTAATGAGCAAAGTATTTCCGCTAAAGTATATCCAATCCCTTTCCAAGACTATTTCATTATTGAACCAGGATTAGACCTTGAAATGGCCTTTTCAGTAATAGATCTACAAGGTCGTACAATCATATCGGATAACGTTTATTCGAATTCCTATACGGTAAATACTACGGATTGGAAGAGTGGACTTTATTTTTTATCGATTGAACAAAATGGCATTCAAACCACTCATTCTATTGTAAAGCGTTAGATTTTTTTACTCTTCTTTCAAGTGCAATTCAACCAGTTGAAACAATCTATTGCGAGCATGAATTGCTCCATACAAATAGTTTAGCCGTTCTTTTTGAAGGTATTTTTTAGTCGAGTAACCAAAGGTAATAGCATTCAACACCTTTCTTCCAAAACCTACTTGTGGTAGATAATTAATATCTATCCTACCTAGATTTTTTGCCTCCTCGGTAATGGCATCATTTAAGGCCATTTTAATTATTTGCTGGCAAATTTCTGCCGATATGATATCAAAACGCATAAGAGATTCATCTTCAAATTCTTTTGTTTTGATGAATCGTTTGTATTGAAACTCAATGTCAGTAATGGCATGAAATAGTTTGTCAATCGTCATATTTTTCTTTGTGGAAAGATAGTAGGTGTGCAAAAATAGTTAATTGTTCAAGTTCTATCAAATAATCCCCGGATTAAAGGTTAATATTACTTTGCGATGCTGGACTTAATGATTTTTTTATCAATCGATTAATGTGTGCTATAGTTGATAATCCTTAATGGGTTTGATATTAGCGAACGACGCGGCGAAAGTATTCGGCCTTGACTTGTTAGCTTCGCTGCTACTTACCCTACTTTTTTTTGAGGCGACTGAGGCTCTCGAAGGCCCGCGAAAAAAGTAGCAAAAAAACTCGAAAGTGGCCGCGAGGCACTTTATCCCAAGTCTTAGTTCAATACAATCACTCTCTTATGCAAGCTTTCATTTAAAAAAAATAAATTCGTTTTTTTTTTTTTTTTTCTGTCGCCTTTTATTCTGATAAAGTGAAGCGAATTGAAATAAGGGCACCGTAAAGCAGCTCGCAGAGATCGCTGAAACGGTCTTATTGCGAGAGTGGAGTGTTGCGCCTAGGCGTAGAAGAATAATCAGCGACTTGATTTTTTCGTTCTTTTGTATCAAGACAAAAGGACAAAGAATATAAGGTCAGATTTATATCGGACAAAAGAGTTTATCTAAGGTAAATAATGATTTTTGTATCAATCGAATAATGTGTCCAATAGTTCATAATCCTGAAAGGGTGTGATACAAATTCATTGGGCATACTTGGACAAGCTCAGTAGCCGAAAGAGCCCTTAGATTTAGACACTATCTTTTTTAAAAAACAAGCCCATAAATTCTTTATTTCCATTTTCGCCAAGCAGCGGCGACAACTTATAATCGCTTAAAACTAACTGGTTTCTCAAGGCAAGTTCAATGCACTGCTCCTTTAATAAAGGAAAGTATTTACTTTGTGCTATCGTTCCTATTTTGTTAAGTTTCGACTTATCTAATTCAATTTGGGGCTTAATAATCAGAATAGCAATTCCCTTAGGGCGAAGGAAAGGAGTGATAAATGGAAGAACTTCATTTAGGGGAGTTAGCGTATCGATAATCATTCCGTCTAATGGCTCAGGAATTAGTTCATTCGATAAGGATCTCAAGGGAGTATGCTGCAGTAGGACAAGATTTTTTTGATCTTTAAATCGTTCTTTTATTAAAACATTATGTTCGACTAAACAAATGCTATTTTTTGCGCCTTCGCTAAGAAGCACCTCAGAAGCTGCACATGGCTCCATGGCTATTTCAAACCACGACATATTCTTTATGCTTAATTTCCATTTCGAGAGCGCTTCAATTAATTTTTGAGCGTGAATAGAAGACCATCGATCATCAGAAATCACCAATCTAATTTCGGCATCAATGGGGAATTTCTTTCCAATCTTATTGAAAAGTTTACCATTGACGAGCACCCCGTATGTTGTGATTATTTCTTCCGCTTTCGTCCTATTTTGAGCTAAATTTCGGTCAACTAATAATTTATCAAGCCTAATATCCATCAATCAAGGGTAAGTGTAAAGTAGTTTTTCATCCCAGCCACCTAACTGCAAATATATGGTGTTTCCGCTCTCTTTTTTATAAGTAAAAGCAGAAATATCAAAAGCCATCTCTTTAATGATAAGGGCTTTACAGGCATCTTTATTAGCACTATGAATCAATTGAATCGATCGGATAGGCGGGAGAGATTTCGAAATGTTTGGACTGCCGATTAATTCAAACGAATGATTTTCGCAACCACCACCATAACTTACCTTGATTTCTAACTTGTTCCCAACAATTTTCGCATCTTCTATCTTAATCACATCGGATGAATCACTATGCATTTCTACTTTGCCGATAAGAAGTGTCTCTTGGTTGTTCATGTTATTTTGTTCTACAATCTTTTTTTGGCATTTACACGCTACAAAAAGGCTACTACAAATTAAAATGAGAATAAATTTCATTATCGAATTTTTCATTTAGAATTCAAAATTAATACCATTAAGTTTAAAATCACTAAATAATTTCAATTGTTTCAAAATAGCTATTCTTTTCATTTTGTTGGTTTACCTTTGTGGTAAGATTAATACATGAAAACAAAAACCTTAAAGAAGAATAAAGTTAATGTTGTTACGCTAGGATGTTCGAAGAATCTTTATGATTCAGAGGTTCTAATGGCACAACTGAAAGCAAATAATTTTGATGTTGAACATGAATCGATGCACGACGATTCGTCTGTTGTGATTATCAACACCTGTGGCTTCATTGATAATGCTAAGCAGGAATCTATTGATACCATAATCCGTTTTGCAGAAGCAAAAAAAGAAGGTTTAGTCGATAAGGTTTACGTGACGGGCTGTCTCTCTGAACGCTATAAAGATGATTTAGAAAAGGAAATTCCGGAGGTTGATGCTTATTTTGGCACACGTGATTTGCCAAGGTTACTGAAAACATTAAAAGCTGATTACAAGCACGAATTAGTGGGTGAGCGTTTATTAACGACCCCTTCTCATTATGCTTATTTTAAGATTGCGGAGGGTTGTGATCGCCCTTGTTCTTTCTGTGCCATTCCAATTATGCGGGGCAAGCATCTTTCCACTCCAATTGAAGATTTGATACTTCAAGCAAAATCACTCGCCGCAAAAGGGGTGAAGGAGTTAATGTTGATCGCGCAAGATTTAACGTATTATGGTTTGGATTTGTACAAAAAGCGCGCATTAGCAGATTTGTTAACACAATTATCTGAAGTGGAAGGAATCGCTTGGATTCGTCTGCATTATGCTTTCCCAAGTGGTTTTCCGATGGAGGTATTGGACGTAATGAGGGAAAAGAAGAATATTTGTAATTATCTAGACATGCCTTTGCAGCACGGTTCAACACGTATCTTGCAATCGATGAAAAGGGGAACTACACGTGAGAAAACGGAAGCATTGATTTCGGAGATTCGAGCTAAAGTTCCAGGGATTGCATTACGAACAACACTGATTGCTGGATATCCAGGTGAAACGGAGGCTGATTTTCAAGAAATGTATGAGTGGGTTAAACGCAGTAAATTTGATCGTTTAGGGATCTTTACCTATTCTCACGAAGAAAATACTTCTGCATACTTATTAGAGGATGATGTTCCTGCAAAGGTTAAAAAAGAACGTGCAGATGCCATAATGGAATTGCAGGCAGGAATTAGTTACGAATTGAATCAGCTTAAAGTTGGGAAAATATTCTCAGTACTTTTTGATCGTGTTGAGGGAGATTATTTCATTGGAAGAACAGAATTCGACTCTCCCGAAGTAGACAATGAAGTTTTGGTAAAGAAAACAGCGGACAATTTTATTCGAATAGGGGATTTTGCTGATATTCAAATTACAAGTGCTGATCATTTCGATTTATATGGCGAAATCGTATCGTAAGATAGAGCAGTAAAGATTAAATTGAGCGACTTTATTGAGAAACGAAGGTATATGTAATGGTCCCAACTTGGCTGGTTGCTGCTGTTTTTGAATAATTAAACCGAGATAGTTTAGCATATTTAATCGCTTGTTGTGTCATGCAGTCACTCGCACCTCCTGATGATAAAACAATTGCATCAATCACTGATCCATTTTGGTTTACCTTGATTTGTACGGTGATTTTACCTGATGAACCTTGGCCACAAGTATAACCAGGATTTCGAACATACCAATTGTTATTTAGATGAGCAGTTCGTTGACTTAAAGACCAACTCACCATAACATTTCCAGCATAAGCAGTTTTTGAACCACTGCTCTCACTATTATCAGTTTTCAAGGGTGCTTGTTTTTTTAAATCATTTTTTCGTTGTTCACTTTCTTTAAGAATTTTGGCTCTTTCGAGTTCACCACCATTATCTTGGTACAAGCTTTTTTCATAATCTTTTACGGATTGCTCAATTTCTTTAGCCGATTTATTTTCTTGCCAATTTTCGCTCGAGCGTTCGCGTGAATCATTTTGATCTCTAGAAATATTTTTTAAATCACCCGAATTTAAATCTTGCTGTATCTGAATTTGTTCTGGTGTAAGCAATAATTCCTCCTTTTGTAATTCAACTAATGGCTCATCATTAAAAGGAATAATTGGAAAATAACGGGTGTAGGTTTGCATTTCAAGGTACATGAAAAAGCCAATATAAACCGCAAAGGCAGTGAGAATTCCTAATTTGTACCGATCGATAAATAGAAACATTTGTATTCTAATCTATAAGTGATAATATTTTCCTTTGCGAAAGTTACAAAGATTATTATTTACTTAAGATTTTACACCACTATAAATTTATAAGGGCGCTGAAATATGAACCAATTAATACTCCTTAAAAATTTTGTAATCCAATTGCAACGAACACCATAAATATATTATATATTTGAATTAAACCTATCCTAAATAAGGTCGGGATTAAACAATGAAAAAGCTAAATCATGGAACAAAATGCAATAGATCTTTTAAAGAGAATTTCTTTAAAGGTTGACGCTCTTACAGATACAAAGATTAGTAAAGTAACTTATGCTCCTCAAAAAAAACAATGGCTTGCAAAGATTCATCAAGACAAACCATACTGGGAAGATATTTCATGGCGAGTTCAGGAGCCAAACGATAAAGGCGAAACGGAAGTGCATTTGGGATTTTATTCTGCTGAACCGACTGTTGGATTTAATGAAATCTTAAACAAAGTTGAGGCTTTGTCAAAAGATAATGTAAACCATATAATTAAAAATGAAAATGGAATCCGATTGGTTTGGAAAGTAAACTTGAATGAAAATCCCGCACTTAATCAATTATTTGAGAAGATAAGTTCAATACTTCCTGAATTTATCGCATTAGCTCTTAAAACGGTTTGTGAATTTTCAGCATTAAAATCTGAAATAATTAAGAAGCAAGGAAAAGCAAAAATTCTTACCGAAGAAATTAAAGTAAACAAAACTCAAAGTAAAGAAGATCTGCTAAAAATAAAGGAAGAAGAATTAGCTAAAAAAGAACATGAACTAAATTTTAAATTAGCAAAAATAGCGGCTCAAGAGGAGGAGGAGAGACAAAAGAATCATATAATTCAAGAGGCCCAGAAAAGAAAAGATGAAGAATTAAAGCATCTTGAAGATAAAAAAAGAAAAGACGCTGAATTAGTTACTGAAATTGAAAGAAAAAGGAAAGAAGACATTCTAAAATCTGTATTAATACCCTATCAAAGTAAGGAAGGTGAAAAGTTATGGGGGTACGTAGATATTAAAATGAATTGGGTAATAAAGCCCAAATATAAATATGCAGGACCTTTTTTTGATAATGGAGTTGCGTTTGTTTATCTTAGCTCGAGTAGTGATATAATGATAAATAAACTTGGCGAAGAAGTTTTAAATGGCTTTAAACGAATTGATCAAAATGATACAAATAATTACTATATAGAAAAATCTAGAAAAGAGATTTTTAATCAATTAAAATCAAAAGAAAGATTTTATTTTGAGCACAGCTATCGTGGATTGATACCTGTAAAGGTAACAAATGAAAAACAATCATTTATTGATTTAGAAAACAAAACATTCTATAAATCAAATTTTAACAATGTATCTACTATTGGTTATGGTTTTTTTGAAACAGCAGGAGATAAAAAACAGCTCTTGTATTTAAATGGTAAAGTTTTAATTGATTCATATAGTTGGTGCTCATATTTGGGTGATAATAATTTTAGTATAGTATTTGAGAAAAATACTAATTCTAGATATTTTCGATTTATTGAAAAAACAGAATCACTTGAGGAATTTAAACTTGATTTTACTTTAAAACAAGGCGAAAGTGTCACAAGAGTTTTTAAGGGTTATTTTGAAGTTAAATTTGACACTTATTTTTATGAAATTAAAGATAAAACATTCGTAAAGTATTTTAAGGATGGTAAGCAGATTAGTGAATTTGAAAAATACACCAAGCTATTTTGCATTGATACTTTAGGAAATCATATAGTTAAAGACTTTGGGTCTTATAATGAAATTGGAGAAAAATATTTTTGGCTTGATGATGATTACAAAGAGATAGTAAGTCTAAAAAACAACCAAACAATTTATTCACTGGGAAAACCAAAGGGTTATGCTGATAATTACAATACACTCACCTCTTTATTTATTAAAAATTATAATCATTCTGAGTTACTTTTAATAGACTGGTTAACCGGTGATTGGAAGGATATTAAAGTCGACCATGATTATGAAGATATTAGTAAATTTGGTTTTTATTTTGGGCTTCAAAAAGGCTATGGAGATTATTTCGATTATTTGATTGATCAGTCTGGAAATATTGTCTTGGATAATTTTAAGAAAAAAGGATATTATAGTCAAATTAAAACCGCAAAAGTACCTAATTGGTTCTTTATCATTCAGAGCGGTGAGGAATTCTTAGTTGATAATAATGGATTTTGTCATAATAAAGGTAAAAATATTGAGGAACTATTTTTAATTAAACAAAATTCATTTTCAGAAAATGATATTGAACCTTTAATTAAAATAGCAAAAGAAGGTAAAATAATTGAAGATCAAGTTTTGGTTAAAGTAAAAAACTTAAACCATTTAAAATATCTTCAGCTATTTTATTTAAACTCTAAAAACAATTGTGATGGCGGCGAAAATATAGCTGCAAGGAATATTTTATTATATTTAGGTATAACTATTCAAACAATAAAATTTGCAGTAAAAATAAAAAGCGATATTATTTCCGAATTTAATAGCAAAAGAATCATAAAAAAGGGTTCAATAGTTGAGTTTAAAGCATATCATTACAGTAAAGAAAAATCTAAATTAAAAAAAGGAGAAGCTATAACTTATTTGGAGTATACTTGGCTACAAAAGGGGGGGGGATTTGATTCTGCCGACCCTGTCCTTAGAACTTATTTTGATAGAGGAGACAATCGTTTTTGGGAAAAAGTTGGCTTCGGTTCTCACATAAATGGAACATCCTACATAACTAAACCAGAAATTCTTGAAATAATTTAAGGCCTTTTAACAGCATGTAAGCTCAACCCATCGGATATGCTCCTACAAGTAAACCTTAGCTGACATTACATACAATTAACTATATAATATCATGACTCACTTAGAACAACTCGTATATGAATACTATGATTGGCTTGGTTATTTAGTCAAACATAATATTAAAGTAGGCAGACTACAAGGTGGTGGTTGGGAAATGGAGTTAGATATCATTGCATATAATCCAAATACCAATCATTTAATTCACTTCGAGCCATCATTAGATGCTGATAGTTGGGATAAAAGAGAAAAACGGTTTAGTAAAAAATTCGACGCTGGAAAAAAGTACATAACGGATTCTATCTTTAAATGGCTAAAAGATGATGTCGAGATTGAACAGATAGCTATTCTAATAACCCACCCAAAGACCAGAAATACTATTGGCGGTGGAAAAATAATATCTATCGATGAATTTGTGAAAGAAATCCAAGCTAAAGTTATAGAAAAAGGAATTATGGCTGAAAATGCTATTCCCGAACAATATCCATTACTAAGAACAATGCAGTTGATTACAAAGGGCTATTATAAAAAACTTTAGGCATTGTGTATAATGTCAGCAAAGAATAGATAAAATCCATTGAAACGTTGATAAATCCTGAACTTTAGCATTAATTAATACAGAACTTCAACGAAGTAAAAAGAGAGTAAGAAATCATCGCTCTCGCTCTGTTTACCTTCGGTGCTCCTGCGCGGTCTCACTCTCTTTTTGTGATCCCTCTGGGAGTATTTCATGAACCCTGTCTTTGGTTCAGTCCAAGCATAGCGTCCACTATGCTACGCATAGTTTGGGCTTTTCTATTTTTCTCGCTTACAGGAACAAGTTCCTGCCCTCTGGGAGTATTTCATGAACCCTGTCTTTGGCTCAGTCCAAGCATAGAGTCCACTATGCTACGCATAGTTTGGGCTTTATTCAAGTAACAGAAAGAGAATGAGTTCGAAGTAAAAAGAGAGCAAGAAATCATCGCTCTCGCTATAAAAAATAACAGAAAGAGAAAGAGAAAGAGAAAGAGAATGAAGTAAAAAGAGAGTAAGAAATCATCGCTCTCGCTCTGCTTCTCACTCTCTTTTTGTGATCCCTCTGGGATTCGAACCCAGGGCCCATACATTAAAAGTGTATTGCTCTACCAGCTGAGCTAAGGAATCAATCAATTTGGGGTGCAAATATACATTGATTATTTTGTTTATCAAATCATTAAATTGGTAAATTCGCTCTTTTTTAAGATAAATTTTTTAATTCACTGATTTTCAATTTTTAAACTTCATAGATTGGATTCCCAAAATAGACTATTTCTTATTGGTTTCATGGCTGCAGGTAAAACTTCTTTGGGCAAGCATCTAGCAGCTCAAATGGATTGTCCATTTATCGATTCTGATGAAGTTATTGAGCGGATGGAGGGGAAATCTGTGACTGAGATCGTCCAACAGCATTCATGGGAGTATTTTCGGCAGAAAGAATCGGATTGGCTAAACTTAGTATCAGCAGAAAGCTCATTTGTTTGTGCAGTAGGTGGGGGCTTACCCTGCCACAATAATAATTTGGAAACTCTTTTAAAAATAGGCCTTGTTATTTACTTGGAGTGTAGTCCTACGGTGTTATATGCTCGCTTATTAGAGCAGAAACACGATCGACCATTAATTTCCGCTGTTCCTAACGAAGAATTAGTAGAAACCATTACCAGTTTATTAAACGAACGGGAAATTTTTTATAAAAAAGCTGATTGTGTTAGCAACGGTGACTTACCCATTGAAGAACAAGCGAATCTACTTATTGCGAAGATTAAAGGATCTTAATATAAATCTTTACGATACCCTACATTGAAAGAAAAAATCATTGGGGCGTATAGATTAGAATTAGCAGCTGTCTGATTACTTGCCTTTCCAAATATCGCATAGCTTCCCGTAAGGTCGGCAAAAATAGTTCCTCTTGCTGGAAAAGTATATTTCACTCCGCCTTGTAAGCCTAAGGCAATGCTTATAATTTTCCCTTTATCTTCCGTATTTTGGGGAAGCTCATAATTATTCTCCCATTCATATTGTCCTGTATAATCTAATTTCTCGTAGTTGTTTTTAACTGAATTAATGATTAGCATGAAGTTGCTACCACCATAAATTGAAAAACCGTTATCGTAATCATTACCGAGATAATAGCGTGTTCCTCCTTCAATAGTAGTATAGTTTGTGGAGCTTAGGTAATTTACACTAAGGTTATACGGGCTAGTCGTTAAATCAATAGCAGTAACATTGGCCGTCATGGTGTCGCCTTCATTCCTTGGAAAATAATACCCTAATCTGGCGTAAAAGGTAACGTCGTTATTTTTGGGTAATTCAAATCCACCTTGAAAGCCATAGAACGTTTTAGGAACTCCAAATCCCTTCAAAACTCCTGTTCCTAAACTTAAACTTACTTGGCTTTGTAGATTAGAAACTAGGAATACCAACAAAGAACTTAAAAATAGTTTTGATGTCATACATTAAAAATTTATTATGAATACCTGTACAAAGTTAAGTTAGTTTTTATTGTTAATAAATATTACAAGCAATTTTATGAAAAATACCTGTAATTAGTTGTTTTATTTTGGTTTAAATTAAAAAATCGTACATTTGTTATGAAATTTTCAAATCTTGAAGAAACAGTATTTTTTCTCATTTGTCCTTGCAATCCTTTCCGTTATTGCAGCAAAATCCATTGTAAAATTTGGTGCAAAATCCTATTATCACGAAAAAGCAATTTCTTTTCAAAAGGAAGATGGCTATTTTGATTTAGAGCACGCTAATTCGATTCAACAATTACCAATGGGAAATGCTCCATTGACCCATCTTTCAATGATTGATAGCGCCAATTATGTCTGTATTCAATCTCAAACTGGCAACGTAGTTTTATACAACATTGATTCCAATCGGGTAAGTAGCCCCTTAAATTTTGGTCTATTGAAGCCATTTAGGGATGTTATAGTGGTTGATTCTAGCTTGTTTTTATTTGACGATGACATGTCAGTCTATCGCTCGCATGCACCCTTTGACTCTATCAGTACTGTTAAGTTAGTGGATGGCAATACCGATTTTAAGAGTGGGGGAATTTGTTTGCATGCCATAACTCATCGTTTATTTATTATAAAAGATGTTCCCTTAAATGATATTGAAAATTCTAAACGAGCGGTTTATACGTACAATCTGAATAAAACTCAATTTATTGAAGAGCCATTATTTACTTTTGATGTAGAAGATTTAGATGCTTTTGCAGAAAAAAACAATGTTAAAATAGGATTTTTTAAGCAAGATGAATTCGGTGATACCATTCACGGATTATCTTTTATTCCAACAGCCATCGCTGTTCATCCTAAAACAAATGAAATTTATATTTTGTCTTCTGTAGATAAAACCATAGCTGTTTTCAATCAATTTGGTGAATTGGTAAACATGGCAGTTTTAACCGACAGAGCATTTTCTAACCCATCAGGTATGACATTCAACGCCTTAGGCGATTTATTCATATCCAACAACGATTTAATTAATAATTCTATAGTAAGGGTGAATTGGAATAGACTGTTTCAAAAGAAGTCGACTAATTCTCTTATTTTTGGTTTGTAAGAATCCAATTTCTTGCAAAAGGACCTTCATTAAAAACTAAGTCTAGTAAAGAGAGGTTCTCCTCAAACGCCTTCGTATAGCTAAATACTTGTTGGTACGGTTTAACACCTTCTTCTGGAAGAAAAAAATCATATGAGCGAAAGTCATCTTTCGTTTCCTTTGTATAGGTATGTGCTAAGTGATGGTCAAATTGAAGATCTAATAACTCACCAAAAAGCGCTAGTATGGCGATATTCTTGTGGCAAAGTAAGTCATGAACTTCCATGATGCACTCTTTTACAGCTGGAAAATAATCTTCAAAATACGGGGCGTGAGCATAGGCAGAATGAATGGCTCTGCAATGATTGGTTTGCCATCTATCTGTGTAATCGATTTTAATTTCTCCTGAGCTAACTTTTATTAATTTGTTATGCTGTATAGGTACAATTAACTTAAGTCTTCCATTGGCACTGAGTATTTCACACCTATTTCGAATACTTTGCTTCACAAAGTTTTCTTTTAAATCAATCGTGCAGGGCTGGAATTTGTACAGTAATTTTAAGTAACTGATAGAGGGAAAGTAGGCGCAAGGAAAAACCGCCATTAATGAATAAACTTAAACAAGCGATCCCATCTGATGCCTTTGTATGGACTCTTAGAAAACCAAACTAAAGAGGCTCTTCCCACCACATGATCTTCTGGAACAAATCCCCAAACTCTAGAATCTGCTGAATTATAGCGATTGTCTCCCATTAACCAATAGTAATTCATCCCAAAGGTGTAGCTACTCACTTTCTTCCCATCAATTAAAATGGACCCATCTTTTTTCTCTACCAAGGTATGACCTTCATAGGCTGAAATAATGCGCCGATACCATGCAATATTGCTTTTTGAAATTGAAATAGTTTGGCCTTTTCTTGGCACTTGAAACTTTTCAAAATCTGTCATCGTGTTGTTGACATAAAAATCCTTAGGGAAAATATTAAGATTTTCAATCATCTGTTGAACAGTCGGCTTGGCTCCATATTTATCAGCTCGATCCGTTGGGATATAAATTTCAAATTTCGCCTCTGGAAAAGCTTGTTGAATTTTCTTCTTTTCTGCAAGGGTTAGGTTAAGCAAATAAAATTCTGGGTATCGGTCTTCAAAATCAATTCGAGCACCATTTGGATCATTTTCAAGACCAAAGCGTTCACACATTTCATTTTGCATTGGAAAAGCAAGGTTACTTTTCATTACTTTGTATTGGATGCATTGGTTCGGAGCTATCCACCCGGGTTTGCCATTTACATATAATATTGAGCCTTTCACTTCAAGAAAATCGCCAGGAATACCTACGCAGCGCTTGATGTAATTTTCCCGTTTGTCTACAGGTCTGTAAATAAGGCCCTTGTGCTCAATATAATCGAGCCCTTTTTCGGGCATACCACCTCTTGAGTAGGTTTCGCCATTCTGCATGCCTTGGCGTGCCATTTTTTTCCAATAGCCAATGTTGTCAATAAATTCTTGACCAAATTTATTCATGAAATTATAATATGCGGAATCACTTGAAAAAGAGGCGTTTTTCGTCGATCTCCAATAAAAGAGCGCTTCTGAAATGAGCACGCCGTGGTAATCGTGGCCCATTAGTCCTTCTGGTACTCGGGGGTCATAGATTGCTGTATCGCCAGAAGGGT
Source organism: Flavobacteriales bacterium (assembly GCA_947462255.1). GTDB lineage: Bacteria > Bacteroidota > Bacteroidia > Flavobacteriales_D > Crocinitomicaceae > UBA952. The sequence goes on along the minus strand of CANHOA010000007.1, from coordinate 26,036 downwards.
AATTAAAAACTACCACATCATTACGATTTACTTTGCCAAATCCTGGTAGTCTAAAATAGCTTCCTTTTTCTATGGTGGTGTAGGATTGAATATTTATCCAAGGAACATTATTATGCACGAGTGGATAGGAGAGTGGGGTAACGGGTACTTTAGGTCCATAGGCTAATTTGTTTACGAATAAAAAATCCCCTACCAGCATAGTTTTTTCCATCGATCCCGTTGGAATTTGAAAAGGTTCAAAAACGTACGTACGGATAATGCTAGCAGCAACTAGGGCAAAAATAATGGAATCTCCCCATTCTTTCACACGAGATTTATTTCCAGGTTTATCGCGCGATATGGCACTAATTCCAATGGTGAGGATATGGCCAATGATTGGCAAAGAAAGGAATAAAGCAATGTGATCGCTCCATTTTCTAGTTTCAATTTCTTTGGAATTTGACCAGTTTGTTTCTTTTCCAAATACAGCTTGATCGCTTGTGGCATTGTAGCTCAATAGGTACGGAAAAAAGATGGCTTGCAAGGTATCGGTAAAGGAATAGTAGCCAAATCGTTTTAAATAACTAGCATTTGCAACAGCAAGCATAACAAGGTGAACTCCGGGAATAAGCATGAGTAATGCCCAAAACGGTTTTCCGCACGTGATTTTGAAAACCACAAAGTAGTTATAACCAGGAATTAATGCTTCCCATTCTTTTCTTCCTGCTTTTGGAAAAGATTTCCACCACATGGCGAGGTATGGGTGAACTAAGATTAAGATATAAAAGAATAAAAAGCTCATAGGTTATATAAATTAATGTTGTAAAACATCTTTCATGGTAAAAATACCTTTTTTATTTTGAAGCCATTCAGCAGCGACAATAGCACCAAGAGCAAAACCATCTCTTGTATGAGCAACATGTTCGAAATGAATGCTATCGATTTGTGATTCGTAGCTAATTAAATGTGTTCCAGGAACATTTTCTTCTCTAATGGATTGAATAAAGAATTCATTTGAGTTTTTTTCGTGATCCGTTTCTACTAATTTCCAATTAGAATAATGTTCATTATTTTCAATAATTCCTTCTGCTAAACTAAGTGCTGTCCCACTTGGTTTATCCAATTTTTGGGTGTGATGCGTTTCTTTAATGCTCACATTATATTCTGTATGGTCTTGCATGATTTGGGCAAGTTTATTATTCATTTCAAAGAATAAATTAACCCCAATGCTAAAATTACTGGCGTGTACTAAGGCCCCATTCTGTTTGTTGACCTTATCTGTAATAGCAGGAAGATCTTCTTTCCAAGCGGTTGTTCCAACAACAATTGGCACACCAATTTCCAAACAAAACAGCATGTGTTTAAGCGCTATTTCAGGGCGTGTAAATTCTATTGCTACATCAACGCCATTAAAATTTGCATTTTCAATGGTCTTTTTGCTATCTACAATCACAATTACCTGATGCCCTTTTTCGAGGGCAATCTTTTCGATTGCTTTGCCCATTTTACCATATCCAATTAGCGCAATATTCATAGGAAGCAAAAATAAGCGATTTAAATTAACGAAATGACATTTTAAACGTAAACCCGGGCGAATTTAAGTTCATTAAACTTGGATCAACTGTTAAGCTTAATTGATCACTTACATCAAATTTTATAAAATGTGCTTCTACACCTGCATCAACAATTTGAATAAAGTAAACAGCCCCGAGCGCTAGAATGGATAAATCGCGCCAATCTAAATATTGCTGATAAATAGAAAGTATAGCTTGGTCATCATATTGCGCCCAATCTTGACTTCCCCCACCATTTTGTCTTAATGTATATTCATCTTTCAATACATTTTTCATTTTCTGATTTGAAATTAAAAAATACCCAGTAGCACCTATTCCTGCATAGATTAATGGTACTTTCCAGTAGGCATTTTTTCTTCCATTTTGCATGTTGATTGAATTATACACTTGGCCAGCGCCTGGCACACAAGCGGAAAGAAATAATGCTTTTTTAAAATAATAAGAATTTGTATCGGCCTCGGAGCTAGGTTTTAATTGCCCAAAGGTTAAGAACGGTATAAATACACTAAGTAGCGCTACATATTTCATTCTCCGTTCAGTAGAGAAATAATTCGTTTAAAATCGTCATCTGATTTGAAAGGAACAATTAATTTACCTTGACCTTTTCCATTTTTTTGAATGCTCACATTTGCGGCAAGTCGTTTTTCTAATTCTTCGATAAATACCATTTGAAGTGACGATAGTTTCGTTGACACATTCAAATTATTTATTGGTGCTTGGTTTTTGGGTTTTTTCAAAAGCTGTTCAAGTTCCCTAACTGACAAACCATCCTCATGGATCTGATTAAATCGCCTCATCTGTTCTGCTTCATCCGACACAGAAACTAGCGCTCTAGCGTGCCCCATAGAAATTAAACCATCTCTCACTCCAGCCTGAATCGCAGCAGGTAGCTTTAATAAGCGGAGATGATTCGTAACATTAGACCTTGATTTAGCTATTTTTTCACCTAATTGTTCTTGTGTTAAAGCACATTCTTCTATCAATCGTTGATACGATATTCCTATTTCAATGGCGTTAAGATCTTCACGTTGGATGTTTTCAACAAGCGCCATTTCGAGCATTGCTTGATCGTTAGCAACGCGTATGTACGCAGGCACTTCGATTAATCCCGCTAATTGGGCGGCCCTAAAGCGTCTTTCTCCGGAAATAAGTTGGTATTTATCACGTCCCAATTTACGAACGGTAAGTGGTTGTATAATGCCATGAGTACCAATAGAAACCGCTAACTCATCCAAGGCTTCTTTTTGGAAGTATTCACGCGGATTAAACGGATTAGTTTCTATCGAATGAATAGGCAACAAGGAAATCGATCCAAGTGTAGCTCCAGTCAAGGAGGTTATGTCTGTATCAACATTCGTTAAAAGGGCACCTAGTCCTCTTCCGAGTGCTGGCTGTTTTTTATGATTATTGCTCATTATCGAGTTCAATTATTTTTTCATCATTGCCAATCTTCGTCAGATTATTTTTTTGTAATAATTCACGAGCAAAATTCAGGTAATTTATAGTGCCCCTTGATGCAGCATCGTGCATGATAACAGTTGCGCCATGGCTAGAAGCTTCAGTTAGTGTTGTATTTCTATGGATAATTGTATCGAATACCAATTCTTGAAAGTGGGTTTTTACTTCATCAACTACCTGATTTGCTAAGCGCAATCGAGTATCGTACATGGTCAAAATCATTCCTTCTATTTCGAGATTCGGTTTTAATCTTGCTTGAACAATTTTAATTGTATTGAGTAATTTACTTAGTCCTTCTAAAGCGAAATATTCACATTGAACGGGGATCATAACGGAATCTGCAGCGACAAGTGCATTGATTGTTATCAGACCAAGAGAAGGTGAACAATCGATTAAAATAAAATCATAATCATCCTTTATTTTCGCGATTGCTTTTTCGAGAAGGTATTCTCTGTTCGGTAAATTTATCATTTCCAATTCAGCTCCAACTAAATCAATATGCGACGGTAGAATATCTAAATTTGGATTTTGAGTACTAAGTATCGCTTCTTTTGGATCCAATTCATTAACGAGGCAATCATAAATATTACGAACTGATTTAGGGTCAAAGCCTGTGCCTGAGGTTGAATTGGCTTGAGGGTCAGCATCAATAATTAATGTTTTATATTCTAATACACCCAAACAGCCGCCTAAATTAATTGCTGTGGTTGTTTTTCCTACGCCCCCTTTTTGGTTTGCTATTGCTATTACCTTCCCCATGTTTTTTTTTAGAGTATAAAATTAATTGAAGTTTGAATGCTTTTTCACTAAATTACTTAAATTTTATTAACTGATTTTAGCTAATTTTGTTTATAATTGTGTAATCAAGGTATATCATCATATTTTAGATCATCGTTATTTATTTATTTTTGAATCAAAGTAAATGAGTGAAAAAATTCAGCTAAAAATAGGCAGGTCAGATAAAAATGATATTGTTGTTCATAACGAGGACGTATCCTTGTTTCATTTGGAATTATTTGGTGATGCATCAGGAAATGTTTTTATTACTGATCTAAATTCGGAAGCTGGCACTTTTGTTAATGGAAAGCGTCTAAAAGGATACACCTTATTGGGAAGTGGCGATTACGTTCAATTAGGCGCTTCATACGAATTGAAATGGGCAAAATATAGAATATCCCCAGTATTAAAAGACGATACATCTGAACAAAAAAATAATAATAAAACCTCACCTCCATCAAATTCGGATAAAAATAAGCCATCCATCCCTAAGGGAGGCGGTGTTGAAACCAAGCAATTAATTGTGATTTACTCCTTGGTTTTATTCTTTTTGATTCTCTTTGTGTTATTGTCTTGAGAATAATTGCTTTTTTTATCAAATCCGAAATTTTTTCTTTTATTCTTTCTATACTTTAAGATTTATTTTGTAATATTGCACCCCCATTAGAGATTAAGGGATAAAAATAGTTGTCATGAACCTTATTAGTGAAATTCAAAAAGAAATTGTAGCTGCCAATGATTTACCCATTTTTGGAGCAGGCGATACAATCATAGTATCATATAAAATTAAGGAAGGTGTTAAAGAGCGTATTCAGCAATTCCAGGGTGTCGTTTTACAGCGCAGAGGCTCGGGTCTTACCGAAACCTTTACCGTTCGAAAAATGTCTGGAAATATTGGTGTAGAACGTATTTTCCCTATTTCATCACCTTTTTTAGATGCTATATCTATTGTTAAGCGTGGTGCAGTTAGGCGAGCAAGAATATTCTATTTCCGTGAACGAACTGGTAAATCTGCTCGTATTAGAGAGAAGAAAAAGTTTGTTAAATAACTTTTTTTAATCTGCTAACAGCTGAAATTCCGTTCTTCTATTAACGGCTCTATTTTCATCACTATTATTTGAAACTTTGGGTTTAGACTCCCCAAATCCTTCCGAATTTATTCGAGTTATATCTATTCCTTTTTCAACGAGAAAATCTTTTACAGCTTGTGATCTATTGATCGAAAGTGTAAGATTCTTATTCGCATCGCCAATATCATCAGTATGGCCATGAATAGCTATTTTAAGTGTTGGATTGTCTTTTAAATAGTCTGAAAATCCACTCAATATTGTTTTAGCCCTATTTGGTATATCATACGAATCTGTTTCAAAAAGAATATCATTGATGTTGTACGTTTTACCTTCCTTTAGTTCTTCTATAACAAAGTTTGATGTTGGAATAGCTTCCGATGATTCTTTCAACTCTTTTACATCCAATACTTTTGCATTGAACGCAAAGCCATCTTTTTTTACCGAAAGAATCAAATCACCAGGTTCATTTACTTTTACGACAACGGCATATTTTCCATCATCGCCATTTACTTTAAAGCTCGTTTTTTCGCCAGTTTCGTGATTCGTAATTTCAACTTCAGCGTCTGTTATTCCTTGATTATTTTCGTTTAAAATCTCTCCTTTTAAAATTACTACTTCTTTTGGTCTAGCTTCCGGATACAATTCAAACGAATAAATATTCCAATTACCGTCTTTAAGGCTTGAATAATACGCTAATTTTCCATTGGTTGAAACAAAAAGCCCTAATTCATCATATGTTGTATTTATTGGAAAGCCAATATTTTTTGGTTTAGACCATTTGTCTTGTTCTTTTCTGATGTAGAAGATATCCAATCCACCAATGCCTCTTCGCTCATCTGTGCTTGCCGAAACAAAATACAAGGTTTCTCCATCTTGATGAAAGAAAGGGCTTTTATCCTTCCCAGCTGTATTTACAATGTCAAATGGTTTTCCAATTGACCACGTTCCGTTTGATAGTCGCTCACTATAATAGATATCATTATCTCTTGATCCTTTTCTTAGCGTTGTATAAAATAATAATTTTCCATCGGCTGAAAGTGCAGGCTGGGCTTCCCATCCATCTTTTGTATTAATACCTGGCCCCATATTGATCAATGGTGACCAAGTGAAATCATTCCCACCTTTACCACTTCGTGAATACGTGGTTGTATATAAATCGCAATTCAGGTAATTTTGTTTATAGACGACTTCATTTTTACAGGCGCAAATTATCATTTCTTTATTATCAACGGATAAACTGGCGGTTCCATAATTTTCAAAACTTCCATCGTTAAAAGGCTTGGGTAGTGGATCTCCAAAAGAAAAATCACTTAATATTCCAACTCTTGACGCTACAGTAAATTCTTCTTTGATGTAACTATCAAGATCTCCCAGGTTAGTGCGATCTACTTTACGGGTAAAAAACAATAAATCATTATCGGGAGAAATCATGGGGAAGTATTCATCAACCTCTGAACTCACATTTGCAATCTTTTTTGGATCAAATGGAACAGGATTATCAAATAAGGCCTTTTCATCAGCATATTCAGCCAGAAATTTTTGGACTTGACTTCTTTTTATATCATTATCTACGGGTAATCGTGTAAAATCATCCTGTGGAAAATCGATAAATTCTTGAAGTGATAGTGCCGCTTTAACTTTATCTCCATTCGATAAAAATATAGAGCCAATATAATAGGCGCAATCTGCATGGTAATATTGACATTTTTTTTGTGAAAGTTGATACAGGACCAATGCTAATTTTAAGTTTTGTTCTCCTTTTGATATTGTTTCTTGCTTGTCAAAACAAAGCATGGAAAACGCATACGCTCTTTTAGCGTAAATAAATAATAGCTCGGCATTATCAGGGAATAATCGTATGCTTTCCTTTAAAAGGATACTTGCTTTATCAAAATCTTGAACCTTATTTATTTCCTCAATCGATTTCTTTTGTTTTTTATCCGTTGTAATGCACGGATCTAATTGGGCCTTAGCTTTTGTGAACGAGAAAAATACGATAATAATTACTGGTAAAATTTTACGCATAAACTACAAAGAATAATTAATGTGACGTTTAAGTAAAAATACGTGTAAAAGTTACAAACGTTACGGTGATTAGTTGATCAGTAGTTTAATTATTTTGCAATATCAATTTTCAACTTTCTACCTTTTACTTTTTCATGCCGAATTTTATCCAAAAGTATAGAAACCTGTTTTTCTTTTACAGCAACATAAGAACTAAAGTCTTGCACAATAATTAATCCAATATCATCTTTTGCTAAGGCTCCTTTTTGACTAAGAAATCCAACAATGTCAATTTTATTGATTTTGTCTTTTTTTCCGCCGCTGAAATAGAGTGTTATCCACGGACTTTTTACTGGCGCACAGCTTATATTAGCCATGACGAATTCCGGATGTGAAGACTTGATATAATCTGGTGTTCTTTCTTCCTTGTTGACGAATAAATAGGAAGATCCCGTGGCAGTCATTCTAGCAGTTCGTCCATTGCGATGTATAAATGCTTCCTCGTTTTGTGGAAATTGAAAATGCACTACATGTTGGATTTCAGGAATATCTAATCCTCTCGATCCTAGGTCAGTACAAATTAGGGTGTGGTGGGTGCCATTCCTAAACTTTATCAGTGCTTTTTCACGCTCATCTTGCTCCATGCCACCATGATAAACGATGGATTCGTAGCCTTTTTCCTGTAGGAAATCACAAACACGTTCAGTGCTCTCCCTAAAATTACAGAACACGATCGTTAATTCTCCTTTAAATGAGCATAATAGTTTGAATAGGCGCTCAAATTTGGTAGCGTTTCGAACGGGTAACTGCCAAAACACAATATCAGGATCATTTGAATTGGAAAGATGGTTAATTATTTTAGGAGAGCGAAATTCAATATAGGAAGGAAATTCTTTGTGTTCTGTTGCCGAAACGAGTGTTGTATATTTTAAATTATTAAATTGTTGATAGATGAATTTTAGTTGTTCCTCGAAGCCAAATTCTAAGCTTTTATCATATTCATCCACCACAAATTGCGTAACATTTGATAAATCAACTGTGTTTCTTGATATGTGATCACAAATTCTTCCAGGCGTACCTATTAACACGCTAGGAGCTTGATTTAAACTCTTCTTTTCAACGTTTATTGAATGTCCACCATAACAAGTGAGCACTTTGAAATTGGTTTTCATAGCGCGAAAAACTTGTTCGATTTGAATGGATAATTCTCGTGAAGGTGCTAAAATAACCGCTTGAATTTCATTCAAGTTTGGTTCTAAACGAAGATAGAGGGGCAATAAAAAAGCAAAGGTTTTTCCAGACCCTGTTTGCGATAAAATTAGTAGTTTATCATTGGTTTTGCTATGTTCAAGTGTTTCTTCTTGTAAGGCATTTAAAGCTGAGAATCCTATGGATGACAGAATGTTTGCAACTCTTGTATCGTTTAACATCATGATGCAAAGATAGCTTTAGCTAGCAAAATAAGTAGAAACTATTTTTCGCGAGTCATGCACTCTAAGGTGTATTGTTAATTATAGCGATTAATTAATCGCTGCTTTTAGCCCAATTTGAATGGCTCTCGGCATTCCTGGTCTAAGTCCCGCTGGACGAGAGGAAACAATGTAGATTTGATTCGTTAGATTGGTGACACTAGCAAATACGCTAATATTTTTATTGACTTTGTAATTTGCGCTTGCATCTACTGTAAAATAGGATGGGATTAGGGAATTTTCATCGATATTTCCTTGTCCAGCAATAGCTCTCATTGGACTATTATACTTTGCATTAAGGTTTAGATCAACTTTTTTAATTTCTACAGAAATACTTGTATTCAATTGGTGTTTAGACAAATAGGGTAGTTCATCGCCATAATTTACATTCCCCCAATCTTCAAAGGTACTATTGAAATCTGATAAGAATCGCGCATCTGTATACGTGTAACTGAGCGTGAGTGGCATTTGTATTTTTTTCGAGATAAGGCTACCAAAGTTGTAGGTAGCCAATAATTCAATTCCTTGCGCTTTAGATTTACCTCCATTATATAATTCGCCAGTTCCAGCTCCACCTGAGGCAGCTAAATCAGCACCTAATAAATTTTCATAGGCATTAAAATAAGCGACAAGTTGTCCAGACCATACTTTTTTATTTAATTTCAATCCAGCCTCTAGGTTAACGCTTTCTTCTGCCTTTGATTCAGCTTGAGCTGATGGCGGTGCAAAGCCCTTATGAACTCCAATAAATGATGACAAGTCCTTATTTATCTTAAGGTCAAGAGCTAGCCCTGGAATAAATATATTAATCTTGTTTTCTTTTATGATTAATGCTGTACCGTTCCTTTCGGGGTCATTTTTACCATAATCTTTTTCTTGAAGGAATATGTTTTCATTTCTTAGTCCTGCGGTTACCGTAAACATTTTCCAATTTAGTTTATATTGAAGATAAGTAGCTAGCGCGCTCGCAAAAGCAAGTTTATTACTTTCTCGTCCTAATTCACCCGCACTAGTTTGCAACATCACATTATTTGTCATCTTGTACTTGTCTTCATTTTGGAACCTATCCATACCATCTTGATGGTACCTAATGCCTAAATCGATATCATGGGTGGTGTTTTTTGATTTAAAATCAAAACCAATAATGGATTGAATTCCTTGACCGTAATACGTTCTATTATTACCTTTTACAAATAAGGCATCATCATTTAAACTATTTTGACCTTTCATAATTGCAAATTGTTCCGCATATTGATTCGGGTTTTGAAGAATGTCAGCGATTCCAATTTTTGATCCGAGACTATCTTTAACGGCATCTAATTTATACCAGTTTCGATGAAAGTTAGTTCGATAAACTGTAGAAGTGATGGATAGCCATTTTTTTGCTTGGACATAGTGCATCGCAGAAAATTGCGATTGCGCTGCATTCATAACATCTTTCTGGGAACTAGCATACCTACGATACGCATTTGCATAAAAATCTTCTTTTGAAAGCCCTACATATGTTTCACTCGCCATTTCATTCACCAAACCGGCTTTAAATGTTAAGGATTGTTGAATTTTAGCACTTTTCTTAGAATTTAGTTGCAGTTTCCCAACATAATCTGACTTTTGAAAGCCTGTATTTCCACCACCATCCAAGACTTTAAAACCGTTTGATCCGTAGTTAAAAACTTCAATGGCATATGCGATTCGTTCGTGTGAGTTTCCAATAAAAGCATGTACATTCCTAGACCAATAGCTTCCTCCAATTACATTAATCTTTACTTGAAAATCTTTCGGTAATTGCGTTGATATTAAATTAATAGCTCCTCCTGTTGTGTATGGGCCATATTTAATTTGGGCACTTCCTTTTAAAATTTCAACACCTTGCATTCTTCCAATACTTGGAAAATAATAAGCAGACGGAGCTGAGTAGGGGGCTGGTGCCATTAGAATCCCATCTTCCATGATGGTAATTTTACTTGATCTTTGCACTCCAGAGCCACGAAGTCCTATATTTGGGCGTAGGCCAAATCCATCTTCTTCTTGAATATTAACGCCTGGAACCGTTTTTAATAGTCTATTTGGATCGGTGTAAGAAAATTTCTGTAGCTCCTTTGGAGATAAGTAGTAAGCCGAACCGGGTAAATCTTTAATGCCTTTATCACCGCCGGTTAACGAAAGGTGCAAAAGAATAACTTCTGGAAAATTCATAACCGATTCCCCCATCACAAAATTGACCGTTTTATTAGAATCAACAAGGGTAACAGTAGAAATTTGACTTTCATATCCTTTGTAAGAGACTTTTAGATGGTAACTTCCTTTTGAAAGTCCATCAATCTCGAATTTGCCTTCTGGATCAGAATATACTACTTTATCTAGGCTGTCAATTTCAATTTTTGCTTTGGGAAAATAGGCTGATTCGTTTGCGTAAATTACTCCATAAATTTTGAATGTTTGAGAATAAAATTGATCGCAATGAAAGGTGCAAAAAATTAAAAAAAGAAGGTAAATGGTTTTCATTCTCGTTATTAGAGCACAAAATTAGCTTCGCTTATGTGATTTATCAATACCATAAAAATGGTATATTGATTCAAATGATTTACGGATTAATCGCAACTAATTCTCTGCTCTTTATGTAACTTTTAAATTATATTTCTTTATAGCAATAATGAACTATAGGATTGCTCTTTTATTTTTTCTCTTTGGTGGAGTTTATTCTGCCCAGCAATTAGTGCTTACACAAATTGATTTACAGACCTGGGCTACTACGAATTTGAATGTAGTCACTTTCCGAAATGGAGATCCAATTCGATACGTAACAAATAATGACGAATGGATTCGTTGCCATTCTAATGGAGTACCAGCTTATTGCTATTACAATAATGACCCACGAAATGGGGAAACATACGGTGCAATTTATAATTGGTTTGCAATGGCAGATCCGAGAGGCTTAGCTCCAGAAGGTTTTAGAGTAGCCAATGATATAGATTGGGCTATTCTCTATAATTTTTTAAAACGCGGCATTTACAACTATCAAGATTTAGGAGTATCAGGTATCAAGTTGAAAAGCACTCATTCATGGACTGATAATGGAGTGGGGGAAGATCAATATGGCATGTCTATTTTACCCGGCGGTTCGCGTATGCTAAATGGCTCCTTTGCTGGTATAGGTAATTCGGTTGGGCTTTGGTCAAGAGATACGATTACCTATTACGGTTATTCCAAAAGCAATGCGTATTCAAGTTATTCAATTTATTTCCAATCACAGCTAAATGATATGTTGTTTAAAAAAGAAAATAAGCGCACCGGTTTTTATGTTCGTTGTATTTATGGAATTGAACCAGTTATTATTACTGATTCAGACGCTGTAAAGTCGGAATATGAGCTGTATCAAGAAAAATTAAAAAAACACAATTAAACTAACTGTTCTTTATACCATCTAAATCAAAAATGAGCGAGTTAATTACCTATCTTTAGTCAATTAATGTTAGCAGGTAAATCTATGAATAAAGGATTATATCGCCAGAATGAATCCACCCCCAAGTATACCAATGGCACAAATACTCAAGACGAAGTACTGCCAAAAATTTAATGCGATAGTTTTGTCACTTTCATCTTTTGTTAGCGAAAGAACAATCAAACGCAGGTAAAGAAAGGCTCCAATTGCTGAGCTGATTAATGCTAAAATTACAAGCCAAAGATGATTGTTATAAGCATTCATGAGTAAGGAGAACTTTCCAAAGAAGCCAGTTAGTGGTGGAATTCCCGCCAATGACAATAATGAAATAAGCATGATGAATCCGATAAACGGATGTTTATATCCAATTCCTTTGAAAGCAGCAATTTCATCGTCCTCATTACTAATTGCCATGCTAATCGTAAGTAGAGCAATAGTAGAAAATCCATATCCCACTAAGAAAATCAAAAGGCTAGCAAGGGAAGAATGGGAGGTGGATAGCAATGCAAACAAGGCATAACCGGTATTACTAATGCTTGAATAAGCAAGAAGTCTTTTGAATTTCGTTTGTTTTAATGCCCCCAGATAACCTAAGAATAACGATAAGGCAATGGCAAAATAAAGCGCCCCAATCCAAAAATAACCAAGTTCCTGAAAAGTGATATTAAATAATGAATAAAAGGCAAACAAGGCGGCTAACTTTACCACTGTAGCCATAAAAGCAGTTACAATTTCTGGTGCACCTTGGTATACATCTGGTCCCCAAAAATGAAAAGGTACTGCGCCAACTTTGAATAAAAAAGCGCCGAGCATGAATAGCATTCCAATCAATAGATAGCTAGTATGATATTCCCCGGATTGAATAAGCGACCGGATTTCAATAAGATTGAATGAACCTGTTGCACCATAGAGTAAAGCAATACCGAATAATAAAATGGCAGTAGCAAAAGCCCCAGTAAAAAAGTACTTAATTGATGCCTCTGCAGAAAGCACATCCTGTTTTTTTATTCCAACCATTACATAAATAGGAATGGATAATATTTCCAATCCTAAGAAGAACATAAATAAATCGGTAAATCCAATTAAGCAGATTGCTCCACAAAGAGAAAATAATAATAAGCCATAGTAATCGCCAGTATGACTTGCGTCGCGCTTAAAATAACCAAATCCACCAACTACAATAACGGCGGTGAAAAGAATTGCAAGGAGACTAAAATAGAGTTGGGGAACATTAAATTCAAGGACTTGATAATTCGCAAAGGGAGATTTATAAAAACCATAATTTAATTGGAGTGCAAAGGCAACTGCTAAACCACAAAGGGTAATAATTAAATTAAGCGTAGGTTTCTTAAGTAGGCCTGTAAATAAACCAATTAATCCTGTAATAAATATCACAATTAAAGCATCCATATTATTCTATGATAAGTTGATTAAATGGTGTAATAGCAGTCAATACTCGAATTGCGGGCGCTGTATAGTCTATGATATATGTAGAAAATAACCCAATTATTAGAATCGATATTGATAAAACGACAAATACCGCCGTTTCATTCCACGTTAAATCTTGAAAACTTGTCAATTTTGTTGGACCAAACATACTTAATTGGTACGATCGAAGCATGTAAACGGCACCCAATATGAGTGATGATACAGCAAGAATACCGATAAGAACATGAAAACTAAAAAGTTCTTTAATTAAGATAAACTCTCCGATAAAGCCTGCCGAAAAAGGAATCGATAAAGCGGCAAATACAATTGCTGCAAACCAAAACCCAAAGCGTGGGGCAATTTTAGCAATTCCCCCAAGTTCATCTAGTTTTCTGGTACCAGTTCTTTTTTCAAGAATATCAGCTGCTAAGAATAAGCCAATAGAAATCAAGCTATGGTTGATGATTTGAATAATTGCACCGCTCCATGCTGATGTGTTAAATACCATTATTCCCGCTGCAATTAGGCCAAGGTGGCTAATGGAAGCAAAGGCAAACAAGGTTTTAATATCATTTTGTTTTATGGCAATAACGGCTCCGTAAACAATGCCAATAGCACCAAGTATAATAACGGGCCATTTCATTACTTCAATTCCCTCAGATGTAAGCGGAAGCATCCATTTCATCATTCCATAAAGTGCCATTTTCAACATTAAGGCTGAAAGCAACATCGTTCCTGCCATTGGTGAAGAGGTGTAGGTAGCCGGCTGCCAAGTATGAAAAGGGAAAAGAGGAATTTTTATCGCGAATGCTAATAGGAAACCGCTCATCACCCAACAAGCCATTTTTTGAGAGAGCTGCACATTGACTAAATCTTGGTAAGCAAATGATTGTGCATTGATTCCTAAAGCAATAAAAGATAATAACATGGCTAGTGATCCCACTAAGGTGTAGATAAAGAATTTGAAAAGCACTTTATTATTTTCTTTAGCACCAAACCAATATAAAATAAGGAAGATAGGCAGTAGTGTAAATTCCCAGAATATGTAAAACATAATGCCATCTTGTGCTGTAAAGACACCTAGTAATCCGAGTTGCATGAAGAAGACAAGTGCTGTAAATAATTTATTTCCGGCTAATTCTCGATTCCAATTGCTTAGTAAAATAAGAGGAATTATGGCATTTGTTAGCATTATCATGACTAATCCTAGAGAATCATACCCAAAATTTAAGGTAAGTCCAAAGGCCATTTTATCAATAGAGCTGTTCAAAACTACTTGCGTTAATGGGTCAAAGCTCATCAGGTGAAAGATAGCTATTGCTAGGGATGCTAATGAACCCAAACCACCAACTAGTTTACACCAACCAGACGGAAGGATGAGCATAACCAATCCTAAAATCAATGGTAATATTAAAAGTTCCAAAATTGTAATTTTATTATGTAGTAACTAATCAATCCAATTAAACCAAAAACCATCCAAAAAAGATAATTAGACAAGAGTCCTGTCTGCCAATTTCGGATCAATGATCCTGTTTTACCGAACAAGTTGGCTAAGCCAAAAACACCTTGATTCAATACTTTAATCTCAACGATAGCGTAGCATGTTTTTGATAACCATTCTATTGGTTTTACAAAAAGTAAGTCATACAATTCATCAAGATACAATTTTGAATTAGACCATAATTGCCAACCCATTAATTCATTATCGGCAAGGGCTATTTTCTTTTTCTTGGCGTAATTGTTATACGCCCAAATAAGAATGATAATTGTCATGGTGCTAGCAACTGCCATTAAAGCCATCGTTGTATTCGGTTCAGCATGTGCTTCTTTTAATTTTTCTAGTCCAGCGGTATGGGCAACTAAAAAATGACTTAGCCAATGCGTTCCTTTCGATAAAAAGATTCCAGGTAAGTTCAGCAATCCACCAAATACAGATAATATTGCTAATACGACCAAAGGCATTGTCATTATAGGTTTGCTTTCATGGACGTGCGATCCAAGTGTTTCCCCACCTCTAAATTCACCATGAAAGACAAGGAAATAAAGACGAAACATATATGCTGCAGTTAAAGCAACTGAAATCATCAGTGTACCATAAAGTATCGGACTATGTTCAAGGGCATGACCTAAGATCTCATCTTTAGAATAAAAGCCTGAAAGCAATGGAAATCCTGCAATGGCGAGTGTTCCTATTAAAAAAGTAAGGTGCGTGATAGGAAGTTTTTTTCTAAGTCCACCCATTAGGCGAATATCTTGTTCATCAGACATAGCATGAATAACACTACCAGATCCTAAGAAAAGAAGGGCTTTAAAAAAGGCATGTGTTGTAACGTGAAAAATAGCAACGGTATAAGCACCCATTCCTAGGGCAACAAACATTAAACCTAATTGTGATACCGTAGAGTATGCAAGCACTTTTTTAATATCATTTTGACGCATAGCAATAAAAGCAGCGACCATAGACGTAGCGAAACCAATCCAAAGAATGATATCTTTTGTTAGCGGAGCCAATTCGAATAAGAAATTGGAACGCACAACCAAGTAAATACCTGCAGTTACCATTGTTGCCGCATGGATTAAAGCAGAAACAGGTGTTGGTCCTGCCATGGCGTCTGGCAACCACGTAAAAAGAGGAATTTGCGCACTTTTTCCTGTAGCGGCAATGAACAAACAAATTGTTATGCCTATTATGGATCCATTAATCAGCGAAGGATCGACCGCTATTTTCTCAGCAATTGCTGTAAATTCTAGGGTGTGAAACTGAGCAAGAATCAAAAATAAACCAATAAGTAACCCAGCATCACCAATTCGATTCATAATAAATGCTTTACGGGCAGCAATGCTATTTGCGATTCCTTTTTCAGCATCGCTGTAATGGAAACCAATGAGTAGGTAGGAGCAGATTCCAACGCCTTCCCAACCAAAGAATAGCACGAAATAGTTACTGCCTAAAATGAGCAGTAGCATCGCAAAAATAAAGAGATTCAGGTAGGTAAAGAACTTATAAAAACCTTTGTCGTGGCTCATATATCCAATCGAAAACACATGAATCAAGGTCCCCACACCGGTAACAATTAAGGTCATCCAGATCGATAAAGAATCTACCTGTAGGCTAGCATTAATTGCAAAATCATCTAGGGATAATAAGGTAAACAATTGAATAATCTTGGTATCATTTGTTTGATTAAAAACCAGTAATGCACATACAAAAGAAAGAAGCATAACACCAGTAGCAATTCCACCAACAAGCAAATTCGGAAGTTTTTTCCCAATGGTTCCATTGACCAATGCTCCTAACAAAGGCAAGGCTAATAAAATCAGTATTAATTTATCTACTGCCATTTAGTTAACCGTTTAAATTTGTAAATAATCCTGCATCCGTTGACTTTTGATTTCGGTAGGCCATAATAAGAATTGAAAGTCCAATTGTTGCTTCTGCTGCCGCTACCACAATGATGAAAAAGACAAATATTTGTGCATCACCTTTTCCATAATAGGTTGAAAATGCTACTAAAAGTAAATTCACAGCATTAAGCATTAGCTCAATACACATTAATAAAACAATCATATTTCTTCGTATCAAAACCCCAAATGCGCCAATAGTGAATAAAATACTAGCTAATATCACATAGAAATCAATGGAGGTTCCGAAGGTTGGATCAGTAGGATTCATATTAATCAATAATTGGTTTTTCGCGTTTTGCCAACAAAATGGCTCCCACCATTGAAGCAATAAATAAAATCGAAGAAACTTCGAATGCAACTATGTATTCATCAAAAAGTAACTTGCCTAAATTTTCAACTAATCCAATCTGTTTCTGCTGAGGCAACCGCACATGCTGTAATCTAAGGCTATCTTTAAATGCTGCAATGAGCACTAATAAAAGTATTCCACTTGCTAGTACTGATGAAAAGAGGGCTAATTTGGGTGTTTTTGGCTCACTTTCTTTGTTAAGGTTTAAGAGCATGAGAACAAATAGGAATAAAACCATAATTGCTCCTGCATAAACGATGATATTAACGATGGCTAAGAATTGCGCATTCATCAAAATGTACAGGGAAGAAATAAGGAAAAATGTAACGACAAGAAATAGCACACTTCGAATGGGGTGTTTACTAATCACCACCATTAGCGCTGCTCCAATGGTCAAGCCTCCAATAATTAAACTTAGTAATTCAACACTCATATTTCGCTTCTTGTGCCAGTATGTTGGCGTTTAGTAACATCAATTCTATCATTCAAGGGTTCAACCAATACGTCTTTACCGTAAATAAATTCGTTTCGTTCAAATTCAGTTGGTACAATTCTATCGGTTAGAAATACGGCTTCTTTGGGGCATGCTTCTTCACATAATCCACAAAAAATGCAACGCAACATATTAATTTCATAGATTTCCGCATACTTTTCTTCCCGATAAAGTCCCTCTTCACCTTTTTGTCGTTCGCCTGCCACCATGGTAATTGCTTCAGCAGGGCATGCTACGGCGCATAATCCACAAGCGGTGCAATTTTCTCGTCCTTGTTCATCTCTTTTAAGGACATGCATCCCACGATAAACTGGTGCAAATACACGTTGTTCTTCCGGGTATTTTATGGTATTATTTTTCTTGAACATGTGTTTCAAGGTAATAAACATTCCTTTAATAATGGCTGGGAGGTATAACTTTTCCATAAAAGTCATTGGCTTATCCGAAACCACTTTTTTTCTATTTGTTAAGCTCTCCATTTTATTAAAATTTTATCCATCCCTCATTGAATGCAATGACAATTCCAGTTACCAACATATTGATGATTGAAATTGGAATCAGTACCTTCCATCCTAAATGCATTAATTGATCAAACCTAAAACGAGGTATTGTCCATCGAATCCACATAAATAGGAAAATCATTAAAAACGTTTTGGTGAAAAATGCAGCAACACTTAAAAGCGCTAATGTGTTCCCACTAAAGTTATCCATCCCTGGAAAATTGTAGCCTCCAAAAAACAAGATGGAAATAAGGGCTGATGACACAAACATGGCAACATATTCTGCAAATAGGAACAAGCCAAGTTTCATCGAACTATATTCGGTATGATAACCGCCAATTAATTCTGATTCGCACTCAGGAAGGTCAAAAGGTGCACGATTAGTTTCAGCTAAGGCACAAATAAAGAAGACTAAGAAACAAACTGGTTGATAAAATATATTCCAATTCATCCCATGCTGTGCTTTAACAATGTCGTTAAGTCCAAGACCACCGGATAACATGATGATGGTAATCGCTGAAATCCCCATCGCTAATTCATAGGAGATCATTTGTGATGATGCACGAATAGCACCAAATCTAGAATATTTATTATTGGAAGCCCATCCACCGATCATGATGCCATAAACTCCAATGGAGATGATTCCAAAGATAAAGAGAATGCCAATATTTAGGTCGGCGACTTGCAGGGCTATTGTGCGTCCGAAGAGTGTGATATCAGTTCCCCAAGGAATAACAGCACTTGTCATTAATGCGGTAAACATCGCAATTCCTGGACCAAGAATAAAGAGCCAACGATCAGCATTTGTTGGCGTAAAATCTTCTTTCATGAACATTTTAACACCATCCGCAATAGGTTGTAGGATACCAAATGGTCCGGCCCGATCTGGTCCAACACGGTCTTGAATCCACGCAGCTAATTTTCGTTCAAAATAGGTAGAGTAGGCAGCAATACCTAATGAAACTACAAAAAGTAGAATGGCTAAAATAAGTTTTTCAATTAATAAGCCTGTATCCATTAATTGATTTTTTTAATAGGAGAATTGATACTTGTTTCATATTTTCCTTGAGAAATGACAGAATGTCTATCAATAACTCTTGGCCCAATCACTTTCCACTTTGCAAGGTCTTTTTTATCGTATCGACATTCGTTGCAAATCCATGCTGTTTTATTATCGATGGTTTCAATTTCACCATACTGATCTTTGCGACCCGTTACCCGATAAATTTCCTTTCCAAACATCCACAATACTACTTTCCCTGCACATTTAGTACAATCGCATTCAGCTTCCATTGGTTTTAGGAACCACACACGGCTTTTAAATCTAAACGTACGATCCGTTAATGCCCCAACCGGACAAACATCAATCATATTTCCAGAAAATTCATTGTCAATAGCGTGTTCAATATAGGTACTTATTTCGGCATGTTCGCCGCGATGCATCACACCATGCACTCGTTTTTCAGTCAGCTGATTGGCTACTTCTACGCATCGGTAACACAGAATGCAGCGATTCATGTGTAATTTAATTTTATCTCCAATATCTATAGGGTCGAACGTTCTCCGTTCTTCTTCGTAGCGTGTTTTTACAGATCCATGTTCGTAGCCTAGATCCTGCAGATTACATTCTCCAGCCTGGTCACAAACGGGGCAATCTAAGGGATGATTAATTAATAAAAATTCTACCACAGCGCTACGTCCTTCATGAACACGCTGACTTGTTTTATTTTTAACAATCATTCCGTCCATTACTGGTGTAGAACAAGAAGCGACTAATTTTGGCATTGGTCTTGGATCTGCTGTTGACCCAGCGGCAACTTCCACCAAGCATGTTCTACATTTACCACCTGTTCCGGGTAATTTACTGTAGTAGCACATCGCAGGAGGCACCACTTCGCCACCTATTTTTCGTGCAGCATTTAAGATGCTTGTTCCAGCTTCAACTTCAACCTCAATATCGTCAATTGTAACTTTCATCATAATTAATTTCTATGCTAACATTGGTTCTTTCGACAAACCATAATTTCTTTTTATTGCCTCTTCTTTATGACTTACATGCCATTCAAATTCGTCTCTAAAATGACGAATGGCAGCAGCCACAGGCCATGCAGCAGCATCGCCAAGCGGACAGATTGTATTCCCTTCAATTTTCTTATTAATTTCGGCTAATAGATCGATATCTCGCAGATTACCGTTTCCTGTTTCCAGTCGGTAAAGCACTTTTTCCATCCAACCAGTTCCTTCTCTACACGGCGAACATTGTCCACACGACTCATGGGCATAGAAACGCGTAAAATTCCACGTATTTCTGACAATACATTGGTCTTCATCAAAAACAATAAATCCACCTGATCCAAGCATAGAACCTGAGGCGAATGCTCCTTCAGCCAAACTTTCATATGACATTAATCGATCATCGCCATTAGCTGTCTTGGTAACAAGATAGTGGGGTAGGATAGGCACCGAAGAACCTCCCGGAACACATGCTTTTAGTCTTTTGTTATTAGCTATACCTTGACAATAGTCATCACCATAGATAAATTCTTCTATAGACAGACCGAGATCAATTTCATAAACGCCAGGTTTTACAAGATTCCCACAGGCAGAAATTAATTTAGTACCTGTACTTTTACCAATTCCGATAGCCGCATATGCTTCACCACCATCATTTACAATTGGAACGACAGCAGCTATTGTTTCCACATTATTTACGACAGTTGGCGCTCCCCAAAGACCTTTAACAGCTGGAAACGGAGGTTTTATTCTTGGATTACCTCTTTTCCCTTCCAATGATTCCAATAATGCAGTTTCTTCTCCGCAGATGTAAGCTCCTCCACCGGGCACAACAAATAAGTCTAAATCGTAGCCTTTTCCAAGAATGTTTTTTCCTAAGAATCCATTGTCGTACGCTTCAGCAATTGCCTTTTCTAGGATATGAAGAATGTACATAAATTCTCCTCGAATATAAATGTATGACGTATTCGCACCGAGTGCATAACTTGCGGTAATCATACCCTCCACTAGCAAGTGAGGTATTTTCTCCATCAAATAACGATCTTTAAACGTACCAGGTTCCGATTCATCGGCATTACAAACTAAGTAACGAGGGATTCCTTCCGGTTTCGCCAAGAACGACCATTTCATTCCAGTTGGAAATCCTGCTCCTCCGCGTCCTCGCAGTCCAGATTTTTTAACTTCTTCCACCACTTCGTCTGGCGTCAAGCTTTTTATAGCTTTTTCAACAGATCGGTAGCCTCCATTTTTTCGATAGACATCATATGTTTCGATCCCAGGGATGTGCACATTTTCAAGAAGTAATTTCCTGTTTTTCATTCCTATTTAATTTTCAATTATTCCTGAACGGTACGCCTCAATTAATTCGTCTACCTTATCTTTTGTAAGGTTTTCATGAAATTTATATTTGCATTGTAGTACAGGAGCATAGCCGCAAGCGCCAAGACATTCTACCGTTTTTAAGGTAAATTCTCCATCAGCTGTTGTTTCTCCGACTTTAATATTTAATTTTTCCGAAATATAGTCAATGATTTGATCGCTTCCGACCAACATACATGGTCCCGTTCTACACACTTCAAATACATGTTTTCCTACTGGATTAACATGGAACATGGTATAGAATGTGGCTACTTCGTACACTTCAATGGTTTGAATATTAAGGAAAGTAGCTACCGCATCCATTGCCTCAGTACTCAACCAACCCACTTCAGTTTGCGCTAAATGCAACATTCTAATAATGGCACTTTTTTCTTTTCCGACTGGAAAATGATTTTTAATTTCGTTAAATTTTGCTATCGTTTCTTTACTAAATCCATTGAATTCAGCGGCAGTTTGAGCTATGTTATTTTCTCTTTTCATATTAGGCATCTAATTCTCCTGCAATTACATTCATACTACTTAAGGTAATAACTGCATCGCTTATGGTTTGACCAGTAATCATTTCCGGATAAGCTTGATAATAAATGAAACAAGGTCTTCTAAATTGCAATCTGTATGGTGTTCTTCCACCATCGCTGATGAGGTAGTAACCTAGTTCTCCATTTCCTCCTTCTACACTGTGATATATTTCTCCTCTAGGTATTTCCATTTCCCCCATCACAATTTTAAAATGGTAGATAAGTGCTTCCATATTGTTGTAAACATCCGCTTTATCTGGTAGATAAAAGTCAGGAACATCCGCTTTATAATTACCTTCAGGGAGGTTACCATACGCTTGTTCAATGATTCGAATACTTTGCCTTATTTCTTCTTGTCGCACCATGAATCGATCGTAGGTATCGCCATTTACTCCCACAGGAATAATAAAGTCAAAATCTTCATATGATGAGTAGGGATGCATAACGCGTACATCATAATCTACACCAGCTGCGCGAAGGTTAGGTCCTGTAAAACCGTAGGCGAGAGCCCTTTCTGGAGATATAGGTCCTGTTCCTCGGGTTCTATCCATGAATATTCTATTTCGTGCAAGCATAGAATCCCATTCGCTAAATGCCTTCGGAAATGTTTTTAAAAACGATTTTAGTTTCGTGTGAAATACCGGAGTAAAATCACGTTCAAATCCTCCGATACGACCAATATTAGTTGTTAGCCGTGCGCCACAGATTTCCTCGTACAACTCATAAATTTTTTCTCTTTCTTGAAAGGGATAGAAAAAGCTAGTAAGTGCACCAGTGTCAACACCAACAACGGAATCACAAATAAGGTGATCTGCTATTCTTGCTAATTCCATTATGATAACCCTCATGTAATCAACACGCTTGGGAATTTCCGCTTGAATTAATTTTTCTACCGTCATGTGCCAACCCAAATTATTGATGGGGGACGAACAATAGTTTAATCGGTCGGTAATTGGGGTGATTTGGTTGTAAGGTCTTCGTTCAGCTAATTTTTCAAATGCTCGATGAATGTAGCCAACTGTTTGTTCTGAGGAAATGATTTTTTCACCATCGACTTTCAGAATATTTTGAAAAATACCGTGAGTTGCGGGGTGTGTAGGACCAAAATTAATTGTGGCAATATCACCATCGATTGTTTCTTTTGAATTATAGAATTCAGCAGCACTATTCGATACCTTTTCTTTTTCTTTACTCATTGTATTTAATTAAAAACGCCCAAAAAAGCGATCATCTTTATCTTCTCTCGTTGCATCCTCTAAGGCGTATTCTTTCCTTAAAGGAAAATAGTCCATCGAGTCTTCATTCAATATTCTCCTTAAATCTGGGTGATTAGCAAAAGTAATCCCATAAAAATCGTACGTTTCTCTTTCCATCCAATTGGCACAAGGATAAAGATCCGTAATGCTGTCAATTGAGGGATTGCTTAAGGGCAAAAAAGCTTTCAATCGTACCCTTATTTTATGTTTCCAACTATGAAGATGATAAACAACAGCAAATTCGCGGTCAACCTGCTCAGGGTAATGCACACCTCCGAGTAAGGTTAAAAACTCAAATCGTAGCATTTCATCGTTTTGCAGTTGGGCGATAATGGAATGGATTTTATCAGCAGCTACCTCGATCGAAAGGATGTCAAAGTTAATCTCACTATGAAGAATATCAGCACCAAAAAGCGCTTCTACTTGCGATTGAAGATCTTCGTTACTTAGCATCATTATCTTTTATTTCAATTTTATAATCGCTCATTAAGTCCTTGTATTCTGAACTATACCTGCGTCTCAAGGATTCTTTTTTAACAAGTTTGTGAATATTCATAACGCCATCGATAATTTGTTCAGGGCGAGGTGGACAACCAGGAACATAAACATCTACTGGGATAATTCTATCAATCCCTTGAAGTACACTATACGTATCAAAAATACCACCTGATGACGCACAAGCTCCAACAGAAAGCACCCATTTTGGCTCTGCCATTTGTTCGTAAACTTGTTTCAGAATAGGACCTAATTTTTTGGATATCGTTCCGGCAACGATTAATAAATCAGCCTGTCTTGGAGAAAACGATAAACGCTCCATTCCAAACCTCGACATATCGTAAGCACTCCCCATAGTGGCCATAAACTCAATTCCACAACATGAAGTTGCGAAAGGTAGGGGCCAAACTGAGTTGGATCTTGCAAGTCCAACAGCTTTGTCTAGGGTAGTTAATTGATATCCTTCCCCATTAATAACCTTATCATCATCTATTTTTCCCATTCTAAAGCACCTTTTTTAAGAACGTAAAGAAATCCAATTAAAAAGAAGCTAACAAACATAATGACTGCTAGAAGCCCCTCTAACTTTAATTGGTAAAAATTAACTGCATATGGATAAAAGAAAATCACTTCCACATCAAAAAGAACAAACAATATGGCAGTCATGAAATAACGAATTGACACAGGAAAGCGAGCGTTTCCTTGAGATTCTATACCGCATTCAAAGTTTTCATCTTTCTTTTTGGCATTCAATCGCGGCATTAAAATGTGGGTAACAAACAAGGTAAAAATAACAAAGGCTGCTGCAACAGAGGCTTGAAGCAATAATGGAATGTAATCTACATTAGAGGATTGCTCTGTCATTTTTTAGCTTTTATTAGAACTTAACCTTCTCATTAACAATACTATTTGAAAAATAAACAAAATTTATTTTTTTTTTTCAATCCTATGAATCAAAAAAAATTTTTACAAATTTAATTTATAGTGGTGTTCTATCAAGTAAAAAAGGCAATTATTTTCGAACTATTTTAATATAAAGAAATCTTCTCGAGTACAATTGTGTTTATTATTAGACGACAATTATATTCAGAGAGGATTTCCTTAATTATTTTATGATTTACTTTATATTACAAAACTTTTATTTCTTTTTTTTCTATGGATTTTGCAACTACTTTTTTTGGTATACTTAATTTTAAAACTCCATCTGAATAGTTGGCATCAATTTTATCAAAATTTACACTTTCAGGAAGTGAAAATGCCCTAGAAAATGAATTGTACGAGTATTCTTTTCTTGTATATCTTTCTGAATTTTCTTGTTTTTCATTTTCCTTTTCAGCACTGATGGTTAAAATATTATCATCAATTGAAACTTTAATATCTTCCTTTTTAAAACCAGGAGCTACAAATTCTAGATTAAAATCTTTATTAGTTTCTTTGATATTTACAGCAGGCATATTTCGCCCAAAGCTATTAAAACCTAAATTTCTACTAAAAAAATTTGTTGTGTCAAAAAAATCTGTAAATAAAGATGTGTTTTCTTTTTGGTTTGTTTTTACAAGTGTCATGTTTTCTAATTTTTGTGGGTTAATAATTAATTATATTGATTTGTAATGGATTCTCCTTCTTTGTTTTGATCTTCAAGCGACCACGAATCAGTAGCACCTGTTTCCAGCCAGATTTTGCCTGATTTACGAAATACTTGCACCCCAATCCCTAAAGGATTAAAACTTTGTTCAAAATGGCTAACGGTCATCTTTGGATCGACCGACATCTTTTCGACGTCATTCCTTTTCACATATTCACCGATCATCTTCTCGTTATCGATAATAAAATTATTTGATGTAACTTCTTCAGTCTTGTGTAGGACATTAAAAAAATCTATTCTTAAATACGGGAAAATAGTGTTGAATTCATGTTGAATTTCTTTTAGTTTGCGATTTTTTCTTAATGAAATAGTCATATTTTCTTTTTTTGGATTAATGAAGTGCTAAAAGCGGGACTTTTGAATGAAATGCCATTTTTTTGGTTTCTGGCGTGTGAAAGATGTAATCAATTAGGGTGTATCTTTGCGGAATCATAACGACCATGTCAATTTTTTTGGTCTCTACAAATTCATTAATGCCATCTACAACATTTACATTATAGGCACAATGGTATGTATGTTCGAAATCCTTTAATGACTTTTTCATATCTTTAAACTTTAATTCTAGTTCTTCAGGAGACGGACAAATTTCAAATTGTCCTGCTATTTTTAGAACATAAATATGTGCGTCGAATAGGTTCGCAATTTCTTTCAGTGGTTTTAATATTTTAGCATTGTTTTCATTTGCGTAATCACAAGCAAAAACAATTTTTTTTATTGATTTAAATTTTACTTTTTGATCAACAGCAATTACTGGGCAAATGGCTTTTCGAAGCACAGATGT
>CANHOA010000006.1 GCA_947462255.1 Flavobacteriales bacterium | reverse complement strand
TTGAAGTGTCCACTGCTACATTATTAGCAAAAGCAGTAGAGTTTACTTTATTTACATAAGCCTCAGCACCATAACGAAATTCATGCTTATTCATTTTTTTTGCGAAATCAGCATTTAAAGTAAAAATATCTAGCTTTTCAACATTATGATTTTCCCAAAGATTATTGAATTTTCGATTTATTCTACTTTCTTCAATGGCTTGATAAGCTAAAATCACACGGCCTTGATCAAACAACATATTTTTCTTGGTGAATTCAAGCGTATAGGCAGCCATCATTCTTTTCTGTGGACCATAATTCCAAGTAGCATACTTTGGATTAGATCCACTCATTTGTGTCAAACGATCATATCGCGGAACATCACCAGAATTTGACAATTGAAAATTCAATTTATGCGTCATTGCTTCATTTTGCTTAAAAGTAAACTTTTGTAAAAGGTCATATTGCGTGTAACCTGAACCAACCTGAACATTTGTGTCTGCATTCATAACCATAGAATCAACGCCATTAAATGTTGCCGAATACCAAGGTCTAGATCCGAAATTACCTACATAAGGATTTCTATTAGCGCCTTGACGAAGATCACCATATTTAGAATAGGTAAAAGATGTCAATGAACCAAAACGCTTAGAAGCCACTGAAACATCCGCATGACCTGAGTACCCATTTGCAGCAGAAAAATAACGTGTGAAAGCCGATGCTTTTACTAATAGTTTATCAGTTGTGCTAAGTGTTGGACTTTTGGTTGTAAAATTCATCACCCCACCTAAGGCATCAGAACCATATACAACAGAACCGGCACCAAAGACCACCTCTACCCGATCCATGATTGAATTGTCGAGCGTTACGATATTTTGTAAGTGGCCACCTCGATAAATGGCATTGTTCATTCGAATTCCATCCACTACCATCAGTACTTTGTTCGTTTCAAATCCACGGATAATTGGACTTCCTCCTCCCAACTGACTTTTTTGAACCATGACATTACCGGAATTAGCTAAAACATCAGCCGTTGAACTTTGGTTTTGAAAAGCAATCTCAGCAGCGCGAAGAACTTGAATTTTTTGCGCTACATCTTTTTTCTTTTCCTCGAATTTACTAGCTGAAACAACAACCTCTTCGAAAGAATTGATGTTTTGATTGATAAAAACCTTGTATTTCGAACTTTCAATTTCTTCGACAGAATAAACGATCGAAAGATAATCTGGATGCGCAAATAAAAAGCTGAGTTCCTTTAAATTTAATTGAATCTCTCCTTTTTCATTTGTTTTTCCAAACACTGCTGATTTATCACTTTTTGAGACAAGGACATTCGCTACAGGTTGGTAAGTAGCCATGTCTATCACTTGAATTGTTTTTTGCGCATAAGACCATCCCATAAAGAGAATGATAAATGCAGAGAATAATAATTTCTTCATTTAAATAATTTTTAATTTATACTAAAATAGACCACAAGAAATTGCAGTCCGAATAAAACGTAATGATATAAATTAAACTTCTGGAGGCGGAGCTTGAGGGAGTTTGCACCAATCTTTGTGCAAATTTTGATAATAGAAAATAGGCACTTCTTTCCGGAGGAAGGAAGTAAAAACAGATGTTTCCGTGTTTTCAAGTAAAAAGAGCGTTTGGGAAAACTTCATCCATTGATTTAAAGGATGGTTGTCTGATCGGTGACCCAAATTATAAGAAGTTGCTTGATTTAATTTCTCAAATAGTTTGGTTTCTTGCACGTCATCAATGCAACGAAATGTGATTCCTTCAGAAGTAATTGTTCGTTTAATTACATCGTACAATCTTCCATTGTATTTAAATTCATGCGATTTTATCCAAACTATGTGCTTTTGTTCTTCCCTGGAAAAATACAGAACCTTTAGTTGATCTTTTGGGACACTGTGCTTAATTGCCTGTTTGATTTCTTTGCGTATCTTTAATTGACTGATTTCAAAATAGGAAAACAAGCCGATTATTTGCCAAAGCATCAATAATCCCAAGAAAAAACCAATGTATTTTTTCACGAAGTAAATTTACAATAATTTACAATAATTTACACAAAATAATTTTAAAATAGACTCATTCCCCTACTCCTTTTCCTGCGATGTAGCCTGTTGTCCATGCAGCTTGAAAATTATATCCCCCTGTTATGCCATCAATATCAAGAACTTCCCCAGCAAAATGAAGACCTGGGATTATTTTACTCTCCATGGTACGAATATCCACATCTTTCAATGCGACGCCACCTGCCGTTACAAATTCCTCTTTAAAGGTAGTTTTCCCAGAAACTTCGTAGCGATCATTAATTAACACATTTATTATTTTATTAATGCTTTTACTACCTAGATCTTGCCACCTTAATTCCAAGCTTAGCGCACATTTCTGAAGAAGAAAATGCCACAAACGATTGCTTATTGGAAAAGGATTTAAATTACCAATCATTTTTCCACCCTGTGTAGTAATTACGGTTGACATCAGTTCCTGAAGATCCATTTCTTTCTGATCGTCTAACCAATTAACAAGCACAGCAAATTGGTATTCTTTTTCATTCAATACGCGAGCACCCCAAGCCGATAAGAGCAAGATGGCTGGTCCACTCATTCCCCAATGCGTAATCAATAGAGGACCTTTACCAACTAATTTTGTTCCTTCCACCTTCACGACCGCTTTTTCTACTACATTACCCATCAACGCAGTAATAGGATTCCCGGGCATATTGAAGGTAAACAAAGATGGAACCGGGTCAATAATGGCATGTCCCAATTTTTCAAGCCATTCAAAACCATTTCGTTTTGGCTGCCCACCCGAGGTGATGATAACCTTATCGAATTGATAGCTTTTCTCTCTCGTTTCAAGAATAAATTTATCTTGGTCCAATCGTATTGCTTGAACAGCAGCTTGGTATTCTATTTTGATCTTTAGCCGACTCGCTTCTCTCATAAAGCAATCAATAATAACTTGAGAATCATTTGCCACAGGAAAAACACAACCGTCTGGATAAACCTTCAGGGCAACCCCACGTTCTGAAAACCACTGAAAAGTATCTTCCACACCAAATATTTCAAAAGCCTTTTTAAGGTAATTTTCTCCTCTTGGATACAGCTTCGAAAGTTCTATTAAATTACGTTGGTCATTGGTTACATTGCACCTTCCACCACCAGAAACTTTAACCTTGGCCAAGACCTTGGTTGTCTTTTCTAAAATGATGACCTCATGATTCGGATAGTGCTGCTTAATTGATAATGCAGAAAAAAAACCAGCTGCTCCACCACCTATTATTGCAATTTTCATTTTGTAAAAATACTTTAATTGACGATAGACGACTTCGATTTTGGTACTTAGAACCTTATAAAATGAACATATATATCGTTAATGTTCATAAAACTATAAAATAATGGACACGTTATAGTATTTTGCATAAAATATGGACGTATATTTACATCATGTTCATGAAAAAGTAAAAAAGTGGACATGTAATTTAATTAAAAAAAATGTACGACAGAAAAAAACCTTATAATCTACTGCCTGAATTACCTCCTAGTAAAGAAATTATTGACATAGAAGTATTAATGAAATGGGGTACAGCATCAAGAAATTTAGCAGAGTTAAATAAAAATATTCTTCGCATCCCCAATCCAAGTATGTTAGTAAATACAATAGGGCTACGCGAAGCTCAAACATCAACGGCTATCGAAAACATTTTTACTACCGAGGAAGAATTGTACAAAGCTATTTCATCTAATTTGAAAGAAGAAAATGTAAACACATCAACAAAAGAAGTATTGAATTATCGTGAAGCGCTTTGGGGGGGATTTAATTTACTTAAAAGCGAAGGATATTTGTCAGAACAAGCAATTATATCAATATTTCAAAAAGTAAAAAATACTACACAGAGCTATCGTCCTCGGCAATCGCTTACCGTAATCAGAAGAGGAAATAGTGAATTCAAACCAGGAGAAGTAATTTACACACCACCAAGAGGTGAAGGAATAATTGAAAGTAAAATTCAAAATTTATTATCCTTTTTGCAAGATGATAACGGAATAGACCCCTTACTGAAAATGGCGATAGCTCACTATCAATTTGAGGCAATTCACCCATTTACAGATGGAAATGGCAGAACGGGAAGAATTTTAAACCTTTTGTATTTAGTGGAACAGCAACTTATTTCACATCCTGTTTTATATTTAAGTCGTTATATTCTTCAACACAAGGACGAATATTACCAACTCTTAACAGCGGTTACGCAAAGAGGTTTGTGGAAACCTTGGTTAATATTTATGATGGAAGCGGTAGAACAAACCTCCATATATACCAATCAAATGATTGATGAGATTATACTGCAACAAGCATCGACCTTGCAATTTGCTAAAAGTAAACTCAAATGGTACACAAGTGAATTTAATGATTTACTCTTTTCACAACCCTACTTCAAACAGAAAAAAATGGGAGAAGTATTAGGAGTAACTAGCAGAACAACTCTTTCGAAATATGCTGAGCAGCTTGTTTCAATTGGCATTGTATCAAAGAAATATGAGGGTAAAGAAGTTTTCTATATCAACGACGATTTACTAAGGATAATTAGTGATACGAGGTAGAAATTACTTCACAATTTAAGGATGTGAAATTCTAAGTATCTTTACACTAATTCAACATAAAGTTAAGCAGAATGGTCCCGAATTCATTTGAGATAAAAATAAGTAAAACTCAACGTTATTTTACACATGGTGATCTTAAAAAAGCGACAAAACTACTAATCGTCTTACACGGTTATGGTCAATTAGCGGAACATTTTATTCGTAAATTCCATCAGCTACCAGAGAATTACTACATTATTGCGCCAGAAGCCATGCATCATTTTTATTTGAACGGTTCATCGGGACGCGTTGGCGCTTCATGGATGACAAAAGAAGATAGAATTAATAATATTACTGATAACAATGAATACCTAAATAATTTAGTAGACTTCTTACATACAGAAAATGAATTTAGTGAACTACTGGTTTTAGGATTTTCACAAGGAGGCGCAACTGCAGCTCGGTGGAATGCACAAAGAAAAGACATTGATCAACTCATTCTTTGGGCCAGTGTATTTCCACCTGATGTTGAGGAATCATCATTTAGCAATAGTAAAAATGGAACCTTTGTAATTGGCAAGCACGATGAATTTTATGATGCTGCTGCACAAGATAAAGAAATCAAAAAGTATAGATCTTTAAGTTTTGAAATCGTAGAATATGATGGGAAACATGACATTGATGTAGAAACCTTAAAAAATCTATTGGATAAATAATTTTAAGCAGGTTTTTGTTTTCGCATAAGCGCTCGAAAAAAGGCAGGGCAATAGCGCTTAATGTAAACTGCTAGCACCTCTCTACCACCCATCAAAACCTCTGATTTTTCTCGACCTGCGGCACTCAGGATTATTCGAACACATTTTTCAACCGGCATACCCGATATGTGGTTGGGATCGATGATTTGTGAAGCTTCCCCTTTGGCATTAAGTGCATTGAAGGAAATAGAAGTATTGATCTTCCCAGGACAAACCATCGTTAAGCAAAGCGAATCTTTTTCCTCTAAGGCCAAACTTTCAAAGAAACCATGCAAAGCATGTTTGGAAGCTGAATATGCAGAACGCAAATGAAAACCAAATTTACCCGCAACACTACTTATTACAATAAGTTGGCCACAGCTTTTTTTCAGGGCCGGTAAAGCTGCCTTGGTGAGCGCCACAGGTCCAAAATAATTCACCTCCATGATTTCGCGGTCCACTTCGATGGCCGTATCTCGGGCATTAGCACGTTGACTGACACCACCATTATTAACTAAAACATCAATGCTACCCATTTCATTAATTACTGTTGAAACTAAGCCAACAAAAGTCTCCGACTTTGCTAAATCTAAGGGCAGGACAAGATGCTTTGTTGGATGCTTGAGCTTAGCTTTCAATTCATTTAGGCCATTGACGTTTCGAGCAGATAAGACTAAACGTGCTCCAGCTTGTTCAAATTGCCGAGCCAATTCAGCCCCAATTCCAGAGGAAGCTCCTGTTATCCATATGACTTTATTATCGTAATTTCTTTTCATGTACTTATTGCATAGCAAACAAAGTTAAAAAGAAAGCGATACCAACTCAGTGAATAATTGTTATTTTTGAGGACCAAGGATTTTTAAAATGGAAACAGCTCGAATCGATCAACACTTTGAAGAAGCTAAAAATGCACTAGCGGCCTTTCATATTCCAGAGAATATAAAAAAAATAGCAGAGGCTATTTCATGGATGTCGTCTTCTCTCAAAAATAATGGTAAAATCATTTCATGCGGAAACGGTGGATCAATGTGCGACGCCATGCACTTTGCGGAAGAATTAAGCGGGAGATATAGAAACAATCGTAAAGCACTAGCGGCCGTTTCGATTTCAGATCCTTCACATATAAGTTGTGTTGCGAATGATTATGGGTACGACTTTGTCTTTTCGAGGTATGTTGAAGGCTTAGGAAATTCACAAGACGTATTGCTCGGTATTTCCACCTCAGGAAATTCAAAAAATGTCATACTCGCTGTTGAAGCAGCAAAAGCAATCGGCATGAAAACGATTGTATTAACTGGAAAAGATGGCGGTAAATTAGCGGCCTTAGCAGATTTAGAAATCCGTGCGCCTCATAGCGAATACGCAGACAGAGCACAAGAAATTCACATCAAAGTGATTCATTCATTGATTGACGGAATTGAGCGGATGCTTTAGTTTTATCTAAGCTTGAGCGCTATTTTCTACAACGTAAATATAACAAGGTAATTTCGGGTGTAAATGGAATTCAGTTTTTTACTAAACGTATATTCGCTTAGTTTCCATCTTCTAGTAAGGCTTCCAGGTTGCTTTTGGAAAGTTTAATGGTTGAAATTCGATTGTAACTTCCCATGATTCTTACCTGCGCTAAAATCAACAATTCAGAATAAGGCGTTTGAATCATGTCGCATGCTTTAATCGGAACACTTTTCCCGATGTATTTGCTTCCCTTTAGCACCCCATTTTGATCGTATAAACTCAATAAAAGTTGCTGACTTCGTGTAGAGGAAAGGAAAGCCCGATATACTTCTCCTTTAATGCTTAAGTTCTTAATTAAGGTAGGGCTTTCAGTATCCAATTCGGCATTACCTTGTGCTTCTATCGATGAAGCCATGGCTATATTGGTTGGCATTAACGGCGCTTTTGAATTGTAAAATACATTTTGATTCAGTTGACGTGCGACGGCAAAATCACCAATTCCAAAAGGCAGTAAAGCAGAAATACCTACACCGAATCCAGGTCCGTTGTAAACCCCTTGAAACGATAAATCACTGCCAAGAAATACGGTTGAGAAGCTGTAATTATAGAATCCATTGACAATATAATTTTGCTGATCAGGAGTAGCTTTAATGAAAATGGGCCAACGTTTTCCGGTATGCATCGCATGTTTCAAAATATAATCATCTACGTTTGTATTGATGTTTAAATAAGCTTGCTGATCGGTGGTATCCAAGGTGCTACTCACTTGGTGCACGCCCATCGCTTGCCACGACAAGGGACAATTAAGAATCATCAGATGTTGGCCAGTATAATGGGCATAAACAGGATACAAAATACTTTCAAAAGACGACACCTCAATGACCGCTTTGTTAAGTTCATCTATTTTTAACAAACGAGTGAACAAACCAATTTGATCCATGCAAACAATATATACTTCATTTTGCATGATGATGAGTTCTGGAGACGCATTGATATACTTGTTAGGAAGCTCTAAATTCCACTGAAATTCGCCATCATTATCTATTTTCATCAGTTGAATGCGCCAACCATCAAAAGCACTGAGAACAATATAACCATCTGAAGTCGTAGACTTGGCTATAGACAAAGGTTCAAATGATTTATTGCCATTTTTATCATCGTATATCTTCATACTAGGCAAAGAACTTAAATCTGGTTTTTCACAAGAAAAAAGAACGTAAAAGAAAAGAAAAACCAAGAAATATAGCGCTTTTTTCATCCTACCATTTTTTATGAAGAGGCACCATCGCCGTAATTAAAAAATCCAAATTCAATAGCTTAACCTTATCGAATACATCTAAATAAGGAGCGGCAAAACCTGAGAAATCTTCAAATCTTTTAGAATCATTGATCGTGGGACGCATTCCATATTTTATATTTCCAGAGATGGACAAGGCAAAGTCTTCATGGTAGTAAACAAGTCCAGCTCCTGCCACAAGCGACACATTAAAACGATTAAGGTGTTGGGTTATTTCAGCTACATTGCTGTGTCCAGCTGATTTTCGATCAACTTTACCATCAATATTCGCATCACTGTAAATGATTTTACTTCCAAAATAAACAATATCTGCAGATAAACCCGCTTGAAGGAAAGGCGAAAATTTTCTAGAAGAAAAATCCAAACGACCCATAATGGGAATGCATAAATTTGAAATCTTTTGGCGGTGCAGAAATTCTTTGTAAACCTCTCCGCCTGACAGGCTATCAGACCAATTATAATTCGTCATGTAGCTAAATCGCTGAGTCTGAAACGTTGGTTGACAAACCACAGAAAACAAACGGGTATAAACAAATGAAACATGTAGACCATAATTCCCACCAATATTTTGAAATAGACTCTCATACTTTTTATCAAGGTCGGTAGCAGCAGATTGTGGAGTAGGTTCTAAAATATTATAGCGTTCATGAATAATAGGTTGAGTGAAGCCAAATCCCAAAGATGTTCCAATGTAATAGTTATCCTTCCGATAAAAATGCTTGCGGCTTTGACCCCACATTGACGTCATCAGACTTGATACTATTAAAAAAGAAAAAAATAGTGTTAGTTTCATCAATGGTTCAACATTATTTTTTCAGTTAAAGTCGCCTCATTAGCACGCAAACGAACTAAATAGGTTCCAGATGCCACATTTGGAAATTGAAAAACAACAGTATGAGATCCAGCTTGTGATGGCGGCTTTTCAACGGTACCGACAACTCGACTTGTAAGATCTAAAATTTCAATATGAACCTCAGAATCATTTTGAATCATGTAATCGATGGACACAGATGATTGAGTTGGATTTGGATAGCAAGTCATTTTAAAGTTCTCTTTAAATAACTCTGATGTGCTTAGTATTTTACACTGAACATAATCAATACGATTATCAACAAAATCTTGAAACTTCACCGCTTGAATGGCTTCATCGCTAGAATTAAACCAGTCTTTTACCGCTGAAGTGAACACCTGTCGGTAATCGAATTGCATCGGAACATTTCCATATTGAAGCTGCGATAAATTCGGATTTGTACCATAAACTCCTGGGTTGATGCATGTTCCAAAAACAAGCATCGGAGCAGCATTTCCATGATCTGTACCATAACTTCCATTGGATGCCACCCTGCGACCAAATTCTGAAAAAGTCATAGATAATACACGGTCTGCTAAACCAAGGTTCTGAAGGTCTTCATAAAACGCTTTCATAGCAGTGGATATATGATAAAGCAAAGCAGCATGTGGCCCCATAGTGGTATTGTTGGACTCGACTTGATTGGCATGGGTATCAAATCCACCTATCCTACAAATAAAAATCTTTGTTCCAATTCCGCCACTGATTAAGCGAGAAATAATTTTTAACTGAGGCGCCAGCGGATTATGGGCAGCGCTTGCAGGTGCGATGTAAGGATAAAGATCAGGGTAGACGGCGCCCGAATTAGATCCTGCCATATACACATCCTTGAGACGTTCCGCGTAATTATTCGCTTGTTTTTCGATTTGCATAATGTATTCAATCTCATCACCTGCATGGGTATCTGGAATACTCACAGGCGGATCTACACCAACACTATTAATCAAGTTATAAAATGCGACCGGATTTTGAATAGACAAGCCAGCGGGTATACCTTCTTCGCGATGAAAAGCCAAAGACACGCCAGTTCCAATCTCAATAGCCAAGGGATCTGGGTACTGAATACTTGGGTAATTGTCTGGATAACCTGGATAATAATGATCAAGATAGCGCCCCATCCAACCCGAATTAAAATACTCGTCATAATCTCCTCCCATCATCCAAATGTCCCGGCTACGAAAATGAGACCCGTTCATGTTTTCATATGACACATTTTGAATCACAGCCATATGGCCTTGATCGTACATTGCTTTGGCAGCAACCATGTCAGGATGCAAGCCGATTTGTTGGTTATCAGGCAATGTGCTGTCTAATGTGATGTAACTCCTCAAACCAGCCTGTGGGATGGCAATGTTTGCGCGTGAATTATAGTATTGTCCGTAATGATTGATTGGTATAATCGTATTTAAACCGTCATTTCCTCCATGTAATTCAATAAGAACCAAAACTCGGTCGTTAGAACTTGACTTGGCTATTTTATGCAGAAGACTATCGCCCTGAAACGCATGTAGAGGTATACCGTTAAGACTTAGCAAGAGGCCAGATCCTGTAAGCGAGGATAATTTCATAAATAATCTTCTATCCATTTCTTCTCTTAATAAAGTTGATATTCAGGAGATTGCATAAGGGCTAACATCAGTAATTCTAATTGAGTTCGAACAACAATTTCGTTACTAGTATTCTGGTAATTTTGCCATTCAGATGTCCAGTTGAGGACACTTTGATTCAAGAAAACCTCATTTTTGAAATAATCAAAACGAGTGGTATCCAAATTAATAGGCAGTAACCAAGCAACTAGCTCCGAAACCAAAACTTGTGCATCTGAGGGATTGGATACATGATTTACTATGAAAGAAAGTACATCTAGTTTCATAAGCACACTTGATCCGCTGTTAAAACCAGAAATGACATACTCGGCAAATTTATAGCGGTTTGCTAAATAGTTGGCTGAAATCCAATTTCGTTGGAAATGTGGTTCTTGAAAATAGGCATCGTGGCCAGCAACATCCAAGGGTTCAAATAATTCTAGTCCTTGAAGACTCAGTTGGGATTCCAATTGACCAAATAAGTTATAGTGATTAGTCAAAGCTGAAGAAGGCAATGGAACGCTTAAATTAAAAAGGCGAATGGTTCCTATCACCAAATCGACAGGAGATTTAATAATTGCTCCGATATTGTTGTCGCTGGTTGCAGGGGTATCTACATCATAAAAATGCTCACTACTCAAAAGCATCTCCAAAACAGGCATCACGTCGAAATTATTAGAAACTAGGAGAGCTGCCAATGGATCAATGATGTCCGTTTCAATTTCTGGTGTTATTTTGTAGTATACAAATTCCCTATAAATTCTTCTGCAAAAATGTTTTGCCGTGAAGATTGAATTAAAAATCATATCGATGCTTTCATCTAACTCGGTAGATACCGAGGAAATGCTAGCGTTTCCATTTATGATAGAACCTGTTTGAATGGTGGTATTAGAAAAAGCCGAAGAGAAACTCTTTTGGCTAATATCGTGCTGAGAAGCAGACACGCCATCGCTAGACTTAACTTTTCCTCGTGGAATATTAGTGACAGGATCTATCGTTTGAAAAGTAGAATCTTCACCCCACCCTGTCAATAATTTGGTCAATGCCTGAACATCTACCTCTGAGAACGAAGTATAATTACCTGGTCCTTGAATACTTCCTTTACCCACTGTGAATAGCTCTAAAAATTCTCTTCCAAAATTCTCTTGAGGAGAACCTTTGATATTTAAACGGCCATCTAAGTGGATGAGCATAGCATTATCTATACACATCGCTTTCGCTAATTCTTTATAATTACCAAGCGCATAAAAGTGAATTAATCGAAGATAATCTATGGGAAATTGAGGCTTCCATTCAATTCGAGTCATGATCATCGGAAAATGTGTATAGTAAAACCACATCATTCGAGCATGTAAACTAAGTGAAGACCCCCTCATATTCTCCAGCCACCATGATTTGGTGTAAGCGGACCATACGTTATTAATCTGATTGGGGTCTATCACGTTGGGATAAATCCAATCAGTCCCGGTATTAGGGTCTTTTGGAAAAGGTTGTAGGGTATCTGGCTGCATCAGTGCAACAATGGCCGATTGAATGGTCATATTAGCCCAGCTATTTATTTCCAAAACTGAAGGACCCAAAGTGGCACGCCTCAACAAGTGTGCGGCACGTTGCAAACCTAATACACCAGATATAGGAACTAAAGAGGCCATAGATGATCACTAATTTATGCGGTTAAATATACAATAATTAAGATCAATTGCAATATTATGAAATCATTAAAAGGTGTAAATCGATGTAATCTTAATTTTCAGAATGAGAAAAGTTAACAAAAACATACTAAGTAAGTAGATGATAAAACTCTCGAAAATGAACACTATTTCGCTGTTTAATAACTAGTTGACTAATCCCTATGGGAATGCTAAACTAATTTAACTTTGCTGAAGACTATAATTAATCCAAACCTACTTTCAACATCCGCCCAGCTAGTCTTGGGTCCATAATACATTCTTTGAAGATACTTTTTCTGCGGAGCGCAACAAAATCATAGCATCGATCCCTTAGTTTTAGGGGAAGCAACCACCCCAGCCTCAAAACAAGAGTATACCAACGCAATTTCGGGAGTAATTGAAGGACCGCAGTAGATTTTTTATAGAGCTTTGAGCCATCGAAATAATAAACGGAATCTTCGTCCATTGGCAAGTCTGGGTGAGCCTCCCTCCATTGTACAGTGTTGCTTGCATTGAGTGGTGAAAACAGTAAGTCTTTCTTTGTCTCGTGCGTCAATATGAATGTCAGTACACGATTGCAAAGCGGACAATCACCATCAAAAAATAGGATGGCTTTAGGAAGAGAGCCGTGATCTTTTAACATCGTAGGGTTCTGACTCCGTACCAAGAATAACGTTCGCCATCCACTAATATAATTTCAGCATCGGGGTATAAACTTTGATAGTGCGACACGTGGTTTTCTTGGAATGGAAAAGGCTCCGAACTCAAGAAGACGACATCAGGATTTATTTCTCCAATGGTATTAACGTCAGGATAGCGTTCTACTGAAACACAATTCCGATAGCCCAAGGCAGCCAAATAAGAATCGATGTAGGTATTTTTTCCTGCCACAAAACCTGGGTTGTGCCAAATAAAATAAAGAACCGACTTACCGGCACCTTCCGAAGCATGTAACTGAAAATAAGACTGGAGGTCTCGATTCAATTGATCACCCAACTCTTCTTTGTTAAAAATACTCGACAAGCTAGCGATTAAGAGGTAGGTATCTTCAATGGAATTCACATCGCTCATCCAAACAGGAGCTATCTGCATCAACGCTTCAATATCCTCTTTGGTATTTTCTTCTTTATTGCCAATAATTAAATCCACATTAAGTGACCTAATCTTTTCAATATCAATAGTTTTAGTCCCCCCTACTCGTTCTTTATCTTTATACCAATCCTCCGGATAAATACAAAATTTAGTAATCCCCACCACTTCTTGATCCAATTCAAAATAAGCCAATAATTCCGTTAAAGAGGGAACAAGGCATACCATTCTTTTGGGCGTGGCAGAAAGTGTAAGTTCCCTACCCAATTGATCGATATGAATTTGTGGAAACATGGAATTATGACATCGCAGAAATGACATCGTAACGGGTCACAATGTGGTATTTCCCCTGACCCAAATCCACCAATACAGCTGGTGTATCGCGGTTAATCAATTTACAAAGGTCATCAATGCTTACAGACGGCTGTACAACAGGAAATGGCGCTTGCATGATACTTGAAATGGGCGCATCTTTTAAATTAGGTTCGTCTACCAGCAATTGATAAACGCTGCGATCATCAACAGATCCAACAAAAATGCCGTTTTTCATGACAGGAATCTGTGATATTCCAAATTTCCGCATGGCAGCAATGGCATGGGATACTAATTCTTCGGCATACAAAGATACCAAAGGCCTTTCTCCGTGTTTGTGCACTAAATCCTGAGCAGTTACTAAATTCTCTTCTAAGAACCCCCTGTCTCGCATCCAATCGTCATTAAAAATTTTACCAATGTAACGACTGCCATGATCGTGGAATAATACAATAACTATATCCGTTTCAGTCAATTGATCTTTTAGCTGCAACAAGCCTTTAATCGCTGCACCTGCAGAGTTACCAACAAAAATTCCCTCTTCCCTCGCCAAGCGACGTGTATAAACAGCGGCGTCTTTATCAGTAACTTTCTCAAATAAATCAATAATCTCAAAATCCACATTGGCAGGCAAGATGTCCTCACCAATGCCTTCAGTGATATAAGGATAGATTTCATTCTCGTCGAAGATTCCCGTTTCCTTGTATTTTTTGAATACAGAACCATAGGTGTCAATGCCCCAAATTTTGATGTTTGGATTCTTTTCTTTCAAGTATTTACCAACTCCAGAAATTGTTCCGCCAGTACCAACACCGACCACGAAATGAGTGATTTTACCCTCTGTTTGTTCCCAAATTTCAGGGCCAGTTTGCTCGTAATGTGCGGTGCGATTTGACAAATTATCGTATTGATTTACGTACCAGGAGTTTGGAATTTCAGTGGCTAAGCGACGAGAAACAGAGTAATAAGACCTTGGATCAGTAGGTTCAACCGCAGTTGGACAAACTACCACTTCAGCACCAACGGCACGCAATATATCCATTTTCTCTTTGGATTGCTTATCGTTCAATACACAAATCAACTTATACCCTTTGATAATAGCGGTTAAGGCCAAACCCATGCCCGTATTCCCGGAAGTACCCTCAATAATGGTACCCCCCGGTTTCAAAAGACCAGATTTCTCAGCGTCTTCAATCATTTTTACTGCCATTCGGTCTTTAACCGAATTACCCGGATTAGTAGTTTCAATTTTAGCGAAAACCTGAGCTTTAACATCCGAGGCCAACTTATTGATACGAACAATCGGCGTGTTGCCAATTGTTTCCAAAATATTGTTGTACACTTTCATTCCAGAATTTTTGACAAAGTTAATCTTTATTTTGAGCCTCAAACATTCCTATTCCCCATTAATTTTCTTGCTCAATTGAGCGAATAGCTTTAATTTTGCTGAAAATGATATCATTTAAAAAAGTAGCCTTTTATACCCTCGGGTGCAAATTGAATTTCTCTGAAACTTCAACCATAGGGCGATTATTTGAAAATGCGGGGTATGCGAAAGTTGATTTTGAAGACATGCCCGATATCTATGTCATCAATACCTGTTCCGTAACTGAAAATGCTGATAAGAAATGCAAGCAATTGGTGAAACGAGCAAAAAAAATAAATCCAGATAGCTTTGTAGCCATTATTGGATGTTACGCCCAATTAAAACCTGAAGAAATTTCAAAAATACCCGGTGTAAATATGGTGCTTGGTGCTAATGAGAAATTCAATGTGCTAGAACATATTGAACGCGAAGAAGCCTTAGACAACGGAATATATATTTCCAATCAAAGTATTAAATCGACCAAAGAATTTATCCCCTCACATTCATATGGCGATAGAACCCGTTCTTTTCTAAAAATTCAAGATGGTTGCGATTACTTTTGCACCTTTTGTACCATTCCATTAGCAAGAGGAAGTAGCCGTAATGCAAGCATAGCAAAAACAATCATCGAGGCAAAAAAAATTGCAGCCACCTCCGTAAAAGAAGTAGTACTTACAGGCGTTAATATTGGGGATTTTGGACAAGGTAGTGACGAGAATTTCTTATCCTTAATCAAGGAACTCGATAAAATTGAAGGTATTGATCGCTACAGAATTTCATCCATTGAGCCGAATTTGTTGAGCAATGAAATTATTGATTTTTGCCTGCGCGATTCCATTCGTTTTGCACCACATTTTCATATTCCTTTGCAAGCAGGTTCCGATCGTCTCTTAGTATTAATGCGGCGTAAATACCTTCGAAATATATACACCGACCGTGTAAATCAAATCAAACAGCTTCGACCTGATGCCTGTATCGGTGTGGATGTAATTGTAGGTTTCCCTGGCGAAACAGATGACGATTTTAACGAAACCGTAAATTATCTGAGTGCTTTAGATATTTCCTACTTACACGTATTTACCTATTCAGAAAGAGCCAATACCACCGCAATAAAAATCGGAGAAAGCGTACCCATGGAAGTCAGACGAAAGAGAAGTAAAGCTTTACATCTACTTTCAGAGCAAAAAAAACGTAACTTTTACCTATCAAATATCGATACAACAAGACAAGTATTATTTGAGCAAGAAGAAGATGAAGGATTTATGTATGGTTTTACAGAGAATTACATTAAAGTTAAATTTCCATACAATAAAGCCTTAACAAATACATTTCAAACCCTTAACTTAGTTGAAATAGATCGAGATGGAATTATGCTTTGCGAGCCAAATAAAGAAGTATTAGTATTGAACTAAAAAAGAAAATGAAAACAATTTACATAACCAGGAGAGAAACCTTCAATGCGGCACATAAATTATATCAGCCCAACTGGACAGAGGAAAAAAACAATTTAGTTTTTGGAAAATGTGCGAATAAAAATTGGCACGGACATAACTTTACCTTATTTGTAACTGTAAAGGGAGTACCAAATATAGAGACAGGTTTCGTAATGAATTTAAAAAAATTAAGTGAAATAATAAATACACAGGTTATTGAATCACTTGACCATAAAAATCTAAACCTAGACGTTTCTTATCTTACAGGCATAATGGCTTCAACTGAAAATTTAGCCATTGCGATTTGGGATCAATTAGCGAATGAAATTGCAAAAAATGGTGGGGAATTAGCAAAAATAAAACTCATTGAAACAGAAAATAATTTTGTAGAATATTTCGGTGGAAAAGAACCATTTTGATTGTTATGTGTCTTTAATATATAAAACAGAAAAATTTTGAAACAAAAAGAACTAGAAGATAATTACAGGTCAATCCTAAGCCATTTGGGTGAAGATATTAACCGAGAAGGATTGGAAAAAACACCTGAGCGAGTAGCTAAAGCGATGGCTTTTTTAATGAATGGATACGATGTAAATCCTGACGATCTCATTAAAAAAGCAATTTTCCATGAAGCATATTCAGAAATGGTGATTGTGAAAGATATCGAAGTGTACTCCATGTGTGAGCACCATATGTTGCCATTTTTCGGAAAAGCTCACGTAGCTTATATTCCTGATGGTAAAATAGTTGGATTAAGTAAAATTCCAAGGGTTGTAGATGCCTATTCTAGGCGCCTGCAAGTGCAAGAAAGATTGACAATAGAAATAAGAGATTGTGTTCAGCGCACCTTAGAACCTAAAGGAGTGGCCGTTGTAATTGAATGTTGCCACATGTGTATGCAAATGAGAGGTGTGCAAAAGCAAAATTCAGTTACCACGACAAGCGCATTTACAGGATTATTTATGAATAATGAATCTACTAGAAAAGAATTTATTAATTTAGTACAAGCGAAATTACATTAACCTTTAAATAGTAAAATTATGAGCAATACATTAGACAACAATAATGCACTAACAGCAGCAGCTAGCAGAGCATTTTTCAGAAGTGTGTATACGTATATGTTTGGAGCACTTGGTATTTCTGGAATTATTGCCTACACAGCAGGCACCCCGGAATTTATGGATACTTATTTCAGATCCGAAAGCGGGCTTTCACCACTATTTTGGCTGGTTATTTTCGCTCCAGTAGGCTTAGGATTATTGATTCAAATGGCTTACAATAAACTTTCTCTAGGTTTGTTGACCTTACTTTTTATCGCTTACTCCGCCTTAATGGGTTTAAGTTTATCCGTAATTTTTCTAATATACACTGAAGGAGCCATTTTTTCCACATTTTTTGTGACTGCTGGTGCATTTGCAGGGATGGCTATTTTAGGATACACTACGAAAACAGACCTTACTAAATTCGGTAGCCTATTGTATATGGTTTTTATCGGAATGTTCATTGCAGGAATCGTAAACATTTTTATGAAAAGCGATTCTATGGGATTCATTATTGCCTGTTTGGGAGTATTTGTCTTTACAGGATTAACAGCGTATTCGATGCAACAACTAAAAGGTGTTGCGGAATCACCAGATTATTCCGAAGAGCAACGAAATAAGTTAGCCTTAATCGGTGGATTACAATTGTATATCTTATTTATCAATTTATTCTTATCGCTTCTCCGGATCTTTGGAGGAAGGAACTGATTATTAAGACTTCGTTAAATTAACGACATTTATCCTTAAAAAATGGTTGACAATTCTAATCTTTTTTTAACTTTGAAAAAAATAATGTATGTCAAATAATTTCTTTGAAGAATCAACTGTCGCTCTTGGAACAATATATACAATCTTTGTGATTAGCGTAATTGTTTCTATTTTAGTTTGGGGATAATTTTTCCTTACAGTTAAACTACCACTAAGGTAATAACGAAATGGCAATTGATGCGATCTTTTCATGGTATATTGAAAAACGCATTCATCGCATTGATAATTATACAAAAAACCCTCTTTTTTGCCAGGAAGATGTATTATCTACCTTAATTACCAAGTCAGGAAATACCTCATTTGGAAAGTACCATAGATTTGATAATATTTCAAGTTATGAAGACTTTTCTAAGGCAGTACCCATCCAAGATTATACAACACTTAAGCCTCTTATAGAAAGAGCCATTGCCGGAGAACTTGATGTTCTTTGGCCAGGAAAAACAACTTCTTTTGCGAAATCCTCAGGTACTACAGGTGATCGAGTAAAAATACTTCCCATTACCAATGATGCTTTGCATGAAAATCATTTTGCTGGTGGAAAAGATTTATTGGCTAATTACTACCTTAACCATCCATCCAGAAAGTTATATTC
Source organism: Flavobacteriales bacterium (assembly GCA_947462255.1). GTDB lineage: Bacteria > Bacteroidota > Bacteroidia > Flavobacteriales_D > Crocinitomicaceae > UBA952. Next base: position 113,578 of record CANHOA010000006.1, on the reverse strand, counting down.
TAAAAAACATTTAGTCATAGGCGGTAGCGCCGATTTAACACAAAAAAACGCAAACGGATTTATCGGAGATCTATCGGCTATCATTGTGAAAAACTTACCCTGGTGGACCGAATATCGACGCACCCCATCGGTAGAAATTGCCCTTAATCCTGATTGGGAATCAAAACTACAAGAAATGGCGAAAGCCAGTATTCCAGAAAACATTGGGATTATTACTGGTGTGCCAAGTTGGACCTTGCTACTCATTAAGCGAGTACTAGAGCTAAGCGGAAAAAAAGACCTTCATGAGGTATGGCCAAATCTAGAACTTTATATGCATGGAGGAATGAATTTCGCTCCTTATGAGAAGGAATTCAAGAAATTGATTCCATCTAAAAATATGAACTATGTTGATTCGTATAATTCATCAGAAGGTTTTTTTGGAATGCAAGATCAATTAGACTCAAAAGAATTACTGTTAATGACAGATTCCGCTGTATTTTATGAATTTATTCCCATGGATTCCTTCGACGGCTTAAACTCGAAAATAATTATCCCATTAAGCAAAGTTGAATTGAATACAGAATATGCATTAGTACTTAGCACATCATCAGGATTGTGGCGCTACATTATTGGTGATACCCTACACTTTGTATCCACTTCTCCTTACCGATTCTTAATTTCTGGAAGGACGACACATTTCATAAACTGCTTTGGTGAAAAAATGATTGTTCAACATGCTGAAAGCGCATTAACAGAAGTTTGTCACCAACTAAATGCACAAATAAATGACTTTACAGTAGCGCCATATTTTAATGAAACAGGTGCAAATGGTGGCCATGAATGGTTCATCGAATTTGATAGAGAAGCAGCATCACGAAGTGTTTTTGAGGAAGAAATAGATAAAGCACTAAAAAAATACAATTCAGATTATGAGGCTAAGCGTTATCGAAATATGAATATAAGTTTTCCTAAATTTCGTTATTTACCAAAAGGTTCTTTCGAAAATTGGCTAAAAATAAAAGGGAAATTAGGAGGACAACATAAAGTACCCCGTTTGATGAATGATCGGAGCATAGTAGAAGAACTAATACTAATGAATAAGCTATGATGATCTACCTATTTATTCTTGCTATGCTGCAACCTCAAGCGCATAAACAAACGCATTCGTGGATTAAGATTGATGAAAAGAACATTCCTTCAAATACTGAAAGTTGGGCCGTAGACGGATTAGGAAACTACTATTTCTGTTCAAATCAAGAGATAATTAAAACAAATTCAGAAGGGAAAAATCTCTACCAAATGAGCCTGAAAAAACAAGGGGGAATCAGCAAAATAGTGCATATTAACGCCCTCAAAATGCTTATGTTCTCAGAAATACAGCAACAAATCTGTTTCTTTGATAATACACTTAGCAATAATGGCAATTGCATTCAAATGGAGGAACTAAACCTTCAAAATGTGAGGTTAATCAGCAATTCAAATAGACCAAATTTGGTTTGGTTGTATGATGAATATAATTCAGGACTGTATTTATACGATTACGTGAGTAATAAAATTATTCAATCAGTCAGTAATATGAGCAGCTTAGTTGGTTTAAAAGACATTTATCAAATTATTGAAATTGAGTCCACCCTATATGTTTCAGATGAAACTGGAAAAATGGTCTTGTTTGATTTATTTTTGAACCAAACCTACAGTTTTCAGCTGCCAATTAAAGAAATTCAACAATGGGGAAACCATATTGTCGGAATATCAGACCATAAATTATGTGGATTTTCATTGCGTGGCGAAGAAAAATTCACACTGGACTTACCAATAGAATCTAAAGAATTAGTAGTAGTTGGAGAATACTTTTATTTTAAGAGTTCAAACAAAATAATAAAATACCAATTGAAATTAAATTAGCTCATAAAATAATGCCGATTAATTCTTATTTTAGCATTCTTAAATCAAAACATTATGCACGTTGCTATTGCCGGAAATATTGGCGCAGGAAAAACAACCCTAACGAATTTATTATCTAAGCATTACGCTTGGGAAACTCATTACGAGGATGTAGATCAAAACCCTTACCTAAATGACTTTTACGAAGACATGCAGCGCTGGTCCTTTAATCTCCAAATCTATTATTTGAATAGTCGCTTCATGCAAATTCAAGAAATAAGAAATACGGAAGGCACGGTAATACAAGATCGAACAATTTATGAAGACGCCTTTATTTTTGCGCCAAACTTGCACTCAATGGGCTTAATGACCACCAGAGATTTCGAAAATTACTTTACACTATTTAATTTAATGGATTCCTTTGTGAGTCCACCCGATTTATTAATCTACCTCCGTGCGAGTGTCCCTACCCTCGTTAACCATATCCAAAAAAGAGGGAGAGACTACGAAGAAAGTATTCGCCTCGATTATTTAAAAAGATTAAACGAGCGATATGAAGCATGGATTTCTACTTACGATAAAGGCAAATTATTAATTATTGATATTGATAATAACAACTTTACTGAAAGCCAAGAAGATTTGGGTAAGATTATCAACTCAATAGACGCCGAAATAAACGGTTTATTTTAATCTAGATGATAGTAGTAACTGGTGCTGCAGGATTTATTGGAAGTTGCTTGATTGGGGAACTAAACCAAAAAGGGCTGCAGGAAATAATTGCCGTTGATGAGGAAGAAAGATCTGATAAAAAAGTAAATTATTCCACCAAAAAAATTCATCAATTTATTAATAGAAATAACTTTATTGAATGGCTAGAAACGAATGCCGCAAGCGTTGATTTTGTTTTTCATATTGGTGCAAGAACAGATACTACTGAAAAAAGCGTAGACATTTTCAATGAATTAAATTTAAATTATTCCAAATCAATTTGGAAAATTTGTACCCTTCACGAAATACCAATGGTCTATGCAAGCTCTGCCGCAACCTATGGTTTGGGTGAAAATGGCTACCAAGATAATCATGATACAATTCCATCTTTGAAACCATTAAATCCTTATGGAGATTCAAAACAAGCTTTTGATTGTTGGGTATTGGAACAAACTGAGTGTCCGCCCTTTTGGGCTGGATTAAAATTCTTTAATGTTTATGGTCCAAATGAATATCATAAAGGAAGAATGGCAAGTGTGATTTTTCATACTTTCCATCAAATTAAAGAAAAGGGTGAAATGCGCTTATTTCGTTCGCATAATCCAAATTATAAAAATGGCGAACAATTACGCGATTTTGTATATGTCAAAGATGTGGTTAACGTTTGCTGCTTTTTAATGTATGAAATGCCTAAAAGTGGCATATATAATTTAGGTTCAGGAAAAGCAAGAACCTTCATGGATTTAGCATCCTTGACCTTTACTTCATTAGGCCTAAGTCCTAAAATAGATTTTGTTGACACACCTGAAGACATTAGATCAACGTATCAATACTTTACCGAGGCAGACATGTCTAAATTAGTTGGAGTTGGGTATTCCTCCCCTTTTCACACATTAGAAGAAGGAATTTCAGACTACGTCAAAAATTACCTGTTAGAGGAAGTTATTTTTTAGATCAACGAAGTACAGGACATTTGTTTCCACTTCCTAAGCGAATTGTTACCATACCGCCACAGTAAACATACCAATCTTTGGTTGTTGGGTTTCCTCGCACGGCATAACGATTATCGACGATGCTTTGGTTTGATAAATCGGCAGCCAAGGATCCATATTCACTTGCTATAATTGCAGGGTCGGCATAGCTAAATGCTTTAACATCATCGATATAATCCGTAAATGTTTTGCGAAGAGCCAAATCAAAATTAAACGTGACATTTTTACCTATGGCCGCTTTCACCCCTAAACCAAGAGGAACACACAATTGAAACTTAGAATATTTCCTACTGCTATTGATGCTGGTGCCCTGAGCTTCTGTTCCAAGCACTTGTAAATCGATGGTCTCCCCATTAATTACGACACTTGGACTCATATAAAAAACACCTAATTGCGCTAAAAGATATGCTGTACCAGAGTTTTTTTTCTGTCCAAATTGGAAAGGAAAGTAATGAAATTCTACACCGCCGGCAACTTCCTTGATAGGCGATTGAAAAGAAAGATTGCGGTTAATGGTCACAGGATTCTTTGCATCACTGTCATATGCCTCGACCTTCCCTTGAAGGTAGTTAAAACGAAGGGATAATCTTGAATGTAAATTATATCTATACATTAAACCACCTGCCCAATTACTTTTATAGAAAGGCTTAAATTTATTTAAGTCCCCAATGTAATACATTTGACCAATCGATACTCCAAATTCAGAACGTGAAAAAAAATTTGCCTGCTGAGCGTGAGCAGAAGAGAAAAAAAGGATTAAAAAAAAAGATAAAATCTTAATTTTAAGTAGATTAGGTGTGAATAAATAAAGATTATGCTTTCGGTTCATTTTATTTTTAACAAGACCAACAAATAATGGATTGATCGTCGGAACAAGAAACGAAAGAATGTTCATTTTGTTTCATTAGTGAATTGACAGAAAACCTATGCCCACCATGCTTCGCCTCTATTTTTTGAATTAAGTCCCAATTTTTTGTGTCCCAAACCTTAATTGTTTTATCACGACTCGCTGTTACGATAATTTTACCATCCAATAAACTTATGATATCATAGATAACAAAACGGTGAGCAGGAAAGCGCAAAACCAACTCATTTGTGTGTATATTCCACACACATAAATGCGCATCTTTCCCACCACTAATCGAAAATAAATCCGAAAAAGTAACATAAGCAGTGGCACCGAGCAGATGGCTACCAAAAGTTGCTATTTCATTAAAAGAATCACAATCAAACGAACGTAATGTACCATCCTGACAGCAAATCACAAAAGAAGATGCTGATTCATTGAGGATAATACGTCTAATTTTACCCGCATTAGTGGGAATTTTAAGAACTAAATCAAAGGTGCTAATATCCCAAACACAAATATTTCCATTTGCATCAGAAGAATATAAATGACGATTGGTTCTATGCTCACAGAAAGCAAATATGCCATAATTATGGCCAAGCAATTGCTTAATCTCTATTCGCTTTTCAATATCAAAAACAAGTAATGCGCCTGATTGCAAACCCACAACAAGCAATTTCGATTGGTCTACTAAGGAAAGTGCGAAAGGCGTATCATGTAATTTTATAGAAAATCGATCTTGAATTCCCAATTGCTTTGACCAACGCGCTATAAACTTATCGCCACTGGCAGAATAAATATAGGAATCATCCTCTGCAATGGCATAAACTGGACCTGCGTGTCCGGAAATCGATAAAGATTTATGAAAATTAATAGCAGACACTACTCGTCATTCATATCCATTTCATCATCATTGACATGCTTTAAACGATCAGCATAATCAGATGGTAGGAAATCAAAGAAGGTATCACCACGAAGTCCTAATCGAAGACATTCTAGTGGAATCATATCATTTGGAGCAATATTACCTAGATTAACTTCTGCACCAAATAACTTAATAAACCAAACTTGTTGATTTTTTTGAGGGGCTTCCCACAAAATAGATTCAGGCGCAACTTTGGCAATAATTCGATTAATCAGCATAGTATGGGCCGTACCATTTGGACGAAAAACACCAACATTTCCAGCTTCTCTACCTTCAGCAATAACTTTCCAACTACCTGCATCAAGCTCAGCTTTCATAGAATTAACCCATTTAGCAGGCGAGATCATTATACCGGAATCCTTAGAACCAACTTCAGATAGTACTGTTTTGTGCCGTGCTAATTGCTTAATAATTCGACATTTTTCTTTATGAGGGATAATAATCGAACCATCGGAAATCTCGGCTAAATCAAGGTCATATTTATCTAAAACACGAAGATAATCTTCATAACAACCACGAGCATAAAAAGCTTCGAATAGTGTACCGCCTAAATAAGGCCTTATTCCTGCCTCCTTATATAATTTAATTTTAGCAGCAAAATCTTTGGTAACATAAGATGTTCCAAATCCAAACTTAACAATGTCTGTTAAATGAGCGGAGGCTTCAATAAAATCTTCGGTTTCTCTTAAACCGAGACCTTTATCCATCATCATAGTAATGCCTTGATTTCTAGGCTTATCAGATCGTGTTGGAATAAAAGGTAGTGTAAAATTTAATTCATTCATCTTGCGTCAAAGATACGAAATCTTGATCATCTAACAATGCCGGATTTATTTCAAATAATTGCTTTGCATTAATTTCATTATTAGATAAACATTTCGCAAATAATTCAAGTGCATGTTTTTTTTGACCGAGCATCCAGTTTAGATTGACTTCTAACACCGCTGAAATAGGGTTTGAATTATGTTCAGCAATAAAATTTTGCAAGAAATCCATTGCATCCATAGAAGAATTTTTTGCTTTAAAAGCAACATAATCCATCAAGCAATCCTCATCTTCAGCATCGAGAATCAAGGAAGATTGATAATACTTATCAGCTAGGACAGTATTGTCAATTTTCTCATACGCCCCAGCTAGCACGTGGTGAATTGCCGCATTTTCAGGATCAAAATCTAAAGCCTTTTGAATCAAGATAATTCCTTCTTTTGTTTTCCCTTCCAAGTCTTCAATGATTCCTAAACCTAACCAAGCTTCAGGTAATGTTGGGGATAATTCAATGCTTAATTGATAATAATGGCGAGCGAGCTTAAATTCATTCAACTGCTCGTGCGCTTCTCCGATATAACAATAAGACATGGCATCGTCACCATCTAACTTTATACATGTTAAAAATCGCTCAATAGCCTGATGATATTTTTCAAGGGACAAGTAAGCATTTCCCATATTAAAATAAACAGGACCAAAATCAGGATTAATCAAGATGGAATAGTCGTATGCCCAAATTGCTTTTTCAAAATTCTCTGATTTAGAAAATGCATTTCCTAAATTATACCATGCCGTAAATGAGTACGGACTTTCATCGATAAAATCAGAATAACATTTGATTGCTTGATCATAAAATCCAGCTTGATCATAACAAAACGCAATTTCGTATAAGGCTGCTTCATTTTGGGGATTGGCTTTTAACGCTTCCTTCAATATCTTGCATGCCTCAAGGTATTCACCCATACTTTGATGCTCCATTGCGATATCAATATAAACCTCATCACGATCTTCAATTTCGCAATATTCCAAGGCCATCTTAAAATATTTAATCGCATTTTTAGGATCGCGGAGTTGACTAAAAATAGAAGCCTTAGTGAGTAATAACTCCAAATTATTTATCGCTGTTTTTTCGATTTGATTTAAGATGTCCAAGGCATCAGTAAGCAGACCTAGACCACTCATTGATTGCGCTAATCTCAGTTTAAATAAATCATTATAATAAAAATGATAGTTCGCCATTTCTGATGCGGACCGAGCTTTCGCATATTGCCCGACTAACAAATAATGATCAATTAGCGCTTCTAATCGATCGCTTTCCATAAATCCAATAGAATCACCTTTTAAATGAGCTTCGAAATACTCGATGTCTTCATTCAATTTATTCTCAGCAAAATCGTCGTCGTCGTCGTCGAACATAATTTATTTTGTATAAAAATAAAAATTAATGAATTGAATTAAGGGTGTAAATAAAAATAATTATGAACAATATTATTTTACTAAAACAGAAAATTATAAAAGCGTTTCAATAATTTTGTCCATGCTAAATCCTTCCGCTTCCGCTTTATAATTCTTAACCAGTCGATGACGAAGAATAGGCTTAGCAACGATTTTCACATCCTCAATATCGGGAGAATACCTTCCATTTATTGCGGCGTGACATTTTGCACCAATAATTAAGTACTGGGATGCCCTTGGACCAGCTCCCCAAGTAATGTATTTTTTAGTAATCTCAGGCACATTGTCACTATTTACCCTTGTGCTTCCCACTAATTTTACCGCATATTCCAAGACATTATCAGCAACAGGTATTCGTCGAATTAAATCTTGATAATCGATAATTTGCTGAGCAGAAATTACAGGATTAATGGAATGATGGAAGTCAGAAGTCGTTGATTGAACAATGGCTAATTCTTCCGTATATGAAGGATAATCTACCCAAATATTAAACATGAATCGATCTAGTTGTGCTTCAGGCAGAGGATATGTTCCCTCTTGTTCGATTGGATTTTGAGTCGCTAAAACAAAAAATGGAGCGTCTAATGTATAGGTAGTTCCTGCGGCAGTTACACGTCGTTCCTGCATCGCTTCCAATAATGCAGATTGCGTTTTTGGTGGCGTTCTATTGATCTCATCTGCTAAAATCATATTTGAAAACAATGGTCCTTTAATAAACTTGAAATTCCTTGTTTCATCCAAAATTTCAGAACCTATGATGTCAGACGGCATCAAATCTGGTGTAAATTGAATCCTATTAAATCCTAAACCTAAGGATTGAGCAATCGTATTAATTAATAAGGTTTTTGCTAAACCAGGGACACCAACCAGGAGACAATGACCGCGTGAAAACATAGAAATTAAAACTTGATCAACTACCTCATCTTGTCCAATAATAACCTTATGAATTTCTTGCTTTAATAATTTATAATGTTCTACAAGCTCGTCTAATTTTACTTTATCTGACATAGTATTTTTTATTTCATTTAATTTGCGATCCAGTTCAATCTAAAATTACAATTGATATAGTCATCATCAATTCTAAAAAAAGCATTGCCCATTTTTGCTTTAAGCCAATTATCAATAACTTTTTGTTTTTTATCGTTTTCTGCCGCTACTTTAATCAGCGCATAATCATCCACTAAATTAGCCTTATGCTGAGGATATCTTTCCATTAGGCGGACAATTCGAATACCTTGTTTTCTTTCGTAGAGATCCATATACAAGTTAGGACTCGATATGTCGCCTTTTTCCATGGCATCTGTTAAGAGATAAATTTGCTGGTCGATTTCATTTAAATCATCCATGCTCCAAGATTGGTCACCTGTGTATGGATTAGAAATAATTCCGTGATTTTGTTTTGTGATCGCTTCATTTGAAAATCTGATTACTGCTTCATCCCACGTTATTTTATTTTGTTTCAGCAAAAGATAACATGAATCCATTAAGTTGGAGGATAAATCAAGGGCTTTATTATTAAATTCCGGCCTCTTTAAAATATGTAGACAAACATAATCGTCTCCCTTTCTACTGATTAACTTAATTATATGGTATCCAAATTCCGTTTCGATAATTTCTGATACCTCACCAACTTTTAATTTATAGACAGTTGATTCAAATTGAGAAACCATCATTCCCCGAGAACCGGAAATTTTACCTCCCAATTGAGCGCTTCCATAATCATCAGATTGAATCCGAGCTTGAGTTTCAAATGATTTTTCATTCGTAACAATATCTACTCTAATAGCAGCGATTTTTTTAAAGGCGATTAACTTATCATCTTTTGTAATCTGCGGATAATTAACAATTTGTTGAAAGCTTAATTTCATGTTTATAAACGGAATGCTATCGGAATTTAGAGAATTAAAATAAGTATGAACCTCTTTCGGAGTAACAGTGACATTTTCAGTAATTGTTCGAAGCATTTCTTGGGCCAGCAACTTATCTTTTATTACCACTCTAAATTCATCTTTTATTTGAGTGATGGTCTTACCATAAAACGCTTCTAACTTTTCTCGGCTACCTATTTTACTTTGAATTACCCTCAAGCGATTTTCCATCTCAGCATCGACTTGTTCATCAGTAATAATAAGGCTGTCTAACTTCGCTTGATTGATGTATAACTCTTCAGACATGAGTTGCTCAAGAATAGAACAATCCATCATAGATGTAACTTCAACACCAGCTTGAACCGCTTGCATTTTTTGACTTTCAATATCAGAGAGCAGAATAATATTATCGCCTACTTGGGCAATAATTTTATCGATTACCTCATTCTGTGAAAATAAAGTAGTTGATGAAACAAAAACAACTAAAACGAATAGAACTAATTTTATCATTTATTTACCTAAAGAGTAAAGAACATCATTAAAAATAACGATTGGGTGTTTTATTCTTAATTCCTTTATCCATTCTTGTTCAAGGAAGTTTTGATAATCAGAAGTAATCGAACCTTTTGCCTCTGTGAATTCTTTTCTCATTACCGGTAATTTCGAGGAAACTTTAACCACATAAAATTTACCTTCAAACTCATACATTTTATTTACACCAAGATCTAATTCTCTATCTTTCAAAGTAAGAGTTTGCGAAACATCAAACTTATTCATTTTCACTTTAAGATTTAATTCGCTATCCTTATTAACAACATCTAAAACATGCTTAGAATTAATTGTGTCGTTTGCTATCATACTAGATACTTTTGAAGCAATATCAGCATTTAAACATTCATAAATTGTTGCATCCACTCTATTTGGCCACTGATATTTGTCCCTATTTTGATTAAAGAACAATCTTAAGCCACTCGTATCTTTTACTGCTTTATTCCAAACTTTATCAGACATTACTTCATAAAGTAAAATACCATCATGGTACTCATTAACTAAAGCCTTGTATTCTGGGTACTTGTTAGCAAGTTGACTTTCTTCATACTCTAAAATAGCAGCCTTTTCCCAATTCTTTAATTGCATTGCAACCACAGTTGAAGGAAGGTCTTTTTTAATTCCCCTGTAATTTTTCAATAAGTATTCGGCAAAATCTTTCTGCTCGAATTTTTTCTTGTTTAGAGTAAACATCACTTTATTTGATTTCAAGTTATCGTAATTCCATTTACCCATGAAATACGTTGAATCGATACTGGATACAAACCAATTAGTTGGCTTAAGTCCAGCATTTGAATACTTGTATTTAGATTTTAATTTAGCAACAAAGGAATCTTGGGTTTTTTTAGATCGTTCATCTTTATTAACTTTCATTTGAATTTCTTTCTTTGCAAGATCAAAAGACTTAACATCGGTCCATTCTAATCGCTTAATAATATGATAACCATAATCCGTTTTGATGGGAGCGCAAATATCGCCATCTTTTTTTAGCGTATACGCTGCATCTTCAAACACTGGAACCATACGTTGAGTGGTACCCGAACCAAAAGCTGGCAATTCCCCACCTTTTTTGGAAGTACCTGCATCATCGGAGTTCAATGCAACCATTTCATCCCATTTTGCACCCGCTAACAACTTTTGATAAATCTCATTAATTTTCTTTTCGGCATTATCTTTCGCCTCTTGACTAACCTCTTTACCTGTTGAAATCATCAAATGAGCCACTTTTATCGTTCCTCGTGCTTGACGTTTGTCTGTAACTTTTACAATATGGTAACCATATCGTGTTCTAAAAGGATTAGAAACTTGTCCAACAGCGGTTTTGTATGCGTTATCTTCAAAGGGATATACCATCTGAAAAGCAGTAAAATAACCTAAATCACCACCATTATTTTGAACGGAAGGATCATCAGAGCCATTTTTCATCTTTGCAACAGATGCAAAATCTTCCCCTTTATCAAGACGAGCTTTCAAGCCCATCAATCGATTGTATGCAGCCAATGTATCAGCAGGTAAAGCATTTGGATTCAAATTAATCAAAATGTGGGAAGCACGAATTTCAGAACGAGTTCGGTCATACGCCTCAATCACCAATGCTTGATTTTGAGAGGAATCAATTAGATATGGAAAAGCCAATTGCTTTCTATATCCTTCTAGCTCTTTCTTTAATTTAGGGATGGTATCATACCCTAAAGCCTCAGCCTCAGCAACTTTTAATTTAAATTTTTGAAATAGTTCCATATACTCATCCAATGATACTTTATCATATTTAGGATTAGGATTATTTTTTAAATAAATAGATAAAAATTCAGACTTATAGACTGATTCCCCATCCATTTTCATTACGGCAGCATCTTTTTGAGAATAAGAAGTTCCGATAAAAAGTAAGGCAAGCGAAAAAAATAAAGATTTCATATTGGTAATTAATTTAGTTATTTAATACTATAATTTGGTGCTTCGCGGGTGATCATGACATCATGCGGATGAGATTCCCGCATTCCTGCAGTAGTGATACGAACAAAGCTAGCCCCTTTCAAGTGCGTTATAGAGGCTGCACCACAATATCCCATACCAGCCCGCAAGCCTCCGATAATCTGATACATTACTTCGGCCATATTTCCTTTATAAGGAACACGACCAGAAATTCCTTCCGGTACTAATTTTTTGATATCATCTTCGGCATCTTGAAAATAACGGTCTTTCGATCCTAATTGCATGGCTTCAATAGATCCCATTCCACGATACGATTTAAATTTTCTCCCTTCAAAAATAATGGTCTCCCCTGGCGATTCTTCCACACCTGCAAACATTGAACCTAGCATAACGCTGTCTGCACCTGCAGCAATTGCTTTAACAATATCGCCTGTATAGCGAATGCCACCATCAGCAATTACAGGAACACCAGATCCTTCTACTGCCTTAGCCACCTCATTGATCGCAGTAAGCTGCGGTACTCCAACACCTGCTATAATTCGAGTAGTACAAATTGATCCAGGACCAATTCCAACCTTAATCCCATCAGCACCAGCAGCAACTAAATATTTTGCTGCTTCAGCAGTAGCAATATTTCCAACCACAACCTCTATGTGCTCATATTTTTCTTTGATCAATTTTAGCTGTTCAACAACGCCTTTTGTATGTCCATGAGCCGTATCAATTACTAATGCATCAACGCCCGCTTCCACTAAAGCGCTTACTCGATCCATTGTATCGAAGGTTACACCAACGGCAGCTGCTACACGCAAGCGACCTAAATTATCTTTACAAGAAATTGGGTGTTCTCTAACCTTTATAATATCACGGTAGGTAATTAAGCCAATTAACCTATTTTGATCATCAACAACAGGCAACTTCTCTATTCTATTTTCTTGTAAAATTCCTTCGGCAGTTAGTAAATCGGTGCCATCACCCGTTGTAATAACGTTTTCTGATGTCATTACTTCCACAATTGGACGATCAATATTTTTTTCAAATCTCAAATCCCGATTGGTTAAAATTCCTTTCAAGATTCTATTTTCATCAACAATTGGAATTCCACCAATGCTATGTTCGCGCATTATTGAAAGGGCATCTTTCACTAATGAAGATGATAATAAAGTAATTGGGTCAATTATCATCCCACTTTCAGATCGCTTAACCTTTCGAACATGCATCGCTTGATCAGCAATCGACATGTTTTTATGGATAACACCAATACCACCCTGCTGAGCAATCGCAATCGCTAATTTGTACTCCGTAACGGTGTCCATTGCCGAGGATAAAATAGGGGTTTTAATGGTAATGTTACGAGAAAACTTGCTTTCCAAAACGACATCTCTAGGCAATACTTCTGAATACGCAGGTACTAAAAGTACATCATCATACGTAAGACCTTCTGTTATATTCTGTAAATTATCCAATGACATTCAGTGCTATATTTAAATAAATGTGTGCAAATTTACAAAAAAAAAGATGATTTTTCAGCATAAAACAGAGGTGAAATATCATAATAAAGCTAAAATATTTTAAGATGGCGAGAATATTGATTAATCTTGTAATTCATATGAAACTTAAAAGATATTTTATCCTATTTTTTGCACTGCATTGCATTGGTATTCAGGCACAACGTATGGTGCTCGACACTAGCAGTATGATTCAACTTTCAGGCGTGATTGTTTCAGAGATTGATTTAGCACCAATTCCTTTTGTAACAGTTTATGATAAGTCAATCAAGCGAGGGGTAATTGCGGACTATTACGGTTTCTTTTCAATGGTATCTTTTCCTGGGGACACCATCTTTTTCTCAAGTCCAGGCTTTAATACATCTTCCTTTATTGTGGCTGACACCTTAAAGGATGATCGATACAGCATCATTCATATGCTCACGAAAGACATTCAAAATTTACCAGAAATAACAGTTTATCCTTGGCCATCTAGAGATGATTTCGCAAGGTATTTTGTTGAAATGCAGCCTTATGATGATGCACTTCGAAAAGCACAGCGAGAATTATCTGGTGAATCCCTAGCTTTTGTTGCTGCCCGACTTGATGCAGATGCATCTTTAGCTTCCGGATATATTCAAAACCAGCGAAATACAAAATTATATACCAATGGTCAGCTTCCTGTAAACAATTTACTTAACCCGTATTCATGGGCTAAATTAATTAGTGATTGGAAGGAAGGAAAATTAAGTAGACAATAAAGCACTAATTGGTAGGGTAGCACAAAAAATATTTTTCTACCGGTTGAGCCAAAGCCGAAATATTTAAATTGTCAGATGCCGCGCTTAAATCAATTATTTCGCCGTTTTTCATTAATAACTTTATATTTTCCTTGTCTTGGTTATACGCTTTATTTGTCAAAACATCTTGATAGACAAAGTATTCAACATCGGCCATACTCATACCATAATTTGTGGCACAAAGCTCTTTTTCGTAGCTTATTCGCTCAGCGCTAAAAGGTATTTTACTAATTTCAATTTTAAATAGCATTCGGTTTACTAGTCCCTTAGCTAATTTAGACAAAATGGGATCTTTTTCATCTTGCCAGACCTTAATTGAACTCCAAATATCGTAATCATCCAAGCGGGAAAAATAATCAAGAACTTGAGTATTCGTTTCAAAATCAACTTTAGTAATATCATTTTCGAGAAAAAATTGTAATGCTGGACTACAAAATAAAGGATTTCCCATTTTAATTAATGCCTTGGCCCGTCGTAATGTTTGAATCAACATATTTTCAGCAGCAACGACCGTTTTATGTAAATAAACTTGCCAATACATTAAGCGTCGTGCCACAATAAACTTTTCAATAGAATAGATTGCTTTTTCTTCCAATACAAGATAGCCTTCATGCACATTCAACATTTCTATTAATCGATCAGTTCCAATAATTCCCTCACTCACACCACTATAAAAGCTATCACGGTTTAAATAATCCAATCGGTCCATATCCAATTGACTCGACACCAACTGATAAAGAAAAGGCTTTGTATATTGATTTTTAAAGATCGCGTGAGCATTTTTCAAATCACTACCAAACTCTTCGGTTAAGCGTTCAATAAAATACCCTGATATTACTTCATGACTAACACCAGAAACGATATCATATTCCAAGGCATGGCTAAAAGGGCCGTGACCAATATCATGTAAAAGAATCGCTAATAAAGCTGCGCGCTCTTCATCAATAGTTATTTCATGTCCTTTTCGGCGAATGGTAGCGATCGCTAAAGACATTAAGTGCATGGCACCAAGTACATGATGAAAGCGCGTATGTAATGCACCTGGATACACCAAATGACTCAAGCCCAACTGCATAATCCTCCTCAAACGTTGCATATAAGGATGCTCAAGTACATCAAATATTAATTCATCAGGAATAGAAATAAAACCATAAACAGGATCGTTGATGATTTTCTTTTTATTGTTTGTCGTTCGATTTGGTCGCAATTGATTACTTTTAAATTCTTAACCAAAACTATTAAAAATTAGCCATATGCAAGGTAAAATTCTATGGGCAGATGATGAAATTGAATTATTAAAGCCACACATTCTATTTCTAGAGTCGAAAGGATATAGCGTTGAAGCCGTTACAAATGGCTCTGACGCCATTGATAAAGCTACTGAAAACACCTTTGATATTATTTTTCTAGATGAAAATATGCCAGGATTATCTGGTTTAGAAACATTATCAAGAATTAAAGAAATAATTCCTTTAATTCCCATTGTGATGATCACAAAGAGTGAAGAAGAATACATTATGGAGGAAGCAATAGGAAGTAAAATCGCCGATTACCTCATCAAACCTGTGAATCCGAATCAAATATTATTGAGTTTAAAGAAAAATTTAGATCAAAGTAAATTAGTTTCCCAAAAAACCAATTCGTCGTATCAACAAGAATTTAGGCAGTTGGGCATGGCACTTAACTCACGTATGGATATTAATGATTGGAAAGAAATGTATTCAAAACTAGTTTTTTGGGAACTAGAATTAGAAAAAATTGAAGATTCCGGCATGCGCGAAATACTCGAGTTTCAAAAGAAAGAAGCCAACCTTTTATTCTGCAACTTTATTGAAGATAACTATTTGAACTGGCTGAATGGCACCGAAAAGTCGCCAGATATGATTTACAACGCCATAAAAAATGACATTAGCCCATTTCTCGGAAAAGAAAAAGTAGCTGTATTAGTCATTGATAATTTACGATACGATCAATGGAAAATGGTTGAACCTATTTTTTCAAAGTATTTTAAGAAAGAGGAGGAAAAAATTATTTTTACCATACTCCCTACTGCAACGCATTATGCACGCAATGCTTTTTTCTCAGGCTTATTACCAAGTGAAATTGAAAAGAAGTTTCCGCAATTCTGGAAAAGTGAAGAAGATGAAGGAGGTAAAAACATGTTTGAAAAAGAATTATTGGAAACCAACCTCAAACGCCTTGGAAAGAATATAAAGTGGAGCTATACTAAAATCACAAATTTAGAAGCAGGAAAGCGATTAAATGATCAGTTTAATCAAATGAAGGATAATGATGCGAATTTCATTGTTTATAATTTCGTCGATATGTTGTCGCATGCGCGAACAGAAATGGAAGTTATTAGAGAATTGGCTTCTGATGAGGCAGCGTATCGATCCATAACCGTTTCATGGTTAGAACATTCCCCTTTACTTGACATAATTAAAAAGATTGCTGATGCAGGCATTAAACTAATTGTCACCACAGATCATGGAACGATAAAAGTAAATTCGCCCATCAAAATTGTTGGAGAAAGAAATACCAACTCAAATCTTCGCTACAAATTAGGCAGAGGTTTAAACTACAATGCGAAGGAAGTATTTACCGTAAATAATCCACAAGATGCCTTTTTACCGAAAGTGAGAATGTCGACCGAATACGTATTTGCTAAAGGGCAAGATTTTTTCGTTTATCCAAATAACTACAACCACTTCGCAAATTATTATCAGAATACCTTTCAGCATGGTGGAATTTCGATGGAAGAAGTCTTGATTCCATATGTGGTTTTAAGTCCTAAAGATTAACGATAATTTGATTCTATTTAAGACCTTGCAAAAAGAGGTTTTTGAAACCCATTGAATTTGGTTTATGTTAAGACTATCTGAAAGATCAGTCGCTAGCATCCAAATTTGGTGGGGATTAAAAATACTTCGAACCAATTCAGGAATAAGAAGAATCCGTGCTCGAAGAAGTAAAGCGCATTGCAAAGTCAGCTCCTTTTTTTGTTACTTTTTTTTGAGCTAAAAAAAAGTAAATCACTTTATCTCTCTACTTTTTTTCCGCAAAAAAGTAGCAAAAAGCTCGGTGCCGGTTTTTGTAATCTACGTTCCACTTTTGAAAAATCGACCATCTCGGCGAGCTTACAGCTTCCTCATGGTGCCCGAGTTTCAATGCGCTACTCTTGATTAAAAAAAAATGCACCAGTAAAAAAAATGCCCCCCGCTTGTACTAAAGAGTAAAAAATCCATCTTTCGTAAATAATCAGGTTCTATTTAAGGCCTTGCAATAAGAGGTTTTTAAAACCCATTGAATTTGGTTTATGTTAAGACTATCTGAAAGATCAGTCGGGTAAACAATATTATAATTGAAATAGTAATAATTTCAGGGAAAATATTATGTTATTTAGATAGATTTAAAATAAGGATTATCTAACTTTGCAGAAACAATAAGCATTTTGCAAATACCTCCTTTTAATGTTCGTGAAATCAGAGAACAATTTCCTGCGCTTCGCCAGAAGATTTATGGCAAGAATTTAATCTATTTTGATAATGGCGCCACATCGCAAAAGCCCCAAGTTGTAATTGATGCGATTAATCGTTATTACGCTGTTGAAAATGCAAATATTCATAGGGGTGTTCATTATTTAAGTCAGCGTGCTACAACAGAATTTGAAGCGTCTAGAATACGAATTCAAAAGCACCTTAATGCGCGAAAATCAGAGGAAATTATTTTCACAAAAGGAACAACTGACAGCATCAATTTAGTTGCCTTTTCTTATGGGGAATTATTGAATAAAGGAGATGAAATTATCATTTCCGCCATGGAGCATCACGGCAATATTGTTCCGTGGCAAATGCTTTGCGCAAGAAAAGGATTGGTCTTGAAAGTAATACCCATCAATACTAAAGGAGAAATTATCCAGGAGGAGTACGATAGATTATTATCCAATAAAACGAAACTAGTTTCAGTAATCCATATTTCAAATACCTTGGGAACGGTAAATCCCGTGAAAGAAATGATAAAAAAAGCGCACGCAGTTGGCGCAAAATTTCTACTCGATGGCGCTCAGAGCATTCAACACATGAAAATTGATGTCGCTGACTTAGATTGCGATTTTTATGTATTCTCTGGACACAAAGTATTTGGTCCTACAGGAATTGGTGTTCTATATGGAAAAGAAGCCCTACTAGATGCCATGCCGCCATATCAAGGAGGCGGAGACATGATTGAAAAAGTAACGTTTGAAAAAACGACATACAATCATCTTCCTCATAAATTCGAAGCTGGAACACCACACATTGCAGGAGGAATTTGCTTGGGTACCGCTTTCGAATTTTTATCGACTATCGATTTAATAGAATCAGAAGCATACGAGCGCGAACTAGCTCATTATGCTGAGCAAGTATTGGAAACTTTTGAAGATTTAACAATTATAGGTACCGCTAAAAACAAAACAAGTGTCGTTTCTTTTAATGTAAAAGGATTACATCCATTTGATATTGGTACTTTATTAGACAAACAAGGAATTGCTGTAAGAACAGGCCACCATTGTACTCAACCCCTAATGGATTTTTACAAGATACCAGGAACGGTCCGTGCTTCATTTGCTTTTTACAATACAAAAGAAGAAATTGATTTCTTTGCTGAGGCCTTAGAAAAAAGTATTAATATTCTAAGATAAAGTATGGAAAGCAATACAGATATGACGAAGATACAACATGAAATAATTTCAGATTTCATGTTGTTTGATGATTGGATGGAAAAATATGAATACATCATTGATCTCGGAAAAGACCTGCCATTAATTAATGAGAAATACAAAACAGATGAATATATAATTGAAGGCTGCCAATCGAAGGTATGGTTACATGCCGCATTAATCGATGGAAAAATGGATTACAGCGCAGATTCCGATGCCATTATCACGAAAGGAATAATTGGCTTGTTAATTCGCGTAATGAACCATCAAACACCGGAAGAAATCGCCTCAAGTGACTTATTCTTTATTTCTGAGATTGGATTACAAGAACACCTATCGCCTTCCCGCTCTAACGGATTGGTTGGAATGGTAAAGAAAATGAAAATTGAAGCCATCAAAAGTTTAAATCAATAAAATGAGCGAAGAGAAAATTGATATGCATGAGTTAGAAGGCAAAATTGTTGCCATAATGAAAACAATTTATGACCCTGAAATACCTGTTGATGTTTTCGAATTGGGATTGATTTATAGTGTCAAAATTTCCGATGAATACCATGTTGATATTGAAATGACCCTTACCTCTCCTAATTGTCCAGTAGCTGAAACCTTACCCAAAGAAGTTGAAGATAAAGTGGCTAGTGTTGAGGGCGTTGAAAGTGCTAAAGTGCATATCGTATTCGATCCACCTTGGGACAAAGATATGATGAGCGAAGAAGCGAAATTGGAATTGGGATTCCTTTAATTAAACACATTCTTATGAGATATTACCTTTTCATCTTTTCCATAACAATTTTCCAATTTATTAACGCTCAAAGCGGGAACACCTTCACGGTTGGTTTGAGCTCTGGTATTGGAAAAACTAAGAGCACCTTTTTTAGTGGCGATAAACCGCTAGACAATCTTTCTAATATTCACACAGCGCTTAATTTCAGCTACGGGATAAAACTTCCAAAAAATCTTAGTTGCGACCTCAATTTTAGCATAGAAAACATGAGTTATTTCCCTTATCCAAATTATTTAGTCAGGTGGAATTCTGGATCACAATTGAGCAGTGAACTGGGTGCTGGATTGCGCTATAAAATTCCAATTAAAAATAACGCTTTGTCGATAGGTCTTAACGGAGGTGCAAGGTTAACGGGGCTTTCTAATTCTAGCTACCAAACATCCATGGAATTTTCATATTCAAAAACAACTTATCATTTTGATCAAAAAGTAAATCCTTTCGTGAAGCTGCAATTAAGTTATGAATTCCCCCTTAAGAATAAAGATTTACTAGGAATTGATTTAAGTTACAAGCAATCTTTTCACCCCATCTACTCCATGGAGCACCAATATAGCGGCGACTTCCCATTTTTTTTCGTTGGCACCTACACGTATTCAGGAAACAGTGTTCATTTGGGCCTACATTATACTTGGACTAAAAATAAAAAAAATGCTGAAATAGCAACCTTTATGATGGATAGTGTGAATCATAAAGCAGCTAAAAAAATGATGGCCACAAAAAATCGGTTTCAATCTTGGAAAGCTGTATTAATTCAACTACATCAGGGTGGATTTATGAATCAATCAAAGATCATGAATAATCCAGATAAGGTTTTTAAAAACTTTTCTGGACCGGGTTCCAGTATTCGATTAAACGCTTCCATTGGTTGGAAAAATAATTGGTCTTTTCAACCCGGCATTTCTCTTGATTCCTATTGGTTGTGGTTGCATGATCAAAAATACGGTGGAGGTTATACCGGAACTAAACTATTCAATTTATTTACGATTGATTTAGGCATGAAAAGAAGAATGCTTTCCTTTCCAAATAGCAATCGATATTTATGCAATTTAAATGGGGGAATCTCCTTTTCTTACTTAAATGGCAGTGGTGGTGCTGAAGGATTTTCTACTTCCTTCGATCCGAATACTAGTCAAGTCATGTTAACCTATAACTATTCCTACCAATACAACAACAAAATATTTCCTTTGGCATATATCGGAGTAAGTAAAGACCTTCGATTAAGTAATCACCTTCTTTTTACCATTGCTTACCGTCATCAGTTTGGCTTGAGCAAAGGGATGGTAATTCCTTTTAACTACACGGTAGCCAACCAATCACCCGTTTTCACTCAGATTAGGGTCAATGGAAATGCCGATTGTCTGAGCGTTGGATTGACTTATCGATTCAATAATAAAAGACTTAAAACCTGGTGCCATGCCTTGTAATAAAATGAATTTGATTTGTTAAAAATTTAAGGCACTTGCTTCGACTTAAAAGTGTTTTTATATACAAATTCCGAATATGTATTGGTGAGTAAAGATAAGTGCCAAATGATTGCACGACTCACTATATCTTAAGGCTTCAGCTGTGCACTTAACCTGATATTAGCCTCCCTTTTTTTTCGTTTTTATATACCCTTCCTTCAGCAACAAATCAGCAATCTTTTCCTTGAAATTTCCTTGAATAAGGATTTGACCATCTTTTACTGTTCCACCTACGCCGCATTTCGACTTAAGCATTTTACCCAAATCCTTGAGGTCATCTTCCGTTCCAATAAATCCTTCTATAAGCGTTACCTCCTTTCCTCCTCGTTGTTTCCTATCAATGGAAACATATAGCGCTTGATCATTCGACGGGCGTGTTGCCTGTTCATCAGCTTCAATCGACTGGTAAATAAAATTTGGATTAGTTGAGTATACAACATTAGCGATATTTTTATTTTTTTTTGACATGGCTATATTTATTAAGTTTAAAGATCGCCTGGATCTTGACCCGAAACTTTACTTTTATTCCCCATTTCTAATTTACCAAATTTGTATGAAAGCGTAATATAAACGCGTCTTGTTAACCATTTAAATTCACTAACTTGATAAATATTCTGCTGATTTACTTCCATAAAAAATCCTTGACGGTTGAATATATCCGATACCCTTGTCCCTACTGTCCATTTACCATCATTGAATTTTTTATCAAATGATATTTCAACAGACCCTTTTCGCTGAGCAGTACCTTGAACAGTAATTCTTGGGGCAATGTAATTTACGTTCAATTGCAAAGTAGCTGTCTTTTTCCAAAAATCGACTGACCCCATATACTTAACATTCCAATTAACGCCACTTCGGTTCCAATTTGGATCTGATGTTTCGTATTGAATATAATTCACATTGGTTGAAAAGGTATTTCGCCACCAACTAGTTGGGCGATAGGACGCGATTAATTCCGTTCCATAACTATGAGATTGACCAATATTTGCGAAGGTAACTGCTGATGAATTGTCGGCATAAAAAACCTTAATTCGCGAAATAGATCCGATAGTATGTCGATAAAAAATGGCAGCTGAGAAATTTAGCTTATCTTTTTCCGTGGTATACGCTAAGTCATACGAATTGACAAACTCCGGCTGTAAATAGGGATTTCCACGCCTTAAATTAAAGGGGTCTGAATAAGCAGTAAATGGATTCAAATCACCTGAAGATGCTCGTGTTATTCTACGACTATAACTTAGACCAATTTCTGATTTTTTGTTTAACGAATATTTAATGTGAGCGGATGGGAAAAAGTTAAAATAATCATTGGTTATTTTTATCGAATCGGAGATCAGATTTGGTATTTGATAAGCTTTTTCGAAACGCACACCGCCCTGATACTTGAACTTATTAATTTGATGACCAAAAATCCCATACGCACTGTATATCTGCTCATTATACTGATATAAAAAATTGGCCAAAGTATCTTCAAAGTAAGTCAACGAAGATTGATCATAGGTTTCTGAGTAAGTATCTACCCCTTGATCGCGGATGATAGCTTTAAGACCAAACTCAGAGCGCATTAATTTTTCTGGCCAGAGATAAGTAAGGTCGGTTTGAATGGAACTTATATTATTTTTCTCGACATTAAATAATCGCTGACTCAAATATGATGAGGCATCCACCACTGAATCCAAACTATAATTCCCTTGCAGGTAATACCCTTGAATTGATTCCATGCCAATCGACTGATTAGCATCTACGACTAGATTACCTCGGTTGTTTTTAAACTCTTGTCTAAAATTGACATTAAAATCATAATTATGTTGTTGAGATGGATCGTATGAAACCCTTCTTGTTAATCCTACTAATTCTTGATCTATATCTTTAATGCCATTCCAAAGATCACCAGTTCTGTCGCGTCTTCCGTTACTACCTGTTGTAGAAAAAGACATTGTTTTTCTGTTTTTAAGGTTAAAATCAACCCCAAAACGATAGGTATTACCAGCATTCAAATCAGTACCCGTACGATTTTGGTCCAAAATAGAAACAGAATCATTAAGAAAAGTTTGTCGAATGAAGGAAGTATTGTTTCGATAACCCGCTAAATAACGTCCATTATACGATCCATAAACATTAAAAAATGTATTTCGATAACTCATAGACAAACCACCATCAGCAACATTTCCTCCCGTAAAATCTCCTGAACCGATATTTGAACTAACTAAACCATTGAATCCTTTTAATTTATTTTTCTTTATGACAATGTTAATGATTCCAGATGTTCCATCAGGGTCATATTTGGCAGATGGATTTGTTACAATTTCAATCCTTTCAATCGAACCAGCAGGAAGCGCATCCAGTAATGTTTTTCCATTTCCACCAGATAAAGAACTTGGTCTACCATCGATTAGTACCGTAACCGAGCCATCTCCACGCAACATAATTCGCCCGTCCTGATCAATATCAACAGACGGAATATTTTTTAAAATATCATTAGCTGTTCCACCTTTTACAGACATATCTTCGCCAACATTATATACTTTCTTATCAATACCTGAAGTTAAAATATCAGCCGTTCCGAAAACGTTTATTTGATCGAGTTTTAAAGTTTTATCAGCTTGTAAGCTTACGATTCCTAAATTTATTCCTTTTAAGTTTGATGATATTAAAATCGACTCACTATTCTTGGGCATAAAACCCGCAAAAGAAAACTTTAAGTAGTAGGAACCCAGCAATAGTTTATCAAATAAAAATTTACCATCTTTATCGGTATATAAACCAGTAACCAAAACCGAATCTTTTTCTAGATAGAGGCGAACAGTTGCATATTCAATGGATTTGTTATTGTCAACGTTAACAATTCGTCCCATAATCATTCCCTCACCTTGGGGTAAATTTTGAGCATAGCTATTATAAACAATTGAAAGAAGAAGGAGTAGAAATAACTTTTTAATAATCATATGGAGAATCAGCGTGTAAAAATAAGCAATCCTAACTAGATATTAAGCCTAATTAAGCCTAAAACGAATAATACTATCTAAATAAGGAGAAACTGCCTATTACTGTTTTTAGCTCGTTGCTTGTACTTGCGCTATAGGTTAAAATATAAGAATAGACGCCATCCTGTGCTTTATATTCACCGTAATTGCCTTCCCAATACCCAGAAACATCATGACTTTCAAAAACCAATTCACCCCACCGATTATAAATTAATAAACCAAAGTTTGTTGGATCGACATCGCCAGAAAATACTGGGTGAAATACATTATTATGCTCATCACCATCTGGGGTAAAGGTATTCGGTACATACACCGAAAAATCGTTTGTTATTTGAATCGTATTAAAAGTAGAATCAACACAACCGAAAGATGAAACAGCTACTAAATAGGCAGTTTGTGTTCCCTCTAAAAATGGAAAAGTATAATCAAATTGAGGTTGATTTTGACTAAAACTTACACCTTCTATCGTCCAAGTATACGAAATTCCACCAAGCGAGGTATTTACGATATGTCCAACAGGATCTCCCATTGAAATAACGGATGGGCTAAAATAAAAAGTGGCCGAGGGATTCGGATATACCGTTACAGTGACATTTTCGGGCTGTGAAACACATCCGTTTTGATTTGTTCCGATAACTTGATAGCTCGACGAGATCGCTGGAGACACTACGACACTTCCATTCGTTGTTTGAGAAAGAGCAGGCGACCATTGGTAAGTATTTGCTCCTGAAGGAATTAAACTAACTGCCCCTCCAACACACATTGATTCATCGTTAGCGGTAACGACTGGCAAGGCAAGGGTTGACAAACTTAAGTAAACAATAGAATCACAACCAAAACTATTTTGCAAGGAATCTATGTAATTGCCAGAAGCAGAAAGAACAAGACCATTAAAAGTATATGTTGTACCGATGCAAAAGGAATCACTTATGTTGATTGAGTTCACCGGCAGCAAGCTTAGCGTAATGCTATCGACATCCGTACAACCATTGAAATCGGTCACAAAAACACTGTAGGTTCCTCCAACATTGCTCACTAACGAATTAGCAACAGAACCAGTAGACCATAGCTGACTACTAAAATTTCCATTCACTTGAATTAGCAAGGAATCCCCTTGGCAAAAAGATAAATCAGGACCTAGATTAACCGAAACCGAATTCAAGGAAACTACAATAGAATCCCTAACAAAACCACACCCACTTGGAACCTCCACCCAATAAACACCCGGGGTATTTACCTGAATACTTGCTGTATTTGCTCCATTATTCCATAAATAACTTGGAAAAATGGTATCCAAGGCCAATGCGATACTTTGTCCAGAACAAATAGCGGTATCTGCTCCAAGATTAGGAAAGGAACCAGGAACAGGCAGTTGATAATTGTAAAGTGTCTGTCCAATTGTCCCCGGCATAGCACCATGACTAGTTCCCGCGCAGGCTGGACCTGTATGCAGCACCATTCCGGAATTTCCTCCAGCGAGTTGTGTTAAGGCATTTACCGGAGCAACTGGAGTAGAAAAAGCAATCGTTCCACCACCACCACCACCACCAGGTCCGTGGCAGGCAGAAGCCCATAAAGTACTAAAAATATTGCCCCCAGTTCCTCCTTTTACATCGATGGTAAGCGGTGAAGAAACAGCATTAGAAATGAGATAAACACAACCACCTGCTCCACCTGCTCCAGCACCTTCTGAATCCGTATTACCTATCACATTTGCCCCACTAGCATTGATTATATTATTGTTTCCATTGATGAGTGGAGAAATTATAAATACCATTCCAGCACCATTACTACCTGCAGTGGCCGGCAACCCATTATCGCGATATCCTCCTCCTCCTCCTCCACCTAAAAATGCTTTATAATTCGAGTAATTCAATGCAAAACCACCCACACCAAACGAAGCATTCAATTGACAGCTTCCATACCATTCATTCCCACCTCTTCCACCGGAACCACCATTACCACCACCACCGGCACCAGGATTTCCAGTATTGGAACCTCCACCACCATTTGCTAGCGGCGCTCGATTTCCATCTTGTCCTGCTGGCGCAACAGCTATTCCCTCCCCTTTTTTTCCGGCATTAGCCGATGAATTGGCCCAATTCATATCTCCGCAATTAAAGAAACTTGTTGTGAATGTTCCACCAATAAAACCAGCACCTGAAACGTTTATGCCAGCATTGAATGTAATACTACCTGTAGCTTTAATGGCTACAATCCCTCCTGTAGTGCCATTCCACGGTTGACTCGTTACCGTTCCTGTAATAGTAACATTATTATAAACTGGTACTTTTACCAATTGAACAAGACCACTAACAGTATACGATTTACATAGATTAGATGCAAATGTCAAGGTATTTCCCACTTTTGAAAGAATCGTTGCAAATTCAAAATTTCCAGCGTTATTTAGGTTGGTAATTGTCCCGAAGGCTTGAATATTTCCAGTAGTTATTGTAGCACCTTTCATTTGAATTAAGAGCACATAATCGCCGACATTAAAAGGAGTTGCATTAGATACTGCTACTGAATTTATGGTGACATTGGTGACATTGCTGTAGGAATTTACAATACCTGAAATGTTTTGGGCAATAGTTCGTTCTGCGTAAAAGCAAGACAATAATAATGAAAAAATTACTGCGATAAAACGATGATTCCAAAACATAATTTTGGTTTTAATATATTAAATTGACATGCCCCAACAGCTGTCTTTTTTTAGTTGCTTTTTTATCAAAAAATTGAATAACATACGAATACGTTCCTAATTCAGCCTTAATCCCACCATAATAACCATCCCATCCTTTATCGGTAGAATACGATTCAAAGACACATTCTCCCCAACGATTGTAAAGTGCTAAATGATAGCTTGTTGGATCAAAACCTGTTGTGAAAATCGGCAGAAATACATTGTTATGCTCATCGCCATCTGGTGTAAAAGTATTGGGAACATAGTAAATTGGATCACCCGAAATCTGAATAGAAATTTCGGTAGAATCCAAACACCCGAAATCAGAGGAAACAGAAAGAATGATGGTGTAGATACCATCTTCATACGGATAAGCATGAATTACTTCGGAATAATTATCATTTGAAGATGTGCCATCTCCAAAATACCATGTAGAAGAAAAGGCATTGAGGGAATTATTGTAAAAGGTAGCAAAGGGAGAATCGCTTAATAAATTAATGGATAAGGCATCAAGTAAAGCGAGTGGGTTTGGATGTACAATCACCCCAACTTGAGTGGTGTCGGCACAACCGAAGGTATTTGTTCCGATAATGGTAATGGATTCTGAAGTCAAGGGTTGGTAAGTATAAATGGAGGAAGATTGACCATTAGACCATTGATAAAAATCTGCTCCTGCTACTTGAATGGTAACTAGTTCGCCAGAACAAATTTCACTTAAAAGAGGACTGGCACTTAATATTGGGACAGGATGAACAGTAATATATAGCGAATCCGAGGAAATGCAAGCGTTTTGACTTGTTCCTATTATCGAATACATCCCACTAGTTTGAGCTGTAATGGATTGAGATGACCCTGTAAATGAAGTTAAATCAATACCAGACCATGAATAGCTTGTGGCACCCGATGCATTCAATTGAACAGATGTATTTGGGCAAACAGTATTGTCGCTAACAACGAGTTGGGTTGGCGGCAATGGATAAACGGTAACCATAACCGTATCCAAATCAAAACAACCCTCTATGTTGGTTCCTTGCAGCACATAATTCGAAGTAAGCGTTGGACTTACCCACATCTGACCCAAATTATCAACTAAATTGACTGTTGGTGTCCATGTGTATACAGTTGCACCAGATGGAATTAATAGCGCAGAATCTCCGAGGCATATTTGCATATCGGGTGAGGTGACAATAGGATTAGTAGAAAAAACAATGTCCAAGGTAAGGACTGAATCACAACCGGATATAGATGTTAATGTATCCACATAATTCCCTGAAACATTGAGTGGGGTTCCGTTGAAAAAATAAGTGCTACCGTCGCAAATTGTATCTGTTAGCGGGGTTAAAAATGAGGGATTAACGGTTACCACCACTTGATCCGTTGTGGGACAAACACCAGGACTAGTCGTTAATGTGGAAGAAACTGTATAGGTTTGGGTAATTGGAAGAATTGTGTTGTTTGGTAGATTCACCGTTGGATTAGAAACGTTTGCATTACTTAATCCTGTGGATGGAGACCAGGAGTAAGAGAAGGCAGGATTATTTGCCGTACCAATAGAAACAGCATCATTTGGACAAGTTTGAACATCTAAACCTGCATTTGAGGTTGCTTGCGCTGTGTAAATTACCACATTTCGTATTGAATGTTGATCATTTGCACCTCCAGTTCCAGCGGTAAATCCCATATAGCCCGTAAAGTTTATAGGAAAATTAGCTGTGAGATAAAGTATGTTATTTATCAATAAACTAATGGCACCGTTGTTATAGATGATTCGAACAGGTTTATAGGTATTCCCACGAATAAAATTCAAAATACCACCAGTATTAGTTAACTTAACAATACCCGCATTGCATTCTCCATAACCTACTCCGTTATAGATTTGTAATTCTGGGTTTGCCCCACAGCCGTTATCCCATGTATCCAACACTACTTTTAGACCATTTGCAGTGCCAGGGATACCAATTCCTCCACCGCTAACAAATCCAACAGGTGGAACTTGCAAAAAGCAGAATGCTAAACCGTCGGCTGCATTTCCACCCCAAATTCGATAATCAAAATCAACTGTCCAATTCGAACATAAACCTAAATTCAAGGGCTGTGCAAAGAAAATACCACCACTTTGGCTCCCACTCGCATTGGTTAAAATCAACTCGTTATTAAAATTATCTACATCACCAGGCGTATCTCCGACATAAGCATTTCCATTCAGGTTCCAACCTTGCGTGTTTAATACCGGAGAACCAGTTAATTGACCAAAAACAAAAGTCTGTGCAGAAGCTCTTAAAGAAAAAAGTAGAATGCCAAAGAATAATAAAAAGTGCTTCATTAAAATTATATTATTAAAATACTTTCATCAGACGAAATTAACAATAAATCGTTGGCTATTTATTATTATTACCTTTGATATGATAATTACTTAGTGTACTTTTGACACAATTGAATTAACAAGACAACAAAATATGTCAAAAAAAATTAAACATACAGAAGAATTTGAGCCCTTCAACATAGTAGTTTTTGGTGGTGAAGGAGATTTAGCCATTCGAAAAATCTATCCTGCTCTCTTGCATCGAGAATTAGATGGTCAATTTTTATCAAGCTTCAATATAATTGCAATCACGCGGAAGGCGCAGAGCGAATCAACATTCGATCAAGACTTAACAAAACACCTATTAAATACAGCGGAGGAAGATACAAAAGAGGATGAAATACACAACTTTGTAAAAAAAATAACATTAATTACAACAAGTGAGCCGACGGTAGAAGCATACCAAAACCTAAAAATTCACCTTGATCAATTTAAAGATCACCAAAATATTTTTTATTTCTCCACCCCATCATCGGCATTTGGAAAGATTGCCCAAACCTTAAAGGCATGCAACTTAATTTACCCGAATAGTAAAGTTGTGCTAGAAAAGCCATTAGGATATAGCTTAGAATCATCAAATGCGATTAATGCAGAAATAATGCAAGCATTTGAGGAGAAACAAGTTTATCGTATTGATCATTATTTGGGGAAAGAAACCGTTCAAAACCTAATGGTACTTCGCTTTGCCAATAATCTTTTTGAGCGTGCTTGGGATTATCAGAATATCGACAACATACAAATTACAGTTTCTGAAAAACTAGGTGTCGAAAAACGTGCTGACTATTACGACAACAGCGGCGCTTTGCTCGATATGATTCAAAATCATTTAGTTCAATTGCTTTGTTTAGTGGCAATGGAGCCTCCTTATGTTCTTCAAGCTGATGAAGTTAGAAATGAAAAATTAAAGGTGTTGCGCGCTTTGAGACCGTTTACCAAAGAATCTGTCCTAACAAACACTGTAAAAGGACAATATTCTCGTGGAAGTATTCAAGGAGAAGAGGTTAGTTCATACTTAGAGGACATCGAAAAATACAATTCTAAAACAGAAACATTTGTTGCCGTTAAAGCATATGTAGATAATTGGCGATGGAAAGATGTGCCTTTTTACCTTCGCACTGGTAAAAGATTGAAGAAGCGTTACTCTGAGATTGTTATCAATTTTAAGGAAGTAAGTCACAATATTTTTCCATCAAAAGAAAAATTAAACAACAACAAATTAATCATTCGCTTACAACCCGAAGAGCGCATAGAACTTATTCAAATGACAAAGGTGCCTGGTCCTGGAGGATACCGTTATAAGCCCATTGCCTTAAAACTTGATTACACGGATTCGTTTAAGGAGCGATTTGCCGATGCATACGAACGTTTAATCGTAGATGTCATCAGAGGGAATCAAACTCTTTTCATGCGTCAAGATGAATTAGAAGCAGCGTGGATGTGGATTGAAACGATTACTTCAAATTGGAAAGCAGTTAATCAGCAAAACATACTTTACGAAGCAGGAACTTGGGGTCCTGGCGATGCTATTTTAGATGAAGGCGCAACATGGATAACCAAATCTTGGCGAGACTAATGCATGTATTTAATGATCATTCGGAATTAATAAAAGTGCTCACTTCGGACATCTGTTCAATCATTGAGAGCGCCATCCAAAAGAAAGGTAAAGCTCACCTTTTACTTTCTGGTGGGAGCACGCCAATTCCCTTATACAAATCGCTTGCCTCATGCGATTTAGATTGGAATAACATTCACATTGGACTTGTTGATGAACGGATGGTAGACCAAAGCAGTGAATTTTCAAACGAGACACTTATTCGAGTTGCTTTCAAATCGGCCCATACGCTTCATCTTTCAAGCATGGTTTTGGATCTAAGAGACCCAATAAACAATTTAGAACATGTTACAAAAAACTATGCGCCATTTATTGCGGCAGATTTAGTCTTATTAGGCATGGGTGATGATGGACATACAGCCTCCCTATTTCCAAATGACCTCGAGAGTGAACTAGCCATGCAGGATAATGACACAGGAATTTGTTATACTACCGCACCAAATCACCCAATAAACAGGATAACATGCAATCGTTCTATGCTAATTAGTTCGTCGCATCTATTTTTATATTTTACCGGTTTAAAAAAATTAGATAAATTTAAGTTGGCTAAACAAGAGCGAACACCTATATTTCATTTTGAAAATCAGCTAAGTGCCGTGTATTTCACAGAAAACACCTAAAAAAAATGAACAGTAGTATTACTAAGGTCACCGAGAGAATTAAAGAAAGGAGTAAATCTTCTAGAGAAAAATACCTCTCCGATATGACGAAGTCACATCAAGAAGGAGTTTCTCGTCAGGGAATGAGTTGCGGAAACTTAGCGCACGCATCGGCTGGATGTGGCACACATGAAAAGAATGAACTTCATGGAGATACAACACCGAATATTGGCATCATCACCGCATACAATGATATGCTTTCAGCACATAAGCCCTTTGAACACTTTCCTCAGCAAATACGCGATTTTGCCATAAAGCATAAGGCAGTTGCTCAAGTTGCGGGGGCTGTACCAGCAATGTGCGACGGTGTTACCCAAGGTCAACCAGGCATGGAATTATCTCTTTTTAGCCGAGACGTAGTCGCCATGTCGACTGCAGTAGGTTTATCACACAATTTATTTGATGCTGTTCTTTGTTTAGGAATTTGCGACAAGATCGTTCCAGGTTTATTAATTGGATCCTTACGATTTGGTCATTTACCGACAATTTTTGTTCCGGGCGGACCTATGCATTCAGGTATTTCTAACGATGAAAAATCACAAATTCGTCAAGCTTTTGCAGAAGGAAAAATAGGAAGAGATGAATTACTAAAAGGAGAATCAGATTCATATCATTCGCCTGGCACCTGTACTTTTTATGGTACTGCAAACTCCAACCAAATGCTAATGGAAATAATGGGCTTACAGCTACCAGGTTCGAGTTTTGTTAACCCAAATACAGAATTAAGATTACTCCTTACCGAAGAGGCCGTAAAAGTAGCAGCCACCAATTCAAAACTAGGACTAGATAGATCCTTAATGCGTATTATCACAGAAGAATCTATTGTTAATGGTATTATTGGATTGCTTGCTACCGGCGGTTCAACCAACCACACCATTCATTTAATTGCCATAGCTAGAGCCGCAGGAATCATTATAAATTGGGATGACATGTCGGATCTTTCTGATGTGATACCATTAATAACAAGAATGTATCCCAATGGTGCAGCCGATGTAAACCACTTCCATGCTGCCGGAGGCATGTCGTATGTTATTAGTACGCTCTTAGAGAATGGACTATTGCATGAAAATGTTACTACAATCCTTGGCTTAGGTCTTCAGCGTTACACACAAGAACCCAAAATCGAAACGAATCGATTAATTTGGGTTGATGGCCCTAAGGAAAGTCTGAACAAAAGTATTATTCGATCTGCATCTGAACCATTTTCAAAAGATGGTGGCATTAAAATATTACAAGGAAATCTTGGGCGCGCAGTAATTAAGACAGCAGCTGTTGAATCAGATCATCGAAAAATTGAAGCACCTGCTATTGTATTTTTAGAACAACAAGATTTAATTGATGCCTTTAAAAAAGATGAACTCAACAAAGACTTCATTGCTGTATTACCATTTCAAGGACCGAAACAAAATGGCATGCCCGAGTTACATCAATTAACGCCAACATTGACCATCCTTCAAAAGCGTGGTTATAAAGTAGCATTGGTCACTGATGGACGAATGTCGGGAGCCTCCGGGAAAGTCCCTTCAGCTATTCATTTATGCCCAGAAGCAAAAGATGGCGGCATGATTGCTAAAATTAGAACCGGTGACATCATACATCTTGATGCGATAAAAGGAGAACTATCATGTTCAAATTATGAAGAAATATCTCTTCGTGAATGTATGATAAAAGATGGAGACAATACAATTGGTTATGGACGAGAGCTCTTTGGTAATTTCAGATCAATTGTTTCTGCAAGCGAAGAAGGGGCGAGCGTATTATTCTAGCTCTGCCGATTTATTTCTAGTTAAGATCGATATCGCTATTGATCCAATCAATACAGACACTACGATTAACAAGGACATCAACGTTTCTATGTGATAGATCGGGGCAATTAACATTTTCAATCCGATAAAACTCAATATAATCGCTAATCCATATTTTAGTTTTGAAAACAGATTCATAGAATTTGATAGCAGAAAAAATAGGGATCGTAATCCAAGAATGGCAAAAATGTTAGATGAATAAAGTATAAAAGGATCATTGGGTGCAATGGCAAAAATAGCTGGTATGGAATCTACTGCAAAAATCAAATCAGAAGATTCAATAATAATTAGAACTAGTAATAATTTTGTACCGTACCAACGAACTTTATTTTTATAGATTTTTCGCTGAAAAAATTTATCTCCGTCAAAGTTGGTTCTGATGGGAATGACTTTCCTAATTAGTCTTACCATCAACGAATTATTATAATTATCAATTTTTTCGTCATCTTTTGAAAAACCCGATTTAATGCCAGCATATAAAAGAAATAGACCGAATAAGGTCATGATTAAATTAATTCTGTGAAAGGTATTAGTAGAATAATCAATCGATTCTTTACCTGTATTACCTAAAGAGAAATTCCAATTTCCGATTGAGAATTCGGGGAGATAGGTTAGATTAATAAGTCCAACGCCGGAAAAAATAAAGATTGCACGAAAGACAATAGCTCCGATAATCCCCCATAACAATACCTTTTGTTGTCGAAAGCCATCAAGGTTAAAAAAGGAAAATATCAACAAGAAAACAAAAAGATTATCGACAGAAAGTGCCTCTTCAATCCAATAAGCAGATTGAAATTGGACAAACTTTTCAAATCCTTCCATTTTCAATATAAACAAACTAAAAAGCATGGCTAGACCGACCCATATCATGGTCCACATCAGCGCTTTTTTGAATGCCATTTTGTTTTGCTTCACCTT
Organism: Flavobacteriales bacterium; assembly: GCA_947462255.1. GTDB lineage: Bacteria > Bacteroidota > Bacteroidia > Flavobacteriales_D > Crocinitomicaceae > UBA952. Next base: position 79,418 of record CANHOA010000006.1, on the reverse strand, counting down.
TGTTAAAAGTCCCAGGTCAAAAGCAAGAATTAAAACAATTAGGACAATAAAAACAATTATAACAATAGGAGAATTCACGTACTTTATTTTACACAAAAATAATTCGAATTTGAACATCCCTAACAAAAACAATTAATATTATCATACATTTTTTACTTTTGCTTAAAAAAAACATTTTGAATTTTCAGATTAAACATTTTAATGAATTAAGTCTTATTGAATTTCACGATTTAATTGCACTTAGAGTAAAAATATTTGTAGTAGAACAAAACTGCAGCTACCTAGAATTAGATGGCAAAGACAAGATCAGCTACCACGTTATTTGTCGCAATGGCACAGGTGAAATTATGGCTACCGCAAGGATATTACCGCAAGGTATTAGTTATGAAGAAGTATCTATTGGTCGAGTTGTTACTGATGAAAGCGTTCGAGGCAAAGGAGAAGGCCATATGTTAATGAAAGCATGCATGGAATTTATTAGAAAAGAATTCGGTCGAGTGCCTGTGAAAATTTCTGCCCAGAGCCATTTAGAAAAATTCTATAATGCTCACTTATTTTTTTCAACCGGAAAAGAATACCTAGAAGATGACATTCCTCATGTTGAAATGCTATATCTACCGCAAATAGATTCGCAATAAAGACATAGTTTATTGCAACAATGACTTCTCGAAGTCCTCTAAAAGTAATTGCATACAAGGAGCAATTATAGCAGACATTCTTACTGTATCTGTATCGCTATTTGCCTCATAAAAATTTTCATAAGTATCTTCGACTTTTTCTAATGCACAATCACAAAATTTAGTTTTTGCTTTCATCGAAAATAAATTTGATTCATCGCCTGAATTCATTCCTTCCATTAAATCTTTTCGAGCTTTTGAAATATCATCCTCGGTCCATTTACCTTTGGAACTTTGATTGCAAGACATCAACATTATAGACAGACAAGCAACACTTAAAATTAGTTTTTTCATGTAGAAATTTCTTTGAAAATACAAAAATAAATGGTTATTACATCTTTTTAAAAATAACCGAGGCTATATGTCCCCCAAAACCAAAGGTATTGCTCATAGCATAATTTAGAGGATGTTGAATCGCTTTATCGAGTGGAAATTGAAATAAATCCTTAAAATCAGGCTCAATATTTTTTGTATTGATGGTCGGCGGCACTTTTCCATCTTGCAGCGCCTTAACACAGATTATGGCTTCAATTGCACCAGCTGCGCCAAGCAAGTGACCTGTCATGGATTTAGTTGCAGAAACGAATAAGGAATTCCGTTCACCAAAAACTGTTTTTGCCGCAATCAGTTCAGATTGATCTCCTTGGGCTGTTGAAGTGGCATGCATATTTATATAATCAATTTCGTCAGGAGATATACCCGCTTCCCTAATTGCTTCATTCATGCCTAAAACAGCACCTAAACCTTCAGGGTGTGTTCCTGTGAGATGGTAAGCATCAGCAGCCATACCGCCACCAACTACTTCGCACAAAATGTTTGCACCTCTTTTTATCGCGTGTTCATATTCCTCTAAAATTAATGCTCCGGCACCCTCCCCCATTACAAAACCATCGCGAGAAACATCAAATGGTCGAGAAGCTGTCTCTGGCGAATCATTGCGAAGCGACAAAGCGCGAGCAGAAGAGAAACCACCTATTGAAGCTTGCGTAATAGCCGCTTCAGAGCCACCAGAGATAATCATTTCTGCTTTCCCCCATGAGATGTAATTAAATGCCTCAATAATTGCCGTATTGGAAGTAGCACATGCTGAAACCGGACAAAAATTAACCCCTCTTAAACCATATTTTATGGAAATTATTCCAGAAGCAATATCAACTAAAATTCTTGGGATAAAATAAGGGGGGAAACGTGGAGTGCCATCACCGAGGCAAAATTCCATCATCTCATCTTGAAACGTTTGAATTCCACCATTGCCAGATCCCCAAATTACACCAATTCTATCTTTGTTTAATTGATCGAAATCAATACCCGCGTTTTTAACAGCTTCATCAACTGCCACTAAAGCATATTGTGAAAAGAGATCGTATTTTCTATTTTCTTTAGGATCGAAAAAATCACTTGAGTTATAACCTTTTAACTCACAAGCGAAATGAACCCTAAATTTTGAGGTATCAAACTTAGTAATGGGAGCAGCGCCACTTTTCCCATTAATAACAGAAGACCAAAAAGACTCCACATCATTTCCTATTGGAGTGAGCGCACCTATTCCGGTAATTACAACTCTACGTTTCACTTGTCTAAATTAAATCCAGCATACGATTTGGTCGTATAAATTTGAACAGCTTTCTGAAGTGATTCATTAAAATCATTAAAAACTTGATACGAATCGCTGCTACTCCACAAATCTTGAGCAATGTTTGCTTTTAATCGCATCTGGATCATTTTTTTACTGATTTGATATTCTTTTTCGTTAAAAATTAATTTAGGAGCTTCCTTTTCGACATAGTTAAAAAAATCAGTCATGAAAACTTCATCGCACGTAAATTTACTTTTAAAGGCGGCAAAATTTGGATACGAAGATTTTAAGTTTGCTCTATTTTTATTGATGTAGGAAATTACATAATTATTGATGTGACCACCTCGAACAAGATCACCAAAATAATCAGTAATATCAGTGGTATCTAGAGCAACGAAAACATCAGGCATTATTCCACCTCCACCATATACGGTACGTTTTGTTTTTAGGGTAACATATTTAAGGGAATCCGGAAATTTAATCGAATCTGCATTTTGAAACTCACCATTAAGATAGCGTTGTGTTAAGTCATTTCTATATTCTTTTGTATCTTCATAAGGCTTCTGAATAAATCGTCCTGTTGGCGTATAATAACGAGCAATGGTAATTCTAATTTCACTGCCATCAGAAAGCGAAATCGGCCGCTGTACTAGCCCTTTTCCAAAAGTTCTTCGTCCAACAATTAAGCCTCTGTCCCAATCTTGGATTGCGCCAGAAAAAATCTCACTTGCAGAAGCAGCATATTCATCTGTTAGCACAATAAGTCCACCTTCTTCCCATAAGCCTTTTTTACTAGCTCTAAGATTACTTCTTGGTTGAGCGCGACCTTCAGAATACACAATTAATTTATCGCCAGAAAGAAATTCATCAACTAGATGATGTGCTGCATCTAAAAGTCCACCCCCGTTTCCTTGAAGATCAAAAATCAGTTGTTTCATTCCCATAGCTTTTAGCTCTTTCAAACTCTTCTGAACCTCCTCAACAGTTGTCCGAGAAAAACTATTCAACTTGATGTAGCCAATTTCATTCGTTATCATATAGCTTGCATCAACAGAATAAATTGGAATTTTATCCCTGAGAATAGTAAATTTAAGCGGTTCATCTCTACCATCTCGTAATATCCCAATTATTACTTTAGATCCTAAAACGCCCATTAATTTACTTCTAACATCATTATTTTTTAGTCCAATTCCAGCAATATTTGCACCGTCAACCATCACAATTTTATCACCTGCTAGAACCCCTAATTTTTCTGACGGCCCACCTGGGATAGTTGCAATAACCATTAATGTATCTTTCACAATTTGAAATCGGATACCAATACCGACAAAACTGCCATTAATTTGTGACTGTGCATCATCAGCATCCTCTGCAGGAATATAGGTTGAATGAGGATCCAGTTCTTCCAACATCGCGACAATAGCAGTTTCTGTAAGCTTTTTAGCGTTTACTGGATCGACATAAAGTTGTTGGATATGATTAAGTACTTCCTCAAATTTAACGGTGGTTCCGATTAGTTCAGATTGTACTTGCGAGAACAAAACAATAGGACTAAATAAGGCAATAATAAAATTAAAAATTTTCATACATTAAATTTTGACGTTGAAACGAAGATGGCAAAAATAGTAACAGAAACTCATTTTAATCATTTATTTCTAAGAAAGATTAAATTTGTTTTTAGATAACGCTGAAATAAAATTCATTATGACTGCTAAAAGCAAAAAAGAATCATCGGTAGTAAAAAAAACAATCCGTTTTATATTAAAATTTATAGCGTGGTTTTTTGTCATCTTTATTGCTGCAATACTCCTATATTTTCTTGTTTATTTTATTTTATCTCGCATAACGGTAAAGGCAGAAAAAACAAACAATCCTACCATAGTCGTTTATTTGATGAATTCAGGTGTTCATACAGATTTTGTATTGCCAGTAAACAATGAGCATGTTGATTGGCGGAGTTATTTCCCTATTGAAAATACCAAAGAGAAAGATACATCACTAAGATTTATCGCGATTGGCTGGGGAGATAAAGACTTTTATTTAAACACACCTGAATGGGCGGATTTAACCTTAAAAACAGCAGTGAGCGCTGGATTAGGCTTAGGAACCTCTGCAGTACATGCTACCTATCATGCATCGATACTAAAGGATCGACCAACCGTTAAGCTAACAATAACCATAAATCAATATAAAAGACTAATTAAATACATTACAGGAAGTTTAAAATTCAATAAAAACAAAGAAACGATAATGTTAATTCCAAATTTTAAAAACGTCCTTAAAAAACACGATGCCTATTATGATGCAAAGCAAAGTTATAGCATCATACTATCTTGTAATACTTGGATCAACAATGGACTGAAAGCTAGTGGACAAAAAGCATGTGTTTGGACATCATTACCCCAAGGTATATTATATCAATATGGAAAATAAAATTATTTTCATTTTCGTTTTATTTCAATGCATTTTTACAAATGCACAAACCATTAGTAATGATACACTAGCTCATCGATATTTAGTTTTTATTAATGGCCATAGAGGCCCAAAAAACGATAAAGACATTGCAAGTAACAACATTAAAATAAAGGATTCTACTGGTTATTGGATGAAATATGATGATGCAATTATTAAACGCTTCCCTAGTAGTAAAGCCCTCTATTTAGATGGACACAATTCTATAAAAACATCCATGCAGAAAAACTTTTTCAAAATAACGGCCTCTTATTTAGGCTCTCGATTTTGTTGGTTTTCGAAAAAAAGTCGTTGGATAATTAATCCAAAAGTAAACGCTGAAGGCTTTTTAATCCGAATGAAAAATGGAGCTGAAGCAGGTAAAAACTATCTAAATCTATCTTGTAATGCTGATAAATGCAATACAATCAAAGATACCATCGACATTGTTTGCCATAGTTTTGGCTATGCGTATAGCATAGGTTTCATTGATGCGATAAAAAATAAAGTGGTATTTGGAAAGATCTTAATATTGGCACCGGAATCTGCTAATTATTGGGGCACAGATTGGACAATGTTTGAAGAAGTATGGCAATACGGATGTAACAACCTTGGGAATGCCAATAGCGAAGTTATTTGCAACCAAGATGGAATTGCGCCGCAACAGCAAGTATTAGGGTTAGAGCTTATGATGACTAATAAAGGAGGTCGTGTTTTTATTCCTGAAAACGCAAAGAAAGGATTTATCCGAAGCCACCACTTAAAATATTGGTCATGGTTTTTTGATATTAAATCAACAGATTATGGTTATTTTACAAGATGAATTATACTTTTGTGAAACGCTTCAAAAATGATTGAGAAAAATATTCCATTAAAAGCATTCAATACCTTCGGATTTAATGAAACAGCTGAAGAGTTTGCGCGGTTTAATTCTTCGGAGGAATTAACAGAACTACTTCAACATAATAAAAATAAACCCTTGTTTATTCTAGGAGGTGGTAGTAATATTTTACTAACTAAAAAAGTTGAAGGCTTAGTCTTAAAAAATGATATTAAGGGCATCAAGATTATTGAGGAGAATAATGACTTTGTGATAGTTGAATCAGGTGCTGGAGAAATCTGGCACAACTTTGTTCTTCACTGCATCAAGCAAAATTGGTCAGGACTCGAAAATTTAAGTTTAATTCCGGGAAGTGTTGGAGCAAGTCCGATGCAAAATATTGGAGCGTATGGAGTAGAAATAAAAGACGTTTTCGCCTACCTACTTGCTTATAATATTGCAAGCGAAGAAATAGAAAAATTTGATGCCGAACAATGCAAATTTGGTTATCGTGAAAGTATTTTCAAGCAATCTTTAAAAGGTAAATATGTCATTTGCCACGTTGCATTTAAACTTTCTAAACAAGCCATAAAAAATACTACATACGGTGCTATTGAAGATGAATTGAATAAATTGGGTATTTCTAATCCAAGCATTCAAGATATTAGTAAGGCCGTGATAGCTATCCGACAATCGAAATTACCTGACCCTGCATTAATTGGCAATGCGGGTAGTTTTTTCAAAAATCCAATTGTTCCCGAAACGATTGTTGATACCTTAAAAGAAATCTATCCAGATATACCTAATTATCCAAACGTTACAGGAATGAGAAAACTGGCTGCAGGTTGGCTTATTGAAAAAGCAGGATGGAAAGGGAAAAGCTATGGTAACTATGGTGTTCATAAAAATCAAGCCTTGGTACTTGTGAATTATGGTGGTAGTACGGGCAAAGAAGTTTTCGATCTTTCATCCGAAATTATACGTGATATTAAAACTAAATTTAACATCGAATTAGAACGTGAGGTAAATATCATGTGAGTGAAACAAACGCGCAGCCTTAGTCCTTTTTCTTAAATACCTCATCACTTATCCCTTTATTCACAAGGTAATTTGACAATGTAATCGTAATCGTTCCGACTTTACTTTTTTTAGGATCGTCTTTTTTGTTTTTTCCTGAATTATTAATATCTGCTGAAACACTTTTTGGCATCTTAAATTTTTTAACATCCACTGTAAAGGTTATTTTATCAGGTAAGCCAAACGAGACTTGGGCACCATATAAATAATCAATTGTTACACTGCCACTACCTCGGGTGGTTAAATCAGTTTTAACTATAACAGTTCGCTTAGTATCCACCCATAATTTAGCTAAAACAATATCGCTATTTTCTACGGTAGGAATAACAGTAAGCAGATGCGTTTTAATATCATTCAACGTCACAATTCCGCCATCAACAGTGACATAAGTTCCTTTCTTAGAAAGAAAACTAGATACATCCGTAAACCCTTGCTTCGGTAAAATCGCAATCCCTTTCGACACTACCTTAAACTTGTCTTTTTGTTTAAAATAGATACTAGCATTAACAGGTAGAACTCTTATCAATGGAATATCCGCTTTGATATTAGCGGTAACAGAATAATCGGTCACTAAATTAATTTTATTCACTAGTTGCGTTATGATTTGATCGGCAGTTTGACACATTACCGTCATAGAAAATAGCAAAAAGATGGAGCAGAGGATGTTTCTCATGAGGTAATATCTTTCTTATTAAATTTAATGACTGCAATGCTTACTAAAACTATGTTGTGCACAATCAAGATGCTAATTGATTGCCAAATATCCTTCATGCTGATTGGGTCTTCAAAGAAACTTCGCCAAGAAGCCATGTGGGTCGTAAATAAAAAAATCTTTATTGAATCAAAAACGGTAACATCCAGTGAACCAATAATGGTAAAAAGAATAATGATTCCCATGGTTGAAACAATCGGCCCAATTGAATTTTCTGCGAAAGCAGATAAACAGATTGAAAGAGAAGATACGGTAAGTAAGGCAAGGTACGCCACAATAAAACTACAGCCATAGCGCCAAAAAATATCAGCTTCTTGAAGAATGACCAAACCGCTACTGTTTAATACAATCATATCACCGGTTCCAAACATCCATTTTACAACAACTAGGGCAAGGAAAGCTAACCAAATCGTTAAAATTAAGGTGTAAACCGCACCAGCTATAAATTTTGACAATACGATTTTTGTGCGTGATATGGGCTTAGTAGCTAGCATTCGAATGGTTCCCATAGCTGCTTCGCCAGAAATAAGATCACCAGTAACCAAGGCTACGAGTAAGGGAATATGCACAATTAACATTTGAAGAATGATGAATGCAATCAAATTACCATTTAAAATATTCCCGTTGAAGGAAAGAGTTTGATCAAAAGAAGCGGTCACAAAAGAGATATATGAGGATCCGTCTGCTTTCATAGCGAATAAAATCACTAAAATTAAGGCTGTCAATACACCCAAACCAATATAGCTTCTGGGCTTAGCAATAATTTTAATGAATTCGTTGTATGTATTTTTTAGTAACATTATTCCTGTATGATTTTCATGAAAAAGTCTTCTAGTTTGCGTTTAGGCTCCAATGAATGTATTTCGAATCCTTTGTTAACTAATAAATAATTGATTTTTGGAACCATCTCTTTATCTAATGCAATTTCAATGGTTGAACCATACAAATGTTTTACTATCAAGGCAGGATATTCCATTTCAATCAACTTAATGGCATTTTCAGGATCACTCAATTCTATTTGAAGTAATAATTCTTGCTCATTGACCAGCGCTTCAACCGAACCTTCAATAACAGATTTACCTTTATTGATAATTACCATTCGATTGGCAATAATTTCGATCTCTGATAACTGATGAGAAGAAAGAACGACTGTTTTATTTTGCTCTGTTTTTAAGCGAAGAATTAAATTCCGAACTTCAATGATGCCTTGAGGATCTAATCCTGTGGTTGGTTCATCGAGTATAATCAGGTCTGGTTTGTGCAATAGCGTCTGTGCGATACCTAAGCGTTGCTTCATTCCATGAGAAAAACCTTTAACTTTGTCTTTTCCACGGCCGTCTAAGCCAACAAATTCCAACATTTCTTGAATATCTTTTTTGGAACTATCACTTCCCGATATTCGTGCAAAAATCTCAAGATTTTTTTCGGCAGATAAATACCTGTAAAAATCAGGTTTTTCAATAATACAGCCAATGTTATTTAAAATTTCACTGCGATGACTAGCAAGTTGCTTTCCAAAAATAGCAATTGAGCCTGCATTGGGTGAAATCAAGGATAGGAGACAACGGATGGTGGTACTTTTTCCGGCACCATTGGGACCTAGAAAACCAAAAACATCTCCTTTATTTACCGTAAACGAAACATCTTTTACAGCTTCAAAATTTCCAAATTTTTTAGAAAGATGATTTACTTCAATTATTGGTTCGTTCATTAAAAATTCTTAGAAAAGCAAAGGTACAACAAATTATAAAGAGAGTTGTTTCGCAGTTGTGTTGTATTTAGGAAAAAATCGAAAAAGAAAAAAATATAGAGGACGTATCTAATTTAATCAAATACCTTTGCAAACCTTTATGAAAGAAAAAGAACAACCTCTCCCCTTCAGCAAGTACCAAATTTTAGCGATAATAATTCTTGCACTTACTCAATTTAGTGTCGTCTTGGATTTTATGGTGATGTCGCCACTAGGTGATTTAATCATGAAAAATATGAAGATTACACCTGGTCAATTTGGATTAGTTGTATCTTGCTATGCATTTTCAGCAGGGATATCTGGCTTTTTAACCGCTAGTATAGCTGACAGATTTGATCGAAAAAAATTATTATTATTTTTTTATGCTGGATTTATCGTTGGGACACTTCTTTGTGGATTAGCAACTAATTATTGGTTTTTAGTAAGTGCCAGAATTGTAACAGGAATTTTTGGTGGTGTAATTAGCTCCATTTCCTTAGCCATTGTTGCTGATATTTTTGCCTTAAATCAACGTGGTCGAGTCATGGGATTCTTACAAATGGGCTTTGGAATGAGTCAAATTTTGGGTATTCCAATTTCTTTATTTTTGGCAACAACATGGAATTGGCAGGCTCCCTTTTATTTGATTGTTGGAATTGCCACCATTATTTTTACACTTAGCTTTTTCGTTTTAAAACCAATCGTCAGTCACCTCACGATACAACGCGATAATCCGATTAAACACATGTGGCAAACTATCGCTAACAGAGACTATAGAATTGGTTTCCTTGCGACCGCATTTATGTCCTTGGGTGGTTATTTAATGATGCCTTGGGGCAGTTCATTCTCGGTTAATAATGTCGGAATTAGTCAAAAAGACTTACCACTCATGTTTATGATTGTTGGTATTTCAACCATATGCGTAATGCCCATCATCGGAAAATTAAGTGATTCGTTTAATAAATACAGCATCTTTGTTGGCTCGTCTATTCTTATGGTTGTAGCGGTTCTAATTTATACTAATCTCGGGCATGTTTCATTTTCGATTTTAGTGATTGTTAATATGATTATGATGGCTGGCATTATGGCTAGAATGATTCCGTCACAAGCACTTGCCACATCGGTTCCGGCACCAAAAGACAGAGGTGCCTTTATGAGTATTAATTCATCGCTACAACAAATGGCGGGAGGCATCGCTGCTTTGGTTGGTGGAGCAATCGTTCAACAAAAAAATCAATTTAGCCCACTGCAGCACTTCGATACCTTAGGATTTGTTGTAATTGCTGTTATCCTTATCAATATATTCTTTACGTATCGTGTTTATCAGTTAATTCAGAAAAGGGATTAATCCATTGCGAAATTAATTGGAATTGATCCTAATCTTAGCATTTACCAAATTCAATAGGTCTTCAAAACCTGCTTTTGCAAGGTTGATGCTTGAATGTTAATACCTATAAAAATTTATATTTTAAATATGGTGCCTTTTTTTTTAATCAAGAATAGGGCATTGCAAACCGGGCACCAAAAGGAAGCTGAAAGCTCGCCGATTTGGTCGGTTTTCAAAAGTGAAACGTAGAATACAAAAAACAGCACCGAGCTTTTTGCTACTTTTTTGCGAAAAAAAAGTAGAAAGAGGTATCTCTTTACTTTTTTTTAGCTCAAAAAAAAGTAACAAAAAAAGGAGCCAGCCTAACAATACGCTTTACTTCGACGGAGCGTGAATGTTATCAAGCATGAGTTAATTCGAAGTATTTTTAATCCCCACCAAATTTGGATGCTAGCAACTGAGCTTTCAGCTAATCTTAGCATTTGCCAAATTCAACGGGTCTTCAAAACCTGCTTTTGCAAGGTTGATGCTTGAATGTTAATACCTATAAAAATTTATTTTTTAAATATGGCGCCTTTTTTTTTAATCAAGAATAGCGCATTGAAAACCGGGCACCATGGATTTCGACTATGCTCAATCCACTTATAGAGGGCACATCGAGCGAAGTCGAGATGCGCCGATTTGGTCGGTTTTCAAAAGTGAAACGTAGAATACAAAAAACAGCACCGAGCTTTTTGCTACTTTTTTGCGGAAAAAAAGTAGAAAGAGGTATCTCTTTACTTTTTTTTAGCTCAAAAAAAAGTAACAAAAAAAGGAGCCAGCCTAACAATACGCTTTACTTCGACGGATCGTGAATGTCATCAAGCATGAGTTAATTCGAAGTATTTTTAATCCCCACCAAATTTGGATGCTAGCGACTGAGCTTTTAGCTAGTCTTAGCATTTGCCAAATTCAATAGGGCTTCAAAACCTGCTTTTGCAAGGGCTAAATTAGTAGATCTCCCTCTTCCGCCGCGGCGGAGAGAGGGATTAAGGGTGAGGATTTTTCTGCTTCACTTACAAAAGCTTGCTCGGATTACGCGTCTGAATGGACGCGTGATCCCAGGTGGGGGAAGCTTCATACTAATTAAAGCTTATCCGCGGCGGAGCGGATAATTGCTTTTTTTGTTTCTACTTTACTTACAAAAGCTTGCTCGGATTACGCGTCTGAATGGACGCGTGATCCCAGGTGGGGGAGGCTTAATACTAATTAAAGCTTATCCGCTCCCAGCGGAACGGATAATGGCTTTTTTTGTTTCTACTTCACTTACAAAAGCAAGCTTTTGACGTTCTAGAAACAAAAAAAGCCAAGCAACATGCTTGGCTTTAATTATTTTGGCGGAGAAATAGGGATTCGAACCCCAGGAACCTCTCGGTTCAACAGTTTTCAAGACTGCCGCAATCGACCGCTCTGCCATTTCTCCTTACTGCAAAAGTAGTATTATTTTAAAGAAATACAAGAACTAAGCAAAAAAAATACCTTCATAAGCAATGAAAACGTACTTTTGTGTGATGATGCTAAAGCAACTTTCATTAGAAGAAATCAACGCTAAAAATGCCAATACCTTAATGGCTTCATTAGATATTACATGCATTGAAGTCGGAAAAGACTACATCGTAGCGCGAATGCCAGTGAATCACCTAACAGTGCAACCAATGGGTTTATTGCATGGTGGGGCAAGTGCTGCATTAATTGAAACCATTGGTTCAATGGGATCTTTATTAATTATCGATTCAAATCGTGAAATCGCAGTCGGTCTGGAAGTGAATGCGAATCATGTCAATGGAATTTCGAGCGGTTTTGTCTTAGCGAGAGGAAAGATTATCCATGCCGGCAGAAAAACGCACTTATGGCAAGTTGATATCACAGAGGAAGGAAGTAATAAATTGATTTGTGTCGGTAAATTGACCGTGATGATTTTAGAAAAAAGAGAAGAATGAGTCTGCTTTGCTATCGATTTCCAAACGAAGAAATAGTGAGGCAAACTGGCTATTTTCATTTACTTTCTGACGAAATTGTAAATTATCAAGGATTTATAGTAAGTGATTTCACGCAGTCTTTGCGCTACGGATTTACAGTTTCAAGCACGCTAACAGAGCAGTTTCATTTTACAGATGAAGAAATAGTACAAATTGACCAATCAGAGTACTTTCGGGGGACAAAAACATTGTTGCAATTAATGCAAATGATCCCACTACAAAAAACCGTTTTGACACGCATAAAATGTGTGGATTTTGATGAATCAAATACTGAAGCTCTTTTCGCAGCACTACTTGAAACTTATCCAAACGCATTAGTTTACCTTATATCCGATCCGATTTTAGGAACTTGGTTGGGCGCAAGTCCTGAATTACTACTCCGTTCTGTTGGAGAACAAGGCTTTAGTGTTTCACTCGCCGGAACTAAAAAAAGTAGCGACATAACACCGTGGACAAAAAAAGAACAAAACGAACAAGAAATTGTAAGTCAATTTATCAATCAACAACTAACTGAATTAGCGAGTCACAACATAGAAATGATTGGCCCATACGATTTTGAAGCTGGCCCAGTGAAGCATTTAAGGACGGATTTTTCATTCCGCACAAAACTAGACGAGATGTCTATTTTAAAGTCGCTCCACCCTACTCCAGCTGTTAGCGGAATGCCCCGCGCATTGTCATTGGAGGTTATTGAAAACATTGAAGAACATGAGCGATCCATTTACACAGGTTATTTGGGTATTCTTAAAGACGGCGATTCTAAAATATACGTGAACCTGAGGTGTTGTCAAATTCAACGTGGGAAAATGTGCCTTTATTTAGGTGGCGGCTTTACCCCTGATTCTATTCCTGAATTAGAGTGGGAGGAAACCGAAAATAAAAGTAAAACACTACTTGACCTTGTTCAAAAATTGTAATTTTACAACATGCTTACAAGCGATAAAAAAGTAGTGCAACTCGTTATTGATCAATGCTATCTTCATGGCGTTCGACATGTTGTAATTTCTCCAGGTTCTAGAAATGCGCCATTTTCTATTTCCTTTGATGAGCATCCCGACATAAAAACATTTGTTATACACGATGAGCGCAGCGCTGCTTTTTTCGCCATGGGAATTGCTGAACAACTTCAAGAGCCGGTGGCAATATGTTGCACTTCCGGTTCAGCTGCACTTAATTATTTTCCCGCTATAGCAGAAGCCTATTATCGTTCTATTCCACTCATTGTAATTACAGCCGATCGACCAGCAGAATGGATCAATCAAGGTGATGGACAAACCATTATGCAACAAAATGTTTTTGGTGAGCACGTTCGATATCAGGTAAATTTAGATGATGTACATTTTTCAGCTGAACAGAAATGGCTTTACCAGCGTGAAACTGCTTTAGCTTTTGATCACGCATTATCAAAATGGAAAGGTCCAATTCACTTCAATGTAGGTTTAAGCGAGCCCTTGTATCAATCCCTTGTAAAAGAGGAATTTTTTGGTCGAAAAATAGAAAGCGTTCCAACAAGTATAGATTGGAATGATTATTTCAAGAATTTTATAAGCCAAGCAATCGATAACAAAAAAGTTATGGTGCTGTGTGGGCAACTGCCAAAATCAGTTGAATTATTGGCGGCCTTGTCAGAATTTGCCAAGCGCGAAAATGTCGTTGTGTTGGCTGAAAATACCGCCAACCTTTCAAATGATGCCTTTAATCACTGCATCGATAGAAGTTTAGACTCACTTAATTCGAATAACGAAAAAGATTTTAAACCCGAGTTACTCATCACAATCGGAGGAGCAATAGTTTCCAAAAAAATTAAGTCTTTCTTAAGAAAAAGTGCAATTCAACAACACTGGAAGATAGGATATGACTTTCCAGGAATGGATACATATCAAGCACTTACGCACCTTATGCAAAGCGATCCCACCTCATTTCTAACGAAATTAAATGAACTTAAAAGCGCGCCTTCCTTTACGGCTTACAATAACTTATGGAAATCGCTTGATGTTAAAAACCAAACATTATCAAACTCATTTGATAATAAAAGCGAGAAATTAACCGATATAATAGTCTTCAAAACAATTTTGGAAAAAATTCCGCCGTGTATACTACATATGAGTAATAGCTCCGTTGTTCGTTATTGCCAACTTTTTGATCCAAAAAAAGAGATTGAATATAGAGCCAATCGCGGGACAAGTGGAATCGATGGCAGTACAAGCACTGCGATGGGAGCAGCCTATTCCGATCCTACACAACTGCATGTATTGATTAGTGGTGATATTTCATTTTTATACGATAGTAATGCTTTATGGAATAGTTATCAGGCCAAAAATCTTAAAATAATAATCGTCAACAATCAAGGAGGTGGTATTTTTAGAATCATACCGGGGGCAAGGGAATCAAAGCAATTAGACGTTTATTTTGAAGCGAAACACAAGCAAAATGCAGCGAAAATTTCAGAAGCTTTTGGATGGAACTATCAATCAATTGAATTAAATACTAATTTAAGCGAGGATTTAACAGCCTTTTTTGCTTCAAGTAAGAATAATGATAAACCTGAACTTATTGAAATTTTTACAGATGCCAATCAAAATGCCGTTGATTTATCACTTTTCACAACTTATCTAACTAAATAATATGCAATACTTTGATATCTTTTTAACATGGCAAGGCTGGGTCTATTTGATCATATTAAGTGTCTTAGAAGTCATTCTTGGTATAGATAATATTATATTTATTAGCATTGTCACCGATCAGCTACCCTTAGCAAAAAAACGAACCGCTAGAAATACAGGGTTATTATTAGCATTGGTAATTCGCCTAGTTTTGTTGGGGGCAGTAGCTTGGCTCATGTCTTTAACTACTGTATATACGAAGTGGGGACTAAGCTTTTCTTATCAAAATATCATTTTATTAATTGGGGGATTATTCTTAATCTATAAAAGCACCATTGAAATGCACAAGAATGTAAAAGGCGCAGAAGATGTAAAGCATAAAGTAAAATCAAAATTGTATGCTGTTATCCTTCAAATAGTTTTGATTGATGTGATATTCAGCTTTGATTCTATTATATCAGCGGTTGGAATGACAAATGGAATACAGGCTGATACTGGACATAATCCGCTCTCTATTATCTATATTTCAGTGCTGATTTCAATGGCAATTATGATGATATTTGCAGGGAAAATAAGTAAATTCATATCAGATTATCCTACCATAAAAATGATTGCCTTAAGTTTTCTGGCAACAGTTGGCGTATTATTAGTAGCAGAAGCATTTGGTGCACATATTCCTAAAGGATATGTTTATTTTGGTCTTGTATTTTCATTAATCGTTGAATTAATGAATATTAAAATGAGGAAGAATAGCACCCTTAAATGACGGAGAAAGAAGCGCGGCAGTTCGTTAATCTCGATCAATTTGACTCCATAGAAGAAGCGGTAGAAGAGCTAGTTTTTCCTATAAAGTCGTTTCTGCTTACCTCACCCATTCTAAAAAAAACGTTTTTCAGCAAGCTTAAAAAGCTAGCACTTATAAGCCAAGCATGCGAAGCCATTAAAGGTTTATCAACTAAAAATAATGAGAAAAGAGAACCAATTTTCATTCCTCACAAAGAGATCCTCTCCACATTTATTGCGTATGAACAAGCCATTTCAAAACACTATTTAACCCTATCTTCTACCAATGAACCGCACGAACTTATGATAAGTTGTGAGCAACTATTGCATACACATGCAACATATGTTTCCTTTTGGAATGAGTGTCAATTAACCACTCCGAGCGGTATGCTTTTATCCAAACCATTGGATCGAATGGTCTTTTATTCTGAATTAAAAAATCTTCATGTAAAAAACATTCGGACAATAGCGGAAATAATTAAGAACGAAGGTGAGCTAAGTAATGACTTTAAAATCGAAGTGGAAAGAATTAGACAATCCATGAATTAATTTAGCATAAATGCTACTAATGAGCAATGGATAAAGCAGTACGCAATTCATCCGTAATCAAATAATCTGGTGCTTTATTAAAAGCAATTTTGGTCCCTTTTGGAGATCGAACTTCAAAGATTGCCACTTCCTTATTCAATGCTTGAATAGCATGCACCTCATCCGCAGTAATGGATACATTACGAATCACAAGGCCATCACATTCGGGGTAATCAAACATGATTTGAAGACCTTGTTCATAATTATCAGTCGAGTAAAAAACCTTAAATTGTTCCGAAAGTGTTTCAAGCAGTTCGTAATTGCTGGTTATAAATATATAATTTTCTAAACTATCCACTTCTAAAGCCAATATTGCATTTTTTATTTTAGAGCTTTCAATGATACTATTCGTGCAAGAGTTAAAATGCCTCAGGTCAAAAAATACTGTTTTATCTTTTAATAATTCTAATACGTGATGATCAAGTTTGACTAATTTTTCGTGGTGTATCGTTTTATAGAATACAGTAGAAAGTACATCGGGATCAATCGTATTGATGCAGCCATCAGCATTTGTTTTAGTGGATAAGTTTTCATCGTGATACAACCATAATTGACCAAGATTATCCATCTGGACATCCAATTCAATGCCTTTGCATTTAGTAAAGGAAAGCGCTAACTGAATCGCTTCCATAGAATTATCAGCATAAATAGAACTCGAAGAATTTAGTCCCATTGCGGCATGACCAATAATGTTCGTTTTTTTATCAATGATAGTCTTCGTGCATGAACACAAGCACATAGCAAACACTAAAAAATTAATATATCGCATATGCTAATCCAATTGTTAGATGATAATTCCATGAGTAAGATTGCACTATAGTGTTCGTTGATGTTCGAAAATACTCCGCAAATGGTCCTAGGCCCGCTTGATGAAAAAATTTCAAATTTCCCTTGGTCTTTCCGCAATACATCGAATAACCTAGCAAGATATCATAGTGCCGTAGCTTATTACCAATGTTTAAGAACGAAGCATGTACGCCTAGCATCGGACCGAAAGAAAAATCTCTTTTTTTAGCTCCTTGCTGAATAAGTGGAAAAGTAAGATAGCTTCCGAATTGTGAATAAACTTGTTGTGTACCAAAAGTAGAACGAAGACCCAAATTGAACGAAGTCCCCACATCAATTCTCTTAAAATTCTTTTGATACGTAAAACCGGAAAAAATATCCATTCGCTGCAAAGAAGCAGATGCTATAAACATAGAATTTGGAAGAATAGCAGTATGGACAACATCCTGTGAAAAGGAAGTAAGGCTATTCAAAAAAAGAAAAAAGAAAAAGATAAATCGAATCATGACGTTCAGTCAAATTTCGGACATTTTTTACAGGATATTCCTTTTGTTTTGTATTTTTTACAACATTTTTTTTTCTTTGATAAAGAACAAGAACCGCAAATACTTTGCTCGATGATCGGTTTTAAATCAATTTCCTTTAATGTTGCCATGCTATTTAGAATAATTCTAAACAAAGGTAAAAATAATTTTTAAGGTGAGATAAAAAAAGAATAAAAAGTCTAAAACAATTTCATTTGATCGTCATCATCCAATTTCTTGGTTAAATCCCATTCAATTGTCGTGCTTTCTGAAGCAGCATTATTTGTTTGGGTAAGGTCGAGTTCGATAGCACCAGGATTAGTATCATTTGAATCGTTATCGTCATTCTCATCGGTATTGCTTTCAACATCATCAAACGAAGGACTTACTGTTTCATCTACTGGCCATGGTTCAGGGCTTTCATCGATGGGATGCGTGAGAACAATTTCTTTCACTTTTAGCTTTGTCACCTGATTACCTTGCGCTTTCATTCCTTTTATTTCAATTAAATCAGCAAGATTAAGCACCGTATCGGCAACGTTTTTAGTTTCTTTCAATAACTTATTATACACAATTCTTATTTCCGGTCGATAAGCGGTAGAAACGGTATCCATGTAAGAACCTTGGCCTTCACTAATAAATAATATACGTTTATCGGTGGTTACTTCACAAAGAAAGCGTTTAACAAAATGCAGCTCTTTAGCTCCATCGTAATAAACCGTAGAAACTGCTCGATCTTGCTCCCACTTTTCAATGTGCAGCATGTCTTCATCAAAATGCGTAGATAAATCAAAAGAACTTAAGCGATATTCGCCATTTTTATAGAGCGTTAAAATTTTATCACTTCCTTTAAAAGAACCAATAAATTTCCCTCTCGATTCGTCATTTAAACGCCCAACGATAGCATCATACCAAATTTTACGTGCGGCCAATGTGGAACCACCTAACTCTTTCTGTACGATTTTCTGTACGATTTCTTTGGTCACTCTATTTCCTGCTGAGTTTCTACCTTTGATCAACAATTCACCGAGATCTATATCAAAACGCAAGCGTTTAAGGTGCGGTCGAGGTCGTAAAAGTATTGATACAACTTCACGTTCACCATTTGGATGAACGGTGAAATAGAGCATCTTTGATCCCTTTGTTCCTTTCGTTAAATCGTATTCAGTATCGCGGGTAATCGAATTCACATAAAAGCGCTTCATCATCGTTGATCCACCTGCACCATCTTGGTAGAAAAGATGATAAATTGTCCTGGTATCGCCTTTTTTCCATACGCTAGCAAAGACCAAATCTTTCCCCACGAATTTTTTATCCGTCACTTTGGTAATCATCATTTTACCACTAGAAAAGAAGCAAATAATATCATCAATATCAGAACAATCTCCAACAGGTTCATTTTTCCGAAGTCCATGTCCTATGAATCCCTCTTCATAATCCACATATAATTTTTTATTGGCAATGATTACTTTAGAGGCGCTAATGGTATCAAAGGCTTTGATTTCCGTTTTACGTTCACGACCAGTTCCGAAGCGTTTTTTCAAATCCTTAAAATACTCAATGGCATACTCCACAAGTGATGCAAGATGCGCTTTAACGATTTCAATTTCCGCCTCTATTTTCAATAAGGCATCATCCGCTTTTGTTGAATCGAATCGGGTAATTCGAATCATGGGAATTTGCGTAAGCTTTAATAAATCGTCATTCGTTATTTCCCGAATGAGTTGTTTTTTGAACGGTTTAAAACGTTCATATAAATACACATAAAGGGCTTCACGATCTGCATATAGCTTAAAGTCAATATACATTTCATTGTTGATGAACAATTTTTCTAAACTCAAGAAATGCCATTGTTGTTCTAATTCATCCAATCGAATTTCCAGTTCCAGTTTTAGCAAACGGACTGTATTATCGGTATTGATCCGAAGTATTTCAGAAACACCAATAAAACGAGGCTTATCACCATCAATAATCGATGAATTTGGAGCAATAGAAATTTCACAATCGGTAAAAGCATAGAGCGCATCAATCGTTTTATCCGGAGATACACCTGGAAAAAGATGCACGATAATTTCAGCAATTGAAGAAGTATTATCTTCAATTTTTTTAATCTTAATTTTCCCCTTATCGTTTGCTTTTAATACCGATTCAATCAAGGAACCCGTTGTGGTTCCAATAGGAATTTCATGAATGGTTAAGGTCTTATTGTCTAGCTTTTTAATTTTCGCTCGTACACGCACCCTACCCCCACGCAAACCATCGTTGTAGCCACTAAAATCTGCCATTCCACCATTTGGAAAATCTGGCAAGAGTTCAATTTTCTTTCCTCTTAAATGATTAATCGATTGTTCTATTAGTTCCACGAAATTATGCGGTAGAAACTTACAAGCCATACCAACTGCAATTCCTTCAGCACCTTGAGCCAAAAGAAGCGGAAATTTCATTGGTAGTTGCTCAGGCTCACGATTTCTTCCATCGTAAGAAGTTAACCAAGTTGTCGTTTTAGGATTAAATGCAACATGCAGTGCAAATTTAGAAAGGCGTGCCTCAATATAACGCGGGGCAGCCGCACCATCACCGGTCAATGTATTTCCCCAGTTTCCTTGACAGTCGATCAATAAATCTTTTTGTCCTAACTGCACAAGCGCATCACCGATAGAAGCATCGCCATGCGGATGATACTTCATGGTGTTACCGATGATGTTAGCGACCTTATTATAGCGCCCATCTTCTAATTCGCGCATAGAGTGCAAAATCCTTCGCTGAACAGGTTTCAACCCATCCATCAAAGCAGGGACAGCTCTTTCAAGAATTACATAACTAGCATAATCGAGAAACCAATTTTCATACAAGCCACCAACGGGAACTATTTTCTCATCTACTTTTTTACTTTCAAAAGGATGATGTTCTTCGTTTGGTGTACCGTTAATGTCCTCTATTTCGTCCTCTGCCATATTATGCTATTAATTCAATGTCATCGGTTAAATCCTCAAGGGCTAAGGCCTCAGCTGGATCTTTTTCGACCCGAAGATTGTCGATAATAAACTCTTGACGCTCCGGTGTGTTTTTACCCATAAAATAAGAAAGAATGGAATCAATTGAGGCATCTTTTGTTAAGAGCACAGGTTCCAAGCGAATATCCTCACCAATAAAATGAATAAATTCGTCAGGAGAAATTTCACCCAATCCTTTAAAGCGAGTTATTTCGGCGCTTTTTCCAATTTCTTCAATGGCTTTTCTTCGTTCATCTTCAGAGTAGCAATACAGTGTTTTCTTCTTGTTTCTGACCCTGAACAATGGCGTTTGAAGCACATAGACATGATTTCTTTTTACTAAATCGGGAAAAAACTGCAAAAAGAAAGTAAGCAGTAACATACGAATGTGCATACCATCTACATCAGCATCAGTTGCGATGACAATGCGACCATAACGTAAATTATCCATATCGTCTTCGATATCAAGTGCTGCCTGAATTAAGTTAAATTCCTCATTTTCATACACCACCTTTTTGGTTAATCCATAACAATTAAGTGGCTTTCCCCTCAATGAAAACACTGCTTGCGTATTCACATCTCGAGACTTTGTAATGGATCCACTTGCCGAATCACCTTCGGTAATAAAGAGTGTTGTTTCCTCCCTTCTTTCGTCTTTTAAATCCGTTAAATGCAAGCGACAATCACGTAATTTTTTATTGTGAACGCTTGATTTTTTAGAACGATCACGTGCAATCTTTCGAATACCGGCCAACTCTTTTCGTTCCCTTTCAGATTGCTTAATTTTTTTCTCAATCGTTTCTGCAACATCCGGATTACGGTGAAGGTAGTTATCTAATTTATCCTTTAGAAAATCATTGACAAAAGCCCTCATTGACTTTCCGTTAGGTTCAATTTCTTGAGACCCAAGTTTAGTTTTAGTTTGAGATTCAAATACAGGCTCAATTACTTTTACAGCAATCGCAGCCACAATAGACTGTCGAATATCAGATGACTCATAATTTTTATTGTAGAAATCTCGGATTACTTTAGCCACTGATTCCCTAAAAGCGCTTTGATGCGTTCCTCCTTGCGTGGTGTGTTGTCCATTTACAAATGAATAATAATCCTCACCATAGGTTTTACCGTGCGTAAAAGCCACTTCGATGTCTTCATCTTCAATATGAATAATTGGATAAAGTGGATCACCATCCATATTATTTTCCAAGAGATCTTTTAGTCCATCTTTTGACTGAAACTTTTCCCCATTAAAATGAAGCGAAAGTCCTCGATTGAGATAGCAGTAATTCCAAATCATTTTCTCCAAATAGGCCGTTTTGAAGGCATATTTTTTAAAAATACTTTCGTCTGGAATAAATTCTACATAGGTCCCATTAGGCTCGTCTGTTTTTTCAATTGGTAATTCGTTGATTAATTCACCCCGCATAAAAGTTGCTTGTTTCTTTTCGCCATCGCGAACAGCATACAGCATGAAATGAGAGGATAGCGCGTTCACTGCTTTGGATCCTACACCATTCAAACCAACAGACTTTTTAAATGCTTTGGAATCGTATTTTCCACCAGTATTCATTTTTGACACTACTTCAACAAGTTTCCCTAGCGGAATACCTCGGCCGAAATCACGAATACTCACCAGGCCACCTTTCACTTTAATCTCCACTTTCTTGCCGTTGCCCATTACGTATTCGTCAATACAATTATCAACAATTTCTTTGGCTAAAATATAAATGCCATCATCAGCAGCGGCACCATCTCCTAGCTTTCCGATATACATACCCGGACGCAAGCGAATATGCTCCTTCCAATCGAGCGAGCGAATATTATCTTCCGTATATTGATTTTCAGCCATTGTATATTGTGAATTAACAAATTTAACAAGATATCCTACTAATTTAACACTGATAATCAGTAGTTATACACTTAATTTCGTTGAAAACAAGCGTGATAATTAAAATCACGAAGTATTGAACAAGTTCATGACAAAAAAGAAGCCTAAGAGGACAAAAAAAAGCCGCAAGAAGCGGCTTTTTAAGAAAATATAATTGGATTGATTTACGCTTTCAATCGCTTCGAGAAATCAATCAAAATCGGTGTGGCAACACATAGAGACGAATACGTTCCAATAACAACTCCTACAAGCAAGGCAAATAAGAATCCTTTAATGGCTGGTCCACCAAAAATAAACATAATTAACACCACGACAAATAAGATCATTGAGGTATTAAAGGTTCTACTCAAGGTTGTATTTAATGACTTATTGATAATATCATAATGATGATCCTCTTCTTTACTATTTCGTAGATTCTCACGAATTCTATCAAACACAATAACCGTATCGTTCATGGAATAACCAATGACGGTCAAAATCGCTGCGATAAAGGCCTGATTAACATCCAAACTAAATGGTAAATAACCATGTAAAAGCGAAAATATAGAAATCACAAAGAATGCATCATGAGCTAAACCAACAATTGCACCTAATGAATATTGCCAATGTCCAAATCGAATGAAGATATACGCGAAGATTGCCACCAAGGCAAGACCGATAGCCCAAGCGGAAGACGTCCACAATTCACTTGAAACAGAAGCAGAAACAGTTCTTGACTCATCTATGGTATATTTACCCATTTTATCCTTACAAGCATCTAATCCTTGCTTAATTTTATTGGTTACCTCAACAGTGGCTCCATCATCATTTAACTTAAAATTCGTAATGATTTCTACTTTAAAATCAGTGCCTTTAGTTTTAAGGTCAATGGAAGCAATTTCACCATTTTCAACTAAAAATTTAGAAAGATTAGCACGCATATATTCAATGTCTGCTTTTTTCTCAAACTTTGCAACGCAGGTTCTACCGCCTGTAAATTCAACGCTTTGTTTTAATCCACGGGTTGACATTCCGATTACGCCTAAAATAGTTACAGAAATAGAGAAAATATAAAAATACTTTCGTTTCCCTATCCAATCAAATTTGATATTTTGAAATAAACCTTTAGAGAATTTTGTAAAGAATGAAATACCTTGTCCTTTTTTCATCCATGAATAGATCACCAATTTTGAAATGATGATAGCAGAAAACATAGAAGTAAAAATACCAATGATTAAGGTAGTAGCAAATGACTCTATCTCACCCGTTCCGAAAACTTTCAAGATAATAGCAACCAACAAGTGAGTAACATTTGCATCGATAATGGAGGGTAATGCTTTTTTAAAACCAACATCTACCGATCCGGCTAAATCCATTCCTTTATATTGTTCTTCCCGGATACGTTCAAAAATCAAAATATTAGCATCGACTGCTGTTCCAATCGTAAGAACAATACCTGCTATACCTGCTAAGGTTAATACTGCACCAAAGGAAGCTAAAAACCCGAATATAAACACCACATTGATTGTTAGAGCGATATTCGCTGCTAATCCTGATTTTCCATAATAGAAATACATGTAAAATAATACGGCAATAAATGCAAATGCAAAGGAGATCAATCCCGCTTGAGAGTTTTCCTTTCCGATGGTCGGACCTACCTTCATTGATTCTTTAATGATACATGGAGCTGGCAATGCTCCCCCATTAAGCAATCCTGCTAATCCTTCTGCTTCTTCAAAGGTGAAGCTACCAGAAATTTGAGTATTACCTGAGGTGATAGGGTTTATTACGGTTGGCGCACTAAATACAACGTTATCCATTGTAATTGCAATAATTCGTTTAACATTATCAGTCGTCATTTTTCCCCAAGCATCAGAACCATCTGGCGTCATTTGAAGGTCAACTGTTATTTTACCATCGCGTTGGTCAAATCCAGTAGATGCTTTAAGAATGTGTGAACCATTAACTTCAGCTTTACCTGATTCTGGAACCTTACAAGCATAGAGCATATAAACCATCTTTTTAACCTTTTGATCTAATTGTTCTGGCTCAGCACCCCACATAAATTTTAATGATGGAGGGAAAGCATCCATAACGTCATTTCGACGCAAAATAGCTTCAACTGCCGCTTTATCATTAAAAGATACTGCACCGATAGCATAATCGCCAACAGGTGTAATTAAATCAACCAAACCTTTTCCGCTAACGCTTTTATCGGAGGTTATGCTTTCAAACGTTAAGGAATCGGTAGCAGTTGAATCAACACTGGCCTCTACTTCTGTTTTAAGTGAAATAGAATTTGCTTTTTCGATCTCGCTTTTTAATTGTGAAGGACTGTAAGTTTCAAAGAACTCCAAATTTGCAGTGGATTGTAATTTTTGAGCTACTGTATTTTCATCCAAAACTCCTGGAAGCTCAATATAAAGACGATTATTAGCACCATCTTTCTGAATATTTGGTTGAGCAACACCAAATTGATTAATTCGACGACTCATTATTTGCTCCACTCCATCCATAGATGAGGCGATTAACTTGCGGAAATAATCCTCTACTTGAGCATCTGTTGAACGTATACCTATTCCTTCCCCTCTAAACACATAATGGAGCGGAAGCCCTTTGTTCATTTTCTTATAATTTGCTATAAAAGCATCTAAAAAATCTTTGTCATTTTCCTTTATTGCAGCTTCAAATGGCTTTCGGAATTTTAAATCACGTGGATTCTTAGCATAATTCTTAATTAAATCAGGCAAAGAAATTTCTAGGGTAACACTCATACCACCCACTAAATCTAAACCAAAGGCTAATGACCGTTTCTTTACTTGAGAAAATGTGGATCCAAAAACTGGATAAACTTCCTTCTCCCCTTTTTCTCTTAATATCTCGTTTAAGTAGGTTGCTTTGGCAAGCTCAGCACCATCGGAATTATTAAAATTAATAGTGTCATTGTTTAAAAAAGCAATTCCATTATTTTTATTAGCCTCTAAGCGTAGCGCTTTTACTTTTTGATTTGCTTTTATTTCAGCAGCGCCTTCAACATTACTGGCTACCCAAGTAAACGAGAGTTGATACAAACAAACTACAATAAGTGTTACACTTATAAACCAAAAAAATCCTTTATTTCTCATTGAATTAAATTTTTAACCATTTTTTAAGGGTGCAAATATAAGATTTACGATTGGTAAAATCAACTATCCCTATGACTATTTGAATGTACATGAAGGAATTTGTGCCAAATAGGTGCTAATCACCTTAATTCATTGGAAAAACGAATAATTTTCTCGCTAAAATTCACCCAGTCGTTTTCGGTATTATGTAATTTAATCCTAGCGGCAAATTCTTCCTTTACCTTTCCATCAAAGTAATGCTGTATGGAAACGAATAGTGCCTGATCACTTACCTCATTTACAACTAAACCTGTTACATTATGCGAAATTGTTTCAGCTAAGCCCCCAACATTAGTGGCTATTAGAGGCAATTCGAAATGGTGAGAAATACTCGTTATACCACTTTGGGTGGCTGTTTTATATGGTAAAACGCAAACATCAGCAGCAGAAAAATAATCTTTTACGCTATCATCACCAATATAATTGTTACGCAAGCTAATTCGATTAATCAAACCTAAGCGCTCAATTATTTCTTCATACTTCGCAAAACTACCATAAACTTCTCCTGCAACGATAAGGTGATAATCATCGGAAAGCAGCGCCATGGCTTCTAGTAAGATATCTAAGCCCTTGTAATCTCGGATGATGCCAAAAAACAACAAGATATTTTTTCCTTCAATGTGTTCTAAGCCTAAATTTTCCAAGGCTTTTTTGCGCGTTAATTTTTCACCAAAATGGTTGTAAACAGGATGTGGTATGTGCAGGTATTTTGCATTTGGCAAGTAGTGCAACAAGTCTTTTAATACTTTTTCAGACATCACAATAAATCCATCGTTGCGCTTCAGAAAATAACGATTGCACCAATTATCAAAAAATCTTTTTTCGTGCGGAATAACATTATCTAAAATAGAAATCCGAACGGTATTTTTCGACTGGCGACCCAAAACAAAGCCCAAACTTGGTGCGAAAAAAGTCATCCAATATTTCGTTATGATTAAATCTGGTTTCATTTTCCGAACACGCCTTGCCGTCAAAAAATAGGTGAAAGGATTAATGGAATCCAAGCATCTAGTGGACGGAATGGGATCGGCGGCATCATTTTCTGCTACCAATTGTGTTTTCCCAGGAAATAATACAGTTGGATATTGTCGAGAAAAAGTAAGTGCATCGACTTCGTGTTGCTTCTCCATCTCACGATAAACTAAAGCGTTAAACTGTGCAATCCCTCCCCGGAATGGATAAAACGTAGAAAGGAATATAATTCTCATACTTTAATTTATAGCAAGTGCTTTAAGGCATTAACAACTGTTTCCGATTCAATTGTGAGCATGCAAGGTTTGTCAAACTGACACGTATTTCCGAAGTAACATTGACAAGGTGTAGGTGGTCCAACCAACACGCCACGCCCATACAATTCAAACTCATGGGAATTAAAAATCGTATTCATCAGCACCATTTTTTTCTTCAGTGCAGTGGCAATATGCATCATCATAGTTACTTGCGTGATAATGACCTCACAATTATTTGTAAGCGCAATAAATTCTTCCAAAGAAAAATGACCTGGATAATAACAATTAGTAGCCTTACTTAATTTTTGATTTTTAACATGCTCCAGCTCTCCACCTAAAAAAATTGGAAAATATCCTAAATCTTTTAATGCCTCTGCCGTTTGCTGCCATCTTTCATCTGACCATAAGCGTGTATTCCATCGAGGACCACAACCCGTATTTAGACCAATAACTATTTTTCCTTTCGATAATTCTGACAACTTCACTTTCCATGAAGCAGCCATTTCCTCATTCAAATGAATGATATATTCTTCTTTCTTAAAGCTAAAGTGACATATTTCAAAAATCTCTTCAAGGTAACTTTTCGTATTTTCCTTGGATAAAGAATCAAAATATCCGGTTAACAGTTTGCGTTCCGCTGCTGGTGTACATGCTGCGATATGGCCATCCTTCCAAGTAAAACCAAATTTTTCTTTGGCAGAAATTAAGGATGTTAGCAGACAAGCTTCCTTGTCTTTATCCAAGTTTATGACGATATCAAATGCGGTATGCTGCAGATTGAAAAGCGACACTTCATTCAAACTAAGCAATTCATCAATACTATGTTTAGGAAGAATCGAAGGACTAAGCGTGAGCCAAGTAATATGAGCGCCACTATAGCTTGCTCGCAATTTTTCTATCAGTGGTGTCGTGCGAATAACATCACCTAATGCACCAAGTTTAATGATTAATATCCGTTTTTGAATGGCTTGATAATGCGAACAGTTTGTACAAATTGACCCATCTGTTTTATTGGGTTTGCACGGAATACTCCCTCTAAAATGTATACAATCAAATTTGGTTTCGTGGTGGTTCATCCGTTATAGCTTAGGGCAAAAATAAACGATTGCTGGCAATTGCCAAGCATTAATTGCCGTATTCGACAATATCCATAAAGATTTCTTTCCCTGATTTTACGTTTAGTGTATCAAAATTCATTATCGTTAAGTCTTTATATACTTTACGAATCAAACCTACATTAGCAGCATATTCTTCATATTTACGCTTATAAGCAATCAAGTTACGTTGCTTTTCTTGCTCCACACGAACAGTACTATCGAAGAATATTCCGTTTATGGTTTTTCCACTAAATATATAATCATAATAGGCATCCGCTTGCTCAAAGGAATTAAATTGATTGATATTCCATAGTTTTGACGATGATATTGGGAATACCAACTTAACCATTCGCTGGTTTTCTTCTACTAATTCTGCTTTATTATTTTCAATAATAGCGGTCCATAAATCAGTAATCACCCATGGACTAAAGATATCCGGTCGCTTGGATCGGTAAAATTTGCGTGCAATTCGCCCTTCATTGTCTACTAGGGTATCACCGATAAAGGTTTTTAATTGATAGTATAGCGTATCATGTTTTATGACAGCATTTTCATCATGGTTAATTTCAATCACATTGTAAACAATATATCTTTCTGCATCGAGACCAAAATAATGTTGGTTCAAGGGTAAAGGCAATGAAATGGACGAATCTTTTTTGCAGCTAGACAAGGCAAAAAACAAAAATGCAAGCAAACAAACTAAAATACTATTTTTCATCATTTTCATTTAATTCAAAGATACAAAACTAATTGTTTGGGTCGATGCCATTTTTTTCACAGAATGATAGGTATTTTATTAATTCATCTCCAAGTAATGCTGTTCCGTTTTTAAACATTAATTTTTTCAATTCTACCCCCTTACTATTGTATGCATAAGACCAGCCATGAAGAACATCGTTTTTATAGTTTGCTTTTGAAGCAAGCTGGCCGTCTGGGTTATAAATTAGCCAAATACCTTCTTTATTACCCTTGATATAATTTCCTTGTTTTTCGATATTTCCTTTCATGAAAAAGGATTCAAAAGAACCATCTAATAAACTGTCTTTGTAATTTTCAATCGTCAGCATCTTTTCCTCATCTTCCCCCTGCCCCTCTAAATAATACGTAACCCTAAGGCCATTTAGCTTATCTAAAGCATAAATCTCTCTACTGATAATAAATCCTTGTGAATTATAATTTATCCACAAAGAATCCTTTTTCATTTCTTTATATCGCCCTTCAGCCATAAGTTGTTCGTTTTCAAAATACAACCTAGCATAAGAGAGGTTGTTTTTAGCCTGATGCTGAATAATGGCCTTCACTTTACCTGACGGAAAAAAATATCGAAATTCGCCTATTGGCTTATTATCTAGAAATTGCCCAGTATAAATGGGGGTTTTATTATCGGGATAATACTTCGCCCAAGCACCCTGTTTCAAGCCTTTTTTATCAATGGTATTTGTTTGACTAAAACAAAAAAAGGGAAAAATAAGAAGGATGATTAAGTATCTTTTCATACCAAAGCGATTGAAAAATCATACAATGAAGCGAAACGAAAATCTGGGGTAGAATTGATTACTTCTTTGGACTCAATTAATACCGTTTTCATGCCTAAACGCTGTCCGAATTCAATATCTGAATCGGTATCTCCCACCATAATGGAACTAGAAAAATCAATGCCTGCGTATTCAGCTTGAGCCTTCAAGGCCATAAACGGAGCTGGTTTTCGTGTGGATGAAGGGTCATTCTTTAACTCTGGTGCAGCATAAACCTTAGTAATCTTTCCACCGGAGGACTTTATCTGAGCACACATATCTTCATGAATCAATGCCAATTCTGTTTCCTTTAATAATCCTTTAGCTATGCATTGTTGATTGGTTACAACAAAAATATATTGAAAATGATTACTGCATATTTCAATGGCTTTTAGCGCGCCATTACAAAATAAAAAATCACTTTGCTGCAAGACATAATCATTGTCAATGCGCTGATTAATTACCCCGTCTCTGTCTAAGAAAAGTGTCCATGATGAATCAATCACAAGCCTTTGGCTCATACGCCTATCTTCTGTTGAATTAAATAATTATTTCGACTGCTAGCATTTCTTCCGATTATTTCGGCGATGAATCCTGTCATGAAAAATTGAACTCCTACGATCATAGCAACCAAGGCGATAAAAAACTCGGTACGTTCCGCCAATAACCTTCCATTTTCATTAATAAATAGTTTATCGATACCAAGATAAAGGGCTAAAGCAAATCCAATAAAAAACATGAGCGTCCCTAATGCACCAAAGAAATGCATGGGTTTTTTACCAAATTTTCCCATAAAAGCAACGGTCATTAAATCCAAAGGACCATTCAAAAATCGGTTCAATCCAAATTTAGTTACACCATATTTTCTGGCTTGGTGCTGAACAACACATTCGCCGATATTTTTAAATCCTGCATATTTTGCTAAAGCTGGAATGTAGCGATGCATGTCGCCATACAACTCAATGCTTTTGACAACTGCAAGTTTATAGGCTTTCAATCCACAATTAAAATCATGAAGATGGATACCTGTTATTCTTCGTGCTGCCCAATTGTAGAGTTTGGTAGGAATTGTTTTGGACAGCGGATCATGGCGCTTCTTTTTCCAACCAGAAACAACATCAAACCCTTGTTCCATAACCATGGCATATAATCCGGGAATTTCATCTGGCGAATCTTGCATGTCGGCATCCATCGTGATGACTACTTTTCCAGAAGCCGCCTCAAAACCGGTATGCAAGGCAGCAGATTTGCCATAATTTCGTTGAAATTGTATTGCTTTAATGGAAGAATTGGTGCTGGCCAATGACTGAATCACAGACCATGAACCATCCGTACTACCGTCATCTATAAATAAAATTTCAGCGGAAAGTTGATTTTTTTCTACAACTCGAGTTATCCATCCACACAACTCAGGTAAGGATTCTTCCTCATTATACAATGGAATAACAATCGATAGATCTCTTTGAACCTCAGCCATACAAGGGTAAAATTAAGCTATTAATTTAAGTAAGCCAATTCAAAGCTTGTTATTAATTCACAATTAATTCTTCAAAACCCTCAGCGTATTGGTTCCTTGAACAAAAATAAACACCTTATTTTGAAATTTGCTTAAATCAAATGTCATGTTTTCGCTGTTCACCATAAAATTAGCTAATAACTGACCCGTAGCATCAAACAAGTTTAAATCTTGGTTAATTGTTAAGCCAACTAAGTTTACTTTATCATTCATAGGAACCGGATATGCATACAAGGTCGACTTGTTAAGCATTGGCACCTCAGCGACATTACTATTGCTTACTGTAAAGTAATCAAAAGCAGCTTCAGTAATGTTGATATCGGGATTTTCATCAGAAATATGAATGCTAATTTGCATTGAATTAGTAATGGGCAACAAACCGGTTAATGCGATGCTCTTCGATTCCCAAGCCATGGCATTTCCCTGCGGCGCGCCTACGGCATCAATTAAAACGGTGGTGGTTCCATTCGAAGCATAAATCTTTAAAGTATCATCCACCAAATAAGGACCGTAGTAACAATAAAACCCGCGGGAGTAATTAAAATACGGATTGGTGTAAGTTGTTAAATCCATTGGAGGGGATGTTAAAATGGTTTCACCTTCATCCACATCGTCAAAATCGGGATGTAAATTGGGATTATTACCCGTTACATAGGCTAATTTTCCGCAATCGTAGGGAGCGTCTTCACCTATTGCAGAACCAGAGCTTGTTGGCTTAGGAATTCCTCTTTCCCAAGTCCCTGTTGTAGCGGCGCCATTAATTCCCCACCCAAAATCAAATTCAAAATCATCGTAATAGCCAATAGGCAATTCGATGGCTAAAACAACCGTGTTTTGATCGATTAGGGTATCGAAGCAAATGGATTGATACCCCCACTTTCCAACGTGAACGCGATAATTTTGCTGGTAAAACAACACAAAATCTTCTTCCCCAATTCCGTTCGTGACCCCAATGTGCTCAATTAATGGATGAACCAATTTTATTTGTGCGTTACTTATGAGATTTCCTGTACCTTGTTCAGTAACAACAACAGTAAGGTTGTAAGGTGCGATGGGCACCAACTGAACATCGTGAATGGTGATTTGCCCTTGAACTAAATTCACGGTTTCAATCACTGGAAAATAACCCACTTTTGAATACTCCACCTGAACGCTTCCCTGAATGAGCATTCCTGTGGCATAATGTCCGTTTAGGGCCGTATAATCAGTTTGATCGTTTGGAAGAATATGGACCGCCACATTCTGCAAAGCTAAGGTCGTATTTGCATCGGTAATGTCGCCCTCCAAATAACTCGCTTTTTCGTACTGAGGTCCTAGCACAAAAAGTCCATTGGTGATATCAGCCGCCACAGTTGTTCCTGAAGGAAAGAAAGGATACACACCCCAACATCCATCGTAACTAACTGTTTGTCCCACATAGGTGTCGAACTGACCAACCTTTATCATGTTGTAGGGATACGTGATATCGTGAACAACAATTCCATCTGAATAATAACTGGTAATCAAGTAATCCCCCAAGACGTGCGTATTGTGCGGAAGCACCCCTGAACCTGGTGAATTTTGTACGCGATCAACTTCTACAATATTCGTTGGATCCGAGATATCGTAGGCAGCGATAAACGCACCCGAAACCTCATCAGTAGTAAAAACAAATTGACCGTTAACCGAAGGCCAACTATTGTGTGTGAAACTACTCGGCGTTGTTTTTGTCCCTAATAATTGAGGAATAGCTTTATTGCTTACCTCCACAATACTTAAAAAACCATCATAGACGTGGGATAAATACATCGTGTCATTTCGCACGTAACCGTCGTGGCAATACCAATTATCAAAAACACCCACTTCAACAGGCGCCATTGGATTGGTGAAAACATCTAAAATTATTACTCCACCATTTCCACGATTTGCCCCAAAAACGTATGCGTAGCCAAATTCATCAACAAAACAAGTATGCGCCGATTGCCAAGGATTGTTAGTTGGGCCAGTGTATAAGGTGGTGGTCAAATTAGTAGATTGTGGTAAAGGACCTAAATCGATAATTAGCATCCCATCTTCCGCTTCAGTAGTTACATAAGCATAATCTCCATGCGAAGAAGGATCTCGCCAAATGGACTCTGAACCCGGTAACCAAAAAATCTCAACAGGATTAGCAGGATCCGTCACATCAACAATAGAAGTGCCTTTTGACGTTCCAACAAGCGCGTATTCATTCCCTAATTCATCAACGTAGCCCCAAACATCATTTAAGTTAGCAGCATGTAATTGCTGGTAATTAATGTGCGATAAAGAATCTACGTTTAATTGCGCCAACGCTTGGTTTGGAAGGCAGAGCAAAAAAGATAAAAATCCAACAAAAAGGAATTTTTGAATCGCTGAGAAAAAAAAGGTTGATGACTTCATAAGGCTAAAGTATAAAAATGGCGGCTAGAATCATGATAAATATGATGACCAAGTACTGCCAAATATCGGGAAAATAGTTTCGTATGGCTTCTTTCCAATTCATTGAGTAAAGATAGGAAGATTTTTTCAGAAGAGGGTCGAGATGCATCTCGGCTTCAATAACGTGTCTCTCGACTTACTTCGGTATCGCTCATCTCGACTACGCTCGATTAGCTAATTACAAGGGCATCGAGCGGAGTCGAGATGCACGGTACCCAAGTCTTAGTTCAATACAATCATTCTCTTGTACAAGTTTTCATTAAAAAAAAAATAGCATGTTTTTATAATTCAAAGCGGAAATATTCGGCCTTGAATTTCATGGTTTTTACTACTGAACTGAAACTATTAATTTTTGAAATTTCTGTAAGAACATTTTTGAAAAATTTAAGTTTCAGAAAGGAGTTAAAATTGTTCGCAACGAGTTGTAAGTTATGGCTATAAAATGATTTGCGAACAAAATAGAAATTCAGAGCCTTGATTTTTTCGTTCTTTTGTATCAAGACAAAAGGACAAAGAATAGCGTCCGATATCTTCCGCCGGGGCGGAGGACAATAGTGAAAAATCCTTTTTCTTAAAATTCAAAATCGTTTAGAGCGTTAGTTATTAAATACATTTTGTAATTTCACAAACCATGAAACACCTCCTTCTTATAGCTGTGACGGGCCTTCTTTTTCAAGCTACAGCTCAAAACTGGCAACAACTAACGGATTTCCCAGGTACCCAAAGAGACGATGGGACAGGATTTGTTATTGGAGACTCCGCTTATTTCGGAACTGGAATGACACCTTGGTGGTCGGTTGAAAGGGATTTTTACGGCCTAAATCTTATCGATAATTCATGGTTTTCCATCGCATCCTTGCCTATGAATGCCGAAAGACAATACGCAAGTGGATTTTCAAGTTCAAGCGGAAAAGGCTATGTTTTTGGAGGATACAATGGAACGCAATTCCTGAATGATTTATGGGAATATAATCCTACTACAAATACTTGGACAGCACTTACCCCACTTCCGGGAATCGGGCGCAGTGGTGCAGCTAGCTTTGTACTAAATGATACTGCTTATATCATTGGGGGAAAAACATCCTTATATCTTGCCATCAATGAAGTATGGGCGTATAGCATCGCAACAAATACTTGGATTCAAAAAAATAATTTTCCATACGGCAACCTATGGAGATCATCTGCTACAACCTTGAATAATAAGGGCTATCTTCTATTTGGGCGTGATGAAACTAATTTTTTCCATAATGAACTATATGAATACACCCCCACTCAGGATGTATGGACACAAATTTCTATTTTTCCCTCTCTTGGAAGATCGCATTCAAGCGCTTCGGTGATAAACAATGACTTATTCATTTGCTTTGGGCTTGATAGCCTTGGCAATTCTCACAACGATGTCTGGAAATACAATGTAAGCCAGAACACATGGATGAATTATCCTGGAATTCCTTCCATTGGCAGACGTGGAGGAATTGGATTAGCGAAGGATAATAAATTTTATTACACCACAGGAATCGATGAATCGAACGAACGGCTTTTTCAAACATGGAAATTTGACCCTGTATTATCTATTCCAACCCTTGAAATAGAAAGCAAGCAAGAATTACTTAAAATCGTTGATGTATTGGGTAGAGAAACAACCTTCCAACCAAATACCGTCCAATTATATATGTATGCGGATGGGAGTATTAAAAAAGTACTGATAATTGAGTGATGGGGTTTGAAGTGGATCGAGCTCATCTTAGTTTACTTCGGTATCGCTCATCTCGACTTACTTCGACAGGCTCAGCACAAGCGCTCGATGAGCTTTAAGTGGATCGAGCGGAGTCGAGAGACACGGTGCATCGAGAGACACAACTAATCCTTCACACAACGAACAGAAAAACCGCTACTCTTTTCGTCATAGCTTCGGTTCCGATTGATATATTTGTGGTCCAAAAACCGAATCCAAGCAAATGCTCCATTGGTCTCAGAAGCACTCCACCAACTGCCGAAATAGCCAACATCGCCGAAAGCTCCATAGTAGTTGCGAGAACCGCTCGGAAGCCCTGTAAAACCGATGCTATTCGTGCCATTGCCATCTCTAGACCATCCTGATGAAGATTTCATTTTTTTACCTGCTGCCTCATTACCACCTAAAAAAGTAAAAAGCACTGTCCATTCTAAATCTGTTGGAATATGCCAACCTGATGGAGATAAGCCACGCGCATCGTTTACCGCATACCAATTGTATAGTTTACCGTATTTATTTCCATTGACGACATCATTTTCATAATAACACCAAGCAGGTTGGTTATTATCTCCTGCGGCTTGCCAATCATTAAATGTTTTAGCTTCTGGTATGGCTTCACCATTGCGGAAGGTGTCTACATCCAAATTTTTAGTCGTCCAAGTTTGTGTGCCAATTACTATAATATCTGGTCTTTTATGGTAACAAGCGCTTGTAATTAGTACAATTATCATTGCTACAGTTAAATTCAATATTATTTTCATACGATTATCGATTAGTAAGGGTGGATTAAAGTTAGTATTATTTTAATATGCTACACCTAATTCAGAAAACTTTGAAGTGAATTGAGCGCATCTCGGCTCCGCTCGATGTGCTTGAAAAAAGTGGATCGAGCGGAGTCGAGAGACACGGTGAAATCGACAGCCGCATTGAGCTCGATGAGCTTGAATTGAAAATTAATCAATTATCCTTATTTTTACTTCAAATATTTGGACTATGCCTTATCACTTGAAAACTTTTGCCGCTTACCAAAACGCGTATGAAAATGCCATTGCTGATCCGGAGACTTTTTGGGGAGAAATCGCAGGTAATTTCCACTGGTTCGCTCCGTGGAAAAAAGTAATGAATTGTAAGATGGAACTAGCGGAATTTAACTGGTTTCAAGAAGGGAAAACGAATATTTCCTACAATTGCTTAGACCGTCACTTAGCGGAAAAAGGTGCGCAAACAGCCCTGATTTTCGAGCCCAATGATCCCAAGGAAAAAGCACAGCATATTTCCTACACGGAATTACATGAACGGGTTTCGCAGATGGCAAATGTTTTGAAAGCAAATGGCATTGAAAAAGGAGACCGTGTTTGTATCTATCTTCCCATGATACCGGAATTGGCAATCAGTGTGCTGGCTTGCGCACGAATCGGAGCAGTGCATTCGGTTGTATTTGCTGGCTTTTCATCTACAGCGCTTGCCTCACGTATTCAAGACTGTGCTTGTAAACTTATGATAACGGCAGATGGTGGCTTTCGCGGCACCAAATCGATTGACCTAAAATCCATCGTAGATGAAGCCTTGCTTACTTGTCCGACAATTTTAAAGTCCTTAGTGGTAAAGCGAACAAATACAACAATCCAACTGCTTGCTGGTCGAGACACATACCTCGATATTGAACTTAAAAAAGTTAGTAGCCATTGTGAAGTGACCGAAATGGACGCTGAAGATCCCTTGTTTATTCTATACACATCAGGATCCACTGGAAAACCAAAGGGCATGTTGCATAGCACTGGAGGATACATGGTATATGCCGGATACACTTTTCAAAATGTATTCGATTACCAAGAAAAAGAAGTCTTTTGGTGTACCGCAGATATTGGTTGGATTACCGGACATTCCTACATTGTTTATGGTCCACTGTTAAACGGAGCTACCACCGTACTTTTTGAAGGCATTCCCTCCTACCCAGATTTTGGACGATTTTGGGAAGTAATTGACAAACACCAAGTAAATCATTTTTATACTGCACCAACCGCCATTCGTTCGCTTGCCAAAGAACCCTTGTCTTGGGTGGAAAAATATAATTTATCAAGTCTGCGAATAATCGGTTCCGTTGGTGAACCTATCAATGACGAAGCATGGCATTGGTACCATGAACATATTGGAAAAGGAAACTGTCCGCTAGTAGATACTTGGTGGCAAACAGAAACCGGGGGAATACTTATCTCACCATTACCGAATATCACCAAATTAAAACCTGCCTTTGCCACATTGCCTTTACCGGGCATTCAACTTGCCATCATGGACGAAGGAAAAAATGAAATGAGTGGAAACGAAGTGAGTGGCAGTCTTTGCATAAAACAACCATGGCCATCGATTGCCC
The DNA here is from genome assembly GCA_947462255.1 of Flavobacteriales bacterium. Lineage (GTDB taxonomy): Bacteria > Bacteroidota > Bacteroidia > Flavobacteriales_D > Crocinitomicaceae > UBA952. The sequence continues at coordinate 41,822 of CANHOA010000006.1, read as the reverse complement.
GCACTATATGGGGAGATCACAAACGCTATCTAGAGACCTACTTCACGGCATTTCCTGGGCTCTATTTCACTGGAGATGGGGCATTAAGAGACGAAGATGGTTATTACAGAATTACAGGGCGTGTGGATGATGTAATCATTGTTTCAGGTCATAATTTAGGAACAGCACCTATAGAAGATGCGATTAACGAACATGCTTTGGTTGCTGAATCTGCCATTGTAGGATTTCCGCACGACATCAAAGGCAATGCGCTTTATGGCTTTGTCATTTTAAAAGAAGAACATGCCAACCATGATCTAGTAAGAAAAGAAATCAATCAATTCATTTCTGACCAAATTGGCCCTATCGCAAAATTGGATAAAATTCAATTTACCAGCGGCTTACCAAAAACACGTTCCGGAAAAATAATGCGCAGGATTTTACGCAAAATTGCTGAAGGAGATTTTGATAATTTTGGTGATATTTCTACCTTATTAAATCCAGAAATTGTGGCTGAAATCAGGGATAATTGCCTGTAAAAAACCGGTCTTAAAATCTTAGATGGCGAACCGTTAATCCGTCATCAATGAGTTGATTTAATGAATCAATCCCTATTTTCAGGTGATTTTCGACGAAATTCGTGGTGACTGCCTTATCACTTTCCTCTGTTTTTACGCCGTCTGGCACCATCGGCTGATCGCTCACTAATAGCAAAGCTCCTGTTGGAATCTTGTTGTAAAAACCTACCGTAAAAATAGTAGCTGTTTCCATATCTATGGCATAGGCTCTAATTTTGGTGAGGTAATTTTTAAATTCCTCATCGTGTTCCCATACCCTTCGATTGGTGGTATAAACTGTTCCTGTCCAATAATCCACCTTATAATCACGAATGGTGGTGGAAACGGCTTTCTGAAGAGAAAAAGCAGGTAGCGCGGGCACTTCCATGGGAAAATAATCGTTGCTCGTTCCTTCACCACGTATGGCAGCAATTGGCAGAATTAAATCACCTAATTTATTCCGCTTTTTCAAGCCCCCGCATTTACCAAGAAATAATACGGCCTCTGGATGAATAGCAGTCAGCAAGTCCATAATTGTTGCGGCAGAAGGACTTCCCATTCCGAAATTTACAATGCTGATATTTCCAGAAGTAGCACATTGCATAGGTTTATCTTTTCCTATAACAGGAACATTGTTCCATTCCGCAAATAGATGGACGTAATTACTAAAATTGGTCAGTAAAATATACTTCCCAAAATTTTCTATTTTTTCACCAGTATAGCGCGGTAGCCAATTATTTACAATGTCTGCTTTTGAATTCATACCATAAATATAAGGAGGAAAGCTGTGAATTGCACTATAAAAAAATAGGTTGCTAAAAATCAACTACTATTTAAGCTTTAATTCAAAAAAAAGCATGTAACAAAGAATGAAAAGTTAACTTTGAAAAAAAATTCCGAACTTGAAAACATTTCAGAGTGATCTTTCGCAAAAGACTTTTCCTATTGAAGAAAAAGTATTCTCAGCAACTATAAGGCATTCACTGAGTTTACTAATAAGAACAGATCATCCTGAATTAGCTGAAAATTTTGTCATTTCCATAGAAGAACTTAACTATTACAGAGAAAAATACATCACTGAAAAATTAGAACAGCAACTTGGTGAGTTAAGCGAACTCGAAAAAACGGTCATACAAACGATGACCAATCAAACCAGCATCAATAAGAAAAGTAATGTAGACAAACATACCCCCTTAACACGCGGACAGAAATTAGCTGATAAAGTAGCTAGTTTCGGAGGAAGTTGGACCTTTATAAGTTCCTTTGGTGTGTTTTTAGTTATTTGGATAATTTGTAATTTTTATTTCTTAAGCAACAGAGGATTTGACCCCTATCCATTTATATTGCTCAACCTTATCCTATCTTGTATTGCTGCTTTACAGGCACCTATCATCATGATGAGCCAAAATCGTCGAGAGGAAAAAGATAGAGAGCGAGCAAAAATGGACTACATGATCAATCTTAAATCAGAGTTAGAAATTAGAACGCTACACGAAAAAATTGACCATTTAATATTGCATCAACAAAAAAACCTATTAGATCTACAAGTAGAACAAATAGAATTATTAGAAAATATTAGTTTAAGGGTTCAAAAAAAATAAATCCTAAACAAAATTGGAGGAATATTGTTAGAAAATATAATTAAGTTGAGATGATTGCCGAATTAATAGGAGTAGGAAAAGAATACCAAGTTGGTGATCAAACCATTATTGCGTTGCAACCCGTAGATTTATGCATTAATACCGGAGAATTGCTATTAATAATTGGTCCATCAGGTTCAGGAAAAACAACCCTTTTGTCCCTTTTAGGCTGTGTTATCTATCCAACAATAGGTCAACTCTTCGTAAACAATCAATTGGTTAATGATATGAGTCAAAAACAGATGGCTAATCTACGCTTAAACACCTTCGGATTTGTATTTCAAGGCTTTAATTTAATCGCTCCGCTCAACGCATTGGACAATGTAATGATGCCCTTACAATTAAAAAAACTTAAGGCGAAGGATGCAAAAATAAAAGCCGAAGCGGCCTTGGAATTAGTCGGTATGTTGGATCGAAAAAAGAGTTTGCCCAAACAACTTTCTGGGGGTCAACAACAGCGCGTAGCGATTGCAAGAGCCTTGGTAACAGACCCACAATTAATTTTGTGCGATGAACCCACCGCTTCCTTAGACGCTTCCTCCATAGCAACGATAATGGGAGAACTTGTTTCGCTATCGAAATCTGGAAAAAGCGTATGCGTAGTTACTCATGACCCACGATTATTACAATATGCAGACCGCGTAATTAAAGTAGAAAATGGATTTGCAACAGAAATTAAAAAAAATGAATTAACCAATGCCTTTACACTTGTATAAAATGAAAATAACTCAAACATCCTTGTTCATACTATTGCTTTTAGCATCCTGCGGTGGAAAAGAAGATCCTAAAGCGAAAAAATTATCCGATTACAAAGTAGAAAAAATAAGTGAATTGGTGGGAATTGCACGCATCGAACCCGCCAACAAAATCTATCCTTTGGGAAGCGAATTAGCAGGAAAAATTACACGTATTTTGGTGGTAGAAGGTCAGGTGGTTAAGAAAGGGCAACTCCTACTCGAAATGGATGAAAGTACTGAAAATGCTCAGGTTACTCAAAGCGCCGCAAAGATCACTACTCGAAATGAAAAAATTAAAAGTCTTCAGGCGAAAATAGAAGCCCTAAGCATCAAATTAAAAGCTGCCGAAGTTAACATGAAGAGGGATCGGGCTTTAGCAGATTCAAAAGCAGGAACAGATAAAAATGCGATAGACTCAGAGAACATTTACCAAAACCTACAAGCTGACATCATCATTGCAAAAGCAGAAGCTAGTGAGGCAATCGCAAGTTTAAGCGAATTAAGTGCCGAAACAAATTATTTTACGCAACTTAAAAATAAGAAAAAGATTTATGCCCCCGAAGACGGAATGTTGTTAAGCATTGAAGTAAGACCGGGACAAGCACTTGCACCAGGATCGAAAATTGGAGAGTTCGCACCAAGCGGAGGATTAATTGCGATTACCGAAGTTGATGAATTATTCGCCATGGATATTCGAAATGGAATGGCTGTAACCATAGCAAAACAAGGCACACGAGAACTATTAAGTACTGGGAAAATCGTTTATTGCTCCCCCTACCTTTCTAAGAAATCTATTTTTAGCGATAAAGCAGATAATTTGGAAGATAGACGCGTTCGAGAAGTAAGAGTAATTGTAGATCAACCAGGATCGGTTCTCATTGGAAGTCGAGTTGAATGCATCATAAAACTATAAAATGCAACTACTGTTCACCGCATTAAAATTCATGAAGTTTGACAAGCCCAAAAGCATTGGGGCTTTGTTTGGTGTTATTATTTCGATCTTTTTAATTGGGCAACAAACCGGAATTTTTACCTTTTTAACCAATGCCATGAGCTATTTAGTTCGTGTGAACGATGGCTACGTCTGGGTAACCGACAACAAAACCACCAATGTAAATGCCTTAGCGCCGATCGATATTCGTTTGGGGCATGAGATAGAAAGTTTACCCTTCGTGGTGAAAGCAAATCCGCTGGTAATTGGCGCTGGAGCAGCACGATTTACCGATGGCACAACTGCTGGAATGAGTGTGGTAGGATTGAATTTGCCAGCTATGGTTGGTATTCAAGACAACTTAATTGTTGAAGGAAAACTTTCCAATATTATAGCTGATGGAGCAGTAACCATTGATTTTTTTGATCGAAAAGCATTAGGGAACCCGAAGATGGGAGATTATTTTGAAATTAATGGAAAGCAAGTGTATATTGCCGCAATTACGAAAGGAGCAAGAGCATTTGGAGGCGGTTTATTTGCCTACACAACCATCGAACGCGCTCGTTTTTTAGGAAAAGTGTCCAATAATAAAGTATCGGCATTTTTAGTCGAAGCAGATGATCCAAAAAAAATGCAAGAGGTAGTGAATTATATTAATGCAAATATCCCTGGCGTTAAAGCATGGATGCCAAATGATTTTAGGTGGGAAACGGTCATTACCGTATTAAAATCGAGTGGGATTGCTTTTTCATTTGGAACCTTAATTATTTTCGCTTTAATCTCCGGATTTATCATCATTGGTTTAACCCTCTATTCGGCTGCAATAGATCGCATTAAAGATTACGGGACCTTAAAAGCAATCGGAGCATCAAATGGCTACATTAGAAAGTTAATATTAATGCAAGCAATTATCTATGCCATCATCGGATTTATGATTGGATACGCACTCATCGAAGGATTTAGAAATGGGATAGCCAATGCGGGCACATTGTTTACCTTCCACCCGATTACTAAATTAGTATTCTTCTTGATCACCGCAACGATATCCATTTCAGGAACCCTTTTCGCTATTCGTAGAATAACCAAATTGGAACCTGCATCAGTTTTTAGGGCATAATTAAGTGCCTTTTTTTACAAGTTTATTAAATTTAAAACCACTAAACAGGTAGTTGAATCTAAATCTCGAAGTATGAAGTATTTTTTAAGCATTGCCATTCTTACCTTTTCCCTTAGCCTATGGTCGCATGAAGGGGGACATCATGAAAAAGAACAAACCTGGAAAATTGGTAATGAAGTAATTAGTGGCGACTTCTTACTTCTTAAAGATGAAATCGTTTATTTACAAACTGAAGATGGGGCAACGAAAAAAATACCCTTACATGATTTTTCAACGCAAGATCAAGCCCAAATTAATCATCGTTATCAAACCATTGAAAAATTAAATACGGAGGTACCACAAAAAATAAATAATCAAGCAAAAAACAACTTTAACATTTTAATTCCCTTGTGTATATTGTTTTTGGGACTGATCATCTTAAGTATTTATTTCTTCCGAAAAAGGAAAATAAAACAAGGAGTCGTCATCATTTCAATATCGATCAGCCTCTTTCTCTACAGTTTTACTGATCCAAATGTGATGAATCTAGCATTTATTGCTTTTCAACCCAATGCTATCACCTCATGGGATGCCAATTATTTTTATATTGAATCGAAAGGTATCCCGACAACCCACGATATGATGTTGGGAATTGCTAGCAATGGTTGGCAACAACAAGTACCTATTCCTCAGTGTTATTATGGAGACAATGCTTGGAGCATCCCATTAAACCCAATTTTAGCCGCAACGCCCGTTCCAGTAAACGCCCAACATTTCACAAGAGGTGCAATCGCAGTAGCTGTTAATGGCGTTCCTATTTTTAATCCCTATACCAATACTGGAGTAGATGCTTACTTAGATGGACAATTGGATAATTGGGGTGGCCATTGTGGTCGAGCAGACGATTATCATTATCACACGGCTCCCCTTCATTTATATGGAACAACAAGTAACACATTACCCATTGCATATGCATTAGATGGTTATGCTGTTTATGGAGCTTACGAACCCGATGGAATTTTAATGACAAGCTTAGATGCAAATCACGGACATAATTACAATGGTGAATATCATTATCATGGGACAGCAAATGCGCCTTATATGATTGGAAATATGGTGGGGCAAGTTACCGAAGATGCCTCCGCGCAAATCATTCCCCAAGCAGCTGCAAGTCCCGTGCGTCCGGCACAAACACCATTAAATGGAGCCTTGATTTCTGGTCTTGTTGCCAATGGTAGCAATGGTTATATTTTATCTTATGGACTCAATAATCAGAATTATCAAGTAAGTTATAGTTGGACCACAAACGGCCTATACACCTTCAACTTTATAAATCCAAACGGTACAACTAGCTCGAACTATAATGGATTTATTCCCTGTGAAGTCCAGTATGCAGGCACTAATGAATCGTCTTTACTCAACAATTTATTCAATATTTATCCAATCCCTAGTCAGCATACAATAAATATCCAATTGAAAGTAGGGCAAGATCCGAAAGAAATAAAAGGATTATCAATTTACAGTGCCTTTGGAAAAGAAGTTTTCCATTCCCATCACTATGAAAAATCCATCGATTTATCGCTTCAGCCCAAAGGCATCTATTTCATCGTGATCAAAACACCGAAAGGCGAATTCAAGCAAAAGTTAATTTTGCAGTAATAGCACTAAACGATTTTGAATTATATTAGATAAGGACAATTAATTCTACAAAAGCTTTTAACAAGTTCTGTATTAGGTTTTACTGATACACCGAAGACCACTTTTAACGAGAGTAGCTTTTGCCTTAATCTCCTCCATCGATTTTCCAAGCACGGTTATATGTCCCATTTTTCGAAAGGGTTTGGTAAGTTCTTTTCCATAGAGATGAACGAATACTCCAGGAATTTGAAGCACTTCTTCTAATCCTTCATAGTGCGCTGTTCCGGAATGGCCTTTTTCACCAAGTAAGTTCAGCATAGCACCAGGTTGTATTAGTGCCGTAGATCCAAGCGGTAAATTCAAAACAGCTCGAAGATGCTGAGAAAATTGGGACGTCTCGCAACACTCAATCGTATGATGACCGCTATTGTGCGTCCGTGGAGCTATTTCATTGACCAAGAGCTTCCCATCTTTTGTTAGAAAAAACTCAACAGCTAATATGCCAACTAGATCCAAAGATTGTATAATAGACGATGCAATTTCAATCGCTTTTTGCTCAATTTCCAAAGAGATAGCGGCGGGTGAGAATTGAAATTCAACCAAATTTGCTTCTTGACTAAATTCACATTCAACGGCTGGAAAAACGGCTAATTGACCTGAAACATTTCGCGCGACAATAATGGAAATTTCTTTTTCAAAATCAATCATTGACTCAATAACACACGGAGCATCAAACGCGAATGCTAATTCTTCTTTATTTCTAATTACCTGAACCCCTTTCCCATCGTAACCTCCGGTTCGCAGTTTTTGCACATAAGGAAAATCAAGCTGAGCAGAAAGAAGGTCAGCCTTACTTTCCATTAATTGGTATACAGCCGTTGGAATAAAATTTTCTGTATAGAATTGTTTTTGGATCCCCTTATCTTTTATAATCCGTAAAGCGGAAGGCTGAGGAAAAACATAGTGCCCTTCTTTCTCCAACTGCTCCAATGCATCAATGTTTACATTTTCAATTTCAATGGTTAAATAGTGCTTATCTTTTCCAAATTGATAGACATCTTCATAATTATTGAAATCACCGACGGTAAAAGTATCAGCTAGTTTAGCACATGGCGCAGCTGGATTAGGGTCCAAAACATGAACAATAATGCCTATTTCCTTGGCTGCTTCAATCATCATCATACCTAATTGACCTCCACCTAAAACACCTATTGATGCATTATGTGAAACGTCTATTTTTTTGTGCTTTTGCTGAGGCATGTTGCAAAGATAAACAACCTAATTCAATTCAAATCTCAAATCACCTTTTCTTATGTAATCAAAAATGAGTACTTTTGATTTTGCATTTGTATGAACGAGATACAACTTCACGACAAACATTTTGAATTATTTATTTCTTCCGAAGAAATATTAACCAAAGTAGCTGCCCTAGCCAAAAAGATAGAGGCCGACTATGAGGGAAAAGAAATACTTTTTCTTTCCATTTTAAACGGTTCCTTTATGTTTACAAGTGATTTATTGAAAAATATTCAAAAACAACTAGAAGTGTCCTTCATTAAAGTGAGTTCATATTCAGGCACTAGCACTACTGGGCGAGTTGATGAATTAATAGGCTTAGCAACATCTATAACGGATAAACACATTATTGTAGTGGAAGACATTGTCGATACAGGAATTACAATCGATAAAGTAATTACCTTATTAAACGCTTCAAATCCAGCTTCTATTTCAGTTTGTACATTTTTATACAAACCAAGCGCATTCAAAGGCAATAGTGTACCACAATACATCGGATTTGAGATTCCAAACAAATTTGTAGTAGGTTACGGCCTTGATTATAATCAATTAGGCAGAAACTTAGCCGCATTATACCAATTAAAAGAAACTAACTGACATGTTAAATATCGTATTATTTGGCCCGCCGGGCGCAGGTAAAGGAACTCAATCGGAGCGTTTAACTGAAAAGTTTAAGCTCATTCATCTATCCACAGGAGATGTCTTTAGGGCAAATCTTAAAAATGAAACCGAATTAGGCGAACTTGCGAGAACCTATATGGATAAAGGTCAATTGGTACCTGACGAACTTACCATCGAAATGTTAAAAGCAGAAGTACTAAAACATTCCTCTCCGATCGGATTTATTTTTGATGGATTTCCTAGAACTAATGCACAAGCAATTGCGCTAGACGAGCTGTTAGCAAGTTTAAATACTGAAATTTCTATTATGTTGGCCTTAGAAGTGGAAGAAGAAGAACTAAAAAAACGATTATTAGCAAGAGCTGAACAAAGTGGCCGAGCAGACGATGCAGACGCTGCCATTATTGAAAATAGAATCGCTGTTTACAATAACGAAACCGCTCCAGTAAAAACATATTATCAAGGTCAAAATAAATTCACTTCAATTCAAGGAATAGGAAACATCGATGAGATTACTCAACGAATTTTCACTGCTTTGGAAAACATACAAGCCTAACAATGGCATCAGACAATTTTGTAGATTACGTAAAAATTCATTGTACTTCGGGTACGGGTGGTGGAGGTTCAACTCACTTCAGAAGGGAGAAATACATTCCTAAAGGTGGGCCAGATGGTGGAGATGGCGGAAGAGGTGGCCACGTAATTGTAAAAGGAAATAAGCAATTATGGACCTTACTTCATCTTAAGTTTAAAAAACACATTAAGGCAAGTCATGGCGGACATGGGGCAGGAAACTTAAAAACTGGTTCTCAGGGTGATGATGTATACATCGATGTACCCTTAGGAACGATTGCCAAAGATGCTGAAACAGGGGAAATACTATTTGAAGTAAAAGAAGACGGAGAAGAAATGATTATCCAACGAGGCGGAAGAGGTGGATTAGGAAATGATCAATTCAAATCACCTACTAACCAGACTCCTCGCTATGCTCAACCCGGTGAAGAAGGTATAGAAAGCTGGAAAATACTCGAATTAAAATTATTAGCTGATGTTGGCCTTGTTGGTTTTCCAAATGCTGGTAAAAGCACTTTATTGTCTGTTATTTCTTCTGCGAAGCCAGAAATTGGCGATTACGCTTTCACCACTTTAAGACCAAATCTTGGGATGGTTTTCTACCGCGATTTCAGGTCATTTATTATGGCTGATATTCCAGGAATTATTGAAGGAGCTCACACTGGAAAAGGATTAGGATTAAAATTTTTAAGACACATTGAACGAAATTCATTGCTGCTTTTTATGATACCAGCAGATAGCGAAAATATTAGTCAGGAATTTTCAATTCTAAAGCGTGAGTTGGAAATGTTTAACCCAGATTTACTCGATAAAAAACGCATTTTAGCGATTACGAAGTCTGATATGCTCGACAATGAGATGATGGAACAAATGAAAACAGATATTCCTGATATTCCCTACGTATTTATTTCATCTGTAGCGCAACATGGCTTAACGGAATTAAAAGATATGATTTGGAAATATCTTGACAATGATTGATTTTCTTAAAGATATTGACACCACTCTATTGCTCTTTATAAATGGATTTCACAATCCATTTGCGGATAGTTTGATGTGGTTTTTATCCGGCAAAGTAATCCTCGTTCCAATTATCATAATTACTTATTTCTTCCTATGGAAAAAATACAATTGGAAAGGTCTCTTGTTAATTACAATTAGTATTGCCTGCACGATAATTCTTACAGACCAACTGTCTGTTCATTTATTCAAAAATGTATTCATGCGCTACAGACCTTCCCATAATTTAGAAATTGGACCTTTATTGCATTATTATGAGTTTAAACCGGGTGAACTATATAAAGGAGGACAATACGGTTTTATTTCTTCACATGCCGCGAATTATTTTGGATTTATTGGACTGGTGGCTCCCCTATTCTACCTAAAAAACAAAGGTTTTTTTACATTTTTAGTATCCATGGGATTACTAATAGGTCTAAGCAGAATCTATTTAGGCGTTCACTATCCTAGCGATATTGTTGTAGGTGCTATTTTTGGTTTTGCAATTGGAATGTTTGTGTACGCTATGATAAAAAAGAACTTGTTTAAATTTTCGATCCAAGCATGACTTGGGTACTGGTATTTATTGGTGGCGGACTAGGTAGCCTTCTTCGTTTTGGCATTGGAAAATTGTTCTTGTTCAAAGGCTTAGGTTTCCCTTGGGGAACTTTCATCTCAAATAGTTTAGCCTGCTTATTTTTTGCATTCATCTACCTTACCTTAATGAAATTGCCTAAAAACGAATGGATACAACCCTTACTTTTAGTTGGCTTTTGCGGTGGATTTAGTACATTCAGTACATTTTCATTTGAAAATATTCAACTCATTCAGCAAGGAAATTGGAGCATCGCACTACTTAATATATGCTTATCACTGATTATTGGCTTCAGTAGTATCTATTTACTAGTATCAAAAATTTAACACATGCTTAGATTATTCATTCCTTTAGCCTTCCTTGTCATATACATGGCTTGGCTATTCTACATCATCTTTATCCAAAAAAGCTTTAAAAGAAATTTAAACGGCGTTTATTTGGGCCTTTTCTTTTTTTCTATTTGGGCAATTGTTTACCTCTTAATTTTTCGGTGAATAAAGGAAATATTGTCCGATAAAAATCGGACAATTGTTGTAATTAGCTAAAATAGAAATGTTTCTTTTATCAGTAATACTGAAAAATCCCCCACCGTATTTGAACACGATGAGGGAACAAATTCAATTTCCTTACTCTTTTAAAAGCAATCATAAATTCTCATGTTTTACCAAATAACTGACTTTCCAATTCTGAAACTGTTGGCATATTTACTTTTAATTTTTTAGGCAGTTCATTGAATGTAAATTCACTTATGCCTAGAGGTTTTTTAATGTCTCGTAGTGCGTATTCAACGTCAATCGAGTCCTTAGACTTACACAAAATAATTCCAATACTTGGTTTATCCTCGTCCATTTTGAGTAAATCATCAATTGCGGAAAGATAAAAATTCATTTTCCCAACAAATTCCGGTTCAAAATCTCCCGTTTTTAGATCAACTACAACATAGCAATGCATTCGAGTATGATAAAATAACAAATCAATTTTTCGCTCTTTTTTACCAACAATAATAGGATATTGCCTTCCAACAAATGCAAAACCCTTACCCAATTCAAGCAAGAATTTTGTGATATTTTCAGTCAGGTTCTTTTCTAGCTCCAATTCTTGAACATTCTGTTCAAGTGTCAAAAAATCAAATTTATAAGGATCTTTTAATGATTCATTAGCCAAATCACTTAGGGTTTTTGGAAGTGTTAGCTTAAAATTGTTTTGTGATTTTCCTTGGCGATCAAATAAATTTGATGTCATTTGAAATCCAAGAACATTTCTGCTCCAATTGCTTTCTATTGTTTGCTTAAGGTAGAATTCTGCTTGTTCTAATGTTGCACATTTATTTAAAATTAAAACATGATGGCCCCACGGTATTCGACATAAAATACTTTCTTGGCTTAATTGTCCAACAGGCTGTTGGACTAATTCATTTTCACTAGTTAATGCGTGATTCGAATCTTTGTAGAAAAGATAAAACTTACGCATGGCAAACAAATTTGAACGAGAAAAACCAGTTATTTCTGACATTCCAGTTTTTAAATCATTGGCCATTTTTTCCACAATTTTACTGCCCCATTGGTTTTCAATCTGTTTCTGAACGATACTTTCTCCTATTTCCCAATAAAGCAAAATTAGCTGCGTATTAACACTAAGTGCTGCTTTTAACTGAGCCTTGTGGATTTTCTCCTTTAATTGTTTTATCCAGTTTGAATAACTTTCCATTTCCTCCAACATTCCTTAATTTTATAATTAAGATAGCAAAAAAATAGGAGAAAATAAATAAAGTTGAAACGAAATATCGGCTTGAAGCCTTCTTAAATGAAAAATCCCCCACCGTTTTAAAACGATGGGGGAATATAGCGGTATTATTAATTTTTATTGTTTTACGAGCTTTATTACAGATGATCCATTTTCAATAGACAAGTAATAAACACCTCGCGCAACATGTTCTAGTTCAATTTGCTCTAGTGTTTAATGCTTCTTTGTCCTTGCGTATAGGAAAGCGTATTGGCAGAAAAAAAAGTTGTTGGAGAACGATCTAACCTTACAATACGCCTATTTCCAAAAACGGCTTAATGTCTTAGTATACGGAATCGGAACGGTGTTAAGTTTTTCTTGCAGTGACATCATTCGATTACTTATTACACCAAGGGAAATGCTTAGGGCATTATATTGCTCTTCCGCTATTGCTTTATTTGCTCGATGTGTATTGGAAACACCAGCCGTATTTTCATAAAGTTGATATTCCACCATTCCCATACGATCATTTATACTTGGAAGCGTTTCAAATTCTCTTGAAGACTTGATCTTATCGCCCCAAAGAACTAAAGCCGCTTCATCATAAAGCAACTTCAACGCACGGGTTTCTGAAAGTAACCTCAAATCAGTATTGGGATAATTAATAAGAGTTGACTGCATTTCTTTTAACACATCATTTACTTCATCTAACCAATTACTAGCATTATTTATTTTCTGATTTAAAACTGCTACATCGTTTCGAAATAGGACCAACTCAGCAGGATTCTTAGCGACTAATGTCTGATTATTTAAGCCGATAACCGTAAACGATTGCTTCGTAACTAGCTCTTCAACAAGACCATTTTGAACAAGGGAAATAGATACAAAATAGTTCCCTGGAGGAACCAAAAAGCCATTTGACTCTGCATTGATAGAATTTGTTGAATTCGAACGAAGATTCCAACTCATTCTCACTATTCCTTTAGTTGGACTCGAAGTCATTCGTCGAACTTCTTTTCCAGTTTGGTCTGTAATCACCCAAATCAAATTTGCGGCTTCATCTAGCGCCTCCTTTCTAAGCTCATCGAAAGTTGGATAAAACACATCCTTTTTTTCTTTCTCTAATGCTTTTTCTTTCTCCTGTCGAATATCTTTCAGCGTTTTATACTCATCTTTAATGTATAATGAGAAAGTAGCACCAAAGGTAGGGTTACTAGCAGCCCACATGTTATGCCCTTGAAAACCTGTACCATCTAAGCCCAATGGATCAGCCGGCACATATTGCAAGGCAGGTTTAACAGGAAATAAAAAGGCCTTTTTATCCAAATTCTCCTTGGTCAAACTGCGCAAAGGTGAATAATTATCTAGCACGTAGAATCCTCTTCCAAAGGTTGCTGCAACAAGATCATTTTCTCTTTTTTGAATATCTAAATCATATACCGCTGTGATGGGCAAACCGCTAATTTTTGTCCAAACTTTGCCATTATCGTTAGAAAAATAAGCACCAAACTCAGTCCCAACAAATAATAAATTGGGATCCACATGGTCTTGCTTGATGCAATAAACATTTCCGCGCTCCGGTAAATTAGAAGAAATGGAAGTCCACGTTTTACCTTTATCGTTGGAAGTATACAAATACGGCTTAAAATCACCCTGACGTTGAGAATTAAAAGCTACATAAACAGTATTTTCGTCGTGTAAGGATGCCGTAAGCATATTAACGCGTGTATTTGCCGGCACTCCAAGAAAGACATTGTATTTTGTCCAAGTACCACCGTCATTTTCTGATACTTGAATTAAGCCATCATCCGTACCAACATATAAAAGACCTTTTTTCTTCGGCGATTCATCCAAGGCAATGACGTTTCCATAAATAGTTGTAGAAGCATTTTTCATTACCGCATCGATGGTCCAAACTTGATCCATTACTTCTAATTTATTTCGATCAATTTGCTGACTTAAATCGGGCGAAATAACTTGCCAGTCATCGCCTTTATTCGTAGACTTGAATAATTTATTTGCGGCAAAATATAAGGTTGATGCATCATGAGAAGAAACAATAAGCGGCGCATCCCAATTCCAACGATAGGCAGCTTCTCCTTTTCCTGGCATAGGCTGAATCGGCACTTTCTCTCCCGACGCTTTATCATAACGAACTAACCAACCGTGTTGAGCCTGTGCGTAAACGATATTATTATTTGACCAATCTGTTGCTGATTCGAATCCGTCTCCCCCATTCGTAATGTACCAATCTGAGTTAAGTATCCCAGCAGCATTATTTGTTGCAGATGGCCCACCCATTGAATTATTATCTTGCGTTCCGCCAAAAATATTGTAAAAAGGAGCCGCATTATCAGTGGTTACCTTATAAAATTGAATGATCGGAAGATTGGCGTAATACTTCCATTCTTTAGCGTGGGTATACGTTTCATATACTCCACCATCACAACCCGCAATCCAATGGTTCGTGTTTTTAGGATCTATCCAAATGCAATGGTTATCGACATGCTTATTTTTTTCACCCGTCGGCTTAAAAGTCTTACCGCCATCTTCACTATGGTGCATATAGGTATCCATGGCAAAAACTTTGTTTTTGTCAAGTGGATCACAAAAAATCTCTTGGTAATAATTGCCACTTGTGCTGAAATCTGATTGCTTTGACCAACTTTCGCCTTTATTGACAGAACGATAAACACCTGATTTTCCATATCGACCCTCAACGATAGCGTATACATAATTAGCGTCACTTGGCGAAACCGCCAAACCTATTCTTCCCATATCGCCTGAAGGAAGCCCCGATTTCACTTCACGCCAAGTTGCGCCACCATCGGTAGATTTATATAAAGCAGATTCAGGTCCACCACCAATGTAGGTCCATTCGTGTCTTCTTCGCTGATGAGCAGCAGCATACAAAATATCTGGATTAGTTGGGTCTATTGCTATTTCAGAAACACCCGTGTTCTCAGAGATGTTTAGCGTACGCTCCCAAGTTTTTCCACCATCAACAGACTTATAAACACCTCTTTCTCCCCCACTCTTCCACAAAGGACCATAAGCAGCAACCCAAAGAATATTTTCATTTGTAGGATGGATTATAATATTACCGATGTGCTCGGAATTTTTTAATCCCATGTTAGTAAAAGACTTTCCTCCATCCAAAGACTTGTAAACACCATCGCCATACGCAACTGATCGTTGATTATTATTTTCACCCGTTCCCACCCAAAGCGTATTCGGATTTGACGGTGCTAATTCGACACAAGCAATAGAAAATGAACCTTGACCGTCAAAAATGGGCGAAAAAGTAATTCCATGATTAGTTGTTTGCCAAACCCCTCCACAAGCTGCAGCTACATACCACACATCATTATTATTTGGATGAATGGCCAAATCAACTACACGGCCAGAAGTTAAGGCTGGTCCAACCAAACGAAACGACAAGGAAGCTACCGAAGATGCATCAAACAAAGGTGTTGATGGAGTGACAATTGGTTTCTTCTTTTGAGCAAAACTTACAGAACAAAGAAGTAGAAATAGAACGAGTATTTTTTTCATAATAGAAATTATTTTTAAAGTGCAAAATTACGACAATCTGATAAAAATTTACAGAAAATTATAGCCCTTTGTAAGGATGCAATTAAAACAATAAACCAAAAGAAAATGATTTCATCAAAGATTTAGAAACGAGTACCACTTCACTGACAGGAAGAAATCTTTCTTTTCAAAAAAAAATACAAACGATTAGAGCGGCAGCTTAAACTTTTAAGCCCCTTACCACGCGTTCTTTGCGTTTAATTTTTTGAAGTTTCTTACGAGCGACCATTAGAATTGCACTACGTGGGTTACCACGAAGCAAATCTATTTTATACATGCTTTCACCGTACTTGATTTTTGGACCACCCTGCTGTCCCCAGTCTACATCGAAATAATAACGTTTAGAAGCATCTGATTTAGAGAAAAATTGAAGAACTTTTCCTTCACCTGTTTCAAAGCGAACAAACAATTCTCCTTTTGGACCAAAGTGATCAAAAATACAACTTGTACTCGCTGGAATAATAATCGACTCTTTTTGGCTATTTGAACTAGAAACAAGGGTACCATTTGATGTCGTTCCTTGATTATCTGCTTTTATTTCTTGATCCAAAATAATTGTTGCAGAGGTAAAAAACTGAACCTTAGCCATTTTTTCCTCAGTATCTAATCCAAATTCATCGCGAATTGAATTAGTATAAGGCACTTTCATACCGCAAGAAGAAAGAATAATAAGTAAAGCACTTAAATAAATTAGGTTTGTTTTCATAAGTTATTTTTTTTCAAAATTAACTAAAACTAATCAAATAAAACAGTTTTATCACGGCAATTATTACTTTTGTTAGTATGAGATGGTGTTCACTTTTAATGTATTTATCCTTTTTATTTTTATTCACTAGATGTCATTCTGGTGAAAAAGAAACGATAAGAAAATTTGATCCTACTAAAAAAATAAAATCAGAAGTAAAAGAAAAGACTAGTCAAGATGCAGATTCATTGTTGTTTTGGAAACAACGTTATCAGAGTGATAGCGTAAAAATCAATTTTGACAGCTTACAAGCTAGCTTCACAAGGCATTTTCTTGATCGCTTTAACGCGAAGCATATTATTAAAAACAAATTGTTTCAAGGTGGAGATAGCCTCCTACATTTCCGCTGGACTTTTGGTGATACGACAGCAACAAAAAATGCCTTTTACAATTGGCTAGACTGCTATGGAACTACCTGTCGCTCTATCAAATTATATGAACCCTTTAAAATTGAAAAACAAGCGACACTCATTTTTCTAAATCAATATTCGATTTCATACATTCGAGGCAGGCAGAACTTATCAAAAGAAGCATGGACTAATTTCGAAACAACCGTATTTCCAAAGGATTCTTTATTCCTTTTAATAGTCCAACAACCAGGGAAAAATGCCCTTTGGTACCAGTATAAAAATAAAAAATTTAATTCGATAAAAAAATGAGAATTGTAAACAGAGGTTACCTATCCGTGCTGCCAGGTGAAAAGTTTTGGGAATGGGCAAATGCAAATTGTCAAGAAGATAATTTATTGTTTCAAAACGATGAACCTTCTATTTATTTAATAGAGGAAGACTTCTGGGAGGAAGAATCAGTTGTTACAGCATACTATTCGAAAATAGCAAAGTGTGAATTTGAAACAGTTAATCCAACTCAAGAAATTTGGCCGATTATTTCAAGCATCGAAGAATTCAAATCCTACTTTTCTATTTCATCAGGAAATATGGTCTTTGATTTATTGAAAACGCCCATTACTAGCGAATAAATTAAGCGCGAAGGATTAAATTTATATTAAGATAGCTTGGGTCTTCTGTTACTTCCTCAGCAATCCAACCCGGAAGATTGATGGAGGTATTGACATCCTTTAATTCAATTTCGGCTATAATCAATCCTTGTAAATTTCCTTCAAACACATCAATTTCCCAACATAAGTCATTTTGATAGACTAAATAGCGTTTCTTTTTAAGCAGTTTAGAACAAAATAATGTCATCATTTCATTCGCTTCAGACAAAGGAATTTCATATTCGAATTCATCTCGTTCAAGTGCACTTTCACCACCCTTAATGGTAAGAAAAGCTAAGTCATCAACGATTCTAATTCGGGTACTAATCGAAGAACTGCTATGAATGTACCCTTGGATAATATTTTTTGGGATTAGCTCTTCAATAAAAGACATTTGTGTGACGTTAACTTTAAATTTTCGCTCTATTTCTTTCAATTGTTCAATTTTATCAAATTTATTCAATAATTTTATGAAAACAACGCAACAAATTTTTAATTTTATACGTCTTTTAAACCTCAACTTAAATACATACAACATGCGCACCCTATCTAACCTTTGTTTTTTTATTCTTTTTTCTGGCATGAGTGCCTATTCCCAAAAAATGGTTTCCACCGTTATATCCGCTCCAAAAGTAATTTATAATGAAGCTGGACTAAAAATTTCCACTAAAGAAGTGAATTGTTTTGACGAAAAAAGAAACGAAAACATGGTGTATCAAATGTTGATTCTTGAAAATGAAACCTCAGCGATTATTAATTTAAAAGCAAAGCAAGAATTATACTATGATAATGTTTGTGTTACTTGTCCAAATGATGAATATGATTTCAAATACCAATTGGATCCAAAAGAAATACTAGAAGGCACCTGCGATGCTGGTAATGTTCCATCTCTACAAATTTGGGATCACCAAACTAATGGCTTTTACAAGGAGATATTGACGGACCTAAAATTACAAGTAGTACGCTTTTAATTTTTCGTTTCACCTTCTACTAATTTCTATTCCGCTTCTTCTCATTTAATTTCCCGCTTTCGTGCCGATAATTTATATTTTTGTAAATGATTCAATTTAGGGCACGTACTCCACGATGGATAATTATAGTGATTGACTTGCTCATTGCTACATTCTCATTGGGGCTTTCTTACCTCATTCGTTTTGATCTAAATACCGAATTCAGCATCTTTAAAAAAGAATGGGAAGTATTATCAAAATCTATACTTTTCTATTTCATTATTAAATTTTGTGTCTTCTATGCGCTTAAAATTCATAGAGGATTAGTGAGGTATACCTCAATCCAAGATCTTCGACGCATTCTATTAGCAAGTATTATTTCAAGTTTAATTTTCTTGATACTTAGCCTAATCCGCAAGAATTATCTTGATGATTATTACCTATTTCCAATGAGCATCCTGATCATGGAATTTATCTTTAGCTTGACTTTTATGGCTGGTAGTCGATTTGTAATTAAGTTACTATACCTAGAGTCTATTAAATCCACCCAAGTAAAAGAAAATATTTTGATTTATGGTGCTGGCACCATGGGCATGATTACCAAACGAACCATTGAAGTAGACACTCGAAATAATCAGGTGGCAATTGGATTTATTGATAATAATAATAGATTAGTTGGAAATAGAATTGATGGCTTACCCATTTATTCGCCAGACAAAATTTTAGAACTCCAAAAACAGCTGAATATCACTACACTTATAATTTCCATACGAAATCCTAATGCTGATCAGCTCAAAAAAGTGATTGAAAATTGCTTAGAAGCAGGAATAAAGGTTCAAAAAGTGCCTGACCCCAAGACTTGGGTAAATGGTGAGTTAAGTGCCCTTCAAATCGTAAAAATTCCAATTGAAGATTTACTGGGACGAGCACCAATTGCTCTCAATCAAGAAAAACTCCGCGCCAGCCTTTCTGAAAAAACCATTTTAGTAAGCGGAGCTGCCGGTTCAATTGGTAGCGGCTTGGTCTTGGAATTATTAAGACATAATCCAAAAAAAATAATCCTCTTGGATCAAGCAGAATCGCCTTTATATGATTTAGAAAATCAACTTAGGCAACTTGAAACACAGACCAAGCTTGAAGTGGTAATCGGTGATGTTTGCTCCCTTAATCGAATGCAAAAAATATTCGATGTATTCCGTCCTGAAATTATATTTCACGCTGCAGCCTATAAGCATGTTCCAATGATGGAAAATAACCCATCGGAAGCCATTCACACTAATATTCTTGGAACAAAGCATTTGGTTGATTTAGCCTGCCAATACCAGGCAGAAAAGTTCATCTTTATTTCAACAGATAAAGCGGTTAATCCTACTAATGTAATGGGCGCCAGTAAACGAATAGCAGAAATGTATGCCCAATTTAAAAACCAAAGCGGGAGCACCCAATTTATCACAACTAGATTCGGAAATGTACTCGGATCTAATGGTTCAGTAATTCCACTCTTTCAAAAACAAATTGAAAATGGAGGCCCAGTTACTGTAACAGATGAGCGAATTACACGCTTTTTTATGACGATTCCTGAAGCTTGTCAATTAGTATTAGAAGCATTTACCATGGGCGAAGGAGGTGAAATCTTTGTTTTTGATATGGGTGAATCAATTAAAATTATTGATTTAGCAAAAAAAATGATTCAACTTAGCGGCCTTGAATTAAATAAAGACATTAGCATTAAAATAACAGGAATGCGTCCAGGTGAAAAACTCTACGAGGAATTACTTGCAGATGAAGAAAATACCTTGGCTACTCATCATCCTAAAATACTAATTGCGAAAACCCGTGAAAATTCAAGTCAGTTAGGCCAAGAAATCGATGCGTTGATTGCTTTATTTGATGAACAGAATAACCAAGATATAGTGATGAAAATGAAGGAAATCGTTCCTGAATTTATTAGTCAAAACTCCACTTATGAAAAATTAGATTAATGTATATACCTCCATTAAAAATACAAGTACGGTTTTCTGATCTCGATATTCTAGGTCACGTAAATAATGTGATTTACCTAAGTTATTTCGAAATGGCACGAATCCATTATTTCACTGCTTTAGTTGGCCCGAAGTGGGACTGGTTGAAGGAAGGAGTGGTGTTGGTTAAAAACGATGTTGAGTATCATATACCAATATTGCTGCACGATGAGCCTAGTATTTTTTTATTTGTGAAAAATATCGGTAACAAAAGTTTTTCGCTGGGTTATAAAATCATGATAAATGATAAACTACATACAACAGGAGGATCTACCTTAGTCTGCTTTGATAGTACAATTCAACAAGCCATTACCATCCCGACCATCATGCGCGAAGGTCTCTCAACACTTATTGAAAATGAAAATTAAACTAATAATTTGGACAACTTGCCTACTTGTTATGGGGAGTTTATTTGCACAAAATCAAAGTCCTTGCATTGCAAAAAAAAGAATGTGTAACAATAGGTTATACACTGATGCAAACAAAAAAGTCGCCTTTGATGAAGAAAAGCAAACCTACCTGGTCAAATCCGACCTTAGAACCCCCTTCGATGGAACATGTGAAACATGCTATAGAAATAATGTATTAAAAGAGCGCATCACCATAGTAAATGGAAAAAGGGATGGTTCCGATACGTCGTTCTATGCATCAGGCTGTATTCAGTCGACACAACAATATTCCATGGGAAAAAAGAATGGTCAATTCTTATTTTATTTCGATAGTACAGGGAGAATCTCAAACGCAAGCAATTATCTCCAAGACAAAAAACAAGGGGAATTTCTATGGCTTGAGGCAAATGGCGATAGTATTTCAAGTGAAAACTATGTCAATGACCTTAAAAGCGGTGAGCAAAGAGAGTACTATGTAGGTGGCCAAATTGGAAAAGTTGTACATTATCAAAATGGTTTGATGCATGGAAGCCACAGAACCTACGATATAAATGGTAAAATTGAAATGGATCTTAGCTATAAAGAAGGTAAAAATCATGGGGTTTGGAAATACTTTTATGAAAATGGAAAAGAAGCAAACATTCAAACGTGGAATAATGGATTAAAAGATGGACTCTTTTTATTCAGTGATGATAAAGGAGGAATAATAAAAAAGGAAAGTTATAAGAAAAATGTAGCCGACGGTGAGTTCATTGAAAATTACCCAAATGGTAAATTAAAGCATCAGATTATCTACAAAGCAGGTGAAATAATCCGTGAGCAAAAAATTGATGATTATGGGAAGACAACGTATACCTTCGATAAAGCCTTAACTAAAGCGAAAGAAAAAGAAAATAAGAAAAAAGCGAAAGATGGAACAGTTGACGACGATATTCAAGATGTAATTGACGAGAAAGGTAAAAAAGGCAAGAAGAAAAAGAAGGATTAAATCAAGCCTGTTAAAATACTCGTTCCTAAAATGATAAGCGCAATACAAACAATCTTTTGAATGGACTTCATTGTTGTTTTAGCAAACAATATTTTTCCTAAAATAGAACCAATTATCGCTGCTAAAACACCTACTATTAACAAAGTAAATGGTATTTCTAATTCAGAAAAATGAACCTTGTAAAAAATAAGTCGAGTCAAATCCACTAGTAGAGAAACGCAAACTCCTGTAGCAATAAAAACCTCTTTTTTCAAGTTGCGATGTGCTAAAAAAGCGCTTCGAAGGGCACCCTGATGACCGGATAATCCACCAAAGAAACCAGAAATAAAACCGCCAATGGATAAGGGAAAAGTAGCAAATTTAATTTTTGGATAAAATTCAATAATGGCAAAACATAGCATGAGTATTCCAATTGTAAATTCAATGAAATTTACCTCCCTCGAACTTCCCCAAATCGTGGTTTTGTAAAATAAGCCAAGATCGCTAATTAGGGTCAATAAGAATGACCCAATGCCAGCGCCAATCATCGCCCCTACTCCGAAATAACATAAAATAGCAAGGTTAATTCCCCGAAATACCAAGCCCAATTTTAGCACATTATTAATCAAATGAACAATAGCTGTCATCGCAATTGCCAATTCCAAATTAACGAATAAGGCAAAAGCTGGCAATAATAAGGTCCCTAATCCAAAACCAGAGAAAAAAGTGAGGGTAGCTGCGCTAAATGAAACTAAGCCTATAATAAGGTATGGAATAAAATCAGCCAATTATTTTTAACTTTGAAGCAAATTTACACATCATGATTGATTTACGAAGCGATACGCTTACCAAACCTTGCGCGGAAATGATAAAAGCCATGGCAGCAGCCACGGTGGGTGATGATGTTTTTGGCGAAGACCCTACCG
This sequence comes from Flavobacteriales bacterium, assembly GCA_947462255.1. Taxonomy (GTDB): domain Bacteria; phylum Bacteroidota; class Bacteroidia; order Flavobacteriales_D; family Crocinitomicaceae; genus UBA952. Next base: position 18,852 of record CANHOA010000006.1, on the reverse strand, counting down.
TAAATGAATTAGAATCTTTTGCTGCAAATTACTTCGGAAAAGAAGCTGCCTTATTTTGCTCCTCGGGAACACAAACAAACCAGATAGCTATCAATGTTCACGTTCAACCAGGAGGCGAAGTAATCTGCCATGAAGAAAGTCACGTTTATAAATATGAAGGCGGTGGAATTGCTCGTAATTCCGGTGCATCTGTTCGACTTTTGCGCGGAGATCGTGGGAGAATTACAGCTGCTGAAATTGAAAAATACATGAACCCTATTCATGATGTTCATTTTCCGCTCACTCAATTAGTATCAATTGAAGATACCGCCAATAGAGGTGGTGGAGCAGTCTATGACTTTAATGAAATACTGAAAATTAAAGAAGTATGCTTGGCAAATAAGCTTCCGTTGCATTTAGATGGTGCAAGGCTGATGAATGCACTTGCAGTAAATGGCATCGATGAAAAAGTATATTGCGCGCCCTTTGATTCTATCTCTGTTTGTTTATCCAAAGGACTTGGTGCGCCAATCGGATCAATATTATTGGGTTCAGCAGATTTTATTGTGAAAGCACGCAGGGTTCGAAAAGTTTTTGGCGGTGGCATGCGACAAGCTGGATTTATCGCAGCTGGAGGATTGTTTGCCTTGAAGTATAATGTTGATCGATTGATTCATGACCATAGTCACGCAAAACTTTTGGAAATTGGCTTGAAAAAATGTGACTGGGTGGCCGATATTATGCCGGTAGAAACCAATATCGTAGTGATATTACTTAAAGAACCGAATAAAAGAGACGACTTAATTCAGGCGCTAGCGCAACATGGCATCAAAGTAATTGCTTTTGGTCCAGGAATGATCCGCATGGTTACCCACTTACACATAACGAAAGAAGACATTGATTTTGTGTGCAATGCGATTACCCAAATCGATCTGTCCTAAATAAATCTAGTAAGCATGAATAAAGATATTCCCTCAACACATGAACATTAAAAAACTTTTGTACTTTAGTATCCTAAAATTTAAAAACATGAAAAAATTAATTCTCTTAAGCTCAATCTTATTTATTTCTTTCTTCTCAATGTCTCAAACTGCAGAAGAAATCGCTAACAATTACTACCAAGCAATTGGTGGAGCTAAATGGGAGGCTGTCAAAAGTATCCTTATGACTGCAAATGTTGATGCTGGGGGGATGAAAATCCCATTAGAAATTGTTCAAATGAACGATGGTAGAATGTACACTAAAATAAATTTTCAAGGGCAGGAAATAATCCAAGGGGCCTTTGATGGAAAAACAAGTTGGAGCACCAATTTCATGACGCAAAAAGCGGAGAAAAGCACCTCAGACGACAATGAAAATGCAATGAGAGCGTCAAAAGAATTTCCAGATGCTTTAGTTTGCTACAAAAAATTAGGATATACCCTGACACTTGAAGGAGAAGAAAAAGTAGATGGAGTAGCGTGTCACAAATTAAAACTAGTAAAAAATACGCTATTGGTTGAAGGAAAAGAAGTGCCAAATATAGAGTATTACTATATTGATAAAGATTCAAATGTTCCCTTACTGAAGGAATCAGAAATCAGTTCAGGCGAAATGAAAGGCCAAATTGGACAAACGAAATTTAGCGATTATCAAGAAGTAAACGGTGTTATTATCGCTTTCTCCTTATCTCAAGGATTAAAAGATGGCGCTTCACAAGCCATTTCTTTTGAGAAAGTGCTTATCAATGCTTCCATAGATGAGAAAACATTTGTTTATCCTGAACAATAAGTAAAATTAAATATATATCGTGTAATGAAAAAGCAGTTTATCATTTGCTTGTCAATGCTATGTACCATAGTGATGCAAGCGCAATCTTCCAATGCAATTGTAGGTGCTGATTATTTCGGCGATTTAAAGGCCCGACACATTGGACCTGCTCTAATGAGTGGACGCGTTTCAGATGTCGAGCAGCACCCAACGAATTCTAATATAGTTTACATTGGCTCCGCTGGTGGTGGCGTTTGGAAATCAAACGATGGAGGCGTTAAGTTCAATCCAATTTTTGATAAATATTGTCAATCCATCGGAGTGGTTTCTATTGATCCTTCCGATCCGGATAATACCGTTTGGGTAGGAACTGGGGAAGTATGGACAAGAAACAGCGTTTCCTTAGGCAATGGTATTTATAAAACGACTGATGGCGGAAAAAACTGGTCGAAAATGGGCCTTGAAACATCGGATAGAATTTCTTCGATACAAATTGACCCTAAAAATCCATCCACTGTTTATGTTGGTGTTTTGGGTGCATTATGGAGTGATAGCCAAGATAGAGGGGTTTACAAAACAACTGATGGTGGAAAAACTTGGACTAAACTTTTCTACATTAATGAAAAAACAGGTTGTTCTGAATTAATTATTGATGCTAAAAATCCTTCTATACTGTATGCTTCGTTTTGGGAATTCCGAAGGAGCGCCTATTCGTTTAGTTCAGGTGGATTAAATAGTGGCTTATACAAAAGTATCGATGGAGGTGCAACATGGAATAAAATCCACAATGGCTTCCCTACAGGAAAATTAGGAAGAATTGCTTTTAGTATTGCCCCCTCGAATTCTTCGATCGTTTATGCTGTTATAGAATGTGAAAAACCAGAAGAAAAAGGTTTATACCGCTCTGAAGATGGTGGAGCAACATGGAAATTCATGAACGGTGATTTTGGTCTAACAGTTCGACCATTCTATTTTTCACGAATTACCGTTGATCCCAAAAATCCCGATATCATCGTTAAAGCAGGTCTTTTTGGTTCTCTGAGCCGAGATGGAGGAATAACGTTTAAAAGTTTAGGCTCAATGCACCCCGATATTCACGATATATCATTTGACCCGAATAACTCTGAAAAGGTTTTCGTTGCTACGGACGGAGGATTGTATAGAAGTTTAAATGGTGGAACAACCATGGAAATCATTGAAAATTTACCGCTAAGCCAGTTCTACCATGTGAGTTTGGATAATCGCACGCCCTATAACGTTTATGGTGGTTTGCAGGATAATAATTCATGGTATGGTCCCTCTGCTAGCCCGGGAGGAATAGAAGCGCGCGATTGGGAATTAGTAGGACAAGGCGATGGCTTTAGGGTTTATCCCCACCCAACTTTACCACATATTGTTTATTCCGAAATGCAAGGGGCCGAAGCAATTTGGCGCTTTGATACAAAAGACAAACAACTAAGAGTGGTTAAGCCCTACCCTGTTAGTGGTGATCCAAAACTTCGATTTAATTGGAATACACCCATTACCACTAGCGTGCACCAAGCAGATCGCCTCTTTGCAGGAAGCCAATTTGTTCATGTATCCAACGATATGGGAAATACTTGGACAAAGATTTCTCCTGATCTTACCACCAACGATAAAACCAAACAAAACCAAGTTGAATCAGGTGGCTTATCTGCGGATAATTCAGGTGCTGAAAACCATTGTACCATATTTACCATTACCGAATCTCCCTTGACAGAAAAAGTGATCTGGGTAGGTACAGACGATGGAAATATACAAATAACAACGGATGGAGGGAAAAACTGGAAAAATGTTGTTGCAAACATTAAAGGACTACCGGCTAATACATGGTGTTATCATATTGAAGCAAGTGTTTTTAATGAAGGAAAGGCCTATGCTGTTTTTACAGGTTATACAAAAGGCGACTACAATCCATATGTATACATGACAAATGATTACGGACAAACGTGGAAAAGTATTGTCACCAAAGACTTACCTATTTTTGCACGCAATATACAAGAAGATTTAAAAAATCCAAACTTGCTATTTTTAGGAACCGAACTTGGCTTATACATCACCCTAGATGGCGGTGTTTCGTGGTCGAAGTTCGAAAATAACTTTCCAAGTGTCGCCATTCATTACATGGAAATGCATGCAGCAAGCAATGATTTAGTGGTGGCAACCCATGGAAGAGGCATCATTATTTTGGATGATGTTTCGCCATTGCGCTTTTTAACGAATGATGTCATTACAAAAAACCTCCACTTTTTTGATTCGAAAGCCTTTGTTATGAGTGAAAAAAGTTCATTCGGCGGAACTAGCAGCGAAGTACAATTTGTAGGAGCTAACCCGAGTGATGCTGCTCAGATTAAATATTTCCTTTCTAAACGACACACCTTTGGAAAAATGACGCTAGAAATTTTTGATAAAGATGGCAAATTAATGGCAACGTGTCCAGCCGGAAAACAAAAAGGAATCAATACGGTTGAATGGTATTTTAATCGCCAAGCGCCAAAAGTAGCGAAAGGAAAAACCATTGCAGGTGCTGCAGGAACGCCTCCTACTGTTATCGCAGGTCAATACACCGTAAGAATTACTAAAGGAAGTGAAGTCTTCGAAAAACAAATAGACGTACTTTACGACCCAAAATCACCCTTTACGCTTGCTGAAAGAACAGAACAGCAGCAGGTAACCAATGAACTATTTGATATGACTCAGGACTTGGCGTATTTTGTATTCATCATTGATAGTTGGGATGCTTCAGTGGCTGACTACCAGGCAAAAAACGCTGGAAAAAATAAAGCCGCAGAAGCATTAAATCTTGAATTAGATGCACTTCGCGATAAATTAGTGGTTACAAAAGGCGATAATTATGTTGGAGCAGGCGAACCACAACTCAGGGAAAAACTTGGGGACATTTACAGCACTATAGCCTCTTACTTTGGCGCTCCCTCTTCTTCGCAGATTGAGAATATAAACCTCCTCAAAAAACGATTTTCAGATGCCAAAGTAGCCTTTGACAAAATAAAAACAAACCAAATAAAAGCGTTTGAAAAAGAACTTCAAAAAAAATCAATAGCTCCACCAGTTATCGTGAGTTTTGAAGAATTTCTAAAGCTGGATTAAATTAACTTCTGGTTAATTGCGTCCTAATTGTTTTTTTACTTCAATCTTTCTTTTTCGGCGTAAAGAAATGCCAAGTAACCATCTGTTTTTGCATCAGATGACTGAAGGTCATGTGGTCAACAACCCCTTTTTGCTCCGCTAAAAAAACACCGTAGCTAGATTTTCTAGACATAAAGCGAAAGTGAAACATTTCCATTAATGCATAAGATGCGGCAACACTAATAGCTTCAATTGGAGCATCTTTTCTAAACCCTTTTCCTTCTATGATCTGCATACATCCTTTTTGCAAATCCTCCAATATTATTGGATCTAGACTTTTTGGTTGCTTAAACGCATCAGATTCGCGATAGAGATCTGGTCCAATTTCTAGATAATTAGCTGCTTTAGAATGGATATAGGGGAACATAGCATCGAGAGCCAGCAGCTGCAAGTCATCTGGCCAAGGATCCATTAATTTATCAAGGGAATCGCTCATAGTAGAATTTGTAGTAAGAATTGATTACTAAATTATGCATAAACTAATCGAAAAAGCGTACAATGGTTACTAAATATAAAATAGAAGCCTATCTGATATTCAATTTTAACATTAATGATGGGGACAATATCAATCTGAACACTAAAAAAAAGAGCTATTTAATATGAATGTAATTCAAATGAATTACTCCATAATGTTTCAAACTCAGATAAAAAAGAACTTGAAAATTGTTCATCATTTATCCAAATTACATTTTCTTGATTGTATTTCTCCGCGCTGCGCGTCCAATTATACGAACCTGTAATCGTTACAAGGCCATCCGCGACCATAAATTTATGGTGCATGTGATTTTCAGAGCGATCAATGCGTATATCAATTCCGCTATTGTAAAGATATTCGATATCCGAACCTTCATCGCTAACTTTTAAATTATCAGTTAAAATTCTAATCTCAAGACCACGATCAAATGCTGCTTTTAAAGCATCAGAAATAGTATCGTCACTGATAGTAAATACGCAGACATCAAGTTTATGGGTTGCTTCCCGTATAGTATCTAGGATTAGCTTTTTGCAATCTGAACCAGGACTGAATGCGATTTTATATTCCATTTTTACAAGCTATTACTATTATCTATCTTATTTATAATCAGTAATACTGATTTCTACCCTTCGGTTTTTACTTTTATTTGCTTCTGTATCATTTAATACCAAAGGCTCTGTATCACCTTTTCCAACATAACTTAATCGTTCGGGTAAGATCCCATTTGCTGATAGATAATCGCATATAGCTTTCGCTCTTAATTCACTGAGTTGCATGTTATGTGATTTATTCCCTTCATTGCTTGCATGACCAATAAATCGTGCACGAATGTTAGTATTTGACTTTAGGTAGTTTAGGATTGTGCGCAATGCAGTGTTTGATTTTTTAAGAATAGTTGTCTTATCAAAAGCAAAATAGATTTGATCTAAAGCGTCTTTTAGTTGGCAGGGATCATCAAGGTTCTCATCGCCATAATATTGGAAAAGATTTTGCTTTTCTGGAAATAAAAATATTTTTGCAGTATCATTAACAATTCTACCAACGTACTGCTCAGCCCCTGTAGTATTTTGTTTATTTGTTCTATGCGTAAGAATAAATGTGCTGTCTGGTAACCATTGTAAATTTGTCAGATTAATTTCATAGCCCCAATTTGATTTTCTTATGATGTAATCTATTTGCTTACGCTCGTAACAAGGAGGTACTATGACAAATTGAAGCATTTTTTCATAATCTCCGACAAGGTAATATCCGCGAATAATCCTAGCAACCCCAACACCAACCGGGCTCATAACAGGATTTCGCCAATTTGCGCGACTTACTTCAGTTTTAACACTATCCTTAAAAGGTAGCTCCTCCTTGTTTTTTTCTTTTGGACTAAGTCCGCCACTACAAGATGAAAGCGTTGCAGATAAGCCGAAAAGTAAAAATAAAATCTTGTAAATACGGAAATTCATATACACAAACGTATGAATAAAATCAATGTCTTTTTTGCGAAGTTGATATTTTCATTTACCTAGACTCGACAAAAAAGTTAATAAAAATCGTCTTTTTTTTTTACATTTGTTTATAGATGAATAGAAAATTGAAATAATCAATATCAAAACACATGAATTATATTTTTGCTTTATTTAGAAATAATTATGTGCTATTTCTTTTTTTTCTATTTGTTTCATTTAACCATTTAAATGCTCAAAAAATTGTTCACTGTAAAACCGGAATTTATCTTAAAACAATAAAAATAAATCAGATTGATGAAACATTTGATGTTAATTTTTACTATTGGCTGCGGGTTGACTCAATAAATCTTAATGAAAATTATGAATTTATTAAAGACATCGAATTTATTAATAGTTCTAATCTAGAGAATGATATTTTAGAGGAAAAGGTTGATTCAATCGAAAAATATTATTACGTGAACGGTTTTTGTAAATCTACTTTTCCATATAAATCCAATTTTAAAAATTTTCCGTTTGACAAACAAAATCTTAATATTGAAATAGAAAATACTGTTGCTAACAACACTAAATTATTATACATCCCTGATAATCGTTTCTCATTAATAAACAAAATAAGTGATAATAATATTGACATTTTAAACGGAGGTCTTTTTAATGTTTCCGAGTTGAATTTTAATACCGGAAATTATGAGTATAAAACAAATTTCGGTGACCCCAGTATAAAAGAATATGACGTGTATTCTCGGTTAAACTTTAACATTAAAATTAGCCATAATGCCTTTGAAGTCTTTCAAAAAATTTCTTTACCTCTTTTGGTAGTCTTAATCCTAGCGTATCTAGTTTTTTATATTCCCGACCATGAAATTGGAACAGCATCAGCACTTACAGTCACATCATTATTAGCAGCAATTGCATTTCAATGGACTATTTATGATTCGCTGCCGAAAGTATCATACATAACACTCATGGATAAAATATTTTATCTAGTATTTTTCTTTATTTTCTACGCTATGGCTCAAACAGTGTTTACTTTTAATCTTTCCGAAGGAACTGATAAGCAAAAAAAAATATCCATAAAACTAGAATTATATTCAAGATACCTATTCCCCATATTATTTTTGATAAGTTTATTTTTATTGATCTATTTTATATAAACTAATGCTGAAAACCATAGAGAGTAATAGGCTTACAAAAATTGATTTTTTTAGATCACTTGCAATTGTAATAATGATTTTTGCTAATTCTAGCCCCTATATTTTTCAAGAACCTCATCCCATTTGGTTCAGATTATTATGTTCAATTGCTGCGCCACTATTTATTTTCTTGTCGGGTTATTCATTTCATTTGTCGTTTAGAAAAGATAAAAACAAAAAGCATAAATATACCCAAGCTTTTTATTTACTGCTATCAGCTATTTTTATCGATACTGTGGTATGGCAAATATTACCCTTTCAAACTTTTGATGTTTTGTATCTCATTGCGTTTGGGATCCTAATTAACACATTGATTTTCGACTTTAATGTAATTATTAAATTATCTATCGCATCTATTTTTATTTTAGGATCATTCTGCTTGAAATTTCTTGTCGCTTATAGATTCAATATTTACGATCAACCTATTAATATAATTTCTCTTAAACAGATTAACTTCAGCAGTATTTTCGATGCTAAAAGATGGCTAATTGATGGTTGGTTTCCATTATTTCCATGGACAGGTGTAGCAATTCTTGGCCAAATTTTTTATCAAAAAATCGATATTATAAATAAATACATGACTATTTTAAAGTGGCCGACTCTATTTGCGCTTTCATTTTTTTTATATTTGGTATTACAGACCATCTCACCAATTCCTGAAAGAGATGGCTACCTAGAAATTTTCTACCCACCATCACCTTACTTTATTTGTTTTTTTCTAACTCTAATATTTTTACTGTTTTCATTTTTTAATAATTCAAAACTTAATGGACATCGATTCTTTATATTTTTAGGTATTCTGGGCCGAAAAAGCATGTTTATATATATTTATCATGCCTTCATCATCGCCTATATTTTAGCAAGTTTTGCTAAACCAATGAGGCCATTATTATTTTTAATAGTAAACTTTATTTTTATACTTTCAGCATTTGCAATGGCGTATCTTCTAGAAAAAATAGAAAAAAACAAATTAGTTGAATTTGTTCCAAAATCCATCAAAAAAATACTTGGGATTAGGTAAAAAGAATTTCTAACTAAAGTTAAACTAACTTAAATTTTAGAAGTGAATTTGCATTAGAAACTAGTCAGCTTGGGCAAGGAGTCGTCTATTTTTCGAAAACATGAAATTAATTCGAATACCATAAATAAACCTATATTTCAATTAAACCTCGAATAAATATTTTAACTTTAGAAACACTTTTAAAAATTAGCTATGAATTTAATAAAAATATTCGCTTATAACTTCGGTAAAATAATTAGTAAAAAGCCAAAGTTATTTTTGTTTTTGATTTCAATTGCTTTCTTAGTATTTATTTTAATTTTATCTATTCTAAAGTTTATTTTCTTGGGCCCTATTGATCAGACGGTCCTGGTGGTCCCGGTGGATCCGACGGTATCGAAAGAAACCTTTTATACGGTATTTAGTGGCATACTAGATATTTGTCTATCTCCGTCATTTAAACCTGGAGACGGTGCTCAGCCTATTGAAATAATAATCAATATCATAGCAGCAGTTATTGGACTACTATTTTTAGGTGCTTTAATCGGTATGATTTCTAATATTATTCAATCCAAGATCTCTGATTTAAAAAGAGGGAAATCAGTTGTTATTGAAAGTAATCATTCCATATTTCTCGGATGGTCTAATAAACTTAGAACTGCTATCATAGAATTATCAGAATCTAATAGGAGTATGGCCCATTCCAGCATGGTTATTCTGGCCGCTAAAGACAAAGTGCTTATGGAGGAGGAGCTTCTTCCCGAGATACCTCATTGGTCAAATACAGATGTGATTTGTCGTTCAGGCGATCCAAGTTATGATTTGGATTTGCAAATGGTGAGTGCTAGTACTGCAAGGAGCATTGTTTTATTATCGACTGAAGATGTAAACAGTGATTCAATAGTTTTAAAAAGAGCCCTTGCGCTGCAGAAAGATAAAACGATCACTTGCCCAATAATTGCAGAAGTTCATTCTCCAGAAAATGCAGATGCAATTAAAAAACTGGATAAGTTCACTGTAATTCAGCCTAAAAACTTTATTATGCGCGTAATTGCGCAGACAATCAAAGAACCGGGATTAAGCAAGCTTTATTATGATTTACTTACTTTCAGCGGGAAGGAAATTTATATTTGGCCACCAAGTCATGATTCTAATGATAGTTTAGGCAAGTCCAATTTTGCTAATAATTTTGTTGGAAAGACTTTTAAGGAAATTGTTTTTAATTTTTCATCATCTTCTTTAATTGGGATTGCTAGCAACGAAGAAAAAGATAAAGAAGAAAAAGATAAAGAAGAAAAAAATAAAAAAGTAATAAATATCCTTCCTGATTTTTCAACAATAATCAAAGAAAACGACCAACTTATTTTAATAAGTGAAGATGATTCAACTATTGGAAATATGAAGGAATTATATCAGCCCCTAATGAGTAATCCACAAATTCAATCTACAATAATAAAGGAACCGAAAGTAAAAAAACACGTAACAATAATTGGATGGAATAGTTGGGCTCATGTTTTAATTGAAGAGCTTAATGCACAATTGGAAATAGGATCAGAGGTAGATATTTTATTTAATGACAAAATAAAATACTCCCCAAATGAATCATTTTTTAGTAAATACCAAAATTTAAAAATAACTATAAAACCACTTAAAGCCTCAAACAAGGAGTATGTAAACCAAGTGAATTGGACTAAAACTAATTCTGTTGTCATTTTAAGTTATCGTGATGATTTTGAAATTCAAGAAGCAGATTCCTTAACACTGATGACTTTTACTCATATTAAATCCCACAGAGATACAAATCAATCTAGTTATAATATCTGTTGTGAGTTATTAGACCCTAAAAATAAAAGATTAATCGATGGTAACCGCGATGATGAGTTCATAACAGGAGAAGAGTTAATCGCGATGTATTTAGTTCAACTTTCTGAAAATAAACACTTAAAAGAAGTTTATAACGATCTCTTGGATGATTCTGGTGCAGAATTCTATTTAAGGTCAGCGAGTACTTACCTTAATAATCTTGACTCAGAAGTTACCTTTGGTGAACTTGTTAATGAAGGACTTAAACGCAATGAAATTGTAATCGGTATTCATGATCGAAAATACATTGACGATATCACTTCTTTTCAATCAATCTTGTCACCTGACAAATTTTCCAAACATAAATTAGGACCAGAGGATAAGATATTAGTAATAGCAAATGATTGATACGTCTATTATTTTAAGGATTTAAGGTGGTCATTAAACACATCTAAATTTATCTCAGATCCACTTTCTCCATTGTTTTGATAATCAAAAGGATCATCAATATCCTTTATTAATGCTATCATATAAAAAATAAGAAAACTAACCAGAAGCGTAAAAAAGACTTCCGAAAATAAATTTTGTTTGTCCAGATCAATATTAATGAATACTAATCCTATTGAAATAATAAAAGCCATTGACTCTACAATAGCATAAGCAGAACTAATAAAATCGGTTTTTCTAATTGTGTCAATCCTTAAAATTATTTTCCGTAAATTATTTTGCTCATTTTTCATTTTGATAATGTAATTTGCTTGAACACCCTCGGCATCCAACTCAATAAAGTAAGTATTCATATCACCTATTAATTTTATCATTTCTTCACTGGTTATTTCACTATATAACCAGTCTTTAATTTTAAAAGCAACTATTTTTTGATATTCAAGAAACCTAATTGCAGATAGATAGCCAATCGAGTCACCGTGTTTTACTTTTGACAGCATTAAAGCGTCATCTTGTAAATTTTTTAATGATGCTGTCAAATCTGAAGGTATCCTTTCACTTTCTTTGTAATCTGATAAAACTCCTGAAATTAAAAATCCAATTAAAAATATAGTTGCTGCAACCAAAGAAGTAAACAATGAATTTAATTCCAGAAACTCTAGATTGTAATAATCTACCAGTATTTTTGCTACGAGAATTAGTATTAATAAGGGCATTATCTTAATTAATATACCCCACTTCAAGATGATTTTTTTTATGTAATTCATTGAACTCATTTTAATTTAATGTTAAAATTAAGTTAATCTTTACAATAAGAAAGAGTAATCGAGAATAATCCTAGAATTTATAAGGACTTTCATACAATCCATTTTTTTTAAAAGGACACTAATGAGTTGCTCTAGAAAATTTATTTTATTTGGGAATCTAAATAGTCAGCCATGTGTAGCAATATTTTTTCTTTTTTTACATAGTTTACAATAAGGGCTTTATTAGATTTTACAACGTTAGTATGAGATAAATAATCATCACCAAGGAGTTTTTGAATTTTAATTGGACTAAGCCCAAACGTTTTTCCAACAGTTAACATTTCTTCTGAACAAATTCCTGTATCTTTTATATCTCCAATTTTATTTATTAATTCACTCATTGCATAATACCCGCCTGGAAGAAATTTTATAATTTCTTTTTCTTCTGGGTTTGATTGAATTATATTGAATGAAATTTCAGTATTTTGTTTTGTGACGTATTTACTCAATTCGTCACCTTTTAATGGGGTTGCGATAAGCACTTTGCCACGAAGCGCACTAGAATAAATTCCAATCCATCGTAGTTTACGACGGAACTCATGGATTCCTTCTTCTAATAAATTAAGATCTATTTCTTCACTTTCAATTTTTTGATTTAGGCTCAATAACTCATCACGATAAAATACAAGCAGTTTCTTCTTTTCTTTTCTGGATTTATACCACTTTACTTTTTTTGTTGATTTTTCAAAATTAATCAGCGCTGTTTCTAAATAGGTATAGTTATTTTCATGTTTTGAGATCCAGCCATATTTTGTAAGTAAATACTCTAAAATACCAATATAATAGTATGTATTATTAATAAAATAAGTGTTGATTTCAGAAGGAAATTTCCATTTTTGATTATTTTCGATCATGCTAATCCAATAATCATATTTACCTAGTGCATCTTCAATTTCTTTAAATTGGAAAAGCCAACTTTCAGCAAGTTCTTTGTGAATACTAATTTTAGCATCTATTCTAGCTAAACCTTGCAATTGAAACAATGGAGTACGTCCACCTTTTTTATGAAGAAAACTTGCAAATGTACTTTTAGGGTTTGATTGATGCTCTTTGATTGATTCAGAAACGATTGAACCAAAAGCGTTCAGATGGTAGAAATATCGGGATTTTGGAAGTGACATAGAAATTAGTGTTAATTAGTATTATTTCTGCTAACAATGCAGCATTATCAAATGCAGTAAACTTTTGAGAACAACTAAATTACCAATTAAAGCTGAAGCGGACCAAGTTTATTAAAAATATATCGGGAAACTTATTGTATGAAATGGGAAGGTGTAGAATACCCCCATTATAAAGGCAGCTAGTTAATAGGAAATTTATCAGGTTTTTAAAATAATACTCCTGAAGAATATTTTTATCCACTGAATACGAATACCAAAAATAAATCTATATTTGATTTATCCCTGGCCTAAATAAGGGGATAATGCAAACAATTTTACCCTCAAGAATGGATTCCTTTATCTAAACTGAGTAAGAAGTATTAATTTTATATAATTATGAGATTTCAAACTATTTGTGTTATTGCGATTGCGCTTTTTATAACCAGTTGTAAAAGCTGCAGTAATAATTGTAAAAATTTAGAAAAAAACAAACGTGAGCTTATTAAAGTAGGTGATGATATATCCAAGCTTGAAGATGATATAGAAACTAAATACCAAGCTAATCTCGATAATTGTATAGAAAAAGAAAAAGATGCAAAAAATGAAACCATAATTAATGGTTTGAAAAAGCTTGCACAACCTGAAAAATATGCACAGGCAATTGAAGAAGCTGAAAAGAATGTCATAGAAGCCAATTCTGTTTTAGCAACAAAAGAACGTGAACTTGAAAAGTTAAAAGAAAAAAAAGTAAAACTTGAAGAACAAATTAATAGTTGCAACTCATAAACTAAAGAATTTAGACTAAACAAAAAGGTATGCTTCATTTAATATGAAAAGATTTATAGTATTTTTTTTATTCCCTCTTGTTCTTCAAGCACAGAATGTTGGTAAATGGAGAGCAGGAAGTTCGTATCAGCTAATTGGAAAGATATATACATTAAGTTGTTTTGTTTCTGGTCCAAATGACGAATGGACATATAATGAAAAATTAGAAATGCTGAATTTGTTAAATGAAAGTCAAAATTGGATTAGTAAGGAGGCTTTAAAATATTCTATATCAGTTGACTTTAATGAATCAGGAAATTTTGGACTTAATAATGATATAAAATTACCCTATATAGAGCGGGGAAATGCTTCAGGTAATGAATCTGTTGATTGGGTATCTAAAGTTTTTTACAAAATCGGATATAAAAGCAACTTAGATTTTGACTCGTGGATAAAGGAAAATACAAATGCAAATAATTACAACGTAATTATTTTTGTTAAAGGAAAAGGTAATGGCTATGCTATGCCCTATAGTACTGAAATGGAAAAAGAAAAATATTATGTTGAAGGGGCTGTTTTGTACGAAAAATATAACGGAAATGAAAAACTAGCATCATCATCAATTGCACATGAAATTTTACACTTATATGGCGCATGGGATTTATACAAAACATTTGCGCAAAGTGAAAGCAATGAACTAAAGGCTAAGAGGTTATTTCCAAATTCAATAATGCTAAGAACTTCCTATAATATTAATGAATTGGAGATAGATAGCTTAAGTGCTTGGCTAGTTGGATGGAATAAATATCCAAAAGAATGGTACGAGACCTTTAGACCAAAAGATCACTAACGAACGCAACATAACGTGTAAGGGTTATCTCGAAGTATTCCTGTCGAGAAATCGCCTACACGCATACCATTATTGAAAGAATTAAATAACAAATTATAAAACTAAAAAAAAAGGCAAATTTATTTATTGGAATCGGTGGGTCAGGTGTAAAAACTATGACAACTATAATAAGTAAGTCAGGAACATCAAAAAGTTATTGTTTCAAAACGATTATTTATTTAACAAATAATGAAGGCCGACTTTTTATTCTAATTAAATAATTTTATATTTACGTTCAAATTTAAAATATGGTAAAAAGTTTTTTCATTACTATTGTTGCTTTGTTATTTTCAACGTGTTTGTTTGGTCAGGGAACTCCTGAAGAATTAGTGAAAAAAGCTTGGCCTAATGCTTATGCTGATTTTGGTAAAGATTTAAAAAGCAGTCCACTCAATTTTATTTTTGTTTTAGATATCTCTGATAAAACCTTTGGAGATGATATTAAAAATATTGTAAAAGATTTTTTAAAACCTGTAAAAGATGGGGATTACTTTAATGTAATACTCTTAGGAAGTACAGATAAAACAAGTAATTTAACTGAGTGTGCCATTGTAAACAGTTCAAAGAAAAATGCCATTATTAAACAAATTGATAAACAGCAATTTGGTACAACAGGCAGCGATGGTGTAAAAATGACTGATTTAGTGTTAAATGCCCTAAATTGCACAGGGGCTGAAAATGCAACGCCAATAATTTTCATCTTCTCCGATTTTGTTCATTACAATAATGGATATAGTGTTCCTGGCCCGCAATTTTGGCAACCTTTAATCACAAAATATGATAATCTTAAGAAAAAAATTAAGAATCCATATGTGTACTGCATCGAATTACCTAATGTTGATAGAAAACCACAATATTTGAATTATATAAAGAATATTTTTAATGATTTAACCACCGTTACTTGTACTGATCCAAGTTTATTGGACGATAAATTCAATAACATTAAGGGTCAAATAATAAAAACACTTTTAAAGGAAGTGATAACAGACAAAGCGGATTTGCAAAAAAAGAATATTATTCTTTTAAATAATGGGGGGGCTATTGAGTTAAAAAAAGGGGCTGATTCACTAATATACAGTAAGCTAATATTAAACGAGGAGTCCGAAAAAAAAGTCACTGAAATTTTAAACAGTGATTTACTGTATAGCTTTTTCCCACCCACGGAAATTGAAATCGAAGTTTCTGGAACTTTGGTGGCTGAGAAATATAAAAATGAATTGCCGGAGCTTGCAGATGATGAAATCAAGAATCAAAAAGTAACATTAATGACAGCCGATTCATTAATACCCTGGTGGCTAACGGATATAATAGTAATAGTTCTTTTATTCTCGATTTTGAGGTTCATTTGGACGATAATCCCGCCAGCTAAATTAAGAGGTAGTATGGATTTTTACACCCCAGGCAAATCTACAATTGTGATTGATTGCTTCGGCAACAACAAAAAAATTTCCAATAACGAAGTAAGTTTATTGAAAAATGATTTTTCTCTAGAAATACGAGCTACAAAGAAATTTTTCAAAGGTAAATGCTTACTAATCTATCCATTAAATGGTGATTTACTTCTTGATAGCAGAAAGGTAAAAAAAACAGCCCCAAGAGGAAAAAAAACTATTGCAAGTACGCGCAGTAAATGGATTGTAGACGGTATTAATATTACTATGCCGAATGTAAAATAATTTAAAAATAATAATCTTAAAAATAAAAAAGAATGGCAAATTTATTTATTGCAATGGGTGGTTCTGGTTTAAAAACCGTTCGTGAAATTAGAGAAAAGCACAGAGATGGCGATTATTTTCTTTTTATCGATACCGATACAAATGACCTGGTTGATGACAAAGGGAATCCTTTTTCTGAAAGAGAAAAAGTTGATTTAGCTAAGATTAATGTTTCGTCCTACCTTCAAACCGCTCCTAGTAATAATGAAGTACGAAATAAAGTTGATACCTGGTTAGATCCAAATGCGCGTGCAACTATGAAGAATGGGCCCTTAGCCAAGGGCGCCTCAGCAAACAGACCACAAGGTCGATTGGCAATAGCTTCAATTGCAAAAGAATTCAAGGAGAAAATTAAGTTAATCATTAAAAAAATTGATGATATACATAAAACTGATAATGAAAAGCTTCAAACTTTTATAGTATTGAGTGTGGCCGGTGGTACGGGTAGCTCTATCTATCTCGACCTTACACAGATTCTTTATGATGAGCTTTATACACTTAAAGGTCATGATTTTAGTAAACCTACTGCTGTACTTTATATGCCTGATGTATTTGTTGGTTTTCAAGAAGGAGAAAATGTAGATCGATACAAAACAAATGTTTTTGCATTCTGGAAAGAATTAGATGCTGTTCAAAGAGATTATTTTGGTTCAATTAATCCAAATTTGATTAAATCAAATGATACAAGTGCGGCAAATGCAGCTGCGTTACGAGACACTCATTTTTCCAAATTTGCCATCATTGCAGACAAACATAACCAAGGGCGGGTTCCTTTTCAACCTTTTAATTCTGCGATTTTAATCGATCATGAAAATATGGCGGGACAAGCTACAGACATTAAACAAAGGTATAAAGATGTGGCTCGTTTGCTTGAAATGATTTCTGTTCGCACTTACGGTGGCAGTATAATAAGTGCCCTTGACAATACTACTCTTCCTAATTCGGTAACATCATTAAATAATAACTTACCTTGGGTAAAACAATACTGGTCAGCAGGTTATTCCGAGATTAGAAGCGGTCGCGATTTTTTTGAAGAATATGTCAAAACGAATCTTAAACGTGTGGTCTATGAAAATTTTATTGGAATTAATGGAGCTTCAAAAGACAATATTGATTTGGAAGTTCGGCCTTTATTTCAAGATAATTTTTTAGCCTATATTGAATCAGACAAATACAACGGTTTCGATAATAAAGCAAAAGAGGTTGACGGAAAACCATTAAATTTATCGCTGCTTAAAGAAAAATATTGGAAAGATTATTTAGAGTCCAATATTGATAAGCAATATTCTGATGGAATTGAAACAAAAGATGAAAGCTCGGCAGAGGGATTAAAACGTTTATTCGATAATGATATTAAAGATAAAACTCCTTCAAAATTAATCGAATTTATTTTACAGAGTGGTTTTCAAACTGATAGTATTACAACTAAAATATTAAATGAGTTTTACGATGGAGGCACAGAGATAGCATTAAGCCAAGGTTTAATGAGATTGAGTTTTGTATATGAAGCATTGGACTCACGCATCGACGATTTATCTATGTTGTACGATTCAGAGATTAAGGCTTTATCAGATTTAAAATCCACTGTAATTATTGAAAGTCAAGAAATCATTAATAGAAACCTTGCTGACACCGTAATTACCCAGTATGCCACAATTAAGGAGGGACCAGCATGGAGCGTGATGAAAAAAGCGCAATGGTATGAAGCGGAGTTGACTAATTTAAAAAACCTAATCAAGGCTTATTACGATTATCAAGCAAATGAGTTATTGCTTAAGTTGAAAAAAGAAATTTGTGATAAAATTAGTTTTGGGCAATCTAACAACATGCATGTTAGAGGAAATCTTACGAAAGTAATTAATAGTTTGACCGCCGAAATAGATGATAAGATTAAACCCAATGCTCACAAGCATCTTATAAATAAATACCTTTCGTATAAGAATAATGCCTTAACAACGATTATACCTAATATCGCAAATTTTGCAGATGGTTTTGAGGATTCCAATAAAAATATTTTCAAACGTATTTTTGAAACTGAATGCGGAATAGCCACAGGTATAAAAGATGGCCAACCTTTTTTCATACAGCAAACCGCAGCTAAAACAGATTTGAATTCAAAATCTATAGAGGATTTAATAAGGATTACTTTTAATGAAGACAAATTTGTTATAAACAACATGCAAAATGGTTCTGAATCAGCCTCTAAATTTATTGAAAGTTTGGATAAGCTGATTGAAACAAAATTAATTTCAAATTTAAAATCGATTCTTACCAAAGGTCAGTCTGCAGATAATACATCGACAGGC
>CANHOA010000005.1 GCA_947462255.1 Flavobacteriales bacterium | reverse complement strand
TATTACTTCGAATAAGGGAGAATTTAGTTCTATTTTTTCTACCACAACATCACTCGCCATCTGATTTTCTAGGGTGAAGGTTAATTCCGATTTTTGCATTTTTTCTAAATAGATAATGGAAGGCTTTAATTGAATGATGCTATCAGGTCTCTCGTTGCTTACTTCTATACCTAAAATTTCAATTTTACGCTCAATTCCTGCTTCAAATGAATAGACCGAGTTCTTTTGGTCATTAAGATCGTCACTGGTCAGTTGATTAGCGGCATATTCACCAAAGGGAATTTCAATAATTCTTATCTGAGGCACCTTGTTGTTCGTCTGCTTTAGCGCATCTTGAAACAATCCATTTTTATACCTTGATAGGTAGTTATAGTATGTATTAATTCTTCTTTTTGAAAGATTTACATTATAGTTTGTTTGATGTAAAGGACTCGCATAGCCTTTAATAAAAAGAGTTACGTATTTATTTCCTGCTAAATAGAGCGCTAGGCTATCGCTTAATTCTAATAAATCATTATATCCCTTGACAACGGAGTTTACAAAAAAGGAATCTAATTTATCGCTTCTTTCATTCTTAATTAGTGCGCTATCACCATTTACTTTTGACACGTATTCATTGAAAGAGGAGGTGTATTCTAAATAGGTATCTTCATAGGATAATGCACTAGTTGGAAGGGTGCTTTTTGGATCGGGGCGATCATTTTTAAAAAATAAGACTATCGGAAAGTTCAGTCTTTTGGTTATAATAATTGAGGTGGAGTCTGGTGGCTGTGGCCGTTCAATTTTTGAGAAAAAAATATCACTGCAGCAGGTTGGATTCTTCTTTGAAAAACTTCCGATACGATTGGATGATATAAAGAGACTGTCACCAGCTTCAAAATAGTATAGGTCATTTGCCGGGCTATTAATTGGCTGATTCTTGTTGATGGGTTTTTCAAATTTACTTCCTATCCGTTTAGTAGAGAATACATCATAACCACCAAAGCCGTTGTGCCAGGTTGACGAAAAATACAATTGATTTTTAATACTGTCATACCAGGGGCAAATTTCATTATCAATGGAATTAATAGCGCTTACATTTACCACGGGCCCAAATTGGTTATCACTCAATATTTCACTATACCAAATATCCATTTCTCCCTTTGTGCCAGTTCGATTAGAGGCAAAAAATAAATACGGTTTACCATCTAATTCAACAACCATTGGGGTTGTTGTGTTTGAATTCGGATAATTAATCTGCTCCCCTAAGGTGTCAACCTTACCATATTTCCCATCTTTTACCATGGCACGAGCAATTTTACATCGGTAGTTGTATCCCTCATCTTCACATATACTGAAGTAAAAAAAATGTTGATCACTGCTGTAACTTGCATTGCCTATACTTGTTTTTTCACCTGTTAAGCCAATAATTTTTATGGGTTTTGATAGGGAATCAGAGGAAGCATTAATTTGGTAGAGTGAGGTGCTATAATGTCTGCCGTATACTTCTTCATTCTCGTTGGTGGAATCGGCCCGTAAGGAGGAGAAAATTAATTTACTGCGATCATAGTGATGTCCAAATTCTGCATCAAAACTATTGATTCTTTGATTGAATTGCGAAAGATCTGTGGTGTCTTTTTTATTCTTTAATGCCCAATAACAGGATTCAATTTCTTTATTTGATTTCTTGTAATTATAACTATCAACGTCGTCGTAAAGGCTTTTCGCCAACTTGAAGGTCTCTAAAGCGAGTTGATACTTGCCGTTTTGCTTTTGCATTAACCCTAAATACAAGATGCTTTCAGGGTATTTTTCAGCTTCTTCCCTGGCATAAATGTCGGCATATGCCTTCTCTGCTTCCTTATAGTTTTTATACGCCCTTAGCGTTTGTGCGTATTTCCATTTTAGTTCTAATGAGTTAGAATCAATTGCAAGAGCCTTTTCATAATAATCTATTGCATAATAATAATCGCCTTTTTTGAACTGCTCGTCGGCAAAATTGACCAAATCTTTAAGTTTGACTTGACCGCTAAGCGAGTAGGGTAGCGCAAGTAGGATATAAAAAAGGGCTATATATAATCTGGACATACTCGATGCTCTGTTCGCTTTGGTTTAAAACGATTAATAATATAACGTAAAGCGATTTCAAAACCTCCTCGTGCATTACTCGCAGGGAGTAATTTCGAAAGATTAATATCGTAACTCAATCCCACAAATAAGTCTTGGTGATCATATCCTAAGGTTAGCATACAGGCGTCTTTGTTTCTCATCCATAACCCAGCATAAACGGCACGATACACAAAGGTTTTAGAGGGTAAATAATGTTTCACGGAGGATCCAAGAACAAGCTCTTGGTATGTGCCTTGTGAAGAAAACTGTATGCTTGGGATTACATCAATCATTGGCTTAACAGCAATCGTAGCCTTAAGAAAACCATTATAGCGAATAGCTCTTTTTATAGTTGCATTGTAAAATCCTTGATTCGGTCGATTTAAGTTAAACGCACTTATGCCAGTGCTAACTCTTAATCTAGGATTCTTTACCCAATCATATACTATCCCCCCACCAATGGATAAATTAGTTTTACGGTCAGTCTGCATGGTTTCGTTTGTAGGTAATATCGGATTAAAAACATATCCGTTAAACTGGCTGTCAAAATAAAATGAATTCAGATTTACTTGACGATGATTCATGCCGATGTTGAGACCTCCGCGCAAATTATGGGCAGAATCAGCACTTAATTTAAGATTATACGATACATTACCTTGTAATTCAATGGTGCTAAATTTACCGTCGCCTGCTTGGTCGTGAAACGCCATAATGCCGTATCCAAGTTTCTTCGTTTGCTTATCGATGGACATGGAAAAGGTGCTAAATGGAACACTTACGCTTCGCCATTGGTCTCTATAATTGCCTATAAATCGGAGATCACCATAAAAATTTCCGGCATTAGCTGGATTTTGAAATAATTGATTGTCATTAAATTGTGACCAATGAATATCTTGATTCCATGCATTGAAGATGCAAAAACTAAATAGAAAAAAAATGATTTTTTTTACGTTTGGTAGCATGTAGTGTAAAAGTAACAAAAAAAATCGAGTATTAAAAGACCAGAAATCAGGCTTTTCTATGGAGTGGAATTTGAAACAGGAAGGATTTTTCCATTAAAAAACCCACCTTTGTTTAGTGCGAAATCGGCAATAAAAGCAGCCATCTCTTTGGCACTTGTATTCGCCATATAGCCTGGGAATGCTTCGGCGAGCATTTCTGTTTGTACAGCTCCTAAACACAAGCAATTCATTCGAATGTTGCTATCTTTCTTTTCTTCTGCATATACTTCTGTAAAGTTGCAAATAGCTGATTTCGAAGAGGCATAGGCGATTAATTCAGGAAATTTTGCGCTCCCCTGATAAGCTCCCATGCTACTGATATTTACCACATGAGCGCCATTTATTTCTAAGCGACTTGTTAAATATTGAATTAATTCAACTACCCCGAAAAAATTTACTTGAAATGATTGTTGAAAGTTAGCTGCTGAAAGTTCTTCAAAGGGCTTCTTAATTAATAGGCCAGCATTATTAATTAAAACATCTACAGAAGCATGTGCGGAGAATATTTCTGTCGCTTGTAAAATGACGGCTCCGCTAAGATCAAATGAATAAGAATGCACATTCGGTAGGTGATCGAAGTTTTGGTGCATTAAATCAAGGTCTCTCGATAAAGCAATAATCGTATTTTTGCCCTCAGCGGCTAATAATAAAACGATTTCCTTTCCAATTCCTTTACTCGCACCTGTTACAACAATTGTTTTATTAATCATAGGTAATAATTAGCTTTTCAGAAGTTGGTCTTGCTTGGCAGGTTAGAATATAACCATCTTTAACTTCTTCATCGGTTAATGAATAGTTTAAGCGCATGGTCGCTTCACCTTCGATTATTTTTGCCTTACACGAACAGCAAACACCTCCACGACAAGAAAAAGGTGGATCAAATCCAGCGTTTTCTACTGCATCTAGGATCGTTTTTTTATCTCCTTTCATTGATATGTCAATTGTTTCGTGATCTAACGTAACCCTTAGAGCACAATCGCCATGAAATTCAACTTTCACCTCTTCTTTTAATAATAATATCGGAGGGGTAAATAATTCGTATTTAATTTTCGAAGGGTTAACACCAAAGAAGGAAAGTGTATCTATTCCTTCTTTTATCATGTTTTCTGGCCCACACAACAAGAACGCATCTGCTTTGAGCAAACTTAAATTTGCTTTTATTTCTTCGGTAATCGTAGCCTTATCTAGTCGGCCTTTTTTGTAGTTGGGATTTTCTTCTCGGGATAAATAATTCGTAATTTCCACGTTTGGAAGTTTCGTTAATACGTCCAAAAACAAAATGTCTTCTCCGGTTTTATTTCCAAAAAACAGGTTCATACTTGCACTTGGCGATATGCTTTTTGCAATAGATACTATGGGAGTGATACCGCTTCCTGCGGCAAAAACAACCATGTTTTTCTCGTCATTAATACTAAAATTTCCTTCTGGAACCATTGATTTGATGATATCACCAATTTTTAGATCGGTATTGATATAGGTTGAAACAATTCCATTAGATACTTTCTTTACAGCAATTTGCAAGTCATCTGAGGGGGAACTGCAGATTGAATAAGAGCGTCGGTAGGCTGTGCCTTTTACTTCAACTTCTATCGTAAGGTATTGACCGGGAATAAAGTTAAAGACCGTTTTTTTATCTTTTTCTATTCCAAAGGTGATGACACAGCTATCGTGACTAATTTTTTGAAGATTAGTAACTACTAAATCATTCCATTTAGATTCACTGTTACTTGTCTTCTTCTTAAAACTAAAAATTCCCATAATTATTCATCAAAAGTTATAACCACTTTATTACTTGTTGGGTGTGCTTGGCAGCTTAAGATATAACCTGCCGCTACCTCATCTTTTTCTAAAGCATAATTTACATCCATGCTTACTGTTCCTTCTAATAATCTTGCTTTGCACGTGCAGCAAACACCTCCTTTACAGGCATAAGGCAAATCTGCTCCAGCTTCTTGTGCAGCATCTAAGATAGCAAGGCCATCCGATGCTAAAGGAAATGCAATCTTGTCGCCATCAATAATAACTTCTATTTGACTATCAAAAGCATTAATACTTTTTACAGGCGCTATTTTTTTGTCTGTTTTTAAACCAGCATGGAAGAGTTCAAAATGAATTTTTTCACTTTTAACCCCGAAGCCCACTAAACTTTCTTTAACTGCCAAAATCATTTGCTCTGGTCCGCAAAGGTAAACAGCATCTATCTTTTGGTTTTTTAAAAAGGCCTTGTACAAAGCATCTGTTTTTTCTTTATCGATTCTACCTTTCTGTATAGGAGAACCCAAACTTTCTTGAGAAAACAAATGAATAATGCGAAATCGCCCTATAAAAGCATTTTTTAACGCCTCTAATTCTTCCCTAAATATAACGCTATAAAAGCCTTTGTTTCCATAAAACAGGGTAACATCACTCTCTTTTTCGTTGGTAAGTACTGTTTTCAATATCGACATCATCGGTGTGATGCCACTTCCTGCAGCAAATAAGACAATGGATTTTTTTTGTCCGGGTGTAGATGCATATTGAAAATTACCCATTGGATTCATAACCTCTATTTCATCACCACTTTTCAAGTGTTTTACAGCATAAGTAGAGAAAATTCCATTTTCAACTTGTTTTACAGCGACCATCCATTTTCCCTCTGATGGTGCGGAACACAAAGAATAGGACCTACGAACTTCTTCGTTTTGAATATGCGTTTTTAGTGTAAGGTATTGACCAGGAAGGTATTGAAAAGATTCCTCTAACTCTTTTGGCACAATAAATTCAATGGATACCGCATCTTTAATTAACTTAGAAACAGTCTTTACGGTTAGTTTGTGAAATTTAGGTGTCATGCCTCTTACTTTAACGCGTCAAAAGTAATTAAAAACGAAGGATTTTGATATGCTTTAGATCAACCTTGATTCAAAAAATGCAAATGACTATATTTGTATCGTTAAATAGAACAAAATGAATCAATCATTGGTGGCATTAGTAGAGATGTATTTACAATTTAAATTATTTCTTTGTTTACACTTAGCACCTAAAGATTGGGTAATGGAAGAGTTACTATTCCCATGTTTCTCTAAAAATTTTTAAGTAATAAATAATATGGTTTTTAACTCCATTGAATTTGCTTTATTCTTTTTACTCGTATTTATTCTTTATTGGTTTATAGCAGGGAAGAATATAAAGTGGCAGAATATGCTGCTGCTTGGTGCTAGTTTGTTTTTTTATGGCTGTTGGGATTGGCGCTTCCTGCTCCTTCTTTCTTTCTCTACTTTTTTAGGTTATTTCACTGGTATTCGAATAGGCGCCGCCAAATCAATTTCATGGAAAAAGTTTTGGTTTAGGCTAAGTATTATCATGAATATTGGCTTTTTAGCTGTTTTTAAATATTATAATTTCTTTGTCGATTCATTTACAGGCCTATTTAATAGTTTTGGGATGCACCTTGATTCCTCTTCTATTACATTGAATGTAATTCTACCTGTAGGAATCTCTTTTTACACATTTCATGTTCTTTCATACGTAATTGATATTTATTACGATAGAATAAAAAGTGAAGGTAAATTGGTCGATTTCAGTGTATTTGTTGCTTTTTTTCCATTGCTAGTAGCTGGTCCTATTGAAAGAGCCACACATCTTTTACCACAAATTCAAAAAGAAAGGGTATTTGACTACAGCAAAGCAGTTGATGGATTAAGGCAAATTTTATGGGGGCTATTTAAAAAAGTTGTCATTGCTGATGGATGCGCTGAATGGGCAAATATGATTTTTGATGGGTACACTGATTATTCCGGCAGCACACTTTTTATGGGAGCATTTTTCTTTTCAATACAAATTTATTGTGATTTCTCAGGCTACTCTGATATAGCGCTAGGTACTTCTCGCTTATTTGGAATAGAACTATTGCGTAATTTTTCATTCCCATATTTTTCAAGAGACATTGCAGAATTTTGGAGAAGGTGGCATATTTCTCTTACCACGTGGTTTCGGGATTATCTTTACATACCCTTGGGAGGGAGTAAAGGTGGAACCTTGATGAAAATCCGGAATACCTTTATTATTTTTCTCGTAAGTGGGTTTTGGCATGGAGCGAACTGGACATTTATAGTCTGGGGAGGGCTAAATGCGGTCTATTTCTTACCACTTATGTTAACAAATTCTAATCGAAACAACCTAGAAATCGTCGCTCAGGGTAGATATTTCCCCAGTATTCGAGAAATTTTTGGTATGCTTATCACCTTTTTAATGGTATTATTTGGATGGATTTTCTTTAGGGCTAATACATTGACGCAAGCGATTGATTTCATTAAACGGATGTTTTCCGCCGATTTATTTAAAAGTCCTAAATTACCTGAGTTAGCCGATCTTACCATTGCATTTATTATTTTCTTTTTCATTATTGAATGGATGGGTAGGGAGAATAAATATGCCCTAGAACGGTTCGGTTTGAAATGGTATGTGCCGTTTAGGTGGCTATTTTATTCATTTTTGATTCTGTGTGTGATTGTACTTTCAGGGAATGAACAGGTATTTATTTATTTTCAGTTTTAAGCGATGAAGAAATTATTCATAAGACTATTCATTTTTACTGTTTGTTTTTTTATCCTTGATAAAGGATTTCTATATGTTCGTGATTCTGCTCCTGAGCGGGAAATTGACAAAAGGTTGGAGATGATCCTTACGGGAAAAATACAATCAGATGTACTCATTTATGGGTCTTCAAGAGGAGCCAGAAGTGTTATAGCTAAAGTATTTACAGATTCATTAGGCATATCTGCTTATAATCTTTCCTTTCCTGGTTCGGATATTACATTTCATGAATATTTATTGCGTTTGACACTCGAAACAAAGGGTAATAAAAAACCTAAATCTGTCATTTTGGTTGTTGATGATAGTGATGAGTTAAAGGTGGCTAAAAGCTTAAAATTCCGTCTCGATAGAATGTACCCCTTACTGAAATACAAGGCTATTCGAAAGGAGCTAGTTAAACGTAAGGAAAAGAAACCGATATTGAATGAACTTTTTGTGGTTCACCAATTGAACAAATCGAACTTCCTATTCAAGCAGCAGAAGTTTACTGCAAATGATTCCATAATGCAATGTGGCTCAATGCCTATCTCACATCAAAAAAAGACATTCAATAAAATTTTTAACAAGGAAACCTATACTTATTCTTCTTCAGGAGAATTGATTCAAAAACTTAGGGCGCTCAGGTCATTTAAAAATTATTGCAAGAAAAATAAAATTGAGTTAATTGTGGTGATACCGCCAAATTTCAAATTCGTAACAATAGGTTTTGCAGATCGATTGAGGACGCTTACCAATGGGTATGCTACAGTTTGGCAATATGACCAATCAAATCCAGTTTATTCGAATCCTGATTACTTCTTTGATAATGCCCATCTTCAGACAAACGGTTCATACGTTTATACTAATGAACTCGTTAAGTTTTATGCCCAGCTGCATAAACTGTAAACTAATTCTTCCCACTTGTCTTTGAACGGTTGGCATGCTTAACTTTATTTGATACAATAACCGGTTTTTTTAGCGTAAACCAATTACATCCTTTTCTAATATGTAAGGTAACGAAATACTTGCCTGGTGACGCGTAATAATGTTTTGGATTTCTTTGATTAGAGGTTTTGCCGTTTCCAAAATCCCAAAAATACTGATCCGCAATTGGCGAGCTATTGTAGAGTGTAATGCCTAACCATTCCTCACGGATACTGAAATCTATTTTTGTACCCACTACTTCAGATGAAAGTTGAATGGTATCAAGATTGTATTTTGGGTAATAGGTCAAAACATATTCAGCCGCACTTTTTTGAATATTCTCAGCGATAGCAGCTTCGATTTGCACAGGGAATTCGCCATTAAGAGGAGATTCTTTGTACAAGGAAGAATAAAAAGTACAAGCCGCAAGGTAACTTCCATAAGGACTCGGGTGTGATTCGTCAGGGGCATACAAGTTCAATTCTGGGTATTTTAGTCTTACTTGTTTCCAAACCATACCAACTGGGGCTATGGGAAATTTACCTGTAGCATCACTGAGTTGTAAATACCCTTTCTGAATTCGTTCTTGCATCATTTCATAGGAGTCAAGGGTAATGGAATCCTTAAAACCTTGAGCATAGCCCCAAGTCATATAATAATAGATGCTTACACAAGGGTTGTATTTTTTTATACTATCGATTAATTGCTGTGCATATGGAATGGTTTCTGTTGAAATAATAGAGGAGTCTACCGATAACTCGCGACTAAATCCCTGTAAAATAACATAGTCCCAGCTTCGAGCCTTAAATTTTTTATAGGTATTATCACGAAGTACATGACCCTTAAGTGAACTACCTCCAACCGCTAAGGTGTCTGCAAAAACATTTTTCCCTTTAGAATTTGCAAGATTTTGATAAACCTTATACAGATTGTTCATTTGGGTATAACTGTTTCCAACAAATAAAATATTGGTTGGTTGAGCGATTGTACTACCAAAAAGTAAACAGAGTAAAATTAGAAGCCAATGTTTCATTTTTTATTTTTGAAGGTAATTAGACGAATAAAAGCGGAATATTTTTCTTTTATAATTTCAATATAGGCAACCATTACAGTGAATAGTAAAATGGCAGTTGCTGAAATTCCAGCCGCCATCCATGGATTAAGATTTTCATTGAATAGTAAAGGATTGAGCCCAACACCCAAAATTCCTCCATATAAAATAATGACATGAACGACATAAATAGGCAAGGTATTTTGACCTAGTTTTAGGAATAACTTAGCTTTAATAGTGAAGAATTTGACCATAAGCATCAATAAGCCCAGAATGGAAACAACTTGTCCAAAACGGATAAAATCGAAAGAGGTTAACACAAAAAATTTGCCAGAACTTAAAGCATCTCCTATTAATAAGCCATCTAGGATTCTTAAAAGTGGTTGAATACAATTGCTTATGATTATTCCGGCTGCAAGAAATATCGTTCCAAACCACCATTCTTTTGTTTTGTGTTCAAAAATTCGAATGATACTTCCTAGCATACCACCTAGTATGACATAAATCGAATACCTTAAAAAAGTAAAGGAAGAAAATTTACCGTAAAACATATTTTGAATAAAGCTGGGGAACTTATGTGGGAAATAATGAGGGGATAAAGTCCTGCCTTTCTTTAATGCATTAGAAATTTCCAACTCATCCATTTGGATGTAGTGTCTCATATACCCATAGCAAATAAACATTGCTATACCTCCTATGAGGTAATACCAATAGAGTGATCCTTTCTTAATCCATTTAAAAATACCATAAATTATTAGTAGAAAAAATATTCCAAATCCTATTGATTGAAGAACGTGAAAGGCATAAAACCAATCTAGACTAAATTTACTTCCGTAATAAATTGACTTGGAAATACTCCATAAATTTAATTGAATAAAATAACCCCAAAAAATTAATTCCAATACCCTTCTAAACCCTTTTTTTACACGTTCATTTTTAAAAAAAGAGGTGCTGTTATCCGCAGAAAGTAAGTAAACAAAAATCACCCCTGTGATGGTGAAAAAAAGTGGCGAAGTTAGGCCATGTATATTATGCCAAATAGTGTAAAGCAGGTAACTATCATTCTGATAAGCTTTTGAAAGTGCAGACCCTGTAAAATGTCCCTCAATCATCAAAATGATGGCGATACTTCTTGCGAAATCAATAAAAATAAGCCGAGGTTTATTTTCCGATTTAATATGACTTGAATCGAATGTCAAACGCAGAAATTGATTAAGGTTAATTTTACCGTTGACAAATCCTCCTCAATTTTACACAAGTGCGCCAGATCTTTTCTTGCCTTAGAGACGTTCATTACCTTGTGATTATTAAATTTAGGGGTCATGCCTTTTGCTTTAACGCTTCAAAAGTAATTAAACTTTCACATTTTTGATATTCTTTAAAAGAACTATTTACTGCTGTAATTGTTTAATCAAAAATTTCAATTGACTATATTTGTATAAATACTGTATTTAAAATGGAAACAACATCTATTGACTTACTAGAAAGTAATTTCCAATCTAAAATTGATAGGGACATAAAAATTGAACCGAAGGATTGGATGCCAGATGATTATCGCCAAACCTTGATTCGTCAAATCTCTCAGCATGCTCATTCAGAAGTTGTTGGGATGTTACCTGAAGGTAATTGGATTACGCGGGCTCCCAATTTACGTCGGAAGGCGGTTTTGCTAGCAAAAGTGCAGGATGAGGCAGGACATGGTTTATACCTATATAGCGCCACTGAAACACTTGGTGCAGATAGAGAAGAGCTAATTGATGACTTGCACGAAGGCAGAGCTAAGTATTCTTCTATTTTTAATTACCCTACTTTGTCATGGGCCGATATGGGCGCTATTGGTTGGTTAGTCGACGGTGCAGCCATCATGAATCAAGTGCCACTTTGTCGCTGTTCATACGGGCCGTATGCCCGAGCAATGGTCCGAGTATGTAAAGAAGAATCTTTTCATCAGCGTCAAGGATATGAAATTATGATGAGCTTAGCGAATGGATCGCCTGAACAAAAAGCAATGGCTCAAGATGCTTTAAATCGTTTTTGGTGGCCAGCTTTAATGATGTTTGGTCCCAACGATGCAACGTCTAAACATACCGCTCAATCTATGAAATGGAAGATTAAGCGTAATACTAATGACGAATTAAGACAGCAGTTTGTTGATGTTACCGTTCCTCAAGCAGAATTAATTGGACTTACTATCCCCGATGAAAATTTAATATGGGATGAAAAAACAAATCATTACATCACAAGCCCCATTAATTGGGATGAGTTTTGGCAAGTCGTAAACGGTAACGGCCCGTGTAATAAAGAACGGATTGAGGCACGAAAGAAAGCAAAGGAAAATGGAAAATGGGTGCGAGATGCCGCGATGGCTCATGCCATAAAAAGAAACGCAATTAATTTATTAACAGCATAAAAATAAATTATGTCAGAACAAGAATGGCCTCTTTGGGAAGTGTTTATCCGAAGTAAGCAAGGTTTAAATCATAAACATGTTGGAAGCTTAAGAGCACCAGACGCTCAATTAGCAGTTGACAATGCGCGCGATGTGTATACCAGGCGTTCGGAGGGAATTTCCATCTGGGTGGTGGCATCAAACAATGTCTTTGCCTCTGATGCCTCTGAAGCGGATGCTTTTTATGACCCTTCAAATTCTAAGGTCTACCGTCACCCTACTTTTTATGATGTGCCGGATGGTATTTCACACATGTAAAAGATGAAAGAGCACCTATTAAAATATGTATTGAGGCTAGGAGATGATAGTCTCATTCTAGGTCAGCGATTGGCAGAATGGTGCGGTCACGGACCAATTCTTGAGGAGGACATAGCGCTAACGAATATCTCATTAGATTTAATTGGACAAGCGACAAGTTTACTTAATTATGCCGGTGAAATTGAGGGTAAAGGGAGAAAAGGAGACGATTTTGCATTCTTGCGACTCGAAAAAGAATATGTGAATTGCCTCTTAGTTGAACAAGTGAATGGTCATTTCGGCGACACAATACTGCGTCAATTTTTTTTCGATGCTTATCGAAAAAATCTTTTTGAGACATTACAATTATCAAGTAATAAACAACTTGCTGCTATCGCTGAAAAATCGTTAAAAGAAACGCGGTATCACCTTAAACATTCATCAGAATGGTTGATTAGGCTAGGTGATGGTACGGATGAATCGCATCTCAAAATGCAAGAATCTCTAAATACTTTGTGGCGATATACGGATGAACTGTTTTTTGAAGATGAGGTAGATCTTTATTTGAGGGAAAATAAGGTAATTCCTGACTTGTCTCACCTCAAAAATAGTTGGAAAGAACACGTGGATGCTATTTTGCTGCAAGCAAAACTAGAAATCCCTAACAATAATTGGCAATTCCAAGGTGGTCGTTTAGGAAGACACTCTGAACACATGGGCTTTCTTTTGGCTGAATTGCAATATATGCAGCGAACCTACCCTAATATGGAATGGTAAGCAATGACCAAATCTATGATTGGCTAGCGTCGGTTAATGATCCCGAGGTGCCCGTTTTATCAATTCTTGATTTAGGCGTCGTTAGGGGTGTTAAGCAATTAGAAAATGGCGCTTGGGAAATCACCATTACGCCAACATATAGCGGTTGCCCTGCAATGCAAGTGATTGAAGACGATATTAAAGCCAACTTACTTCTTAATGGAATAGATAATGTGCAAGTCGTTTCTGTTCTTTCTCCTGCTTGGACAACGGATTGGCTATCAGAAAATGGACGAAAGAAACTAAAAGAATATGGTATTGCTCCGCCAGTAAACGAATTGGATAAAAGCGTATTGTTTGGTGTGCCAACGCCTGTGCCCTGTCCATTATGTGATACAATAAATACCAAAATGATTAGTCAGTTTGGCAGTACTGCTTGCAAAGCACATTATCAATGTCAGGAGTGCTTGGAGCCTTTTGATTACTTTAAATGCCTTAAATAAAGAGGTTTCTATTTTCCTGAAATCGTATTTTCTAAGATCGTCCAAACTTTTTCTGCAGAAGCATCCCAAGAAAATAATTCCGCTCGTTTTAAACCAACTTGAGATAACTCTTCTCTTAGGGATTTATTGGTGAGTAATTGTCTCATCCCTTCGGCAATCTCTTCTGTGTCAAATGGATTACAATAAATGGCCGCATTCCCTGCAACCTCCGGTAAACTAGTGGTATTGGCCGCCAAAATAGGTACGCCACATTTCATGGCTTCAACTAATGGAATGCCAAACCCTTCAAAATATGGGACGTATGTTAAGGCTAAAGCACTTCCCATAATGGCTGCAAGTTCTTCCAATGGAAGGTGACCTGTAAAAATTATTCGGTCATCAAGAGAACTTGGAATCTTTAATGTACTCGAACGCCACATTTTTGTCCCAACAATCACTAGGAGAATTTCCTTGTTTTCAGATGCAATTATTTCAAACGCATGGATCAATCGTTGTACGTTTTTCCTTGGGTGCAAGGACCCTACAAACAAGAAATAATCAAGCTCCTGCGTCCATGTTGCTTTTGTCTTTGTTCGCTCCGATAGGCTAATTTCTTTAAACACGTCGTTGGAGCTGTTTGGAATAACGCTAATACCCTCCGGCGTAATTTTATAGGTTTGCTGTATATCCGATTTAGAGTATTCCGATACGGTAATAATATGCTTTGCTTTCTGAGCGAACTTAGGAAAGAAATAGCGCAAATAAGCTCCAATTAATTTGGGCAAATCCTTAGGGTTATGCTCAAAATTAATATCGTGAATGACCGCCACTTGTGGTACTTTCGTTCTTAGTGAACAATAACCATCGGGTGAATAAAATAAGTCAATCCGATGTTTTTTTAAGGCCCTTGGTAATTTTATTTCAAACCATATAAGGTATAAAATTGGATGACGAGTTGGTGGTGATAACACAATGCCTTTAGCATTTGGACCAAACGTAAAAGATGGATCTATTGGACGGTCAAAAAAAAGAATAAACTCATGTTCGGGATGATTCGAAATTAATCGTGATACTATTTCAAAGGTATAGTGCCCAAAACCTTCCATTTTATTGGGAATAAGGTTACGGGTGTTAATGCCTATTCTCATGGATTAAAATTGATGTATGTAATTGCTTAGTCGCTCTTTTTTAATCGTGGTTGAGGGGCCGTGACCGCAATACACAAGGGTTTTGTCTGGCATGGTAAACATCGTTTTAAAGATGCTGGATTTAAGCGTTTCTAAATTTCCACCGGGTAAGTCTGTTCGACCAAAACTACCATTAAATAATACATCGCCATTTATCACGATTCCTTCTGATTCAAAATAAAATACAACATGTCCGGGGCAATGTCCGGGCGTATGCAATACCTTAATGCGCATGGATCCGAAAACTAATTCCGATTGGTCCTCTATTAAAAAATCAGGCTCCGGAGATAAGCGATACCCTTCGAAACCATATAATGAAGCGTATTGTTGGACAGCATTTAGGGTAGTAATATCTTCCTGGTGTAAGTAATAATCAACACCATAGTTTTCTTTTATAAAGGCATTCCCTAATACATGATCGATATGAGCGTGTGTGTTTAAAAGTGCCACAATATTAAGTTGCTCGTGCTTAATATATGCGGCTAGTTCCTGCTCCTCATCACGTGAATAGCAGCCCGGATCGATAACAATTGCGTTTCTTTCTGTATCGGATACAACAAAGGTATTTTCTTGAAAGGCGTTGAACTCGAAAGATTTTATTTTTAGCGACATATCAGTGTCAAAGGTAAGAATTTAATCATGCTTTTTCTTTATCTAAGCAGATTTACATGGCCTGTAAGTTCATATTTCTTATCTTGCTTATCCGAATAAAATAAGCGCCAAGTATAGGTGCCGTCTTGACAAGAATTGCCATTATAGGTTCCATCCCAAAATTCTGAGGTGGAATTTAGGGTGTGAATTAATTCCCCCCAGCGGTCAAAAATCAACATCTTCATAACAGAAATGTTTCCTCCGTAAACACCAAAAAGGTCGTTTGTTCCATTGCCGTCTGGAATAAAGGTGTTTGGAACGTAGATTACAGCATCGTAAGTTATGGAAACTAGATTCTCTGCTATACAACCATTTGCATCGATAAAACTTACAAAATAGGTGAAGTCTTGGTCTGGGTTTGCAATTGGATTTGCACAATTTATACAGGACAAAAACTCTGGGGGACTCCATGTAAATACACCCGGTTGATTTGTCACAGCATTCAATTGGATTAAATCACCATAAAATGCTTGAACAACTGGATTTAATTGAATAAAGGGTTGGGGGTGTAAAACTACTTCTACAAATGCCGTATCCTTACAACCGTTTACATCGGTTCC
Source organism: Flavobacteriales bacterium (assembly GCA_947462255.1). Classification (GTDB taxonomy): domain Bacteria; phylum Bacteroidota; class Bacteroidia; order Flavobacteriales_D; family Crocinitomicaceae; genus UBA952. The sequence goes on along the minus strand of CANHOA010000005.1, from coordinate 123,607 downwards.
AATCACTTGAAATAAGGTGGAATTGGTGGGGCTAACCCAAACTTGATTTCCCGTTTGATTCACCACAAATTGAGAAGGACTCCATTGGTAATACAAGGCACCATTGGCCCATAGCATGGCTATTTGGTTGGGACAAATAACAGTATCATTGCCCGCGGTTATGTTGGCCACCAGCAGATTAATATAAATGGAGTCTACAATACTTCCGCAAGCATTTGTGAAGGTACAGTAGTAATACATGTTTTGAGTAGGTGATAGGGTAACATTCGGCCCAACCGTAGTCGAAATTGATACGTTGGGTGACCAAAGGTAGGTGTTGGCTCCAGAAACACTGAGCGCGGCAGAATTTCCTAAGCAAATGATGAGGGTGTCTTGTAAATTGGAACTTGGTGGTGTAAAATATACATTCACTGAAACGGTGTCTTGAATACTACATCCCTCTGGGCTGGTTAGCACTGCAATATAATTGGTGCTAGTATCTGGTGTGGAGATAACGTTGGCCCCAGTTGCGATATTCAAAAATGTGCTTGGGGTCCACTGGATGGTGCCATTCCCTATTGCATTTAATGGGGTGCTCTCTCCAATACAAATAGAAGTGTCAGGGGAAAGGGTTAAATTTAAAGATACTACATTAAGAGGAACTTGCAGGGTGTCTGTCCCGCAGCTGTCGCTTACAATGACGGTAAAAACAGTATTGGTGTAAACAGTCGCAGTTGGATTTGCAATGTTTGCATTATCGAGAAGATTGGCTGGACTCCAGGTGTATGTCGAGCCTCCAAAAGCTTCTAGTTGATATGGTGATCCTGAACAAATAGGGTTAGGAGGTATGGTAACACCTCCCTCAAAATTTCCGATGTTAACTTGGATAACGGCAGTATCTGGAATGTAACAGTTCGCGGAATCCGAAACGATTAAGGTTACTGTATATACGCCAGGAGATGTGTAGTAATGATTGGGTTGAAAGGCCGTTGAATTGGTATTGTCGCCAAAATCCCAATAATAACTGTTGCCATTCACACTGGTGTTGGTGAATACAACAGGTTGTGGAATACAAACTAAGGGTGAGGGTTGGGCAAAAATGGCATCCAAGGTGCTCAGATCAAATTTAAAAACGGCCATATTACAATTTGGACTTGGATTTTGGGGAGACCAACTACCGGGAGTGGATGTAAAACCGAAATTATTTCCACCACAAGCCCCACATACGGCATGGTAAATTCGACCTGATTTGTCAAAGCGACTAGTGCCGCCATCTACATGATTGGAACTGCTGGTTAGCCCTCCCATATAAGTGCCATATTTTAGCTGCTGTGCATCTGAGGAGAAGACGGCTAAGTAAAAATTAGATCCGTTGGTATTGTTTTGAAAGGCATTGGGGGAAATCGGGAAGCCATTGGAGCTGGAATTGAGGGCTTGAGAGACAGAACTATTCGCATTTAAAGTGCCACCCCACCCAGCGATGTAAATTTCATAACAATCGGAAATTAAAAAGGCCGTGGGAGAAATTTCAACATGGCCACTTCCAGCGCCAATGGTTGTTGTCCATTGTATCGTTTGGAGATTGGGATCATATTTTCTAAGAAATTGACCGGAATTTGGTGTTCCTGTACATCCTGGTGTAATGCCCCAGTTCGACTCCGTTTGCCCGTAAACATATACTTGATTGGAGGGGTCGCAACGCACGAAATACGATTGATCGTACTCTCCCATACCCATAAAGGTTCCTTCCGTAAGGCTACCATTCGCTGGATTAAGTTTGATGAGGTATCCATCGCTGATACCGCCGTTGAAGGTTAAATCATTCCCTGAAAAAATTCCTGGTAAGGATGAGGATGTTGTTCCCCCCGTGGCATATACAAAGCCGGCAGGACTGATGTCTATTGAATTACCAGAATCTTGACCGCTTCCTCCGAAATAGGTGCTCCACAACAAAGTATTCAAGTTGTTTGAAAACTTGCATATCACTGCGTCTTGGCTTCCATTTAAAGTGGTAGCTGATGTCACAGGAAAATTCGATGAAGCCGTGGTGCTGGCGATGTAAATGTTGTTATTGGCATCCAAAATTATTTCTCCGCGGAATTGGTCGCCGTAATTGTAATGCAGGGTGTTGATGTTTAGTCCATCTGTACCACTTCCCCCCAAATAAGTAGAGGCCAATAAAGTCGCGCCATTAGTACTGATTTTCGCTATGTAAATATCACTTCCTGAAAAACTTAGCGAGTTTTCCATTTCAGCCGGTCCGCCGTTGAAAGTGGCATCGTAGGCACCAGGAGAAATAGGAAAGTTAGGGGAAGAGGTTACACCATAAATATACAATTCTCCATTCGAACCACAAATAATACTATGGGGGGTTTCGTTTCCAGCTCCACCGAGGTAGGTTGAATAGAGTAAATTAGAGCCAGTAGCATTGAACTTGGTAATGCCAACGTCAAAAGGAATGCCCTCTCCATTGTTGTAGGTGAGGTCATAGGCACCAGCAGTGGTGGGGTAGCCATAGCCAAAAACGATTCCTGCTCCATATAAGTTGCCGGCTACATCTGGTGTGGCGGTGAAACCCCAGTTGTCGGCTGATGAACCCGTAAATGTCGAAAAGGTTAAGTTGGGATCGATAAACAAGGAGTCGAATTTTGGCAGATTATCAGGAAAGTGAAGGCCAACTATGCCCTCTGATTTTTCAAAGCGAACGGCTACATCTTCTCTTTTTCCATCTACAAAAGCCCAAGCTACTAATTTGGATTGGGTGATTTGACCAAAACGGTGGTCCATAACTAAATTCCCCTTTGCATCAATATAAACAGCGTTAGCACCCTCAATTTTTAGTTTAATTTGTGTTGCTTGTCCGTTAGGATTCACTTTAAAACAGTATGAAAGTTGATCTTTTGTGCTTGAATAAAATAAGTCAATTCCGGTGTACAATTCTTCGTAAACGACCTCTTGATAATCGTAAACGTGGTGTTTCCATTTACTGCTATCTGAACCGATGAGAAAATTGGAGTAATGATCGGATGCTTTTCCTCGCGTTTTTGGCTGAGTGGTATGGCAGTTGACAAATTTTTGAAAAATTCCCTGATAGGACGTTTGGCTTGGCTTGATTTTACCTTCGTGTGGGTCTGCATGTTCGAATAGCCAAAACGTTAAACCGTCATTCTCTATGTACAGTTTTCCAGATTGAATGGGTACGCTGAAATCAATTCGCTCATCCCATTGACCTTGATTGGGGGTCATGCTGATTTTCTGAGCGTATGCCGTTAGTCCAAAAAATATAAAAAATAAAATAGTAAAATTTCTCACTTGAAAGGCTAATTTACAGCGATAAGTTAAATGCAGCAATATTATAACTACTTTTTATCCATAAAGTTGCTAGATGGGCATAAATCTGTATTATTATTTTATTCGTTTTCAGCAAGAGATTATTAACTCAATAATTGGCTCAAGTTTCTATTTTTATTTGTTAATTTGCCAATCCAAAATTAATAATTATGAATCGTCAATTGCTCTTCTTTTTCTTTTCGTTTGTTTGTGCTTATTCCTTTGCTCAAAATTATAGTAGGGTGAAAATTATCACCGATGATGCAGGCCTCGCTATGCTTTCTCAGCATGGGGTAACCATAGACCATGGAATCCACAAAGAGGGTCAATTTTTCATTTCTGATTTTTCAGCTTCAGAAGTGGCAACGATGCAGGCCTTAAATGTAAATATCGAGATTCTTATTGCAGATGTTGTTTCTTATTATGAGCAAATTTTAATGGAGCCGGCAAGTGACCAAACCCTGCGAAATGCCAATTGCTCTGGCGCTGCTGGCGCAAGTGGAGGGTTTTATACTAATCCTGCCACACCAACTCATTTTAATTTGGGATCCATGGGTGGCTATTTAACCTACAACGAAATGTTGGCTGAGTTAGATGAAATGTTTGCGACATACCCCAATTTAATCACCCAGAAAAGTCAAATATCCAATTTTTTAACCCATGAAAATAGGCCCATTTATCACGTTCGAATCTCAGATAATCCCAATGTAGACGAGGCTGAAGCGAAGGTACTATATACCGCCATTCACCACGCCAGAGAGCCTATGAGTTTGATGGAAACCATTTTTTATATGTGGTTCATTTTAGAAAATTATGGTACAAACGATGAGGTAAGTTATTTGGTGAATAATTTCCAAATGTATTTTGTACCGTGTATCAATGCCGACGGATACGTGTATAACCAGACCACAAATCCAAATGGTGGAGGAATGTGGCGAAAAAATAGAAGAAACAATGGAGGAGGAGTATATGGCGTCGACCTAAATCGCAATTATTCGTACGGTTGGAATACCACGGGCACCTCTACTAATACTAGCAATGATACTTATTGTGGCACTTCAGCCTTCTCAGAGCCAGAAACACAAGCTATTCGGTGGTTGGTTCAAAACAACGATTTTATCACGGCATTCAATGCACATACTTATGCCCAAGATATTTTATTTCCAATTGGGACAACCACGGCAGAATTTGCCCAACATCATAATTATTTTCAGGATTTTACAAATCACATGGTAGAACATAATGGCTATACAGCAATGAAAAGTTCTGCCTTGTATCCAGCTTCAGGTGATTCAGATGATTATATGTATAAAGTTGATGTTGGTGTAGGGCAAAAAGACACCATATTTGTTAATACTCCCGAAGTAGGAACAGCCTTTTGGCAGCCTCAATCAGAAATTGTAAGCACCTGTAAAGGCATGCTTTTTCCAAACTTAATTCTAGCTCACATAGCCAAGCAATATCTCGTGGTTCAGGAAACCGATCCTGCCATGATTCCTTCGCTTACAGGTAATTTCACCCATTCCGCCAAAAGACTTGGTCGAGAAGCTGGTTCAGTTAGTGTTTCGATAGATCCTATTCTGAATATTACGAACATTGGGGCTCCTCTAGTTTATAACTTATTCCAGCAGCAGTTGGTTAACGGCAATATATCATATTCTTTAAACCCAAACATCCAATTTGGAGATCAAATTAAATATGTTTTAAAAACGGATTACGGTCTATGGATCAAAAGGGACACCATCACTAAAACTTATGGTTCATTAACGGTTCAAGTTACTGAAGACGCGACTTCTGCCGCCAATTGGACAGGTAATTGGTCTACCACTACCACCACCTATGTCTCAGCAACCAAATCTTTCACGGATACTCCAACAGGAAATTATTCGAACAATACCAACAAAACCTACACATATGTTCCAACCGTTGATCTTACTAACGCAAGCGATGCCATGGTTAAGTTTTACGCTAAATGGAATTTAGAGGCAGATTTTGATTTTGTACAATTTCAAGTTTCCACAGATGGTGGCACCACTTGGATTGGACAATGTGGTAATTATACGGTTCTTGGAACAAGTGCCAATGGGAGTGTTCAGCCGAACAACCAGCCCGTGTACGAGGGGGTTAGGTCTTCTTGGGTAATAGAAGAAATTAATTTGAGTGATTACTTAGGTCAAATCATCAAACTCAGATTTCAACTTAAATCAGATGGAGGCACGACAGCGGATGGTTACTATTTCGATGATTTTCAGGTCTTATTTAATCTCGCACCCCCACCGATTGCGCCGGTGGCTCAATTTAGCAGTAGTGCAACAACAGTGTGTGCTGAACAAGCCATTACTTTTACGGATGCATCGAGCAATCAACCTAACACATGGTCTTGGGATTTCGGAGACGGCAACCTATCAACTTTACAAAACCCAAGTCATGCATACATGACAGCAGGTGCCTACCAAGTTTCTTTAAGTGCTGGAAATGCCGCAGGAAGCAGTATGTTCTATGACTCCATTTTTGTTCAATCCTGCGCTTCTTTGTCTGAGGAACAAGGATTTCATATACTGATTTATCCAAATCCGTGGGAAAACGGATTTACGGTTGAAGGATTGTTGCCACAAACAGCTCTTGCCATTTATGATTTGAATGGTCGCTGCGTTTATCAACACATTTCCTTTACTAGCACTTGTTACCTGAATACAGAAGAATTGGCTTCTGGGTCTTATGTTTTGGAATGTAGGAAAGGACAAAATCATCAAAGGCTATTGATTTTAAAAAAGTAGACCACTGACTTCGTAGTTCAACGGATAGAATAGAAGTTTCCTAAACTTTTGATCCAGGTTCGATTCCTGGCGAGGTCACAAAAGGAAGAGTGAGAAACAGAGCGAGAGCGATGATTAATCACCTGACTTTTCTTCATTTTCGCACTCATTCTCACTCTTTTAGAATTAAATTCAGGAGAACCTTCCTATTCTATCACCCGCTCCAAATCCTTATGTCGTGCGATTCTCTAAGGCGTAGCAGAGACAGAGTTCTTTACGCCATCTAGCTCATCAGTTTTACAAATATTTTAGCAATAATAAATCTCTAGGCATCTTTTTTTGATATTTTGCGTTAATTCGTTTAACTTTGTTAACTAAATTTTATAATTATGAGAATTTTAATAAACTTTCTTTCCGCATTAGTTCTTTTGGTTTCTGTTTCTTCGTGCATCGAGCATGAAGTAATCCCCCCTCCAACAAGCACTGTAAATCTTACTTGTACATTTAATGGATATGTCAACGGAACTCAAGTTGAACTTACCCAAAATGTAAATAGTTATTTAGGAAACACTGACAACATCGTTGATATTAATCCATCACCAAATCCATCTTTCATGGTGTATATGGCAGAGATGACTTCTCCTAATCAACCTTTATCCATAAGGTTAAAACTAGGTGCTTTAAATTGGGATGCGGCCGCAAATATGGAACCAACGCTTACCATGTTTAATAATTATCATACAAATTCTGCGATTAACGCACAAAATTACGGTGATAATATTAATGCTCCTGGTTTTGAGGTAACCTACACTGACAACAACAGCTCCATTTGGCAGTCTAGGGAATTATATAATGTGCCTCATACTGTTGCTTTTTCAAATATTAAGCAGCAATCTGATAATACAGGCGATTATTCTTTCTTTGATTGTAATTTTTCATGTTATGTATACAGGAATAATCCAACGACAAGTTTGATTGATTCCATTTACATTCAAAATGCAAAATATAGCGGTTATTTTCGAAGATAATCCAACGGTTATCTAAGGCATTTTTTTAACGAGATGGAACCATTAAAAATTGCCATAATTGGTGATTATAATTTTACTTTTAATGCTCACCACGCTACCAATCTTTCCTTAGATCACGCTTCCATATTCTTAGATGTAGAAATTAATTATTATTGGATCAAGATAAGCGATGCTGCGCAACAAAAACCAGCTTACTTTTCCCAATATGATGCTTTTTGGATTGCTCCGGGCCCTTATCAAAATTCGTTTTTTTTAAATGGGATATTTAAGCGCCTCATCGAAATAAATAAGCCTGTTCTTGCTACTGGTGAATCTTTTAAGCTATTCATGGAATTCCTAATTGCTGCAAATAACCTAAATGCAGTTGGGGATAAGTTAATTTCTGAGAATTTGTCGTCTGGGCCCTATTTTGAACAAATTGAAATCACGCCAAACACTCGAATTTTTGCTAAGCTTTATGAAAATTTTACAACAACCGAGTTAACTGCCACGCGCTATAGTCTTTATCCTAAATTATTAGATGATTTGGCCGGTGAGTGGATCGATATTGAAGCTAAAAATCAATTTGATGACCCTGAAATATTTTCGGTAAAAGAATTAACGTTTTTTGTGGTCTGCGCATTCTATCCTCAAGTATCGTCTACTAGAGATATTCCTCATCCCATTATCTATACCTTCCTAAAAAGCGCTGCGCCATGGCTCCTTTTAGCAAATGATTAATTCAGAGCTAGCGGAATAGTATAAATACGTTTCAGTTGGTAATTCAAACATTTCATTCATAATTCCTTGATACGTAATAGCTTGATCAATATGCTTGCTTTGCTTAGCACCTGTTTTAAAGTCAATAATGATTATTTTATCAGACAAGAAGATTATTTTATCGGGTCGTTTCACTTCTTTTGGCCCCACAATAATGGTTGTCTCGCTTCGAATATCGTTGGAATGTTCAATAAAATTCTTGTAAATAGAATTGCCCAAAAGTCCTTTAGCCTCTCGCAATAAACGTTCTTCATAAATACCATTGATTTCTTCATTAGCGATTAGTTTACTAAGTGTTTCATCGAGTTCATCGAGTTTATTAACTTGGGCCATTAACAAATGAAAAGAGTTGCCGTATAAGATCTCATCTGATGAAAAAGCTTCGTCGTGATTGGCACGCAATACAATGTCAGGGTACCAAAGCCTATCATGATGTTCCGTTGGGCAGTAGAATTCATCTTCTTTGGGCTCTTTATATTCCTTTTTTTCATTTTCATCGCCTTGTTCATAGATAAGCGGAACCATATCAATAATAGAAGGATCAGCTATTTTTTGTAAGGCAGCATGAACTAATTCTCCAAAATTACCTTTTGAGAAATGATTAAAGGCATATAACCTATTTTCTGGCCGGGTCATCGCTACGTAAAAGAGATTCATTTTATCTGTTAAAATCAATTCTTTTTCAATCTCAGAAAATAATCTTACTGGTTCAATACCGCTGCTTAAGGATAAATTTTTATATAAAATCTGCTCTCCAGCATCAATGAGGTAGTTGGCAAATGATAAGAATTTTAAATAAAAGTCGATTTGAGGTAAAATTACAACCGGAAATTCTAATCCTTTTGATTTATGAATGGTCATTACTTTAATGGCATCTCTTGATTCAGGCAATTGAATCGCAATGCTATTTTTATTTTCATCGATATAGGCATTAAAGGTTGTAATATCCGATTGCCGCGTGGATTGGAAGGCAAAACATACATCGGCAAAATGATGCAAGTAGGCTTCTTCTGACTCTTTCCACTGCATTAGTTTGAAGAACTTTTGTATTAAATCATATAAGTTTTCATAGGCGCAAAAGAAATTAATTACCCCACCAAATTTATCATCTAGGAAGCGAGTTTCATTAAATCCTCGTATTAGCTTACCTTTCGCATTGATTGTTTCTTCAAAATAAGAAAGGTATTCACTTCCTGCATTTCCAGTAACTATTCTAAAATAACTTTCTGCAAACCGCTTTATTTCTGTTGTATTAGATGGTTTTTCGCGTCTTTTTAGATAGGATAAGCATAGTCGAACTTTTGAATCGTTCGTAATTAACAGGGAATCAACGGAAACGATTTTGTACCCAGCATTGCTTAGGCCGTTGGCAATTGCATTCCCTATTTTTTTTGTTTCTGATAAGATGCAAATGTCTGCAGGGTCATAGTCATCTTCAATGCATTGTTCGATTATTGCAATAATATCCTCTATTAAATCTCCATCACATGATTCTTTTGCTTGTGACACCAAGCGAACGAAGCCCTCTTTATTTGATTGTGATTCTTGATGCAAAGAAGAATAGAATTCAGCTGATTTGGCTGATAAATTAGGAATGAGTTGCTCAAAAAATGCATTATTAAAGGCTACGATTTGTTTCGATGAGCGATAATTATTTGTTAATGTTCTAAGAGCGCCACGAGAATTAAAATAATCGGATTGTGTCTGCGTGAGCGCATTTTGTTCGGGATTATAAATTGCGGGAAGCGATACAAACTGATCGGCTAATCCATTATTAAATCGGTATATGGATTGTTTTGGATCTCCTACGATAAGGTTTCGGTTGTTTTTTGATAATGATTCGTGGAGTAAAGGAATTAGGTTTAACCATTGAAGGCGCGATGTGTCTTGAAATTCATCTAGTAAGAAATAACTTAAACGATTACCAAGCCGTTCGTAAATGTAGGGGGCTTCTTCATCTCTAACTAAAACGCTAATCATTTTGTTGAATTCCGAAATTCGAATAATTTGCTCCTCTTTTTTGATTATGTCCATTTCACTTGCAATAAATTGAAGCAAGGCCATATTGAAAAAGTTATTCTTATATGCTTCCAAAAGCAAAAATCGGGGGATATTCCCTTGAAATTCTTCATCAATGTTTAATAGACCTAAGCGCAACTCGTTAGGTATAAAATCGCATTTTGCTTCATCCTTTAGCAAATCATCAACTTTTTTTGTGAATAAACCCGATTTTTTGATTGGGAAATAATCGTATTTGCCTAGAGCAAGTATTTGATTATTGGTTACGGATTTGTTTGGAATCTTGTCGACGTCAAGGCCCAACGATACATAGGTGTTGTAAAGTGTTCCTGCGGTTTGTAAAAAGGGCGCCTCAATGTCTTTTATATCTTTGAGTAAATTTTTGAAAGCGTCATCATCTAAGGTCATTTCGATGAGTTTTTGGACATGTGCATGGTATTTTTCATTACTCAACACACCAGCAAAATCGATGAGTTGATCCCTAAAATTCCATTTTTTTCCCTCTTCAAAATTAAACTTTGCGTATCTTTTTACTAAGGCGGTTAAGTTTTCATAACCATCAACGCCAAGTCGGTTTAGCATTGAATCTACTACTTCTGCTAACACTTGACTTTCATTTAATACAACTTCAAAGTCGCCTTGAATGTCTAAATCCCTACTAAAGGAACGGATTAGTTTTAAATTGAATTTATCGATGGTTGAAACGTGAAATTCTTCATACCCATGTAATATTTCATGTAGCGTTTGTTTTGCTCTCGCCATTAATTCTAACTCATCAATTGGAAGCGCCTCAAGTAAGTTTTCTCTCATTGAGCTTATCTTGGTGCTAGTATTCCTCGTTGCTAGTCCGTCCAAGGTATTGATTATTCTAGTTTTCATTTCCATTGCTGCTTTATTGGTGAAAGTCATGGCAACAATGGACTTGTATTTTCCGACACTATTTTTTTCTTCCAATAATATGCTTAAGTATTCTAGAACTAACTGGTGTGTTTTTCCACTTCCCGCAGACGCGCTCATTACCAACAGTGGTTTTTCTTGTCTTGTGTTATTACTCATGGAAATTTTTTGATAAAGGTACTGATTTATAGGTGCTGTTTTTGTATATTTGACGCATGAAAAAGATTTATTTTTTAATCATTTTTACTGGGTGTTTTTTTTTATATTCTTGTAATAAAGATAAGCCTAATCCAATTGAAACACCAAAATCTTTCGTGGAAATAACGGTACAGCCTACCTACAATTCATCTAATCTTTTTCTTGATTCTGTATACATAACCACGGAAGGGTATAAAATTAAATTCACAGATTTAAAATTCTTTGGCACCACCTTAAAAAACGGTTCCAATAATTTAGCTCAAGTTGGATTTTTCGATTTTGCTTTATCGGGCAATTATTTTATGAAAGTGGAACAAGACGTAAATTTATTTTCTGATTTACAAATGATTTTAGGGGTTGACAGTTTGCTGAACCACAACGATCCATCAACATTTTCAAATGATAGTCCTTTGAATATTAGCAACGCAGGCACGATGCATTGGGGTTGGAATCCGGGATATATTTTCATTAGCGTAGAAGGAAAATCTGACACTTTAATCGATGGTATCGAAAACTATGATCATAATTTTAGCTTTCATGTTGGTACGGATGACTATCTTCAATCTAAATCTTTCTCTGCGATAAATTGGGTAAAAACCACTCCCAACACGCATACTTTTGCGCTTCAATTAGATTTGTTTGATGTGATTTGTAATGCAATGACCCCGATCGATTTGCGGACTGAATTTTTAGCACATTCATCTAGCCTACAGGCTGCGCTTACCTTAAAATTTGGAAAAAATTTCAAATCTGCTCTTACACCCTATTAATGAAAAAGTGGCTCTGTATTAGTTCGCTAATTTTCTTGTTTTCTTGTAATAAAGATAAGGCAAGTTATTTACCAACGCCAACAGCTGTGTCGATTCCGTCACACTTCCCTCAAATGCTTATTCCTTCTGATAATCCAATGACGGAAGAAGGAATAGAATTAGGAAGGTACTTGTTCTATGAAAAAAGATTGAGCGGTGATAATACAATGAGTTGTGCGACTTGCCATTCTCCTCAAAATTCATTCTCGGATAACAATCAATTTTCAGTTGGTATTGACGGATTAGTAGGAAATCGTCAATCAATGGCACTTATTAATTTAGGGTGGGAAGATTTTTTCTTCTGGGATGGCAGGGCAACTTTCTTGGAGCAACAAATACTTGAACCGGTTCTAAATCCGATTGAAATGCATCAAAGTTGGCAAGTCACTGTTCAAAAGCTAAATGCGGATGTGGTTTACCGAAATAGATTCTTTAAAGCTTTTGGATCTCCAGTTATCGATTCTACCCATGTTGCAAAGGCAATTGCTCAATTTATTAGAACAATGGTGTCTGGGGAATCAAAATTTGATGTCATGTATAAATACGAGAATGGTTTGTCTCTGAATGCTGTTGAACAGCAAATCTTCACGACCATTGAAGTAGATGAATGGGCAGGATACGATTTATTTAAAAGTTTAAACGGTGCCGATTGTTTCCATTGTCATAATGGGCCACTGATGCGTGTTAAGAAATTTAGCAACAATGGATTAGATATCACCCTAACGGATTTAGGCCGTGGCGCGGTAACGGGAAATTCAAATGATAATGGAAAATTCAAAGTGCCAACGCTAAGAAACATTGCTTTAACTGCGCCTTACATGCATGACGGAAGGTTCGCAACCCTTGATGACGTCATTGAATTTTATTCAAGCGGTGTACATGCAGGACCTACTGTAGATCCCTTAATTGAATATGCAAGTCAAGGTGGCGTTCAATTAGATGCTCAAGAGAAGATGTTGTTGAAAAAGTTTTTGCTAACCCTTACGGATTTGAATTTTGTGAATAATCCAGCATTTAAAGATCCTAATTAATCCATCAATGAGCAGTGATCGATTAACAACGGAGGATAAGGCCTTAAAAATAAATCTCAAAGAAGATATTTATGGCTGCTTTGCTGAAATAGGTGCAGGGCAAGAGGTAGCAGCTAATTTTTTTAAAGCTGGAGGGAGTTCTGGAACAATTGCATTTACTCGTTCTGCCTATGATATGAAAATATCAGATTCCATGTATGGTCCAACTTCAAGATATGTGTGCGAAGAACGCTTGGCAACCATGTTATCTGCTGAATACAACCAATTAACAGCGGTTCTTCCTGAAAAAAATAAGGATGCTCGCTTTTTTGCTTTTTGTAATACGGTTGAATCATTAAATTATCACAAAACAAATCAAGGGCATGGTTGGATAGGCATTCGTTATCAGAAAACTTTAGGAGGAAAGCCAAACGATATTGTTCTACACGTGAAACTTCACGATTCCGGACATAAATCACAGCAAGAATCATTGGGGATTTTAGGCGTAAATCTTATTTATGCCGCCTTTTTTCACCATGATAATTTAGATAAATTTATAGATGTATTAGTAGCACGATTGCCGCGTGAAAAGATAGAAATTGATATGTTACGCTTTTCAGGGCCTGATTTTGAAGGTGTCGACAATAGACTTGTTTCTTTAAATTTGGTTCAAAGAGGAATAACAGATGCCACCATGTTTGACCTAGCCAAAAACGTCTTGCAGCCAGCCACTGCACTCTACAAAAAAAATGTATTGTTGATGAGGGGAAGGTTTAGGCCTGTTACTAAGGTCCATATTGATATGATTGAGAAAGGGAAGAAAGCCTTTCTTCTCGAAAATAATGTGGATGAAGGAAGTTTGGAGGTGATTTTTGAATTGACGCTCAAAGATTTAACGGCTGATGGAAAAATTTCGATAAAAGACTTTATGGATCGTGCGGAATTGCTCGGATCACTTGGCTATACGGTTATGATCTCAAATTATTTGAAGCACTATAAAATGGTTGAGTATTTATCGGCAACGACAAAAGGATCTATGATTGGTGTTATAGTTGGCATTTATAACTTGAACACGATATTTGATGAACGCTATTATGATAATCTTCAGGGGGGACTTTTAGAGGCTTTTGGACGTGGATTTGGTAATTCTGTTAAACTATATGTTTATCCTGCCATTAATGTTGATGATGGATTAATGTACGATTTGTCAACTATAAAATTACCAAAGCATCTCTATAGTTTATTGCAATTTATGATAGAAAATGGTAAGCTGCAAGCGATAAGCGAATACGACAAATCCTTGCTTCATATCATGTCAGATGATGTGCTAAGTAAAATAAAAATGGGTTCTGCTATATGGGAGGAAGATGTCCCTTATGAAGTTGCTCAAGCGATAAAATTCTTTAAGTTGTTCGGATACAAATCCAAATAAACTACCCTGTATGCCGCATATCAAAAATGCTCTAATTCGCTACCGTATCATTGATCGCATGTTGCGTAATAAATACAAGACTTACCCTTCTAAGGCAGATTTAAGGGAAGCGTGCGAAGAAGCACTTTATGGCGAAAGTTATGGTGATAATATCTGTGATTCTACCATTGAAAAAGATATGTTTGCCATGAAAATGGACCATGATGCGCCCATTAAATACAGTAAAAGTAATGCGGGGTATTATTACCTAGATCCTGATTTTAGTATCAATGATATTCCCTTGTCTGAAGATGAATTAAGCTCAATTCGCTTCGCAGTGAATACCTTGCAACAATTTCGTGAGGTACCATTTTTTCAGCAGTTTGGCTCCGCCATTGACAAGATTGTGGATCGTGTTGCTATTGGATCGGATCCTTCGAGTGATGTTAATCAATATGTAGGTTTTGAGTCGGCTAGTTCGATTGGTGGAAGTGAATTCTTGCCTCGCTTGTTAGCTGCTATTCGCGAAAAACAAGTGGTGAGTTTTATGTACCAAAGTTTTATTTCCGATCTTGCTAAACAACGCAAAGGCCTTCCCCTTTATCTTAAGGAGTATAGGAATAGGTGGTATGTACTTGTTTTTGATTTTGATAAAAACGACATCATTACCTATGCACTCGATAGAATGAATGAGCTAGCGCTGTTACTTGAGGAATATAATTTACCACTTGATTTTAATCCAATGGTATATTTTCAAGATGCTATAGGAATAACGGCATTTAAGGGAAGTCCTGAAAAAATCACCCTTAAAGCAAATAAAATTGCTGAGCGATACATTCATTCTCAGCCATTTCACCATTCTCAGGTGCTTGTAAAGCAAACAGATACTCATGGTTTTTTTGAATTAAATATCCTTATCTCTGAGGAGTTTATTCGTCTCTTACTTAGCTACGGCGGTGAGATAGAGGTTATTGAGCCTAAGCATTTGCGAATAACAATAGCGGAACGGGTAAACTATCACAGTGAAATTTATTCTTCCGTAAAAAAATAAAGTAGTTTTGCAGTATTAATTAACGTTATGGAAATAGAACGTACCGATATAAATGGTGTCTGCACCTTGGCCTTAAACCGTCCGGAAGTGTATAATTCGTTCAATCAATCGATGGCGCTCCAACTTCAGCAGCAACTAGATGATTGTGCTACAAATGATGAGGTGCGTGTCATCGTTATTACGGGAATAGGAAAAGCTTTTTGCGCAGGACAAGATTTAGCAGAAGCAACCGATCCTAATGGTCCAGGTCTCCAAACGATAGTTCGCGATCATTATAATCCAATTATATTAAAAATTCGATCCATAGAAAAACCGGTTATTGCCGCAGTAAATGGTGTCGCCGCAGGAGCAGGAGCGAATATTGCCTTGGCTTGCGATATTACTATTGCAAAGCAATCCGCTTCGTTTATTCAAGCGTTCTCAAAAATTGGTCTAATACCTGATTCAGGTGGCACTTTTTTTCTGCCTCGTTTGATTGGTATGCAAAAAGCACTAGCCTTAATGATGACAGGAGATAAAGTGTCTGCGTCAGAAGCTGAAAAATTAAATATGATCTATAAAGCGGTGGATGATGAATCTTTTGATGAAGAAATTGAAAATTTCGCTAATCAACTTGCTATAATGCCAACAAGAGGTCTAGGCCTAACGAAGAAGGCGGTAAATTTAGGATTATTCAATTCCTTAGAGGATCAGCTAGATGTCGAAGAAAAAATTCAAGTAGAAGCCGGGTCAACGGAAGATTGTGCGGAAGGTGTTGCTGCTTTTTTACAAAAAAGACAGCCGAAATTCAAAGGAAAATAAGGATGAAAAAAACGATAGGGGTACTAGGTGCCGGCACAATGGGTGCAGGAATAGCGCAGGTAGCTGCACAAAGTGGACATGCTGTAATTTTGGTCGATTTGAATAAAGGTCAACTTGAAAAAGCGCAAGCGTCTTTAGCTGCCATCCTATCTAAACTTGTCGAAAAAGAAAAAATATCGGCAGTAGAAAAGTTAGCGATTGAAAATCGAATTCAGTATGCAAATAATCTAGAGGACTTCGCACCATGTGATCTTGTAATTGAAGCTATTGTAGAAGATTTGGCGGTGAAGAATGCTGTTTTTCATACCATGGAGTTGCATGTTTCTAAAGAGTGTATTTTAGCCAGTAATACCTCATCTTTATCGATTGCTTCAATTGGGTCTGTTCTTGAAAATCCAGATCGAATCATTGGGATTCATTTTTTTAATCCTGCTCCTTTAATGCCTTTGGTGGAGGTAATTCCTTCGGTACAAACGAGTGCAGTGGTCTTAAACGACATCGTTGATTTAATCCGTACTTGGCAAAAAACAGTGGTAGTTTGTAAGGATACACCTGGATTTATTGTTAATCGCGTTGCGCGCCCTTTTTATGGCGAAGCCTTACGAATATACGAGGAGGGAATTGCCGATTTTGCTACAATTGATTGGGCCATGGTGCAATTTGGTGGCTTTAAAATGGGTCCGTTTACCTTAATGGATTATATCGGAAACGATGTAAACTATGCGGTAACAGAATCAGTTTTTCAAGCTTTTTATTTTGATCCAAGGTTTAAGCCATCATTTACTCAAAAACGACTCAAAGAAGCCGCTTATTACGGACGTAAATCAGGAAGGGGGTTTTATGATTATTCCGCTGGGAGCTCAATGCCACAGCCAACTATGGATGAGAAAATCGGAAGGCAGATTTTTGATCGAGTAATTAGCATGCTGATAAATGAAGCGGTAGACGCTGTTTTTATGCAGGTTGCATCTATTCAAGATATTGATGTCGCCATGACAAAAGGGGTAAATTATCCAAAAGGATTATTAGCTTGGGCGGATGAAATTGGTTTGGAAGAAATCCTTTTGCGCTTAGAAGATTTACAGTTGATTTATGGTGAGGATCGCTATCGTCCCAATCCACTACTTAGGAAAATGGTAAGGGAAAATCAAACGTTTTATTAAAAAAAAACCAAACAAGTTCGCTTTTCATAGTATTCAATCTTGCTATTTTTCTTATTTTTGTGTACTTAAAAAATAAAAATAATGGCATACTTATTTACATCCGAATCTGTTTCTGAGGGACACCCAGATAAAATTGCTGATCAAATTTCTGATGCAATCATTGATAACTTTATGGCTTTTGACCCTAATTCAAAGGTCGCTTGCGAAACTCTTGTGACAACTGGGCAAGTTATTTTGGCTGGAGAAGTTAAATCGAATACCTATTTAGATGTGCAACAAATTGCCAGAGAGGTGATTAAGAAAATTGGTTATACGAAAAGTGAATATATGTTCGAAGCCAACTCGTGTGGTGTGCTTTCAGCGATACATGAACAATCATCAGACATAAACCAAGGAG
Source organism: Flavobacteriales bacterium (assembly GCA_947462255.1). GTDB lineage: Bacteria > Bacteroidota > Bacteroidia > Flavobacteriales_D > Crocinitomicaceae > UBA952. The sequence continues at coordinate 105,999 of CANHOA010000005.1, read as the reverse complement.
TTGAGCGATCTAATCCTGAAGATCAAGGTGCAGGAGACCAAGGAATGATGTTTGGTTATGCGACGAATGAAACAGAGAATTACATGCCCTTGGCCTTGGATTTGTCTCATGCTCTATTGATTGAATTAGCAGCAATAAGAAGAGAAAACAATGAAATTAAGTATTTGCGTCCTGATGCGAAATCTCAGGTGACCTTAGAATATTCTGACGATAATAAACCTGTTCGTATCGATGCCATTGTGATTTCTACGCAACATGATGATTTTGCGCCAGAGGCAGAAATGCTGGCTAAAATCAAAGCTGATTTAATAGGAATCTTAATCCCTAGAGTAAAAGCTAAATACCCTCAATATGTTCATTTATTCAATGATCAAATCACTTATCATATTAATCCGACGGGAAAATTTGTTATAGGTGGACCGCATGGTGATACTGGATTAACAGGTAGAAAAATTATTGTGGATACCTACGGTGGTAAAGGTGGTCATGGTGGTGGTGCTTTCTCTGGTAAAGACCCTTCTAAAGTAGATAGATCTGCTGCCTATGCAACACGCCATATTGCTAAGAATTTAGTGGCCGCTGGGTTGTGTGATGAGGTACTTGTTCAAGTGTCTTATGCGATCGGCGTGGCAAAGCCAACTTCTATTAATGTTAACTCATATGGAACCGCTAAGGTAAATCTTACCGATGGGGAAATTAGTAAAATAGTGGAAACTATTTTTGACATGCGTCCTTACTTTATTGAAAAGCGATTAAAATTAAGGAATCCAATATATTTGGAAACGGCTGCTTATGGCCACATGGGAAGAAAACCGGAAACTGTTAGCAAAACCTTTACGCCTCCAAATGGCTCACCAATAGCAGTGTCAGTGGAGCTCTTTACTTGGGAGAAACTTGACTTTGTAGATCAGGTTAAAGCGGCATTTAAACTATAATTCTTGGCGAGTCCATTTCGAACCATTTGGCCGACGGATGATCGGTTCGTGGAAGTAATTGATCAACGCTTTTTACCTCACGAATGGGTAGTGGTAAAACTACATACTTATCAAGAAGCCGAAAGGGCTATCAAAGACATGGTGGTGCGTGGTGCGCCTCTTATTGGAGCTACAGCAGCCTATGGAATATATTTGGCCGCAAGAGAATGTGTCGAAAAAAAACTGAATGCTTCTTTCATGGACCAAGCTTTCGAGGACATGGCGAAGTCGCGACCTACCGCAGTGAATTTATTTTGGGCTTTGAATCGGATGAAATTAAAACTCAAGGATTCCCTTGATTTGATCGCAGACGCTTGGGAAGAAGCACAAGCCATTGTAGAAAAAGACATAGAAACTTGTCGTATGATTGGAGTACACGGTTTACCACTCATAGAAGCCATTTCTGCGAAAAAGCCAGGAGAACGGGTAAATATCCTTACTCACTGTAACGCCGGCATGCTCGGATGTGTAGAGTGGGGTACAGTCACCTCACCGATTTATCAAGCCAAGCAAAAAGGCATTGATGTACACGTTTATGTAGATGAAACTCGTCCGCGAAACCAAGGTGCAAATCTTACGTCGTATGAACTTACGCGGCATGACATACCCCACACCTTGATAGTGGATAATGCTGGAGGACATTTGATGCAGCATGGTATGGTAGATTTAGTGATTGTTGGCACTGATCGTACTACGCGCCAGGGTGATGTGGCGAATAAAATCGGAACGTATTTAAAAGCTTTAGCTGCATACGATAATCAAATTCCATTTTATGTGGCCTTACCATCTACTACGCTGGATTTAAAAATAAAAGATGGTTTGAGTGAGATTCCTATTGAGGAACGAGACCAAAACGAAGTGAAATACGTAATTGGTAAAAACTCTTCTGGGAAAATAGAATCCGTTTTAATTTGTCCTGAAACAACTCAAGCGGTGAATCATGGTTTTGATGTTACGCCTGCGCGTTTGGTCACCGGTCTTATCACTGAGCGCGGACTGTGCGCACCTAATGAAGGGGCAATTCTTACTATGTTCGGAGACTTAGCTTAATCCTTTTTTTCAATTTCATTCGATTTAAAAGCCGAAGGCATCATATCAGGAACTAATTTTAAGATAAAAGGCAGTAAAAGTGATCCGCCTGGAATTAAAAAGATAGCGATGGAAGGCATTGTTTTTACGATGTCTTTAAACTGCGCTTTTACGATTTCCTTCTCTTTACTCGTCAGTTCAGTGTGTGTTGATTTTTTTATTAGAGTCATTAATTCTTTACTCTCTTTGATTTCTTGAAGAAATTGATCTTTACCCCTTCCTAATATTTTTAGATAACGCTTAGAAAGATTCGAATAAACTAACTTAGTTTCTGTACTTTTCGTGAGCAATTCTATATTCTGAGATGATTCAATAATGAACGCTTTACATTGAGAAATAGAAGATTTTCTTTCCTGCTCATCTAAATTTAATAACTTGCCTAATTCCAAATGATAAGCATGCTCGTTCGTGTAGGTTTGGTTTGTGGTCTCTAACATAAATGTTGCCATATCAAACACATAATAACTGAATAATTTATTGCTTTTTTGAAAGTCACAATCTGTAATTTTAGCGTTTTTATTTGAGATTAAATCATCAATAATACCCTCGGTTTTTTCTGAAATTCCTGCTGAAGATATGAAGTATTTGATGAGTCGAATTTCTACTTTATCTATTACGCCGTCTAGCTTAGCAGCAAATACAATGGCTTGTAAAATTTGTAGTGCATAGGATTCTGAAAAACTTAGAAATCCTTTTGCTTTTCCCCTAAGATATGCGCTAAATAGTATAACGTCTTGGTAAACAAAACTATTCGATAGGTGATTTAACCAAAAATTGGACTCATTGAATGTGCTTTTAATTTTAACGCGTTTTGAAAATAATCGTTCTAGTGCATTTTTCGGCTTGTCTGAATAAAACACCGATAACCATGGATAAAGATTGTTTACTTTATCGGGGGTATAAAAACGACAAAGACAAGCGATGAAATCATCAGTATTAAAAGGTTTATTCGATTCTTGGATATAAACAACAATCAAGGCCTCAAATAATAGCACCTTTAATTTCTCTTCTTTGGTTAAATTAAAGTTTAATTCTTCTGAAAAGATTAAGCGTAATGGTGATCCAAAACTTAATCCAGTATGGTTGGCAAAAAAATGGAGGATTTCATCGTTTTTATCGTTCGTGCCACCGTTTAAATGGATTGAATCTGCAAGGACTATGTCCCCGCGATCAACGTAGGAGAAGTATTTATCAATCCAATTATTTGCACTAGGTGAAAACATTCAATGTAAAAGTTAGAGTTTTCCGGCTAAGGTAAAGGCTTTTTTATTGGTAAAAAAAACGCTGCCATCTATTGCAAAGGCTTCGAAAAGTAAAACATATACACCAATACTGGCTTTGAAATTAGTGTCTGTTACGCCATCCCAAGAAAAGGTGCCACTTGTGCCTAGATATTCATTACTCATTAATGCACGCACTATTCGTCCTCGATCATCAAATATAGTTACCTTTCCTAATAATCCCTCTTTTGTCATGTTGTAAGAAACCTGAAGCACGTCCTCAAAACCGTCATTGTCTGGTGAAAAAACATCGTTCGTTAAATTAATTTCACCATTGATTAAGGCAGGAAGATACTGGGAATTAATTCTTCCAGGTGTTCCGAAATCTACTGATTCAGCAGCAGAATGCCAATTGTATGAACTCGATGATGGCCCATTTGGATCAATCCGTTCCAATGAAACGCCGTCAACATCATCTAACAATTTAAATTGCCAAGAATTGTAGTACAAAACGGAATCAATCACTTGGTAATTGCTTATTAAGTATACCTGCCCAGAATCATTGTTGTAACTCGGTAATTCACTATAAACAAAAGTTCCTGCTACGCTAAAGGGATAATTTTGCTTGACAAAAGCGGAGTCTTTACCTATTACGGCATATCCACCAGGTTTGAGGATAAAATCCTGGGGAATTATTTTGTTATTATCGATGGTATCATTGTCAAAATTGGCCAATTCCATGTTTTTCAAATTAAACATCTTCTGAGAATTGTTATATAATTCAATCCAATCGTAACCGCCATTTAACGGATTTTGAAGAATCTCATTAATGATAATATCTCCTTTTTGAGGCATTTCAGTTAAAACAAATTCTCCTGAAAGATTGGCTGTGTTCATCCAGCAATCAGCTACAGGAGCAATCGTAATGTTATAAATTACGGAACTTTGTAAATTTTCAATAAACTGAAGGGTTAATTGAGTTGGATGACTTCCACTGATGTAACTATTTTGGATGGTTAGTGGCGCTACTGTTTGAATAATGGCATTCGCAAGACTTGTAGAATCCATTCCCTCGTCGAAATATACAGTAACATAATTAGGTGCTAAGGCAATTAGTTGCGTAATGTTCGGCGAATCTGTATCAGGTGTTATACTAAAGACAGAATTAACAACTCCCGGTGTTCCTCCCATAATCCAAGTTGATGCCGTCCAATTATCGCCATCTGAACAAGGGTCTTGTTGGTTGATTAATTCCAAGGAATAACCGCCATCTTTTTTTACATCATCTTGGTACCAATCATCAGTATATACGATATAATCAATAAATACACCGTTATCGTCTTTCAAAATAATACTATCTCCAGCATTATTTAAGCTAGGAAAACTGGTAACGCCAACAGGCACCAATGGAGAGAATAATGGAATGCTGGAGGTTGCAGTTAATACTAAATATTCACCGGGCATTAGCCAAGCATTTGCAATGGTCCCCGTGGCAGATCCATCTGTGATACGCCAATTTTGAAGATTGAATATTTTGTTGCTTTTGTTATAAATTTCTACGTATTCTACTTCTGGCAAGCCAATAACAGGTGTAGGGTCTGCAAAAAACTCATTGATGATCACATCGCCTTTTAGCGGAACATCAGCGACCAAATAATCGAAATTAATGGATTGATTCCCTGCGACATTACCCACTAGATCTGTAATATTTGCAGAATTTAGGGTATAGGTAGTGCCATTAACAAGTGAGCTGCTTAAGGTTAAATGAACCAAGGATAAATTTACCCCATCTTGAACGGCACTTGAAATGCCCTGGAAGGGGATTAAAGAATAATTGGTAACTAAATTTGCACTTGCCGTTGAAATCGCCTCATTAAAATACACATCAACTTGGTTTTGCGAAATGACAATGGCCGTGTCTATTACTGGCACAATAATATCAAAAATCTCATTGCCTATATACACATTGTCATAATAGAATTTCGTGGCATTACTCGCCGTATATGTGCATAGCACACCAAATGAGTTCCCGATTAAATTACTGGGGTCATTTCCACTAGCTTGAAAGATATAGTTCCCCCCACCAGAAAAATCTACGGCTAGGTCCCAGTCTCCAAGAGCATTTCTCTTTACCCTAACCGAGGAAATAAAACTATTTGCAATTTGCCCATCAATTCCCGCGCAAATTTGTGTTGAAATACCAGCTTGTAATTTAAATAATCGGATGGCATCGGTAGCATTTGCTTCTCCAAACTGCAGGTAATAGCCATTTTGCGCAAGGGTTAAATTGCTGTTGTCAGAACATAGGTAAACCCGACCGAAATTACTGGTAGATGAAGCAATACTTTGTTTTACATAGATGTGCCATTCTTTGTTAGTAAGATCCATTAAGCCATGCGGTATCGATAAATAGGATGTGCCAGCAATTGAATTGTTGAGTTGCAATTGTCCGCTAGCATTAACAATAAATTCTGAAGCATTGCCCTGCCAGGTAGGGTTTGTTGTAAAATCACCATCAGAAAAGGTTTCTGTTGTTTGACCAAAAGCGCCATATTTTAACAATAACAAGGCTATAAAAGAGAAAAAAAGTCGCATAGAGTATTAGTTCCCTCCAAATGTATAATTTTACATTGAGAAATCAAGGCATTTTTAAGAATTGATAACAATAAAATAAAGGAATGAGAGTAGCAGTAGTAGGAGCAACTGGAATGGTTGGAACAGTTATGTTACAAGTTTTAAGGGAACAAGCGTTCCCAATTACAGAATTATTTCCAGTGGCTTCAGAAAAATCGATTGGAAGTGAACTAGATTTTGGGGGATTGAGATACCCTGTTATTGGTTTGCAAGCGGCGCTTGATAAGAAACCAGACATTGCTATTTTTTCTGCCGGAGGGGCGATCTCGTTGGAATGGGCACCAAAATTTGCTGATGTAGGCACAGTGGTAATTGATAATTCATCTGCTTGGAGAATGGACCCTACCAAGAAGTTAATCGTTCCGGAAATTAATGGTCATTTGTTAAGCTTGTCTGATAAGATTATAGCCAACCCGAATTGCAGTACAATTCAATTGGTGATGGTGCTTGCTCCTTTACATAAAAAGTATGCGATTAAACGGGTAGTGGTTTCTACCTATCAATCGATCACGGGGACAGGGGTAAAGGCTGTTCAACAAATGGAAAATGAACGATCCGGAGTTCAAGCTGAAATGGCGTATAAATATCCGATTGATAAAAATTGCATTCCTCAATGCGACGACTTCATGGATAATGGCTATACAAAAGAGGAAATGAAATTGTCTAACGAAACCAAAAAGATATTAGATCCAGCCATTAAATTAACAGCTACAGCGGTTAGAGTTCCTGTTGTTGGGGGGCATTCGGAAGCCGTAAATATTGCTTTTGAGAATGATTTTGATCTCGCTGAGGTTCGTAAACTACTTCATGACACACCAGGAGTGGTATTGAAAGATGACACCGAGACCTTTACGTATCCGATGCCGAAATATGCCGAAGGAAAAGACGATGTGTTTGTGGGAAGGATTCGTCGCGACGAAAGCCAAGAAAACACCCTTAATTTATGGATTGTAGCGGATAATCTTCGCAAAGGAGCAGCAACCAATGCCGTTCAAATTGCTAATTTACTACTTGCTAAAAGCTTGGTTACATTTTGAAAATACCAGAAGAAAAAAAACTTAATCGAATTGCCTTTTGGGTACTTACGCTAATTCTAGGATTAACTTTTTTTATCGCTTGGGGATTAAACTTTATATCGTTTGATAATAATTTCGAGAAATTTTTTCCTGATCATGATGAAGAAACTGTTTTTTTTAAGGCACATCGTAAATTATTTGATTCTGATAATGATTTTCTTTTGGTTGCCATTGAAAGGAAAAAAGGGGTTTTTGATGAAAGATTTTTAAAAAAAATTGCCTCACTTACAAAATCCATCAAAGAAAATGTTCCTTATATAACTTTTGTAGGGTCCATTACCGAAGTCCAAGAAGAATTCTTATTTCCTTTTGGCGGCAGGTCATCACGACCGTATCTAGATTTCAAAAATATTGATTTGAAACGAGATTCGATACGAATTTTTCATACCGATGAATTGTTGAATGCTTTAATTTCAAAGGATGCGAAATCTGTATGTCTTTATATTCGACACGAAGATTACATCAAAAAAAACAAAAGTGATCTACTTCTTAAAAAGCTACATTACGAAATAGATAAATTCCATTTCGATGGAGTTCATATTGCAGGACGAACGATTGGCCAAAAATTGTATGTTGAGAAAATGATGCAAGAAATGATTTTCTTTATCATCCTGAGTTGTCTTCTAGTGGTCATTTTCTTATTTTTTACTTTTCGTTCTGGGTGGGGAGTTCTCGTGCCATTATCCGTGATTTTGATGGCTACCTTATGGTTGATTGGCGCAATGTCATGGTTTAAAGAGCCAATAAATATTCTTCTTGTAACCCTTCCTACCATCATGTTCGTGGTGGCAATGGCAGATGTAATTTATATTGTGACAAGATTCCTCGAAGGAATTAGAGCCAATATGTCAAAACGAGAAGCAGTGATATTGACCTACAAGGAAATTTCATTTTCAGCTTTCTTAACTTCCATCACGACAGCAATTGGCTTTGGTAGTTTATATTTTGTAGATGTCATTCCGGTCCAAGTGTTTGGTTTGGTAGCAGGTGCGGGAACAATTATCGCTTATTTTTTCACCATGTTTTTATTGCCCATCCTCTTTCTTTTATTCCCTATTCCAAAATATATTAAGGCGCAAAAAGAGGCGTTATTCTGGCAAGTATTTTTACGCAAGACCTTTCAATGGCTTATCTTCTTTAGAAAAAAAGTGCTTTGGGGAAGTGCAATATTGGTCGTAATCTGTGTTGTTGGTATTAGTTTGATTGAGTCAAACAACTTTCTAATGGATGACCTAAGTGCAAACGAACCTTTAAAACAGGATTTTAATTATTTAGATCAGCATTATGGTGGAATACGACCATTCGACATGGCAATTGAATTAAAAGATAAAAGTCTAAACGTTTGGGACCCTGGTGTTCTGAATGAAATCGATAAAGTGGAAGTATATATCGAAGAAATATATGGGGCTGAAATAAAGAACTCTTTATGTAAAACTTTAAAATCTTTAAATAGATCCTCTCATTTAGGCAATCGAAATTTTTATTCCATTCCAACATCTAGAAGAGAATTATTGAAATTTAGAAAAATTATCAGGATTCTCGGACAAGGAAAATATGCAAAAACAATAATTGATTCTAGTGAAACAAGATTGAGGATGAATGGTAATTTCCCCGATATTGGTAACCAAGGTATTCAGCTTAAAAATGAGGCTTTTCAGCAATTTTTGAAACAGTTAAAATATAAAGGGAAAATTGAATATCGCATAACAGGTACCGCACATTTGTTTGATAAGAACATCCATTTTATATCAAAAAGCTTAGTGGAAGGATTGATATTTTCAGTTTTGCTAATAGCCTTAATCATGGGCCTCGTTTATAAGTCTGTTCGTATGATGCTAATTAGCATGATACCAAACCTCATACCTTTATTGGTAATTGGTGCCATTATGGGTTATTTTGGAATCAACTTAAAGACCAGTACAGCGGTAATATTTACGATTGCATTTGGAATTTCATATGATGATACCATACATTTATTAGGAAAGTTTCGCATTGAATTGGCGAAAGGGAAATCAAAAAGTTATGCCTTAAAAACGGCTTATTTAGAAAGAGGTAAGGCAATGATTTTATCAAGCCTAGTATTATGTTGTGGTTTTTCCTTGTTGATTTTCTCTAATTTTTCAGGATCTTTTTATATGGGTGTTTTAATAAGTATCACCTTATTTATAGCCTTAATTTCTGATTTAACTTTACTGCCCATTTTAGTTTTGATGTTTTATAAGTACCCAAAAACCAAAAAATCTATTTCCCTTGGTTCCATTCCTTGATACTGGTAATTGACATGAATGCAATGATCAGGATTCCCCAAATATAGAAGGCTGGGTGTAACTTTTCAAGTCCTTTGTAGTGCAAGAAAAATCCCCAAATAAATAAAAAGCCAGTTTTTGAAATAACTGAAATCCACATAATCAAATGTAAAAGTGTTTCCCTAAAAGTGCACCTGTCTGTATGATAGCGTAGTTCATCAATAAATTCATGTGCCGTTCTAGTTACCAAAGCAGCGATGAAAACAGGCAAGATTTCTACATCAAACCAATACATCAAAACAAGGCAAAGTTCCATTAAACCAGAACTCAGAATAAGGATCCTATGGGTTTGAAGCTCTTTGTCAGTAATGTCAATTTTAACAAGTCGGGTATGCGTAATGGCATCTAGCGACCAAGCGATAACAAAGATGGTGGCGGACATTAATATTGCAAAGGCAAAATAGGTGGCGTTGATTTGGGTCATCATGTTATTTTTTAAAAATGAATACCAAAATAAATATTAAGGTACAAGTTAGTATGTTTAGAGTTTGGGTCCACAAAATACTATGGTTGTCTCTCCTGACTTTTTCAATGATCAAAGCTTTCCATCCAATCACAAAACTCACAACAAATAACATCCAAGTAGCCGACCATACCAATAGCACGAATGCACTCAGTAGATTCAGTACATGTAATAATGGAAAGGTGTACCTCAATCCTAAAATTATCGGGACTGTTTTTGTATTTGACTTAATATCAAAGTTGAAATCTGCCACGTCTCTTAGAATACTTCCAACAACTATTTGCAAAGTTGCTAGAAAAAAACAGGCTAATAGTGCATAGTTTTCATAATTCTTTCCGCCCAAAAGAACCAATAATCCCCATGCAAGCCCAATAATTATATTTTTTATTAAAAAAACTTTTTTTAATTGAAAACCAACATTGATAAATTTTAATTCAAGGGAATAAATCAATCCTAAAAAGGCAATAATCAGCATTACAAAAATAGCATGCCAGGACATCATGTATAGTAAGAACGGCGATAATAGGATTAAATGAAAAATAAATAATTGCTGCCCTTTCTTTTTTTTAAGTGCTTTAAATAATGATGAAATTGAATTATCATTCCTTTTATTATATTCTAATCCATAAACTACCCAAGTACCACAAATACATAAATAGGCAAGAAATAAAAAAGGTAGGATCGATTCACCAGGGTGGATCCAAAAGCCAGTTGTTAGCAATGACAATGTCGCCAAAACAAAGAGTAAGTTAATTTTTATCCTTTTTCGATTCATTTATGGTAGCTTATAAATGGATCGGTGGAACATGCTTCCTTGCTTGCGTCAACGGAAAACTTACCTGTTTTAAAAAAAGTAAATATGGAAGGACTTACTTTTTCTAATTGCGTATACAATTCATCGTGTGAGATGAAAAAATAACAATAATCAGTATGTCCTTGATTTAATTGTTCAACAGAAAAGGAGGGAGCAGGCATTAGATCATATTCCTTCTTTTTTTTCCATAAAACTTTAGTGGCTTTGCATTCAATTAAAATTCCAATATTTTCATTTTGTTTTTGATGCGCTTTGTAAGGAGTATGGGCAATCTCTGCAATTAATTTCCCGAAAACCAAGCGACTTAAAAACGGATTTGACTTCACTAAAATTCCGGGTACTCTTTCTTGTAATGGACTTCTGTCGTAGATGATACTCGCTAAATTGGGAAGCGTGTTGTGCTCGAGATAAGTATTTAATGTCCAAGCTCCTAAGATATAGGCAAACACATGGATTTTTTTATATTTTGAAAGTCCCTGCTTCACAATAAAATCCTCTAAATGCTCACTGCATAAAGCAATTGAATTTTTATCAATGTAGTCGGGAATAAACAAATCATACCCAGGCTGCTTGAAATTTATTTTCTGATTTTTTGGTGAATGATAAAAAGATCCAAAGCCCGTTAATACAAGAATTGCTTCCCGATCTTCTATTTTCAATTGATTGGAGTCAAGGATGATAATATCTTTCGACCAGGTATCATTAAAACCCAAGAGAAACAATAATAAAATTGGAAGTAGCACTTTCATATTGGCATTTATTTATATGCGTCGTTTAAACCTATCCCTTTGAGGATATTCGGAATACATTTATCAACCCTTGCCGCTCTTGTTAAACTTTGTTTTGCTCCGCCAAAGTGAAGCAGATAGGCCCTTTGTCTGCCCGGAGTTAGGGACTCAAAAGCAACTTTTAAGTCAATATTTTCTTCTAATCTAATCTTGAATTCTTCCACCATTTTAAATTCTTCCGGTTTTTTGAATGGAATTTTTTCTCCATTTTTTTCGAGTTCAATGGCTTCCACAATATAGCTAATGATATCCTCTTGTTGATCAATGATCTCCTGTAAATTGGTAAAACGAATTTGTCGATGCGCTTGCACATGTTCTGTCTGTTGAATTAAAATTCCTTTGGTATCTTTTAACAGAACCCCTTTGACAAACAATAGGGCGCAGTAGTTTTTAAAACCATGAATTAAGACCACATTATTGTCCTCAAAAGTATAGCAAGGAACGCCCCACTTTAATACTTCCTTTAAGTCACAACTCAGTGTAATGACTCTTAAAAGCTCCATTTCTCCCTTCCACTTAATTTCCTTCGAAAAATAAAACTGCACTTTAGGATTCATAATAATTTTATTACTATTCAAATTTAGATGCACACGATCTTCAGATAATGATTTTTCTAACGCTTTCTTTTTATCAAACATAGCGTAATTTATTCGAAAATCGAATAAAACTTCATTGTGATAAGTGCCTTAAAATTAAAATATATACGGAAATACCGCCTTTCTGTTCTTGGGGTAATCTGGGAATTTGTCTTTGTACCATTGGTGGTGATTCAAGGCTCTAGGCACTAAATTAGCGAAGGTCCAAATGGCAAAACTAAGCGCTGGAAGGTTCCAGGCAAGAATAGCAAATCCTGTCCATTCTATTATTTCTCCAAATAAATTGGGAGATGAAATCAATTCAAATAAAAATCCTTTTGGGATTTGATAGCCCGTTTCTCCTTTTTTTCTTAAACCGATCAAAAGGGTGTCTGAAGTCCAGTTGATGGCCATGCCAATAAAAAACAAACTGCTTCCAATGATGAAATGCGGACTGCTCAACCAAGCAGCTGAATAATTCGCACCATCAGCTAATTCAGCCAAGAAGTAACCGTTCAATCCGGCATTAAATAAATTAAAAATTACTGCATTAAGCACAATAAATAGCGGCATTTTTTTATCGGTAGACTTGATGCGCAAGGGATAAATCACGGTACGATTTAAATAGTGGAGGATCCACATGAGGAATAAGATCCAAGTAAAAGAATAGAGCGATCTAGTACCAAAGAATAAAAAATAACTCATGATCAAAAGGGAAGGTAATTCCATTAAAAACCATCCCCATTTGTTATTAATTGACCTACCATATTTGGTTGAAGTATGTCTTCCGAAGGGAGCTTTGATAAAAAACATAGTAACATGAACCGCGATTGCTAATCCAATCCATGAAAAGGTGATTATATTAAGGGTTGATAAGGTCATGAATTATTTTTTTTTGAATTACTATTAAAAACATCCCTAAGCGTTTCTTGCAGTGGCCGTGTTTTATGATGCAGTATCAATTTGGCTTTCTCATTATTCATTTCAGGGTGACCTTCCGTAATGGCAACTATCGCTTCCTTAGTAAGCGAGGGCGCTGTCCTGGTTATTTTACCTGCAAGCCAAACAAATGGAAGGCTAAGTGTTAAAATCCAATTGGGTAGTATCAGGATGGTTTTCTTTTGAGCGCGCACTTTTCCAATTTCTTTTCCCAACTCTTTGAAGCTGTAATACTTTCCAGATAACAAGTAAATTTCTTTATTTTTTCCAAGTTCAATAGCCGCACAAATGGAAGTTGAAAGATCGCGAACATCTACTAAATCATAGCCTCCCTTGGGAAGGAATAAGAATTTCTTTCTGTAAAATCCATGAAGTGCAGCTCCCATTTTGGAAGGTTTAAAATCATGAGGTCCTATCACACAACTGGGTCTTACCACCACCACTTCTACGCCATCGGGTTGCGCTCCTGCAAGCATGATTTGTTCGCCTTGGGATTTAGAGTAATCGTAGGCAAAATCACTTTTCGTTTTGTAAGGTCGCGTCTCATCATAAGGCGTATTGTGCGGCAAATCATGTACGGCATGTACGCTGCTGACATGAATTATTTTTTTTATTCCAAGTTCCTTGGCTACAGAAAGAATGTTTGCAGGACCTTGGGTATTGGTCTTGTATACTATTCCACTTGGATCACCATTGATACTTATTATGGCCGCGCAATTGATTACATAATCACATCCAGTTAATAAGCTACTTACCGCTGTTGGATCGAGAATATCGCCTTTAATCAATGTTAATTGCAAATCTTTTAGACTAGCAGCGTCAGAATGATAAAAGGCTTTTACGGCATAGCCTAATTCAATCAGTTTTCTACAAACTACATTTCCAATGTGGCCACTGGCTCCTGTTACAGCAACAATTTTAGACATACAAATTAAAAATGTGCGTTGATAAAAAGCTTCTAATGCTCTACAAAATCTTTTTTATCCTTGTCCTACTTAGTAAGGAGTGAACGTTTGTTTCATTATTCATTAAAATCAATAATGCAGATACTCTTGCCATGACCGACAACTAAAATTTTTGACTCTGATATCTTTTCAATATTATAAAAAGCAAATGGGGAGGTATCTATTTGATTTATTTCATTGGTCGTTTTATCAAACATTATTAATTTACTATTGGCAGTAACAGAAATTATATTTCCTATGACCGTATTCATTCTCCACAAACAACCAGTTTTATTAAGGAGTAATTGATTTTTATCTTTCGTTTTTATAATACCATTTTCTTTGAAGTGAGTATTTCTTGTGCCGGAAAACCAAACATTATTATTTAAAAGTGCTATGTGATGAACCAACCCTTTTATTTTATTATTTTTTGTCCAATCTTTATTGTTTTCAGTTTTAATAATTTTGGTATTTAGGCCATTAAAAGTAGAAGCAAGGATGTCGCCATTTTCTAATTCTAAAAGCGACCAAACAAATTTCCTGTTACTTTTCCAGACTGTCTTTATATCGTTTAACTCTAAATCTATGATTCCTATAAATCCAAAAGGAATCTTTTTTTCTCCTTTTGAAATGCCGCTTGTTCCTCCGCAAACCATCAAACTTCCATTTTGTAATACTATGATATCATAAAAGCATCTATTTTTAAATTTGAGGAATGTTTTTTTTATGAATTGTTGATTTATAATATCGTATCGGTAGATAACAGCATTATCAGTGACAATAAAAATATAATTCCCTTCAGTGACAATTTTTAAAATATTTAGCCCCTCATTCGGAAAGTTAAGTGAACTAATATTGCCTAAAGAATCAATTTTTTTAAGGATGCCGTGTTCTCCTCCTGCCCAAAATTCGTTTTTATTTATTTTTTCTACGTCATAAAAACTACTATCTGATTCTATTGATTGAGAAACAATATTTATTTTTTGTGAAAAATTAATTGAATAAAAAAGCAAAAAACTTATTAATAGAATTAAATGTTTCATTGTAGAACTATCTTATATTTTTTCATTGGAAGTTTTCTAAAACACTTATTTAAATCAACATCCTAATAAAAAATTAAGCTAAAATAAGCCTTTTCAGTAGTTTTAACAAATACCCTCTGTTGAAATTATTTTTTAAGTAAGTAAACCTAAGGTTTAAAAATAATACTTGTGTAGGTATAACTTGTTTGTGCAGCACCTGTAATTCCACTCACTGTAACGGTGTATGATACATCAGCATTGCTATTGGTAACAATGCCTTGAGGTTCCCACACGATGGTTTTATCACCGTAACTACCACCTGCCGATATAATTGTTACGGGTATATTGCCACTATCCCCAGTCATGGTTACGGTAGCTGCAGAAAAATTAGCTCCCGCAATTCCAAAAGACCACCTAGGAAAAGTGAGTGTTTGAGGAATGTATCCATTTGGCGGATAGGCAATGAATGCAGGTATTTTGGTATTGCCACCAGCAACCCCAATAACTCCTAATGACATAGATGAATTTGTACTACCATAACTAAATTGAGTTTTTGCTGAGTGTAGTATCCATCTGCGGTGACCAACACTGGTATTACTTGCCCCAGGATCATTAATAAATAGTGTAACGGCATTGGAAGCGTGCGCCCCCAAAGCAAGATTGCTTGTTGAAGCGCCTGTATATCCATTTTGCGTATAACAAGTCCAGGTATCTGGTGGGGTGTGATTCAAGGCGTTATTGGCTTTCATCATCAGTGCCGCATCTTGATACATTCCATATTTTGAAGGGTCAAGCGTTGTATTATCATTAAGTCCAACCATCCGTCTAAAATAATTTATTCGTTGGATTACCTTATCATGTGTTGTTTGAGGAAGAGTTCCAGCATTGCAGGTCACTGTACTGCCTGTCCATCCCGGATCTGAAACTGCTGAACCCAAGTAATTGGTGTTATAATCCTCTAGCGCGATTTCTCTTGCAGTAGGCTCTGGTGTGGGATTTACCTTCTTCTTACAGCCTGAAATTGCCAATGCAGATAGAGCCAGTAAAATTATTTTTCCTTTCATATGCTTACGTTTTAATACATCAGATGTACTTTCTAATTTATGTTTCAAATATAGGTAAATCAATCGTAAAATTTCTAATTCAAAATCATTAGGCCTAAACTAACTTATTTAAAAATATATAGTGTTGGAAGTTTAATCTTTACGATTCATTACCACATTCCCAATGTGCCCACTGGCCCCCGTTATAGCAACAATTTTCTGCATAGGCTTTAATTGTTGCAATTAATTTCTCATGATTCTTACCCGCTTATAATTCTGCTTTTTTGCAATACGTGTGTTAGGTGTAGTTTATTTTTTAAGCGTCCAACCAATGCTAAAACCAGCCCATGGAAACACACGGTAACCAAAAAAAGCGGCACTAGTAAAATATTCTGTGTATGTCCATCCTGAGTTGTATTTACCTCCCTTTACACTGCCAATTTTATTTATACCAGCAATTGGTGGGGTTAAAGTTAAACGCAGAAATATGCCGCCACTTGGTTTTTGAAAACGGTAACCGATTTTTGGAGTAAAGAAAGAATAGAATTCATTACTATGTCCAACGAAATTATTTGTCTGTGATAAACCATTGTTGTCAATATAGCCTTCAGCCGCAATAATTCGACCTTGTCGCAAATACATGGCAGTAAAACCAAATCCTAACTCTAAGTGATGATTTTTTTTTCCGAATAAATAGTTGTAAGAAACTGGAACGCCTAGGACGAAAAGCTCGGGGACTGGAATAATTGTCAAGCCAGCACTAAAAGATGTCTTGATTTTTTTGTCAACATTATAAAGTCGATCGAACGAAAAAGAATTATAAAGACCTTGACCGAAAGCCTCTAAATAAATTGAATTTCTTTTTAATTCTGTCGCTTTTACGTTTTCTTGTCCGAATGATATTATTGGGCTTAGGAAAACAATTGTCTGAATAATGATTTTTTTCATATTTGATGGTTTGGTAGTAAACGATTGCGCTACTCAATGATTATGCGCTGCATTTGAGTTCCGATATGAACAAAGTAAATCCCCTTTGCAAGTACGGTTAAATCAAGCGTTTTTGAACTTATGTTTTCGATGGATTCAGCATAAACAAGCGCTCCTTGCATGCTTCGGATTTCAAGTTGTTTTGCCTGGATGTTATTCCAAGTTATTTGAATATTCCCATTGCTTGGATTGGGATAAACAACTATTTCGCTCGGTGATAGTGTTTCATCAGAAAGTTCATTAAAGGCGCTAGAAAGACAGGGGAAATTTCCGCCATTTTGATATGCATTCAATAAAGCCCCGCTTATATTTAGAACTTGTTGAACGTTGTTTAATCTGCTGCCAGATCGATCATAAACAAATGCGTAATCAGAACAGATAGACGAGTTTTGTGGAAATGTCGTTTCCCTTATACTCAGCATTCCTCTGCGTTCACCTGCGGGGTTATTACTGGCCGCTTCATTCCATGTATTGGGTAAGTTGGGATTGCCATCGTACATAAAGTGGGTGGGAAGGTTCGTTAGGGGATTCATCCAATTACTGCTGTCACTGTATTGTCCGTTCATCATTAGCCAAGCCGTCGTATCAAAACTGGTAGTTATGCCCGCATCCATGGATCCTGTAATCATGGTGGCACTTTCCAGGGGATGCGAAAGGCACAATACCCCTTGGCAGGGCGGGTTTGCACCGTATCCAATATTTCCACCATCAGGTTCGTCAACGTCATCGCCATTGTACGCATATAACAGTCTCTTTGTAGGATCACAACCTATGTAATCGTCTGAATAATTACCAAGATCAAAATCAAGGTAAAGACCTTCATGAAAGTTGTAATACGTGCGGTTGCTTCGATTTATGACGCGCAAATTAAGAAACGTAGTGTTGTTTAGGTAGGTTCCCGAGCTATATTGATAAAACATGGCATGTAATTCTATCCCCAATTGGTTTCCATCGGGTTGGTACGATTCATCATTCATAATGATGTAAACGGCTTCATCGCCCCGTATGTCTGGATAATCACCGAGTGAGGGTTCGTAGAGTCCATTACCGTTTAAATCCACAAAGGGAGCAAGCTTCGTTGCCACTCCAAGAGACACATCGCCATTTCCGGGCCAAGTGGATAGGGCATTTGGGACAACATAACCCGGTGTTTGAAAATTAGTTTGATGGTTGGTTATTTCTGCTTCGCTTATTTTCCAAATGGACTGTTGATATTGATTCATATAGGCCAAGGAATTGTATGCACTGTTGTTAGCGATTGGGCCACCATGAAAGGCACTCCAGCTGCCTCCACCGCTATACATAACGGAGGAAACATAAAGTGCACCGTTCACATCTTCAGCTCCTATCCAATAGGTTCCGGCAAAAATGGTAGATAAGCCACTGTTTTTAGGGATTTCATAACCGTTCATGCCTACCTGCAGATGGTTAAAAAACCCACCTTCGTCATCGAGTAAGCAGGATACATTGTTGTGATCTAAGGGCATGTAGTTGGGTTGTTGCGCCGTGGACATGAAAGCCTGGATGGCGATAAAAGCGAATAGAAGTGTCTTCATGAGGTATCGTTTAGTGAAGGTACATTCTACTAAACGCAACTCATCGAGTAAAAGGGGGGATTCACTTTCTTTTATGCTCCAAAAGATAAATAAACCCGATTTGGCATCCAATCGCTTGGTAGCTATTTTTTGTAACCGCCGATTTTACAGGGGAACCAATGGAGCTACGAATACCAGGGGTAAAATGGAAAATGAATGGATTCAGGTGATACGCCAATTCGATTTGTGCGATACCGGAAGTAGAAAAAGTTTGTGCTTCAACGATGTCTACACCGCCATTAGGCATTAGATAGTACCCTCTTCCGCTCAGTTTAATTCCAGCAGATAGTCCCAGCATTGGACTTAGACTCACTTTGTTTTTGGTCCATTGATAGCCCGCAAAGATAGGGATGTTGAGGTAACGGTAGCGGTTGGTTCCATCAATTGAATTGAACGGATATACAATTTGTTCACCCCATTCATTATAGGCGATCCCCACTTGATAAAACCAATGTTTGGCTTGTTGCCGATAAAATACCGATAAATCCAAGGAACTGGTGGCGCGCTCTGCTTCTTTTCGTGCTTGGGCATAGCTTTTATAATCGCCGTAGGTAGTATTTAAAAACGAACTTACGGGGTTTTCCATCGGAGTAAAAGAGGAAATGATCCCGCTCACACCGCAGGAAAACCCGAGCATATGCTGCCAAGAAACTTCCGTTTTTCTTTCTTGCGAGGTCTCTAAGATGGGCCATGTGAAAAAGCCAATGCGGTGCAAAGCAATCGGGGGTATTTCTCGGAAGGGAATCCTAAATTCACTTGGTTTTGGAGACATTTCGATCTTGGAAAAATTGGAATCGATGTGTGCAACTGCTACTTTTTCAGCTTTAAGTCCCTCTGCCGCAATTTTAGCGTCATCAGAAGTAAAGGGGATGGTGTCTTTTCGCTGTGTTTCGATATTCAATTCTGTTGCACTCTCAGTTCGTTTGGATTGAATGGAAGTTTTAGGAGTAGGTTCAAGGTGTCTGCTGAGGCTGTTTTGTTTCTGTATTGATTTCTGAGTTGAATCGGGAGTTGATTTATACGTTGAATTGCGATTTGAATTTGGAGTTGTAGGAGAAACCAGGGTAAGCGCTTTGTCAACAGAAACTTTAGTCGTCGGCAAATTAGGTCTAAGTGATTGATACATGCCTAAGCCAATCCCAAATAGCAGCAGGATAGGAAACCATATGTAGAAAATGCGTTTACGCTTGCGTTTTTTTTCCAAGGCATCCAAGCGCAGGTTTAAGTCAATTAGGTAGTTTTCCGGAATTTGATTAAATGAATTAGATTCGTCAGGCTTTTTATCCATGGTTAATAATTTTTTTTTGAGTGTTTGCAAGTAAGTCTTTTAGTTTTTTGCGGGCCATTTTGGTATGCCATTTTGAGGTCTCCACGGTAATCCCGAGGGATTGGCTTATTTCTTTATGCGAAAATCCTTCAAGGGCAAATAGATTAAATACGATCCGACAAGGGGTATTCAGTTGAAGTAAAAGAGATTCAAGGTGCTCATTTTCTATGCTCGTTTCAATAGAAGGCGCTTCGAAAGGTTCGTTTATTCCTTCTGACGCTTTGATGAGAAAGGTTTCTTTGTATTTTTTGTTTTTTCGGAGGTAATCTATGGATTCATTGGTACAAATTCGCTTAATCCAAGCGTTGAAGTTGATAGGTTCGTACTTATGAAGGTTTTCAATGATTTTAATGAATGAGCCATTAATGACATGCATAAGTTCTACATCAGTGCTGAAAAATTTTCGTGCGGCTTTCTTTAATTCAGGAAAACAATAATTGTACAAAGCCAATTGACTCTTCCGGTCTAATTTCATTGATCCAGCAATCCATTCTTCCTTTAGCATATTCAATTTTGCAGTACTCCTCGTTGAAGGTAACGAAAAATCGCGCGTAAAGGGGTGGTTATATTCAAACTAAAATTCTATAATTTTTTAATCAACCCGCAAAGTGATGCTACCATGTCGCTCCTTTCCAAAGGTTCGCTTTGCACTATAGGCTACCTTTTGGAGTTGAATGTTTGGGTACCATAAGATATACTTGAGGAATCCGGACCAATGACATAGGTGGAATCATTCAGTTCAATGGCAATAATGGTTTGAGAATTTTCATTTGTTGAGGATTTACCTTATCAATGTCAAAAACCCATTCGTTTTTATTGCGTTTGTAATCTCAATTTGATAAAAATAAATGCCATCAGAACAAGGTTTTCCATCAAAAGAACCATCCCAAATAAAAGTGTCATTTGTTTGAAAGATTACATCGCCCCAACGGTTCAAAATAGTAAGTTTTCTCGCCTTAACTATTGAATTATCAAAAGTGAATACATCATTAGAATTATCACCATTAGGAGTAAAGATATTTGGCATAATTCCTTCTATCCAAGAAGTGTAATCAAACTCAACTAAAGAAACGTCGTCAAGATAATAATAGCGGTGAGCATATAGCTGCACAACTCCATTTTCATCAATTACATACGTTTCTGGCATCTCACTGAAAACACCAATTGTTAAGTATTTTTCTGATCCATCTGCTTGAAAAAGATAACTCAATTCATACCATTTCGTTGTGTCACAGAAAAATAAACTTAAATCACTATTAAATTGTGGCGACATGGGTATTACTTCTTCAGTATTGATATTAAGAGAGTTAGTTGTGAAAAGTGCGCCAATTGAATTAGAACAATAGTATATTCCTGCATTACTTAAATAAAATTGAAGTTTGTAGAATTTCCCAAAATCTAAACCCTGTGAAAGTTCAATTTGAATATACTCCGAATAAGTATTTAATCCTGCAGTAACTTGCGCAAAACAAAGACCAGCATACCCTTGACCGGTTCTAGCATTTTGAAATCCAAAAGAATTTTGAGGCACACTAAATTGAAGCATTCCCGAAGTTCCTAGGTCAGTACTACAAGCATTAAAATAATCAGGAGAACCCCCAGTTGTTGGCGAAGACCAATATTTACAAGCATCAAGATAAAACCCAGGAGCCCAATTTGGACACCAATTGTATTCTTCAAAGCTGCCATTCGGAACAAGATTTACTTGTGATTTTAAGATGTTTGAATCAAGTGTAAATAATAAAACAATAAAAAAAACAGGTTTTGTCCTCGGTAAAAAACCGAGACTGAACGATATGATATTTTTAAGTAAGTTCAGCAATTGATAAGTTTGGTTAATAAAATTAGTAAAATAATCCCTTATTCTTTAACCTAAAAGAAGAAAAGAGGAAAAAAAGGTGGGTGAAGTTGTTTTTACATAGGCAGTGAGATTAGAAAGTTGAAAATTAGTGCTTTAAGACAAGGAATGAGTTAAGGTAAAACCCCTGATTTGTTAAAGGTTTACACTGAAATTTTCGAACTTCATTCATTTTTTAATTACTATTTCTCAAAAAATGCATGCCAAAGAGTAAAATAGTTCATAATTTTGCACCGTCTCTAAGGGGTGCCCGTGACAAGGCTGAGATTATACCCATTGAACCTGATTTAGGATAATGCCTACGAAGGGAAGATGACTGTGCTAATTAATAACCAGCTGGAATTAGCCCCTTGTTCTTGTGTAATTTGAAACAAATGAAAACAAGAATTTTTATCAGTATCAGTTTTTTAGTATCGACTTTTCTCTCTTTTGGACAAAATAATTTTACGGGTGTCGTATCCGATGAGGAAGGGAAATTGTTGGAAGGCGTAAAGGTTTGTATACAATCCACAACTTTCTGTACCCAAACCGATGCGCAAGGAAAATTTAGCATAGGACTTGTAATTGGTGGTCAAAACACGCTTGTTTTTGAATGCCCAGGATACACTTCAAGTGCCAACTTTTTTTATTCGGAAGATTTTAATGTTCCATTAAAAATCATGCTCTATAAAAGTACCCAAACGCTAGAAGAGGTTCAAGTTACCTCTACCAGAGCGTCTGCTGCATCTTCCTCCGCGATTTTTGTTGAAGAGAAAACCTTAGAAAAAAAGGCCTTTGGACAAGATTTGCCTTTCTTATTGGATGGCACGCCTTCCTTAGTAACTACCTCAGATGCAGGAAATGGAGTAGGGTATACAGGAATGCGAATTCGAGGAATAGATGCTTCTCGCATCAATGTCACCTTGAATGGTATTCCTATCAATGATCCTGAATCGCATGATGTTTATTGGGTCAACATGCCTGATTTGAGCAGCTCCATTGAAAATATTCAAATTCAACGCGGTATTGGTTCTTCTACCAATGGTGCTGCCGCTTTTGGCGCAGGATTAAACCTGAAGTCTAGCAATCTTTCCGAAACGCCCTACGCAACGATTGACAATAGTTATGGGGCGTTTAATACGCTCAAAAATTCTATTAAAATTGGAACGGGGCTCCTCAATCAAAAGTTTAATTTTGAAACGCGTCTTTCTCGTATTTCTTCCGATGGATTTCTAGATCGAGCTAAATCAAATTTAAATTCCATCTATTTTTCTGGCGCTTACCTCGGTAAAAATTTCCTTCTGAAAGCGCTTGTCTTTAGTGGTCATGAGTTGACGTATCAGGCTTGGTATGGCACACCAGAAAGTAGTTTAACCGGCGATGTAGCGGAGATGAATGCGTATGCTGATCGCAATTTATTAAGTCCAGAGGAAAGACAAAATTTAATCTCCTCGGGAAGAACGTATAATTATTACACCTACAAAAATCAAGTGGATAATTACAAGCAAGATAACTATCAATTGCACTATGCCTATTCCATAAAATCGAATTTACTTTTAAATATCTCCGGTCACTATACGTATGGAAGAGGGTATTATGAGGAATATAAAAACAACCAAACACTTAGCGGGTATGGAATTTCTTCGGTGGTCGTAGGAAACGATACACTTACCACAAGTGATCTAATTCGCCAGCGTTGGTTGAACAATGATTTTGTAGGATCTGTCTTTTCTCTTTCCTATTTTAAACACCGTTTAAATGTGGTGTGGGGTGGTTCGGTGAATACGTATTTGGGTCGTCATTATGGGGAAGTGATCTGGTCTCGTTTTGCTTCTGATTCGGAATTAGGAGATCGCTATTACAATGAAACTGGTCAAAAATCGGAATGGTCTTCCTACGTAAAAGGATCGTATAAGCTGAAAGATTGGACGTTCAATGGTGACATCCAATTTAGGCACTTGGACTATTCTTTTTTGGGCGTGGATCAAGTTTCAGGCGTGTTAAAAGATGTGCAGCAGCGGGTAAAATTTGATTTTTTAAACCCAAAAATTTCCATTTCAAGACAGCTTTCTTACGCGCAATCCATTTTTGCTTCTTTTGGTATTTCTCATAGAGAACCCGTGCGGAAAGATTTTAGAGAAAGTACTCCAAATAGCCGACCCAAAGCGGAGATTTTACGTGATGTTGAATTCGGCTACACCTACAAAAAATCGAAGCTACTGTTGAATGTAAATGCTTATTTCATGGATTATACCAATCAACTTATTTTAACGGGTGAAATTAATGATGTGGGTTCTTATACCCGTACCAATGTTCCCTCAAGTTATCGATTGGGTATCGAAATGAATACCGCTTATGCGCCATTTTCTTTCTTAAAATTTAATGGGGCTTTGGCCTTAAGTCAAAATAAAATAAAAGAATTCAATGAATTTTTGGATGTTTATTCCTCCACGGAACCCTATTATTCGCAACAAATTATCACGCATAAAGACGTGGATTTGGCCTTTTCTCCAAATGTAGTGGCCAGCCTTGGTGTGGTATGGGAGCCCTTTAAAAATATGAATGTGGAATGGATGAGTAAGTTTGTGTCGCAACAATTTTTGGACAATACCGCTGCGCTGGATAGAAGCATAAAGGCTTTTTCATATAGTAATCTAACGCTTAACTATGCGCTTAGACATGTTTTAGGAAAAGAAATCAATTTCGGTCTTCAGGTGAATAATATTTTTAATTATCTTTATGCTAATAACGGGTATACTTTTTCATACCTTTATGATGGTCAAAAAACAACAGAGAATTTTTATTACCCTCAAGCGGGAAGAAATTTAATGTGTCGAGTGCTTTTTAAATTTTAATTAACGAATAACTACTTCCTATGAAAACTCAATTACTTTTATTTTTTTGTTTTTCTATTGTTTCCAGCATGTTCTCGCAAGAAGAACCCTTACCTCCTCCGATTGAAGTAGTAGAAGGGCCTCATGATGTTGAACCAACTTTTCCGGGTGGACATGAAGCGCTCATGCGTTTTATTCATACTAATATCACGTACCCTGAATCAGCCATTGAGTTGGGTGTTGAAGGCAAGGTGTATGTCCGTTTTTATGTTGAAAAAGACGGGAAGGTTGCAAATGTGGAAATCCTTAAAGGAATCAATTGTCCAGCCATAGAACAAGAAGCGCTTCGGGTAGTATCTAGTATGCCGAATTGGCTTCCTGGATCAGCAGATACTTCTTTGGCAACAAGGACTGTGATGAATTTACCAATATCATTTGACCTTGAGGGTGAAGGTGAATTTGACGACTCCGACGAACCTAAATATGAGCCACATTGGGTCGCTTTTGATCTTGGTTTTGTGAGCATGTTTCGTTTAAATGAACAGACGAATTCACGTTTTGATACGGATTTTAGCACGAATGATTATTGGCAAATAGATCCGGTTAAATCCGTGGCCATCAATGTTAATTTTCTAGAATATAAGCTTCCCATTTTTAAACAATATTTAGGTTTGACCACCGGATTAGGCTATGGTTTGACAAGTCTTGCCTTACGAAATAATTACCGTATTCAGCATAGTAACGATACTGTTTTTTGTGTCTCGGACACTATCCAATCGTATAAAAATAATGCATTGGCAATGCATCGCTTGACTTTGCCCTTATTACTGGAATTTACCACTAAGCCAGAAGCTAAAAAGAGTTTTTACCTCGCCGCAGGTGTTATTGGTGCATGGCGCTTTGCTTCTACGAGTACACAAACGGGAGAATATGCGAATGGCGATAAGTTTAATAATACAACGTCTTCACGTTTTAATTTGCAGCACTTTTCCTTAGACGCAACCGTTAGAGCAGGTTTTGGTAAGTATTTAGGCGCTTTTGTAGAGTATAGTTTAACACCCTTATTCAAAAAAGGAAGCACCATTGCCATTTATCCTATTCGCTTTGGCCTAAGCATTAATGGTTCGTATTTCTCTAAGTAAGGGTTAATGTGGCTTATTAACCTGAGTTCGGTTATTCAAATTTTGTCAAAACACCTGTAAATAGTGAGATACGATATTTTTTAAATCGGAATATTGTGATATTTCGACGCAAAAAAGGGAAGTATATTGCTGTTTAGAGTCGAAATTGCGTATCATAGGCTTAATTTAACAACTTGTTTCCTTCGTTAGCTTTTAATGTGATAACTCGTTATCCCTTATAAAATCTGCCTTGCAACCAAGTCTTTAAATTAATTTTGACTTTGTTTTAATAATCGAACTCAGGTTATTAAGCGCGCTGATTTTTTCTAGCACCTTCTCTACTTGAATTAACAAAGGAGAAACGGAATCATTGATAATTTGGAAATTGGCTAAGCTACTTTTTTGTTCGTCGCTCCATTGTGATTGGATTCTTTTTAACACTAAGGCTCGCGAGCAATTTTCTCTTTTCATCACGCGATTTATGCGAATAGCTTCGGGCGCAATGACCAAAATTATTGCATCGAAATTCGTGTGAGCACCCGTTTCAAAAAGAATAGCCGCCTCGTTAAACACGATTTCTTGCGATTGATTCCTTGCCCACTGGGCGAAATCTGCCCTCACAATAGGATGCACTATGGCATTCACCTTTTCACGTAATTCAGGGGATTCAAAAATCAGCTCCGCTAATTTCTTTTTGTTTAATTCGCCTTTTTCGTAAATGGATTCACCAAATAGAAGTAGTAATCCTTCCTTGATTTCTTGATTACTTTCCATTAATGATTTGGCGTTTTCATCGGAATGATAGACGGGAAAACCCATCGATTTGATAATATCCGAGACGTAAGACTTTCCCGAACCGATTCCACCAGTAATGCCAATTTTTTTCATTGTCATGCACGAATTTACGGAGTTTCGTGGATTACTTTTACCAAAGGTGTAACTTTGTGCCCATGAAAAAGGCAGAATGGTTCGCGGAATGGTTTGATACTTCCTATTATCACACACTCTATCAGCATCGGAACGACCTTGAAGCCAAGGAGTTTATCGAGAGATTAGTGGCACACCTTTCATTAAAACCAGGAACTAAGGTCTTGGATTTAGCCTGCGGAAAAGGGCGTCATGCCGTGATGTTCCATAAATTGGGAATGGACGTGTTAGGCGTAGATTTATCAAGCAATAGCATACAAATAGCGAAGGAAAATTCTTGCCAGGGATTGGCTTTTGACGTGCACGACATGCGTGAAGTAATTCCCACTAAAAAGTTTGATTTAGTAGCCAACCTATTCACCAGCTTTGGATATTTTGATTCCCAATCGGACAATGAAAAAATGATCGCATCGATTGCTGCTATGCTCAATGAAAAAGGGGAGCTAATTATTGATTTCATGAATGCTATCAAGGTTGTTGAACATTTAGTGGCCTCTGAGGAAAAAATGATTGATGGGATTTTGTTTTCTATTACGCGTCGTTATGATGGACAACATATTTATAAAGACATTCGCTTTGAAGACAAAGGAATTTCACATCATTATACCGAACGGGTTCAGGCCTTAACGCAAGAAGACTTTCTCCGTTTTCTAGCGAAAGATTTTGAAATATTGTCTACCTTTGGCAACTTCAAACTTGACGCATTTGACCCTAAAAATTCAGATCGTTTAATACTCTTGGCCCGTCGAAAATGATTAGTTTTTATTTCGTATTTTTTGGATTAGTACTTTCAGCCCTACTTGGTGGAGCCCTAGTGAGCTTGCTTAAATTTACAAATAAAAGCGCTGTTATTAAATTTGCACTCGCTTTTAGCGGTGGATTTCTACTCGCTATTCTCTTTGAACATCTTTTACCTGAATTATATGAATCAGGGAAGGCCACAATCGGAATCTGGATTTTATCTGGTTTTCTCATTCAATTAATACTTGAGTATTTCTCTGGAGGGATTGAGCATGGCCACGTACATGTTCACAAAGGGCAGGCGCTACCTTGGACTTTGTTCTTTTCCTTATCCATTCACTCAATTATTGAGGGAATTCCCTTGGGAAATCATTTTGCAGGATTAGATTCTATACACGGACATGTAAATTATGAATCATTATTTTGGGGGATTGTCTTTCATCAAATTCCTGTTGCCATCGCTCTAATGACGCTGTTGCTAAGCACGAGTATTTCTAATTTGAAAGCTTGGGCTATCTTATTATTGTTTGCCATCATGACGCCGATAGGCTTAATGATAGGATTATTTATTACCCCGGGAGATTTGGGTGTGAATTACCATATGATTTTAGGAGTTGTGATCGGTATGTTCCTGCACATCTCAACCACTATTATCTTCGAAACATCGGAGAATCACAAATTTAATTTTCTGAAATTAATCAGTATCATTGTTGGGGTTAGCTTGGCGTTGTTGCTGTATTAATTAACGCAACTCGAAAATATCGCTTACACCAACAAGTCGCTTAACTGAAAATCCTTCCGCATACTTTGCTCCAATTGGTCTACCATAACTCATCATTCTACCTTTTAGGAAATCAAAGAATTCCTCACCAGATATTGGAGTAGTTGCTTCTTTTGATTGCGGATCGTAGAATTGTGACTGGAAGCATTTTATAAGATTTATTTTTTGCTCAATAAATTCGCTCACATCAAGCACAAAATCTGGCTCAATATAATAATCTTGAATATAATGCAATACTAAACGAGGGCGATATGCTTCTTGCACCTCATTTTCCCAATGCGTTTCAATTTTACTTAATCCCGATAGAAAGCATGCATCAGCAACCAACTTTGCCGCTTTTGCATGGTCTGGATGCCGGTCAACCAAGGAGTTGGCCAATATAATTTCAGGTTTGTAGCGACGAATTTCAGCAATTATTTTCATGGTATTGCTTTCATCACTTGTAAAAAACCCATCTTTAAACGAAAGGTTTTTTCGCATGGATAACTGTAGAAAATCAGCAGCATTTTTAGCTTCAATTTCTCGCGTTTCTGCAGAACCACGTGTTCCAAGTTCCCCACGTGTTAGATCAATTATCCCTACTTTTTTTCCTTCTTGTACATACCTGAGCAAAGTTCCCCCACAAGAGATTTCAACGTCATCAGGGTGGGCAGCAAATGCAAGGATATCTAAGTTCATATTTTCACGGTGCTATAACTTTCTACGCTTGGACAAGAGCAGATTAAATTTCGGTCACCAAAAGCATTGTCAACTCGTCGCACTGGCGCCCAATATTTCCACTCTTTCAGATAGGGTAGAGGATAAGCTGCTTCCTGCGGCGTGTAAGGGTATTCCCAATTTTTATTGATAATACAGTCTGCTGTGTGTGGTGCATTTTTTAATAGGTTATTCGATTTATCAGCATAACCGTTTTCGATGTCTTTTATCTCTGCTCTAATTTTTATCATCGCATCGATAAAGCGATCTAGTTCATCTTTGTCTTCTGACTCCGTAGGTTCAATCATTAAAGTACCTGCCACTGGAAAAGAAACGGTTGGCGCATGAAAGTTGAAATCTATTAATCGCTTAGCGATATCAGCGACCTCCACTTCGGCAGTTTGCTTAAAGTCGCGGCAATCTAAAATCATCTCGTGAGCAACTTGTCCATTTTTACCTGTATACAATATTTCGTAATGTCCTTTGAGTTTCGCCGCAATGTAATTGGCATTTAAAATTGCAATCTCTGTCGATTCTCTTAATCCTTTTGCCCCTAACATTTTGATGTAGCCGTAAGAAATCAATAGAATAAGTGCGCTTCCGAAAGGAGCTGCTGAAATCGCTTTTATAGGGTTCTCGCCTCCCATTTTTACAAGTGGGTTCCCGGGTAGAAAAGGAGCAAGGTGAGCCGCTACTCCAATTGGGCCCATTCCAGGACCTCCACCACCATGCGGTATAGCGAAGGTTTTGTGTAAGTTTAAGTGACAAACGTCAGCGCCAATGTTACCAGGATTAGTAAGGCCAACTTGTGCATTCATATTTGCGCCATCCATATAAACTTGACCGCCATTGTCATGGATAATACTCGTGATTTGCTGAATTCCCTCTTCAAATACACCATGGGTAGATGGGTAGGTAACCATTAATCCGGCTAGTTCATTTTTATTTTCAAGCGCTACTTTTTCTAGTTCTTCGATGTCAATGTTTCCATTTATATCGCAGCTAGTTACAATAACTTCGAAGCCTGCCATTACAGCAGAAGCTGGATTGGTACCATGGGCAGAGGAAGGAATAATAATTTTTTTGCGCTGAAAATCCCCATTCGCCTCGTGAAACGCTTTAATTACCATTAATCCAGCATATTCTCCCTGCGCCCCTGAATTAGGTTGTAAAGAAACAGCAGCAAATCCAGTGCAGGTGCACAAGTCTTTTTCTAATTGATCAAGCATTTCATAGTATCCAATTGCTTGTTCCTTAGGCGCAAAGGGATGCATATTGCAAAATTGTGAGTTGGTAATTGGGATTAATTCAGAGGCAGCGTTAAGCTTCATTGTACACGATCCTAGAGCAATCATACTATGAACCAATGATAAATCTTTGTTCTCTAATCGTTTTAGGTAACGCATCATTTTTGACTCCGAATGGTATTGATTGAAAACAGGGTGGCTTAAAATAGCGCTTTTTCGCTCAACTGAACTAGGAATACTTTGATTACTAGCATCTGTATCGGGTAAAGAAACACCTTTCAAATCAGCAAAAACAGCTAAAATAGCATGCACATCAGCGATGGAATGTGGCTCTCCAAAACTAATGCAAACGTTGTCTTTATTAAAGTAGTTAAAATTCAAGCCTTTTTGTTCTGCTAATCCGCTTAAGGTGCTTGCTTCTACACCATGAACGCAAATAGTGTCAAAAAAATGAGCTGAACCTACCGAAAACCCAAGCTTTTTAAGCCCATCATAGGTCAATTTAGCTAGATGATTAACGCCATGTGCGATTTCTTTGATGCCATTCGGACCGTGATAAACGGCATACATACTAGCCATTACCGCAAGCAGAGCCTGCGCCGTGCATATATTGGAAGTGGCCTTGTCTCGTTTTATGTGTTGTTCTCTTGTTTGTAATGCCATTCGCAAGGCTAAATTATCATCTGAATCTTTTGAAACACCAATAATTCTTCCTGGCATATTTCGTTTGTACAGATCTTTTGATGCAAAGAAAGCAGCATGAGGACCTCCAAATCCCATTGGTACGCCAAAGCGCTGTGAGGAACCCAAGACGACATCAGCTCCCATTTCACCCGGTGATTTTAATAAGGCAAGCGCCAATAAATCCGTTGCTACCGCTACTTGTATGCCTTTCGAATGCCAAAGTGATATGATGGGCTCAATGTTGCGTATTTCGCCCAATGCTGTTGGATATTGAATAAGTGCACCAAAACAATTTTCATTGCCTTGGTATGAAGTTTCATCCCCAACAAGAAGCTCAATTCCTAAATTAAGAGCGCGCCCATGAACAACCTCGAGCGTTTGTGGGAAACAATCTTGGGATATAAAAAATACATTTTTGCCTTCTTTAATATCGTTTCTAGAGCGATTGTTGTAAAACATAATCATAGCTTCCGCCGCTGCTGTACCTTCATCAAGTAAGGAGGCGTTGGCGATTTCCATTCCACTTAAATCCAATACCATTGTTTGGAAATTTAGAAGCGCTTCCAAACGACCTTGAGCAATCTCTGCTTGATAAGGTGTGTAGGCAGTGTACCATCCTGGATTTTCGAGCACATTTCTTAAAATAACCGACGGAACAATGGTTTCATAATAACCAAGCCCAATGAAAGATTTTAACACTTTATTTTTATTTCCTAACGCTGTGATGTGTTGTAAATATTGAGCTTCCGTTAGTGCATCAGCCACATCCAATTCTCCATTCAATCGAATGTTTTGTGGAATTGTTTTATCAATTAAGGTCGATATGGAATCAAGACCAATAGTTTGAAGCATTGCCTTTTTTTCGCATTCGCTAGGACCAATGTGACGGTTTGAAAATGAGTTTATCATGAAAAAATTAATTTTTTAGGAAACAAATATACGTTCTATAAACGAATGAACAATTGATTAACAAGTCGCTATGCAAAGTGTTTTTAACAAGTTAAAATTCATTACCATTTTTTTTAAAAATAATCAATAATTCTTAAATTGACTGGTCTTAATCATAACAAAAAGATTTTGTGGTATTAAAGCGATCAGTCAGATTTTTAATCAACATAACTTAACTTAAGCATGTTTGAGCCCCCTAAATCTTCTATAGGAATAGAGGCGATATTAATTACTAAATCACCTTGTTTAAGATAGCCCTCGTTTTTCATTAAGTATTTTATATCGGCAATGGTATGGTCGGTTGAGATGTGCTTGTTGTAATAAAAAGCCCTAACTCCCCACAATAAATTCAATTGTGTTAGTATACTGCGATTGCTTGTGAAAATAAAAATCTCCGCATTTGGCCGTTGCGATGCAATTTTATACGCCGTATAACCAGAAAAAGACATGGTAATAATTGCTTTTGCCTCAACTCGCTGACTTAAACGACAAGCATTAAAACAAATCGAATCGGAAATAAATCGCTCCAATCCGCGCTCGGGAAGTTCCTCTTTGTTGTAAATACCATCATGGGTTTCCATTTCTTTGATAATATTTGACATCGTGCGAATCACTTCAATAGGATACTTTCCTACAGACGTTTCTCCGGATAGCATCACGGCATCGGTGCCATCTAATACGGCATTTGCAACATCGTTTACTTCAGCCCGAGAAGGAGTCATATTGTTAATCATGGATTCCATCATTTGAGTGGCAACAATGACAGGTTTTGCTTTACGCACGCATTTCGAGATCAGCATTTTTTGAATCAAGGGAACATTTTGAAAAGGAATTTCCACCCCTAAATCACCTCGAGCAACCATTAGACCATCGCTTTCATTTATAATATCGTCAATGTTCTCAAGCGCCTCAGGCTTTTCGATTTTTGCTATCACCTTTGCCTTAGCGCCTCGAGCAGCTATTCTATGTTTTAATTCAATGATGTCTCTCGCTGAACGAACAAATGATAATCCGATCCAATCTACTTCGTGGTCGAGAGCAAAATCTAAGTCTAATTGATCTTTTTCTGTTAAGGAAGGCAATGAAATTTTGGTGTTAGGGAAATTGACTCCTTTTTTTGAAGATAAAATTCCACCCTGAACAATTTTACAAGTAATCTCAGTTTTTCCATTAGTTGTTATCACCTCCAGCATAATTTTTCCGTCGTCCAATAAGATTTTCTCTCCCGGAGAAACATCTTGAGGTAATTTTTGGTAGTTAATCGAGAATCTCACGGCATTCCCTAGCACTTTATCGGTGATTATTTTTATTTCATTTCCAACCTCCAACAGAACGCCATTATTTTCCATTTCATTCGTTCTGATTTTCGGCCCCTGTAAGTCGGCCAATATCGCTACGTTTAACCCTAATTCTTCATTTATTTCACGAATCATTTTGATCGAATTCGCATGGTCATCATAGCTGCCATGCGAAAAATTTAATCTGCAAACATTTAAACCCTCCATGATCATGTCTTTCAACACTGATTTATTCGAGCATGCGGGACCAAGTGTTGCTACAATTTTTGTTTTTTTCATCTGTTATTTTTCAAAAATTAAATATTCTGACAAAGCAAATTCTTTGCTGTTAAAACCAAATACCGCGATGATGCTATCCATTTTACGTAGATTTTCAATCATATCGCTTTGTTCAATTATATAATTATCTTGCATGGTTAAGAAATAATCAATACTCGGTTTTTCTGAAAGTAACAAGCGACCATCTTGCTTGTTACGGATCAAAAAATAAGAAATCAAGTCTTGCGGATGATGAAAGGAATAGTAACTAAAAAGATCAAAACCCCCAGATTTTTTATTAGGAATTTCAATATTTTTAGGATTTTTTTCAAAAAAGACATCAAAACGGGCATTTAAATGCCAAGCCAAGCGATAATCACTATGTGCTGTACAAATCCCTATAAAATCAAAGGGCTCAATGGCTTCTTCTTCTAATAGATACCTTTTTACTTTCTTAATCACGATACAAAAATAAGGATTTAATTCTGCTAATTTCTGTAACTAATTCCTTAATAAATTATTCTCAAATGATTAAGTTACTATTTCAAACATCAATTATTTAATAACTTCATAATTACGAATGATTGTGACTGAAATTTATACTTAAATTTGTGCCTATGAAAAATACACATCAGATTAAAATTTATTTTGTCTTTTTACTTTTGGTTTCAGCAAATCAGCTATTTGCTCAACCTATCAAAAAAGCTACTGAGGGTAATACATACAAATGGATGTTCGGTATAGGTTGGAATGCTATGGATGACGATGGTGATGCCGGGGCATTTTACTCACCCAAAAATTGGCAGTACAATGTGTATCCCTCTCGAATTTTTGCAGACAGGTATCTGTATAATGGCTGGTCTTGTGAACTAGCTACTGCATTTAACCAATATAATGCTGATAGATTAGTTAATGGTCAATTGGGTATGACAGGCTTATTTTTAGCAACGGATGCGAATTTAAAATATTCATTTTATAAGTTACTTAAGTCAGGAACCATTGATCCATATGTTTCTGCAGGATTAGGATTGAGTATTCGAGCCAAAAATGATACATTGGTACCCCCAACCACACCAACATTAAATATTGCAGCAGGTTGTAATTTTTGGTTTACTAATACCATTGGTTTACAAATCCAAACAGGTGCTAAATTGGGTCTTACCACTCCTTTCATGGGAAAATCTAATTACCTGCAACATAGCGCTGGTTTAGTTTTTCGTTTTGAATCCCTTGCCTCTGATAAAGATGAATTTGCGAAAAAACACCATCACATCAAAAAAAGCAGAACGAAAATAAAGGTGAAAAAGGAAAAGAAAGAAAAAGAAGGCTAGGCGTTATTTATTCGAAACTTTTTCTTGGTTTCTTGATTATCTGTTCTTAAACAATAAAAGTAAAGTCCATTTGGTAATATGGTGCTGTCAAATCGAATAATGTGTCCACCAACATCAAATGTTTCGTTCGCTAGCTCAATTAGCATTTTCTCATCGTTTTCTATTGATAACTTCACACTTTTAGCAATTTCAGTAGTGAAATAAAAGGGAATCTCACCACTCGAAGGGTTTATGTCCAAAGGATAGAGAATGCAAAATAATTCTTGTCTGTGTCGCCCTCTACTCAAACGCTTTATCAACAAACGATACATTATAATGAGAAAAAGAATAATTAGGGCGTAAAATAGGATGTCTTTGACGAATATGTAAGGGTGCATTTAGAGAGATATTACGCCGTTTATGGCACTTGATTGTTCATAAATAGTAATGATTTCATCAACGTTTAGCATCACGGCTTTAACACTAATGCTAATGTAATTTCCTTTGCCTGATGGATGAAATCCAATCGTTGCATTTTCATCAAAAAACGCAGTGATTTGGTCAATTTTTAGTTGATCGTTCGGAACAATAAACTTGAAAAAATAGACGTCTGGCCACTCCAATAATGCTAACTGCTCGCGAAGGTTATTGAATGTTTCCACGGGGCAAATTTAGTGGGATTTTTTGTCATAGGTCATAAAAAAACCGTTAAATACTGCCTCAATTATTTATTTTTTATCAGTTGCTAATAATTTTTATCTCCACTCGTCGATTAGCAATTCGTTCCCGCTCATTTAACTCAGGAATCTTGTGTATCGGATTAGTTACGCCAAAGCCGATAAAAGTCATTCTATTTGCCGAAATCCCCTTGGATGTTAAAAATTCGTATACTCGCATGGCTCTATCAGTAGATAAATTACTTGAGTCATGAATGGCACAACAAATATTGCCTTGAATTTCGATTTTCAACTTTTTATTATTGCTCATTTGGCTAAATAATTCGTCTAAAATAGGCAGTGATTCGGGTAATAAAATATCCAAGTTAGGTTCAAAATTTAATGATTTTAAAATGATCTTATCCCCAATTTTCGCTTTGTTAAGTTGCTCATCTAAATTTATATTTTCTTGCTTCTTTGCCGCAGTGATGATAATAACTTTTCTGTTTTTATTATCATCAGTAGAAAAGTTAAATTCCTCACCTATCGCAGCTGAATTATTTTCAATTGGATTATCGATGTTTAAATAATTACATGCTGAATTTATTCGGCTAAGGGCTAAATTTTTATTATAAACGATACTCCCTTTAGGATCTGTATATCCGTATATACCGGTAATCTCAACAATCGATTTATTTATTTTATTTAATTCTATTTCGGCTGTTTTATTAATACTCGCACGATTAAAATCAAAGTAAATAACAATGCTATCTTGAGCACTTAAATAAAAAATAGAAAAGTAAACCAATAGTGAAAATGAATGTCGCATATGTTAATATTAGTCAATCTTATTCAATATGTTACATATGGCTTGTAATTTCTTTTGGTAAAATAGCTTACTTATTTTCCGTTCAGATTGTTTTTCTAGCGTATTTTTGTGCCATGAAATGGTTTCTATTACTGCCTTCTTTTATTACTTGTATGCTCTACGCTCAAGAAATTCAGGCCAATAGAACGAGTGACAAAATTGTGGTGGATGGAAATTTGGAGGAGTCATTTTGGTTGACAGCTAACTTTGTTGAGGGGTTTACACAAATAAGTCCTAATCCTGGTGTGAAATCATTCCAGAATACGAAAGTAGCGATGGCTTACTCTTTAGATGCTATCTATTTTGCAGCGATTTGTTATGATCATCCAGATTCGCTTTCAAAAGTTTTTTCTGCAAGGGATGATAATAGCCCAAATGCGGATATTTTTGCTGTTTTCCTTGATACGTACAACGATAACCTAAATGGTTTTTGTTTTGGCGTAACAAGCAAGGGCGTTCAATTGGATGCGAAAATTACAGAGGGTTTATACAATGAACAATTAAATTTAATTTGGAACAGTGCTGTTAAAATTACAAATCAAGCATGGCAGGTAGAAATTCGGATCCCATATTCTGCAATTCGCTTTCCTGAAAAAGAAGTGCAGTCTTGGGGGATTAATTTTTCTAGGCAAATTAGTCGAAAACGAGAACTGTCTTCTTGGTCGATTGTGAACCCCGACCTAGAGAATTATTTACTTGAAAGTGGAGAAGTTTCTGGTTTAAGTGGAATAAACCCTCCTTTACGATTGGCTTTAATGCCTTATGTATCTGCCTATATAAGCAATGAATCAGGGAGCACTTCTCAATCAATAAATGGCGGCTTGGATATTAAATACGGAATTAATGATGCCTTCACCTTGGATTTAACCTTGATTCCTGATTTTGGTCAAGTTGTGTTTGATAACCAGGTGTTAAATTTAACGCCTTTTGAAATTCAGTTTAATGAAAACAGGCAATTTTTCACGGAGGGGACTGAACTATTCAATAAATCCGGATTGTTCTACAGTCGGCGAATAGGCATTCAGGCACCAGGTGCCGTGCTTAATAATCTTTTACTTACTAATGAACGCTTATCGGCCGTCCCTTCAGCCACTCAATTATACAATGCTACTAAATTAAGCGGCCGTACCAAATCTGGGTTAGGAATTGGTGTTTTTAATGGCGTTACGGCGCCCCAATATGCCATTGCTATTAATCAATCTACCTTAGCGGAAAGAGAGGTCTTAGTTTCGCCTTTAAGTAATTTTAATGTCTTTGTTTTAGATCAAAATCTAAAAAATAATAGCTACATTAATTTCACCAATACCAATGTAACAAGGGCGGGATCTTTTTATGATGCGAATGTGAGTTCCCTAAAAACAATGTTAAATACCAAGGATAATAATTACTATGTTGGTGGCTCGACTGCTTTATCAAATAAGTTTTTTCAAGATAGCATCTCGACGGGCTATAACTGGGGGTTATGGGCAGGAAAGCAAAGAGGTGCTATTGTTTATTCTGCGTCATACTTTGAAGAATCAGATACCTACGACCCCAATGATTTAGGGTACAATCAAAATAATAATCGTAAAATCTCATCAGCTTCCTTTTCTTACCGAATTTTAAAGCCTTTTGGAAGGTTCAATAAGGCCGTTTCATCCATTGATTTAAATTATAATAGGCTTTATAATCCAGACGTTTTTACAAGTTTCGGGTTTAATTTAAGGACTTTCGCAGTTACGAAGCATTTTAACGCCTTTGGTATTGAGTCGTACGTTTCACCGGTCAAAGGATATGATTATTTTGAACCTAGAACACCGGGTTATTATTATAAAACCCCTGCTTTTTATGGTATTTCTACTTGGCTTTCAAGCAATTACCAAAAAAAGGTGGCGCTTGATGCAGGTGGTGGTTATTACGTTGTTAATGCAGATAATTGGCGTGAATATGAATATAATATTGGGCTACGCTTTCGCTTATCTAACCATTTGTTCTTAAAATACAATTGGGAACAAGGATTTCAAGTTAATTATTTAGGTTTCGCCGTTCCCTTTGGAGCTCCAGCTGACACGTCTTTTACTGGTATTTTATTTGGATCAAGAAATAGAATTAATACGACTAATACAATCGGTTTAGATTATACGATAACGAATCGAATGGATATTACTTTTCGATTAAGGCATTATCGCTCTACCTTAGCTTATAATTCCTTTTTTGAATTGAATCTAGACGGAAGTTTAACTTCAATCGCTTTTAATGGCCTGGACACTGACGGTCAAGCGGCATACAATGTAAATTTTAATGCGTTTACCATTGATTTCGTTTATCGATGGGTTTTTCTTCCTGGTAGCGAAATAAATATCGTTTGGAAAAACTCGATCTTTCAAAGTGATAAATTCGTTGCGGAATCATACATCTACAACCTGACCAAAACCATTCAGCAGGGGCCTAATAATAGTTTGTCATTTAAACTAATTTATTGGCTAGATGCTCAAAGCATCAGAAAGAAAAAACGATAATTTTCTCTAGGGCTTATTTTTTAAGACCCATTGTTCCCCTCTTTCTCTTGCATTTTTACGAATGCTTTCCCAAAACAGATTAATGTCACCAATGTGGAAACTTTCCATTTTACGTGCGACAAGATTAAAGGGGAAACGTAATTTAGTTAAAATCAATCCACCATCAATCAGTTCCGTCTGAAAAATATGATTGTATTTTTTGCCATTATTATAAAAGAATCCATAATGTGCCTTCTTTCTACTTAAAGGAGATAAATCCCACGTTATTGGATTTATGACAGCCTTTCCTTTGTGCCATTTGTTG
This sequence comes from Flavobacteriales bacterium, assembly GCA_947462255.1. GTDB lineage: Bacteria > Bacteroidota > Bacteroidia > Flavobacteriales_D > Crocinitomicaceae > UBA952. The sequence continues at coordinate 67,195 of CANHOA010000005.1, read as the reverse complement.
TAATTATCGCTCGTTACATTTTTTCTAAAAGTGTTCCAAGTAACAAATCCACCAATTTCTTTTGATTCTGTTAAAAAAGGAATAGTTGAAAATTCATTTTGGGCCAATCCAATACCTGGCATGTAGGCTACAACAAGTTGTTTTTGAAGTGGCTTGTTATCAAAAAAATCTTTTAGCAAGAGGTTAACATGGGTAGAGCCTTGGCTGTGACCAGCTAAAATAATTCCTCTTCCATTATTATAATGTTCCATGTAAAATTCAAAGGCGGCTTTGATATCGGCATAGGCAAAAAGTAAGGCTTCTCGCCCTCCATTCGCTAGGCTATCATATGAACGAAGATGCGCTTGTTGATAATAGGGTGCGTACATTCGTCCTGCTTCTGCCCAAGCACTTGCTTGAAATCGGATAGCATAATCAAGCACTTCTCTTCTATGAGCAGTATCATCAATTCCTATATTCCACCGCTTATCCTGATCGTTAACTAGTAAAGTAGGGTAAATGTAGAACACATCGATATTCTTAAATAATGAACTGTCCTTTATTGAATTCTGAATGTTTGGCGATAATTTAGTAGGAAGGATCGCCCAGTTTTTGCTATATTGGTAATCCATTAGCTCTTGTGAATTAAGGGCTTGGCTCACAAAAAAGAAAAAGAGAAAAAAGGCTTGTTTGTACAAAGAGTTATTTATTTATTATTCTTCTTTCGTAAACTGAAATAACCAATCATACATTTCGTCTGCCCTAAAGATGCTCTCTAAATCGCCATGGTCTTTTCCAACTAATCGGCTATACTTTAGGTTTTCACCGCCATTACAATTTTTAATAGCAGTTACAATTTTTTCTGACTCACTAATAGGAACACTTTTATCTAAGGTGCCATGCTGAATCCACAAAGGAACTTGGGATAAATTACAACCATCATTAATGTTTCCGCCTCCGCACAAGGCTACTCCTGCGGCAACTATACTCGGATATGCTCCAGCAAAACTTAAGGCGCCATATCCGCCAAGGCTCATGCCAGCAACATAAACGCGATTCGTATCTGTTTCAAATGTTTCTTGTACAAATCGAAGGACAGATAATATTTTCTTTGGCTCCCAAGATTTACCTGCTAACACTTGTGGGGCAATTACTATCGCTGGTACCTCTCTACCTTTTTCAATTTCATGGATGATCCCATATTTTTTAACTAATGAAAGATCTGTACCTGACAAACTTCTTCCGTGTAAAAAGATAAGAACAGGAGGGTGGGTTTTTAGTATGCTATCGGAGGGTAAATATAACCAAAATGGATAGTCGGCTTGATTATAAATAGCCTTTATTTGTGTGTAACAAGCTAATTTAAAGGTGACTGTAAATAATATAAAAAGAATAAGTGATTTCATATTGCAAAGGTAGGGTCTTGTCTTTCAAAGACCAAATTTTATTTTTTACGTCAGTTTTAACTAAACCAAATATCATTAATTAGCTCTTTTCCTGCTTTTTCATTTAATCTCGAAATAATAATACCCTTGCCATTGAGAAGCTCCGCTCGCATGACTGAAGAAGTGATTTCTAGGTAAAGAATCTTATTCTGTATTTTGATATTTTTCGTTCTAAACGCTATAGCACTACCCATTAGTTCGGGCCATGCAGCGATGATGTCCATTTCTAGCATTTTCGATTCTAGTGAAAAAGCTTTTAAAAAACGATCAATGACAACTTTTAAAGGCTGACTATCTGCACTACGCTTGTCAAAGGAATTCATAATGGTATGTCGTTTTGATTTGAAACTATTTGGTTGGAATTAACCTCAAAGATACAATTTGAAACAGTTAAAGTAGAAAAAAGATGCTCCATTCTTTTGCTATCAGTATCTGTCACAATTACTTGCCCAAAAGAAACGTCGGTAACAATTTCTATTAATTTTTCGACGCGAGCCCCATCTAATTTATCGAAAATGTCATCTAACAACAATACAGGAGAAATACCTAAATTGGATTTTAACCACTCGTATTGGGCCAAGCGCAAGGCAATTATAAATGATTTTTGCTGTCCTTGAGACCCGAATTTTTTAACTGGATACTCGTTTAACGTAAACAACAAATCATCTTTATGAATCCCAACATTGGTATAATGTGTTGCAGCGTCTTTGCGAACAGTTTCTTTTAATAAATCAGCAAATGCGCCATCGTTTAGCTGGGAGCGATACGTAAGTCCAACCACTTCGGAATCTTTACCAATTAGAGAATAATATTTTTGAAATATTGGAATGAATTGCTTCAAAAAAGCACTTCTTTTTTCATAAATAATACCGCCAGAATTTACCAATTGGTGATCCCAAGCATCAATGCTTTCGGCATCGAAAAGCCGGTGCTCATACATATTTTTAAGTAAGGCATTACGCTGGTCCAAGACACGAATATATTGTTGCAGCTGATCCAAGTATACACGGTCTGTTTGCACGAGTATGCCATCCATCCATCGGCGCCTTAATTCACTTCCATCAGCAATTAAATCACCATCGTATGGTGACACAAACACGACGGGGTATAATCCGATGTGGTCTGCTAGCCGTTCGTATTCTTTTTTATTTCGTTTAACTACTTTTTTCGCACCTAATTTCACAGCACAAGTAACAAGGGATTCATTTTCGTCATCTTTCCAATTGCCTTGAATTGCGAAGAACAACTCCCCAAATTTTATATTTTGCCGGTCCAAGGTGTTCAAGTACGATTTGCACATGCTGAGGTAATGTATGGCATCTAATATATTGGTTTTTCCACTGCCATTGTCGCCAACTAGGCCATTTAATCTAGGTGAAAAGCTGATTTCAGTATCGGCGTAATTTTTAAAATTAAGAAGGTGCAGGTGGGTTAAATGCATGGGTTTCAAAATTACAATTTTATTAACGAAATCTGCACCATGAAAAATATATTTTACATCGTTTTAAGGCATCATAATTATTCTATAAATAGGAACAATTGCTATATTTGTATAAATACTTGAAATTATGTCAAACGCATTTTTTAAAACCCCTTTAGCCATTAATGAACCCGTAAAATCGTACGCTAAAGGAAGCGAAGATAGAACTGGTTTATTGTCTTGTTACAACACGATGTACTCGCAGCAGCCAATTGATGTGCCGATGTATATTGGCGCTAAGGAAATAAGAACGAGCAATAAAAAACCAATGAGCCCACCACATGAGCATCAAAAGGTCTTGGGTCATTTTAATTTCGGCGATGCTTCGCATGTAAGGGATGCAATTGATGCAGCAATGGCTGCTAGAAGTGCTTGGGCAAATCTTCCATGGGAAGATCGCGCTGCGATATTTTTAAAGGCAGCAGATTTATTGGCGGGTCCTTTTAGAAATAAAATGAACGCCGCCACGATGCTAGCGCAATCCAAAAATGTTTTTCAATCCGAAATTGATGCAGCGTGTGAATTGATTGATTTTTTGCGCTTCAATGTTCAATACATGACCCAAATTTATAAAGAACAACCAGAATCTTCTCCTGGTGTATGGAACCGACTTCAATACCGCCCACTGGAAGGATTTGTTTTTGCTATTACACCTTTTAATTTTACAGCAATCGCTGCAAATCTATGCGCTGCTCCAGCCATGATGGGAAATGTTGTGGTTTGGAAGCCTTCTGATTCTCAGGTATATTCTGCTCAAGTTATCATGGAATTGTTTAAAGCTGCTGGCTTGCCTGATGGGGTAGTTAATATGATAACTGTTGATGGTCCCGTTGCTGGGGATGTTATTTTTAAGCACAAGGATTTTTCAGGCTTGCATTTTACCGGCTCAACAAATGTTTTTCGAGCTCTTTGGAAGCAAATAGGAGAGAATCTTTCCTATTATCGTACTTATCCACGGATTGTTGGCGAAACAGGAGGGAAGGATTTTGTAGTGGCACATGCCTCAGCTATTCCAGCAGTTGTTGCAACGGCACTTGCACGCGGAGCTTTTGAATTCCAAGGGCAAAAGTGTTCTGCTGCTTCCCGGGCTTATCTTCCAAAATCGCTCTGGCCTGAAATAAAAAAACTGTATGTTGAACAAGTTAATTCAATTAAAATTGGGTCACCATACGACACGTCTAATTTCGTAAATGCCGTTATTGATGAAACAGCTTTTGATAAAATCAGCTCATTTATCGATTATTGTAAAGCTCAGGAGGATGCCGAATTAATTACAGGCGGAGGCTATGATAAATCAACTGGTTATTTCATTGAACCAACAACCTTTGTTACTACTAATCCGAAGTTCCGCACCATGTGTGAGGAAATATTTGGTCCTGTTCTTACGATTTATATATATGATGACAACGATTATGAACAAACCTTGAAGCTTGTTGATGAAACTTCTGAGTATGCTTTAACAGGGTCCATTATTGCTCAGGATCGTTATGCAATTAATACGGCAACTCGAATATTGGAAAATGCCGCAGGAAACTTTTATATTAATGATAAACCCTCAGGCGCTGTGGTAGGGCAACAGCCTTTTGGTGGCGCAAGAGGTTCTGGAACAAATGATAAAGCAGGTGCTGCCATGAATCTATTACGATGGGTTTCCGCCAGAACAATAAAAGAAACTTTTGTTCCACCACTTAATTATCAGTATCCATTCCTCGAACAATAATTTTTTTTATTTTAGCAACTAATTAAACAAATTTTATGATAGCTAAACTTTTTGATGGAACAAAAGTGCATTGCTTAAGAAAACCAGAAGCAAAAATGTTAGACCATCACGTAGAAGGTTATCTTCAAAATGGAATTTCTATTAAGGATGGTGATGTTGTTTTAGATGTAGGAGCTAATATTGGTATTTTTGGGGTTAGGGCGATGCAGAAAGCAAAAAATGTAACTGTTTATTGCTTTGAGCCGATTCCTGATATTGTGGAGGTCTTGTCTAAAAATGCCGAACTTCATGGAAATGGATATATGCATGTTCTTCCTTTTGGTGTTTCTAATGACAATACCAATGCTACCTTTACCTACTTTCCAAATACTCCAGCGCTATCCACTTTGCATCCACAGCAATGGGAGGCTGATCCAACCGCTTTTCAGCGAGCAGTTAAAGGTACGATGCGAAACCCGCCCGAAAACATGCGATGGATGAAATGGATTCCCTTGATGTTTTCAGGAATTATTGCTAAGCAATTGGTGAAAGGAAAAAAAATGGTTTCGTGCGAATTAAAAACATTGTCTTCTATCATCGAATCAGAAAATATTCAAAAAATCGATTTGCTTAAAATTGACTGTGAGGGCGCCGAATGGGATGTCTTAACAGGTATAAAGGAGGCGGATTGGCTCAAAATAAAATCAATTGTAATTGAGGTTCATGATACCGAAAATAGAGTTCAAAAAGTGAAAGAATTGTTTGCCCAAAAAGGATTTACGCGTATTATTGATGAGCAAGAAAAAGGATTGGAAAACTCGGCGATGTATAATATTTTTGCTTTGAAAGTATGAATGCTGCAACTATTGCTATTTATACCATCGTTTTATTGATTTGCACGAATCTATTTGGACTAATCTATTCGATGTTGGTCTTGTATACGCCTATTTTTAAAAAGTTTTCGATTCAAAAGAAACCATATGTTAAAGGGGTTTTTGCTAAAAGAATGCCTTTATACCTCTTTAATATCACATTGCTACTAACAATATCTGGGGTAGGTGCCTATTTTGGGTATGGCTTTTTGAAACAAGAAGTTTCTATAGGAATTATTATTTTTCAAGTTGTTTTCGCCTTTGTTATTGATGATATTTTTTTCTATTTCTACCACAGATGGCTGCATGAAAATAAATACATGCTTAAAACGGTACACTCTATTCATCATAGAGCAACAAAGCCTTTTCCGCTTGAATACCTGTATGCTCACCCAATTGAATGGATGCTGGGCATGATTGGCGCCTTTTTAGGATTTGCCATACTTTTGATCTTTATGCCAGTTAATATTTATGCATTTTGGATTTTTGGTGGATTAAGAAATTTACATGAGATACACATTCATTCTGATCTAGAATTACCTGTTTCAAGTAAAATACCATTGTTAAGTAAAACGAAACATCACGATGATCATCATGCTAAGTTAACGGGAAATTATTCTTCTACTTTCGTTTGGATGGATTGCTTATTTAAAACTAATTTTTAAGCCTTTAATGAAAATTATATTAACCATTCTTGTTTGTTTTATGCTGGTTTCGCTTAGCGCTCAAAAAAAAACCTACAACTTAACGGTTATCATTACAAATCTTAAAAATACCAATGGATCTGTCGAGGTTGGATTATATCGTAATGGGGAAAATTTTGCTAAAGTAGGCATGACGTATAAGAAAATACGAACAACGATTACCCAAAATCAAGTTACCGTCGTTTTCTACGGACTAGAAGAAAATAAATATGGTGTTTGTGTTTATCATGACGAAAACAACAATAATGCTTGTGATAGAAATTTCTTTGGTTTTCCAACTGAACCCTATGGATTCTCAAACAATATGAGGCCAGTTTTTTCTGTTCCATCTTTTGAAAGTTGCGCCATTAAATTGGATAAGCATAAAACTATTTCTATTAAAAATACATTGTAAATTTTACACCCCATCTATTTTTTTGCAAATGCAAAACCGAAGAAAATTTCTCAAGTATGGTGCCCTTATTGCCTCTGCATCTATTGCACATCCATTAGCGAGTTTTAGCATTCCTCCGAACCCAATACAGCAAGATAAACTAGTTCCCCGCGCACTGAAAAAAGGAGACAAAGTTGTTATTATTTCTCCGGCAGGGGCGGTTTATGATAACACTAAAATAAAAGAATTTAAAAATACCCTTGTCAATTTAGGATTTGTTGTCATTTTAGGCAAATCCGTTTCGGAAATTTATGGTTATTTAGCTGGTACAGATGAAGAACGTGCGGCAGATATAAATGAGGCATTTGCCGATAAATCAATTAAAGGTATTTTTTGCACCAGAGGTGGTTGGGGCTGTGCAAGAATTCTCGACTTATTAGATTATAAATCCATTGCTGAGAATCCTAAATTTATTATGGGATTTAGCGATATCACTAGTCTGCTAATCTGTATTCAAACAAAAGTTAATTTAATCACTTTCCATGGCCCAGTCGGCCTATCAAGTTGGGATCCATTTTCGGTATCTTGTTTCAATAATTCAACCATGTCAGGGTATAAAAATATTTTCCCATGTAGAAGAGAAGATAATGTATTAGCCTTGTCACCGGGTATAGCTCAAGGAGAATTGATAGGTGGTAATTTAAGCGTTTTTGTTAGTCTAATTGGAACAAATTACCTTCCTGATTTCGATCGAAAAATTTTATTCTTAGAAGAATTAAATGAAGAACCATACAAAATTGATCGCATGCTTATGCAAATTAAACAGTCGGGTATTTTTGATAAACTAGCAGGGCTTGTTTTTGGAGTATTTAGTAACTGCGAAACTGAAAATATAAGCCAATCATTCCCCCTTTTAGAAGTCATAAAACACCATGTTTTGCCTTTGAATATCCCTGTAATTTTTAATGCGCCTTTTGGCCATACGACTAAAAAGTGGACAATTCCCATTGGAGCCTTAGCGGAAATCAATGCCGATAATTTAAGCCTTGAATTATTGGAACCTTCAGTACTAGTTTAATTTGAATTGCTTACTTGAACTGCTTAAAAAAAAGGAATAATTAGCTTGTTCTTTGTATATTTACCCCCTGTTTTAATATATAATTTTGGATAAAAAAGATATTTCCTCAATAGAAGTAATGGACAAAGATACCATCGAATTGGCATTCAAACTCATGTGCACAGCGAAAACGCTAGCGGAAAAATATGAGCAAAATAAAGAGCTAACAGCGAAATATGTACACGCAACCTCAAGGGGTCATGAAGCTATTCAAATTGCCCTTGGTCTTCAACTAAAATCATTCGACTGGGTCTCACCTTATTATCGTGATGATAGTATCCTTCTCGCTATGGGGATTAGGCCATATGAGTTGATGCTGCAGATCTTCGCTAAAAAAGACGACCCTTTTTCGGGTGGAAGGACCTATTATGCGCACCCATCCTTAAATCGTGACGAATTTCCAAAAATTATTCATCAGTCTTCCGCTACAGGTATGCAAGCAATTCCAACCACTGGTGTTGCCATGGGAATTCAATATAAAGAAAAAACCGGATTATCTGTCGTAGACGCGCAGACTGCTCCTGTTGTTGTGTGCTCTCTCGGAGATGCTTCGTGTACTGAAGGTGAAGTTTCAGAAGCTTTTCAAATGGCCGCATTAAAACAGTTCCCTATTGTTTTCTTAGTGCAAGATAATGGCTGGGATATTTCTGCAAAAGCCGAAGAAACAAGAGCTCAAGATATTAGCACCTTTGCTAAAGGGTTTTCTGGAATTGATGTCCGAACCATCGATGGAACTGATTTTCTTTTATGCTACCAAACAATTCAAGAGGTTTTTCATTTGGTTCGAACGGAACGTAGGCCCTTCATTATTCATGCAAAAGTGCCACTGCTCGGCCATCACACCTCGGGTGTAAGAAAGGAATGGTATAGAGATGATTTAGTAGAAGCAGAAAAAAATGATCCCTATCCAAAATTAAAAGCACTGCTAAGCAACTATAAATTTTCACTTGCTGACCTTATTAATATCGAAGCTAACTGTAAAAAATTAGTGGATAAAGAATATGAATTAGCGCTTGCTGCTCCTGAGCCTGATTTTGATTCAGTAACTGATTTTATTTTTGCTCCAACTACTATTTTGGAAGAAAGAGGTCTAAGAGAACCTCCTGGCAAAAAGAAAACTGTTATGGTCGATTCTGCCCTTTTTGGCGTTAGGGAATTGATGCAAAAGCATCCAGAGGCATTGTTGTATGGGCAAGATGTGGGCAGAAGACTTGGTGGTGTCTTTAGAGAGGCGGCCACATTAGCGCAAACATTTGGCGATGATAGGGTCTTTAATACTCCAATTCAAGAAGCATTCATCATCGGTTCTACGGTTGGAATGTCGGCGGTAGGATTGAAACCTATTGTAGAAGTGCAATTTGCCGATTATATCTGGCCAGGCTTAAATCAATTGTTTACTGAGGTATCTCGATCCTATTATTTATCAAATGGAAAATGGCCGGTTAGTTGTGTGATCCGTATCCCAATTGGTGCTTATGGTTCCGGTGGCCCTTACCATTCGTCTAGTATCGAATCTGTTTTAACAAATATTCGAGGTATTAAAGTAATTTATCCGTCTACTGGTGCTGACTTAAAAGGATTAATGAAGGCCGCTTTCTATGATCCAAACCCGGTTGTTATTTTAGAACATAAAGGCCTTTATTGGTCTAAAATAGCAGGGACGGAAGGTGCAATGTCGCCCGAACCTGATGAAGAGTATTGCATTCCCATTGGAAAGGCTAGGTTGGTGCAAGAGGTAGTTGCCGAACATGCATCTAAAGGTGAAAGTTGTGGCGTTATTACCTATGGTAGAGGAGTGTATTGGGCATTAGAGGCATCAAAAAGCTTTCCCAATAGAGTGGAAATTTTGGACTTAAGAAGCCTAAATCCGTTAGATCATGAGGCAATGAATGTGCTTTGCCAAAAACACGGAAAGATTTTAATCCTAACGGAAGAATCCATAGAGTGTAATTTTGCGCTTGGATTGGCAGGAAGGCTTCAGCGCGATAATTTTAATGCTCTTGATGCTCCGATTCAAGTGCTTGGCTCCATTGATACTCCTGCAATACCTCTTAATTCTGGCTTGGAAGAGGCTCTACTTCCTAATGCAGGTAAGGTTCAGTCCGCTTTAGAAAAACTTTTAAATTATTAAAATAATCTTATGAGAATTCAAGAAATAATCTCCGCTGTTGCTACTTTTCATGATGCTTTTGGAATTGAAAATAATAATGTTCCCACCTCAGATTTAACGGCAAAAGATATTGAATTGCGATTCAATTTAATGAAAGAAGAAAATGAAGAATACTTGGAAGCAGCTAAAAATAATGATATTGTTGAGATAGCCGATGCCTTGGGTGACCAATTGTATATTTTGTGTGGAACCATTTTGCGACACGGACTTCAGTATAAAATAGAGGAGGTTTTTAATGAGATACAGCGTTCAAATATGAGTAAACTCGATGAGAATGGAAAACCCATCTATCGCGAAGATGGAAAAGTACTCAAATCAAGCCTCTACTTTAGACCTGACATTAAAAATATCATTGATAAGACGTAATGCGCAAGCGAGGGTGATTACTTTTTGATGAGTTATTCACTTTTTACCTTTCATTTCTTTTAGCCAATCACAATTCTCTTAAAGGTCTTTGTTTTAGTTTTGGACTAATCTATTCTTTAAATGAAAGACATATCTATTTATTTTCAGCCCGTCAGTCAAACTCTTAACTTTGATGATGAGCAATTAGGGAGCGTAATTGAATCCTATACAAACGAATTTCCAGTTCTAATGCCGAATACCTGTGCCATTATTTATGTTCCAGAATTTCGAGGTGTTGTGCTTGAACAGGAAAGCGTAGAAAAACAGCTTGTGGGTCCAAGTAATTTTAGGGATGAACTTTACTCCTTATATAAAGGATTAGATTGGAAAACGACTATTTATGACCTGGGTAATCTCATGCCAGGAAAGGAATTGTCAGATACCTACTACGCACTAGGACAAGTAATCGCTGAATTAGTGAAAAATAATATTGTTCCAATAGTTGTTGGAGGAGGGCAGGACTTAACGACCGCTATGTTTATTGGTTATGAGGAATTAGAGCAATTAATCAATACCTGTACAATCGACTCAAAGTTAGATTTAGGAACGCCAGAGGATCCCGTAACGCATGAAAATTATATCGGGAGTTTGTTGATTAGAAGACCCTGCTATTTGTTTAATCATGCTAATATTGGCCTTCAAATTCCCTTTGCTCAGCCTAAAGAATTGGATTTGTTTGAAAAATTGTTTTTTGACGTTTGTCGCCTAGGAGAATTTAATGCCGATTTTAAAACAGCCGAACCGATTCTTAGGAATTCCGACATCATTAGTTTTGATTTTCAAGCTATTCGAGCTTCCGAAATAAATAATGAGCAGGGAAATCCAAATGGATTTTATGCTGAGCAAGCTTGCCAAATTGCTAAATATGCCGGCATTAGTGATAAGGCAACTAGCTTTGGTATTTTTAATTGCTTTTCCGATAAATTGATTGAAGCGAAATTAATTGCCCAAATGTGTTGGTATTTTATGGACGGTTTTTTTGATAGAAAAGGCGACTTTCCAGTTGGTAGCAAAATCGAATACACAAAATTTACGGTTTTCTTAGAAATTGGTGAGCACGAAATAGTTTTTTATCGCAGCAATAAATCCGACCGTTGGTGGATGGAAGTGCCTTATCCGCCAAGTGAATTTTCTAAATTCGAACGGCATCATTTAGTTCCATGTAATAAGACCGATTACGATAATGCCATGAAAAATGAAATGCCTGATTTGTGGTGGAGAACGTATCAAAAATTAGGCTGAGTTTAAATTCACTTACTACAATCATTTTAAAAATCATTAATTGGTCATTATTCTACATTGTTTTTTGGCCATGTTTTTAATTTTTAATCAACTTTTTTTTCTTTTTGGGTTTTTTTAATTATTTTAGCATCCTAATTTTATGTTTAAACTGCGTAGTTAAAGTATAAATTTATTACTAAATAAAACTTAAAATATTGAAAATAAGACTACTAGCCTTAATTGCATTGCTTATTTCAGGTAGTGTAATTGGTCAGCAAGATAAATTGCTAACCCATTTTTTCTTCGATAAGATGAGTATTAACCCAGGAGAAACTGGTCTAGATGATGGTATCTGTGCTACGACTATCTACAGAAATCAATGGGACAAGGTTAATGGTGCTCCAAATTCAGCAGTTCTCAATGTAGAAGCAAATATGAATCGCTTTTTCCCGGGTGGCCTTGGTGTCTCTTTTTATCATGATGCAATTGGTTTCTCTCGTCAAAACAATGTATTATTAAATTATTCTTATCCAATTCAAATTGGCAACATTGGTCGCTTAGGCTTGGGCGTAGGTTTAGGTATTATGACCTATGGAATGAATCCAGCATGGATACCGCCTCAAACACTTATCGACCCAACGCTTCCTGCAGCTGGTTTTCAAGCGGCTAATTTGGATTTAAATTTCGGGGCGTATTTTAAAGGAAAGAATATGTATGCAGGATTATCATCCACACATTTAAGCGAATCAGAATTATCAAGCGTAGGTTCCCTAATTACTCCCACATCATATCAATCAGCAAGGCACTATTACGCCATGGGTGGTTATAAAATGATAAATGTTGCAGGGGGAAATATTGATGCGAACCTTTTGGTTCGAACTGATTTGGTTAAATTCTCCGCGGATATTAATGCACGCTATTTCTTTGTTAAAAATAATAAGGAACTAGCCTACGGAGGATTAACATATAGAACATCTGATGCTGTAGCCATAATGTTGGGTTATAATCCTTTTAATAATTTTACTGTAGGTTATTCTTACGATATCACATTAAATAAACTATCAAGCGTTTCCCGTGGATCTCATGAGATTATGGTGAAATATTGTTATTATTTACCACCGCCTCCAAAGACAAAAGCACGTCACCCGAGGTGGTTATAATTTAAATTAGAAAGTTGGTGTAACCATTTTTATTGTTCATACGTTATAGCAAACCTTGATAACCTGTAGCAAAGTTAGTTTGTAGAATGATTGAACTAAAATTAAGAATAAGATGAAAAGAATTTTTGCTTTAGTAGTTGTTGTTGTAATGTTGTCAGCATGTGATGACATTGATGGCAATTTAGTAGGTGTACAAGGACGTGACACTTTTTACCCAGACATTTTAGGTCCGGGGAAAGTTCCATACGGAATGATTTATGTTCCTGCCGGTTCTTACGCATCTGGGGATGATGAAGAAGATATCATGGGCTTGCACTCAACAAGAAAACGAACGGTTTCTGTACAAGCATTTTATATGGATGCATCTGAGATATCGAATAACGAATACCGTCAATTTGTTGATTGGGTGCGTGATTCGATTGCAAGGGAAAAATTATACAGAAGGCAATCCGCTGATGATGCTGAACAGTGGGTTAATGTTCCTGATGATTTCTTTAAAGAACCTTATCGCTCATTAATTTCTCAAGGATCTGATGTTCAAGGTGCTAATACACCTTTCGAGCCTTTTCTAACTGGTGATGGTGCAGAGGAATTAGATAAAGCATATCTTTATTTAACAGGTTATGATGGGATTAAAACCAATTTTGATTGGCAAAAAGCAGGCCTAGAGAAAGCTCCTAAGAAAATAACCCGAAAGGATATTGATTTGACATTAAATCCTATGGAAGTATCGAATATCTTTTATGCATATTCGAAGGCAGGGAAATCGTCAGACATGAAAGCAGACGCCCCTAAAGATTTTGACAAGAAATTGCTAGAAGTAAACGGCGGAAGAATTGAAAACAGAAAGTTTTTCACATTAAACTGGGAGGTTCCTATTGACTATACAGATCCTGAAACTGCCTTATTGCTATCTGATATGTACTTAGGTGAACAAGAGAAGTTTTTTAATAATAATCAAATAGATACTCGTTTATTATTTTATGATTATTTTTGGATTGATTTCAAAGAAGCTGCAAAACGCGGAAAAATTCAAACGGCTGATGTAGATGCGCGAAATTCTTACAATTACTTAGATGAAAAATTAGATGTTAATCATAGAAGAGACCCTCTATCGAAAGATTTTAAAAATAATGGCTTACACCGTTCCACTTTAAATGTTGATGGTACTCAAGTTATGTACGATTCTACTATTTATAATGATCCAAATTTATTTGACCCTGCTACATACAGTTCAGTTCCAAAAGATGAAAATGGATTACCTCAAATTGAGGGAGGTATTTTAATTAATCCAGGCCAAGATTTGGATTTAGGATATACCAATACCAAAGGGCAACATAATGCTATTCGTGGCCATACGGATAGAAGTAGGTTTATAATTAAGGAACGAATTCATGTGTATCCTGATACAATGTGTTGGGTTAGAGACTTTACCTATAGTTTTTCTGAGCCAATGACGCAAAATTACTTTTGGCATACCGCTTATGACAACTATCCAGTGGTTGGTGTAACATGGACACAAGCCAAAGCGTTTTCTGTTTGGAGAACTCAATTATATCATAGTTGGTTATTATCTAATGGTGATTTGTTCGTCAATGATTTTCGTTTACCAACTGAAACTGAATGGGAACGAGGTGCTCGTGGTGATTTAGATCAATCTCCATATCCATGGGGTGGACCTTACATAAGAAACTACAACGGTTGTTTCTTGGCAAATTTCAAGCCTATGAGAGGACGTTATTTTGAAGATGGTGGATTCCATACGGTTAAAGTATATTCCTATAATCCAAATGCTTTTGGTCTTTACTGTATGGCTGGAAATGTTGCGGAATGGTGTTCATCAGCCTATGAAAAATCGGCGAGTGAATTCACACATGACATGAATTCTGACAACCAATACGATGCTAAAGATGGTGATCATCCAATTAAAAAGCGTAAGGTAATCCGTGGGGGCTCGTGGAAAGACATAGGTTTTTACCTAATGAATTCTTCCAGAACATTTGAATACCAGGATACTGCGAAATGTTATATTGGATTTCGTAATGTCATGACCCATTTAGGTCGAGGTGGTAAAGACCTTGAGGCTGAAAATGGAGAAGAAATCCAAAGCGATATTCAATTAAAATAAATCTGTAACAAATTAATTAATCAAAGTTTATATTCTAAAATCTAAAAATTTAAAGTTATGAGTGGTAAGTCAGGCGGTTTTTTCGCATCAAAAGGGTACAAAAATTTAATGAAGTATGTTTATGGTTACGGTGCATCCATCGTTATTTTGGGGGCATTGTTTAAAATTATGCACTGGCCATTTTGTGATACGATGTTAATTATCGGTCTATCTACTGAGGCAGTTATTTTTGGTTTAAGTGCCATGGAACCGTTACATGCTGAACCTAATTGGGCGGTTTATTATCCGTACCTTTTACCAGAAGATGAGAGACCACAGTCGGCTGAAGAGTTAGCTGCTTTTCCTAAGCCTTTAGATTTGGCTGGTGGAGCAGGAGGATCTTCCTCCACTGGTATTACAGAAAAATTCGATGAGCTTCTTGCTAAGGCTAAGATTGACCAATCACTTTTAGATCGCTTGGGTTCATCTATGCGTGATTTAAGTAATAATGCTGAGCAATTAAAAAGTGTTTCTTCTGCAGCAACAGCCACTGATTCTTATGTAGCTAGTTTAGAAGCTGCCTCTAATAAAGTTTCAGCACTTTCTGAAGCTTACGAAAGAGCATCAGTTTCTATTTCTGGTTTGACATCATCGACTGCTGAGGGCGAATCTTTTGGTGAGCAAATGCAAAAAGTATCCAAAAACCTTGGGGCATTGAATAATGTTTATGAGCTTCAATTACAGGGTTCATCTGCGCACTTAGAGGCAACTCAAGGTTTCCAGAAACAAGTTGTTGAAATGATGGGTAATTTGTCTGCATCTGCTGAAGATACTCGATTATACCGTGAAAATATGGCCGTTTTAGCTCAAAACTTAACTGATTTGAACAATGTATATGGCAATATGCTTAAAGCAATGAAAAGCTAATTTAACCAACAACATAACTTAATAATTAACCTTTAAAACATAGATTATGGCTGGTGGTAAAGAAACCCCAAGACAAAAGATGATTGGAATGATGTATTTAGTTCTAACTGCTCTACTTGCATTAAACGTTTCAAAGCAAGTATTAGAGGCTTTTGCAGCTATTGAAGATAATACGCAGCGTTCAAATGAAAATTTGTATATTAAAGGACAGGAAAATTTACAAGCCCTTTCTGAAGAATATTTGACGCTAAAGGATCCTAAGGATATGGCTAAAAAAGCAAAAATTAAAACATATCTATCCATTATTGAGAAATTAGATAAGGAAACAGGGAAAATGATTCAGTCTATCGATAACATTAAATATGAACTTTTAGCAGAGGCGGGTGAAGAATTTGACAAGAACTCACCAAAACTTAAGGATAAAAACTTTATAATTTGGTCAAAATTTAATGCTAAGGAGCCTGTTAAGCCAATTCGTTTTAATCTATTCAAAGTACAAAATAAAGATAACTTTGATGTTCCAATGCATGCCTTAGTAGGATCTGAAATTTCAAAAATCACATCTAAGGAGGGGCTTAAATTATGGAATGATTTCAAGGCATTAAGAAAAAATATGGTTCAAATAGCTGGAACATATTCTGAAGGTGTTGGTCAAGATGGCAAAATTAAATCATGGAAGCTTAAAGTCGGTGATATTAACAAATTTGCTGATAGTAAAGATTTACAGAGTCAATTGCGTAAAATGATCATTTCTAGTGGTAATAATGTAAATCCTGAGGATACAAGTACACTTCAATTGGTATATGAATTAATGTCTAAAAATGAGATGGATGAATATGGTGA
This sequence comes from Flavobacteriales bacterium, assembly GCA_947462255.1. GTDB lineage: Bacteria > Bacteroidota > Bacteroidia > Flavobacteriales_D > Crocinitomicaceae > UBA952. Next base: position 50,693 of record CANHOA010000005.1, on the reverse strand, counting down.
AGATAAAAAAATAATTCACTGGTTAGGAAGAACCTTTGACCACGCACCTTTAGTTGGTGCTTTAGCCTCATTATCTTCTCTTCAGAATGACATTCTTCAGGCTAGAGAAAAATTAATCGATCTTTTAAAACGTAAAGTGAGCACAGGTGAATTTTCGTTTAACCAAATTGAGGCTTTTGTTGCTGGTGATGCCGTTGTAACGAATGGTGGTGAATTAAAAATAAGTGTGACCATGGCAGCTTATGACTCAGATAAAAATCCAACCGTTATTATTAATGGTGGCGGTAATCAAGAGACAGGAAAAGGTGTTGTGGTTGTTAAGAAAATTGCAACTGGAAATGGTGAACAAACAATTTCTGGTACAGTTACTATTCTTAGCAAATCGTATATTCCATACACAAAAACATGGGAACACAAATACGTTATTGTGGCCCCTCAAGGATCGCTTTCTTTACCTGAGATGAGTGTTTTATATTCTTCTGGATGGAATAATAAGATTGTTCCTGTTGTTGCAGGATCTGTAAACTCTTCGATTAATGTTGAAGGTGGTAAAGCAACTAAAACCTCGTGGACTATGGATGGCGCAAAGTATGATGGATATTACGTTGTTGTAACACAGGGTGTGAAAAACGTCTTCATTACATTGACAGGTAAAGATAAGGATGGAAAGTCAAAAAATTTCGGTAGATTTAAATATAAAGTTAAGCCTTTTCCTAATGCTGTAGTTTCAGGAACAACTATTTCTAAGTCTACAGGTTTTATTGCAAATGTTAGCCTTGGTGCCGATAGCCCTTTTACAGGTTTAACATTTAATGTTACTGGTGGAACTATCGATGATATCCCTTTTAACGGAAAAGTTGTGCCGGGCTCTTTGGTTTCTAAAATACGTGTTGGTAAAAAGGTTCCTATTGAGCTTTTCTACACAAGAAACGGAGTTAAATCTGCAATCCCAGCTCAAGGGATATTAAAAGTTTCAAATTAAGAAATTATGAAAGTAAAAAATGTATTTCTTTATGTTTTAATTGGCTTGTCTTCTTTTGTTAATGCTCAAGGAGATCCAATGCGCGGCCCACTTAATCAGCCTTCTAATGGTGTGATTGATGGTGTTGTTTTGAACGAAGAATTGCCGGTAGGCGTGGCAAAGCCTTACGAGTTTGTAAGGTCTTCCGATTATGTTTTTTCGAAAAGGGTTTATTCTCGAATTGATGCTCGTGAGAAAATTAACCAATCTATTTTTCTACCTTTCGATTCTTTCGATGGTGAAGAAGGTGAAACATCTTCTTACAATCCAGCAAATGCAAAAGATGTTGATAATACATCGTGGAGCAGAGACCAAAGTAATTGGTCTTTGTGGACGGTTATTCTGCGTCACATACTTTTAGGAGACTTAACGGTCTATCAAGTAGCAAGTGATAATTATCCTGATGTAGAGGATGGTTATAATCTTAGGTATCCAGTTGTTAAAAATCCTAATTATAATGGAAATGATTACTTTTTAAATTCAGCGTACAAAAAAACAATATCCAATATTATTTCTGCAAATGGTAGAGGAGAAGATTTGAAGTTTGCTATGTTAAGTGATCCTGAAGATACAATTATAGTAACCAAAACCAACCAAACTCTTAGTGCTTTTATCGATTCTGCAATAATAGCCAATCCTGATTATATATCCATACAAGCAATTGATCAAGAAAAATTAGCGTCTTGGTGGGAAGCTGCCAATGAAGGAAGCATCGTTAAAAAAGATTATAAAATGATGTATGCTGCATCTAACAGTATATTTGCTTATAATGTTAAAGAAGATTGGTACTTTGATAAAGAATTATCGGTATTTGAAAAGCGAATAATCTGTATTGCACCAGTTGGTAGGTATACTTACGATCCTTCAGCTACAACTACTGAAAGAGGAGATCTATTGGTTTATAATAAATTAGGGAAAGCATATCGTTTCGATAATGGTTTTGAGGAGTATACAGAACAGTGGGAGGAGAGAGAAATGTTTTGGTTATATTTTCCAGAGCTCCGTAATGTTATCGTTAATTATTTTGTATACAACGATAAAAATGATTCTGATAGAATGTCTTATGATGATCTTTTTTTACTTAGATATTATTCAGGACAGATTTATAAAAGCTCAAACCGCTACGATCAAGAAGTTCAAGATTATCGTCATGGTGTAGATGCATTATACGAAGCTGAAAAATTTAAAGATAAAATGAGAAATTGGGAACATGATGTTTGGAATTTCTAAGCAATTAAAAAGTTTATATAAACCCTGGCTTTCGCCGGGGTTTTTTGTTTTATTTTTGTACCATGAAATGGATCGGTTCTCGAATTAGTTTTGTTGATCACCCCACTAAAACCACTGTTGTTATTGAGCCAGAAAAAAATTTTTGGGTAAATATGATGATGGGTGCTTGGTTGGCTATGTGGTATGTGGTTGGTTTTACCTTGATTTGGGCATTTTACACCTTGACTTTATCAAAACAAGAGCAAATAATTGTAATAGTATCCTTAGTTTTTTGGTTATACTATGCCTCAAGGGTTACTAAAGCATTTTTATGGTTGCAGTATGGAAAAGAAAAAATAAAAATTGATGAAGTGGGTCTCCACATCAAAAAATCAATATCTAATTATGGTAAATCAACGATTTATTATCACGAGAATATAAAGCAAATTAACATTGTTTTTCCTGAACCAAATTCAATACAAAGTGTTTGGGAATCATCTCCTTGGATCAATGGTGGTGAACGTATTTATTTTGATTATTTAACGAAACAAGTTCGTTTCGGAAAAAAAATTCATCAAAAGGATGCAACTATACTACTTAATGTATTGATTAAGCGAAGTCGACAATTTATAAAAAAGTAACTATGTACGGAAAATTAAAGCATTATTTATCGGAGGAACTTGCTCAAATAGAAGCAAATGGCCTTATGAAACGAGAGCGAATCATTACTACACCACAAGGACCTCAAGTGTCAGTTTCTACAGGAGAAGAGGTGGTGATTATGTGTGCGAATAACTATTTGGGTTTATCCTCACATCCTGAAGTGATTCAAGCCTCTAAAGACGCCTTAGATTCACATGGTTTTGGCATGTCTTCTGTACGGTTCATATGTGGAACTCAAGATATCCATAAGGAATTAGAACGGAAAATTGCTGAATTTTATGGTACGGAAGACACCATTCTTTATGCTGCAGCTTTTGATGCCAATGGAGGTTTATTTGAGCCCTTGTTTAACGAGGAAGACGCCATCATCTCTGACGCATTAAACCACGCTTCTATTATTGATGGGGTTAGGTTGTGCAAGGCCCAGCGCTATCGCTATAACCATTCCGATATGGCAGATTTAGAGCTTCAACTTCAAAAAGTTCAATCGCAAAGGCATCGTATTATTGTAACAGATGGCGTATTCTCGATGGATGGCGATATTGCTTTAATGGATCAAATTTGTGCCTTAGCGGATAAATATGATGCACTCGTCATGACAGATGAATGTCATTCTGCAGGATTTATTGGAAAAACCGGAAGGGGTGTACCTGAGCATTGTGGCGTAAGAGATCGTGTGGATATCATAACAGGAACACTAGGCAAAGCGCTTGGTGGGGCAATGGGAGGTTATACTACTGGAAAGAAAGAAATAATTGAAATGCTTCGTCAACGCTCTCGCCCATATTTATTCTCCAATTCACTAGCACCGGCAATAGTTGGCGCATCTCTGAAAGTATTTGAGATTTTATCAAAAAACACATCCCTAAGGGATAAATTGGAACAAAACACGCTTTATTTTAAAGATAAAATAGTAGCAGCAGGCTTCGATATTAAACCAGGTGATTCCCCAATAGTTCCTATTATGCTCTACGATGCAGCGCTATCTCAAACTTTCGCAAATGAACTACTCAACGAAGGGGTTTATGCTATTGGTTTCTTTTATCCAGTTGTTGCAAAGGGACAGGCCCGAATTCGGACGCAAGTTTCTGCAGCTCACTCTAAAGAAGACCTGGATAAAGCGATTGCTGCTTTCGTTAAGGTCGGAAAAAAATTAAATGTTATTTGATTAATTCGCTTGTTATTTAACTTTTCAATCTTATTTTTGTGGCATGATAAAATGCAATGCAACAATTAAATTATTTTTTTTAAGCTTGTTTTTATTTCAACTAATTTCGGTTTGTTATCAATTCGAATGTAAATCAGCTAATGTTAAGTTAGGTGATGTTTCAACTGAAGAGGGGATCGTAGATTTTTCGACAGAAGACAGTGAGGTAGAAGTTGATGCAGAATTTTATCTAATTGGCAATAAAAATTTAAGTTCGAATCATTTTGTTAGTGACGTTTATCAACAAACTATTTATTTGAGTCACAATGATCAAATACCAAAACCGGTATATTTAGAAATACCTTATTCCCCCCCAGAAAATAAAATTTAGATCAATTACCTAGTAGTTATTTAAATTTTATATCAATGAATCATTTTTTTAAAGCATGGCAAAAAGATTTGCCGGCAAGTATCGTAGTTTTTTTTGTGGCCTTACCATTATGCATAGGCCTTGGTTTAGCCTCAACCTCCGTTTCAGGAATTCCTGGGCTACCTAGTCCATTTTCTGGTATCTTGGCAGGGATTATTGGGGGAATTATCGTAGGTGCCTTAAGTGGATCTAGCAAAGGTGTTTCAGGACCTGCAGCAGGTTTAATTACCATCGTTATTGGGGGGATTACTGTATTGGGAAGTTATCAAGGGTTTTTATTAGCGGTTGTTTTAGCGGGCATTATTCAATTAATAGCGGGCTTTCTGCGCTTTGGCTTAATTGCTAATTATTTCCCCTCAGCGGTAATAAAAGGGATGTTGGCGTCGATTGGGATTATTTTAATTTTAAAACAAATGCCACATTTAATCGGATTTGATGCTGATTTCATTGGAGATGAGGCATTTATTCAAAAAGATGGCCATAATACATTAACTGAATTATTTTACGCGATCCAAAATTCAAATGTCGGAGCCTTAATAATAGGTTTGATCTCACTAGCATTATTTATTGTGCTTGATTTATCATATGTTAAAAAAATTCGTTTTTTCTCACTCATTCCTGGGTCATTATTGGTCGTTGTTTTTGCAATTTTTATTAATCAATTATTTCTAACCTTCTCTCCTTCTATTGCTATTCAAGCATCCCATTTGGTTAAATTGCCTATATTAAATACACCTTCTGATCTTTTTAATCATTTTGTACATCCTGACCTTTCTTTTTTAAGGAATGTCAATTGCTATATTATTGCTTTTACACTTGCTATTGTGGGCAGTTTAGAAACTTTGTTATGCGCAGAAGCAACTGATAAGTTGGATAATGAAAGAATGATTACGCCAACAAATAGAGAGCTAAAAGCGCAAGGAATTGGCAACATTCTATCTGGGTTAATAGGCGGACTGCCAATAACTCAAGTGGTAGTTAGAAGTTCGGCAAATATTAGTGGTGGTGCAAAGTCTAAATTATCCACTATATTACATGGTTTTTGGCTTCTGCTAGCTGTGTTATTTGTCGCTAAATGGCTTAATTTGATACCACTTTCTGTGTTAGCTGCTTTATTGGTTTTTGTAGGATATAAACTCACGAAAATTAATTTGTTTAAGGAGCAATATAAAAATGGTTTGGATCAATTTATTCCTTTTATTTCCACCATTTTAGGTGTGTTATTTTCTGATTTGTTAATCGGAATCGCGATTGGTATTGTTGTTTCAATGTTCTTCTTATTAAGAAAAAACTTAAAAAATGATTATCGTAAAGAAATATATGATGGTATAATTGTATTGTATCTTTCTGAAGATGTTTCCTTCTTGAATAAAGCAAGTATTAAAGCGGAATTAAATGACATTCCGTCTAATTATGCATTAAAAATTGATGGTTCAGCTTGTAAACACATTGATTTTGATGTACTTGAACTCATGAGAGAGTTTATGTTGCATAAAGCGCCGCAAAAAAATATTAGTGTAGAGTTAATAAATATCAAAATATAATAAAAAGTATTAATTTAATCGAATGAACATGGAAAATTTTTATAAGTCCTTGCTAGATAATAACAAGGTTTGGGTGTCTAAGAATTTAGAGAAAGACCCAGATTTTTTTAACCGATTAGCGAATGGTCAGCAACCGCCTTTGCTTTGGATTGGTTGTTCGGATAGCCGAGTTCCCGCGAATGAAATTATTGGTGCACAACCTGGGGAGGTCTTTGTGCACCGTAATATTGCTAATATGGTTATTCATACAGACATTAGTATGTTATCTGTATTAGATTATGCAGTAAATGTTTTAAACGTGAAGCATATCATCGTTTGTGGCCATTATGGATGTGGCGGTGTTCAAGCTGCAATGGGCAATAAGCAGATTGGATTAATTGATAATTGGATCCGCCACATTAAGGATGTCTACAGACATCATGCAACTGAATTAAATTCTATTGATGGAGAAAAGGATCGTTTCAATCGTTTTGTTGAATTAAATGTTGTTGAACAAGTATTTGATTTGGCAAAAACCTCAATCGTACAAGGAACCTGGAAAAAAAAGAAAGAGTTACATATTCACGGATGGGTATACGATATTGCTGATGGTCTAATTAATGATTTAGAGGTAACAATTAGAAACAATGAATCATTAGGCCAGGTGTATAAGCTAGATATTATTTAATGACTAGTTAGATTCAACTAATGTGATTGCCGCATGCGCTCCATCTGCTTTGGTGATCTCGCCTTTTAATTGAGTGAGCCCATCAATTTTAGTTTGATTTAGCATACCACTTGCGTATTTATTACCATTTAGTATGATCCTTATTTCTACCTGACTATCTGCTTTGTTAACCATATTTAGCTCGTAAATTTCTTTTGGCTGAGTAATGAAAAAGAAGCTGCCCGAACTTTCTCCACTCAATAAATTAATACTTGCTTTTATTTCAAGTCCGTCTAGCTTTCCGTCAAAAGAAGTTGATTTTTGGGCATAGAAACTGAGTGAAGTCATCATTATCAGTGCAAAAGAGAGTAGATTTTTCATGGACGTTTTTTTAATAAAATTAATACATAATAGTTGCCTGATCATTTTCTCACCAAAAAATATTTTTGACTCGATCCGCCTAGGCGGATCTTAATCCTCACTTTGCCAATCGAGACAAAGAAAAAACGAATAGTAAGTATGGATGTTTTTGGGAAATCTCGATAATTTAACCACTTTTTTTAGTGTTTAATTTCTCCGAGTTGTTTTGGATCATGCTTATGATGAAATAAGAGCGCAAAAAACACCGCTATGAATAATGCATATAGCGAAAAGCAGAGCCAAATATTTGTCCAGTCCTTGCTTCCATCAGGAAAGAGGAAATAGTTATCGATTAAAAATCCACTGGCAAGACTTCCTAAAATAGCACCAAAGCCGTTGGTCATCATCATAAATAAACCTTGCGCACTTGATCGGGTACTTGGATCAACGGTTGAATCGACAAAAAGAGATCCTGAAATATTAAAAAAGTCGAATGCCATTCCATAAACGATACAGGAAATGATAATCATCCAAAGACCATCAGCAGGATTCGCGTATGCTAATAAACCAAATCTTAAAACCCAAGCGATCATACTAATTAGCATCACCTTTTTTATTCCAAATCGATATAAGAAAAATGGAATAGCAAGTATAAAAAGTGTTTCCGAAATTTGTGAAATAGACATTATTATGGTCGAATATTTTACGGCAAATGAATCAGCATAGATAGGGATTTCCTTAAAGTGATCAAGGAATACATCACCATACATGTTCGTCAATTGAAGCGCGCCGCCCAATAGCAAAGAAAATAGAAAGAAGATGAGCATTTTATATGATGCTAGTAATTTGAAGGCGTCTAGACCAAGCACTTGAACCCAATTTCTGTTACTGCTTTTGTTTGGAGTAGGCGGACATTTGGGTAAACTCAATGAATAGCAAGCTAAGATTGCTGCGGCAATTCCAGCAAAGTAAAATTGATTAGCAGAGGCCTTATTTCCCGTTAAATTAGTTAGCCACATGGCTGCAATAAATCCGATGGTCCCCCAAACTCGAATGGGCGGGAATGTTTTTACAATGTCTAAGTTATACTTTGTTAATACGCTATAACTAATTGAATTAGAAATCGCGATCGTTGGCATATAGAAAAGCATTGCAAGTAAGATTACCCAGAAAAAAGTGAACGAATCATTTACAAATGGTAGCATCATTAAGCTAATACCTCCTAAGATATGTAGTAATGAAAATAAGCGTTCAGCATTCATGTAGCGATCGGCAACAATACCCATTAGACTGGGCATAAACACAGAAGAAATTCCCATCGTGGTAAAAATCGCACCGAATTCTGTTGCATCCCATTTTTTTGTAGAAAACCAATAATTTGCTATGGTAATTAACCAAGCTCCCCAAACAAAATATTGTAAAAAGATCATTATGATAAGTCTCAACTTAATCATTTTCGCAGCATTAGTTTCGATTAATTGAGAATTTTGACTCATCATTAGAAAGTTCTTTTGGCAATCTCATCCCTTAAACGCGATGCGATTTCATATTCTTCTCGCTCAATGGCCTCTTTAAGTTTATTTTGTAATTCCTCAATTGAATCGTTATCATCGCTATATACATCATGATTGAACGGATCATCTAATTCTAATTGTTCAATATTATCTTCGTCTGAGGAGTCATCATCCTCATCGAATTCGCCTAATTCTTTTGTATTACCTACTTCATCTAATACACTATTATAGGAATAGATTGGGCAGTTGAATCGAACACCTATTGCAATTGCATCGGATGTCCTTGAGTCGATTTCCGTCACTTCATTTTCTTTAATGCAAATTATCTTAGCATAAAAAACACCTTCATGAAATTTGTAAATGATTACTTCGGTAACCATAACGTTGTATGCTTCACAAAAAGATTTAAAGAGGTCGTGAGTTAATGGCCTATTAGGCGCCATTTTTTCTAGTTCGATCGCAATAGCTTGCGCTTCAAAACCACCGATAACAATGGGTAATTTTCTTTTACCAGACGCTTCAGACAAGGTAAGTACATAGGAGCCAGATTGCGTTTGACTATACGTAATGCCTGAAATTTCTAAGCGTATCTTTTTCATTCTATCAATTATACCTACGGATTAAAATTACAAAAAAAAGATTAATTATTTGAGGATTTGAATTTTTTTACTGCTTCAGTAAGTTTCGGAATAACATCAAAAGCATCGCCAATTACGCCATAGTCTGCTGCCTTAAAAAATGGCGCTTCACTATCCGTATTAACGACCACAATAACTTTAGAGCCATTTACTCCAGCTAGGTGTTGAATGGCACCGGAAATACCAATGGCGATGTATAAATTTGGACGAATAGCAACTCCAGTTTGGCCAACATGTTCATGGTGTGGTCTCCAACCGATATCGGCTACTGGTCTTGAGCATGCGGTGGCAGCTCCTAGGGCACTAGCAAGATTTTCAATCATCCCCCAATTTTCTGGCCCCTTCATTCCTCTTCCTGCCGATACTACTAATTCTGCTTCAGGCAAAGGAATATCGCCTTCTGGACGCTTAACCGAAATAACTTTTATTAACGCGGCACCTGCATCACCGTTAATTTCTTCCACTGGGCAATTTGAACCATTGAGTTCTGCAGGAATACTATTGGGTAAAAGGGATATAATTTTTAATGCGGATTTTACATGAACAAATCCCATGGCTTTCCCTGAAAACACGTTTACTTTAATCGAACCATTTTCCTCAGGAAGCGCAATAGCGCCTGAAACTAACCCGGCTTTTAATTGAACGGATACTCTTGGGGCCACAGCTTTCCCGATTACATCATGAGAAAATAGAACCGTATCAGCAGAGAGCGAAAGGGCCAAGCTTGAAATTAAACGGCTTAGCTGCTGTGAATCACCACCAACGATTGCCCGATCTACCTTAACCGAGGAAGCACCATATTTTCCGAGTTGGGCCAGATCATCTTGGCTAGCTGCACCAGTAGTAATAACGACTACGTCGTTCGATAATTTACGGGCATAAGTTATTGTTTCTACTACCGATTTTGCAATCCCATTATTGGAGGAAATGTATACTAAGACCATTTGTGTCAAATTTTAAATTAAATAACTTTTGCCTCTTGATGTAAAAGCCTTACTAGTTCATCCATATTAGAGGCATCTATGATTTTTACCGTTGATTTCGCAGCAGGTGTAACAAAGGACACGTACGAAGTAAGTTCTTCTACAGCAGTCGGCGAAATAACCTTTAAAGGTTTTGTACGAGCGGCCATTATGCCTCTCATATTTGGAATTCGTTGTTCAGCCATTCCTTTTGCACATGAAACCACTACAGGGATATTTACTTCAATAAGTTCAACTCCCCCGGCTATTTCTCTTTCAAGTTGAATGGTTTCACCCTTAAGATCTAATTTAGAGGCTAATGAAACGAAGGGTAAATCAAGCAGTTCGGCAATCATTCCGCCTACTTGAGAACCATTAAAATTAATGGTTTCTTTTCCCGTAAAAATCAAATCAAATCCTTCAGTTTTTGCAAAATCAGCAATTTGACTAGCGGTAAAGTAAGCATCTTTTGGATCTGCATCTACCCTAACAGCTGCATCAGCGCCAATTGCCAATGCTTTCCGCATAATAGCATCGTCGTTGGCTGAGCCTACGGTAATGATCGTTACTTCTCCACCAATCGTTTCTTTTATTTCTAAGGCACGAACTAAAGCATACCATTCATCATAAGGGTTAACAATATATTGTACGCCATTCTCATCAAACACTGTGTTTCCTTGAGAAAAAGCAATTTTTGAGGTGGTATCAGGTGCTTTACTGATGCAAACTAATATCTTCATATGATTGGATTAAAACTATTGCAAATTTACTTAAATATTTTTACTTGTTGCGCTTAAAAAACCTAGAAATATCCTTTTTAGCTTAGTAAATAGCTAAGGCTAAATAAGAGGAGCGAAGCGAAAAATGTCGCTAAGGCAATTCGTTTTAATTCAGGGTCAAACTCTTTTGGATGTTTCATTTTTGCTACCTTATTTAGGTGAAAAACAATGATTAGAATGGGTAAAAGGCAAAACAAGTATAATCCCTTATTTTGGCTGTAACTAATCATGCTTATGAGTAAAATCCATGTAAGAATACCCGTTAACATTAAGACAAAGTGGTAATTTTTTGCACCTAGGAAACCAAAGCGTACAGCTAAGGTAATTTTGTTGCTTTGTTTATCATTTTCTTGATCGCGCATATTATTCAAGTTAAGCACCCCTACACTCCATGAGCCGATACTGATGCTCCCCAGAAGAGTTAGGATATTTATGTTAAGGCCAAACAATCCATATGAGCCCATTACGCTTACTAGCCCAAAGAAAATAAAGACCATTAAATCACCCAAACCATGGTAGCCATATGCTTTTTTGCCAATGGTATACGTAATAGCGGCGATGACACAAAGCACAGCGAGTAACATATACATGAATAGCACTTGTTTTGAAAGGCTAATCGAGCAGTGATAAATTAAGAGTCCGGAAGAAATGATGGAAAGAACAGAAAAAAGTATTATCGCATACGTCATTATTTTTTTAGAAATAGCACCAGACTGAACGCTGCGCATTGGACCAACTCTATCCTTATTATCGGTTCCTTTAAGCGTATCACCTAAATCGTTTGCTAAATTTGAGGTGATTTGAAATAAGAGTGTTGTGCAAATGGCTCCCAAAAAAAGACCAAAGTCCCATTTACCGTTGATATTTGCCAATGCTAGGCCAAGCAAAATACCTGAAATTGACAAGGGGAGTGTTCGTAATCTAAACGCGCTAATCCAAGCTTTTAGCAAAATCAATTTTCGGTAGTTTTTTTATGCCTTGATAAAACAATATCAAAGACAAAATTAGTATTATATGTGATAAATCATTTCGGTCAAAATACTGATGTGGGTTAATTTTAAAAATTTGCAATAAACTTGTGGGAACTAACACTAAAACTCCGATCCAAAAGTATTTAAAGTTTTCAGAAATAGTTTTCTGGTAATAGTACCCTAAACATCCTGCATAGAATCCGATTCCAATAAATGAATTTATGGAAGGCACAATTAAACCAAGCGCTTGATTCTTGTCAATGTCACCAATTGATAAAATCAATAGTTCAATAATAAACATGAGCACTAGCTTAAGGTATGAAATAACATAGAGGATCTTTTTTACCTTGGGTTTAGGATAAATAGAAATAAACGCCATTTCCAGAAAGATCGAACTTATTAGTGAGCCTAGCCACCCAAAACATTTCCCAAAAGTGCCTGTGTAATTATACAAGAGATGCCCGAGACCTCCCAATATTATTGAAGTCCCGAAGATTATTAAAAACCAACGCCAGTAATTATAAAAGAGCACTTTGGTATTCATCTTTATAATGTTATACGCAAAATAAAAGCAAAAACCAGCAATTATAAGGTCCCCAAAAAAAGTAATAGGCTCTAGTAAATCTAAGTTAAATACCTTCCATTCTATTTTATCGTAATTACTTCCTATGCGCATTTCCTTAGTGTTCGTTTTTAAATTTATCGCGGTTGCTAATTATTATTTTTTCCACTAATAATGGGAAACGAGCATGAAGAAACGCATTTATTTTCCCAAGAGTAGTTTGTATGGTAATAAACTTTCGTTTTGAGATATTTTTCAAAACAGATCGAGCTACAAAATCCAAACTCAGCACCTTGTTTTTATCGCGAGATGCTAGGGTAATGAGTTTTCCATCATGATTGATGGTTTGCTTATTTTGAGCGATATCAGCTTTACCCACAAGTACTAATCCAACATGGATATTATTTTCAGCTTCTTCAATGCGTAATGATTCAGCGAGTGCTCTAATGGCTAATTTGGAGGAGCTATATGCGGATAAATAGGGGAGTCCTCGTATACCAGCAAGGCTGGAGATAAAGACAATACTGCCCTCTGTTTTTCGAATATATTGCAGTGCGTGGATTGTTGGATTGACCGAACCTAAGACATTGCTTTCGAAAACAGTTTTAAATACTTCGGGATTTATTTCTGAAATTGACCCACGCATCGAAACACCAACATTATTAATTAAAAAGTCAATTTTATTAAAGTGCTTGATGGTACTATCAATAAGTTCTTGACTACCAGAAATGCTTGATACATCAGCACAAATGGAAATAACATTCGAGGTATAGACTTTTAGTTCTGCTTCAGCCTCTGATAAACGTTCCTGATTTCTTCCATTCAATACAATGTAAGCTCCTTCTTTAGCTAAAGCAATAGCAATGGCTTTTCCAATACCTTGACTAGATCCGGTGACAATAGCGACTTTATTACTAAAAGAGGAATTTTTCTTCATTGTTTTGATAAAATCTGTTATTATTTATTTCATTTAAGTGAGGCAAAGGTAGGGTTATATTTATATTTCTGATTGATCGCTTTCTTACTACAAAAAGGGAACAAGTTCATATTTTTTAGCTGGATTTCATCTAGCATTAAAAAATAGTTAAGCCCCAGAGGTGATTGTACTAATTTTACTTGACTAATATCCCTAGAATATTCAGACAGAATGTCAGCTAATTTGATTAGGTACAGCATTTGAAGGTGAAGCGATATGGCAATAAATATAAAGGAAGAAATTTCATTGAAAAGGGCTGCTATATACGGCTTCTTTATTCTTTTATCAATGTGGTTGGTCTATTGGGCTGATGCCTTATTTTCCTTTAATTTTCATGAGCTCGGGGTTTTACCAAAACAATTAAAAGGACTCAAGGGCATTCTATTTATGCCGCTCATTCATGCAAGTGATGATAGTAAGCACATCTTGAATAATTCGCCAGCTATTTTCTTTCTTAGCACTTTATTATTTTATTCTTATCACAAAATTGCACTTAAGGTTTTCATGTTGTCGTGGATATTGAGTGGACTACTATTATGGTCATTTGCCCAAGATAAAGGGGTTTACCATATAGGTATGAGTGCGGTCATTTATTCCTTAGCTGGATTTTTATTTATGTCTGGAATAATTCGAAAATATTTTCCGCTTCAAGCCTTATCCTTACTAATTGTTTTTTTATACGGCAGCATGGTTTGGGGGCTTTTCCCAACCAATTTAAGGGTCTCTTGGGAAGGCCATCTAATGGGTTTATCTGCGGGAATATTTTTGGCAATATACTATCGATCAATGGGACCACAACGCCCAAAGTTTCAATATGAAATAGAAAAAGAGTTAGGCATTGAGCCCCCCGATTTAGAAGCCATTTATAAGCAAAAATTGCGTGAGGAGGAGGAGCGTGAAGCAGCAATTAAATCAACTCCACAAATCATCTATCATTACGTAGATAACAAAGACGTAAAAGAAAAACCAATGATTAATCCACCTTCTGATGAAATTGTGCTGTAACCCTTCCTTTTTCGATAAAAATATCCGACCAATCGTTTCCAGTACATTCAATTTCGATGTATTCACAGGTTTTCAGGCTGATGTAGTTACTGCACAGTTCTTCTGCTAATTCTGATAAGCCATTGTTATGACCAATAATAAATAAATCATAATTCTCTTGGTTCGCTATGAGAGTTTTTAGATGCATTGTCTCTGCAAGATATAATTCATTTGAATATTCGATTGCTTTAAATTGCCCTGGAAGCGCTACATTTTCGAGTGTTTGTTTGGTGCGGCTTGCGTCTGAACACAAGAGCAAGGTTTTTTTCCAATCGGTTTTCGAAAGAAACGCTTTCATTTCGATCGCTTGACGAAGTCCTTTTTCGGCTAATTCTCGATCAATGTCTTTGCCGCTGATGGATAGTACTTTCGTTTTAGCGTGTCGCAGAAGGTGGAGCTTCACAAGAATTTATTTTTTAGTAAATAGTTGTTCAGCTTTTCAAGTTGAGGAAGGGTCAGTGATTCTTCAAGTAGCGTAAGATGCTCCATTCGGTGACAATCAGAACCAACAAAATCAAACTCACAGGCATCAATGAGCATTTCAGCCTGTTTCTTTATTTCCAAACCATAATGCCCAGTGAGAGAAAGTAGATTAATTTGAATGTTAACGCCTCTTTTTCGCCATTCAACGGCTTTCTCAATGGATCCTAAAAAGTATAAGTAGCGCTCAAAATGAGCAATAACAGGCTTATAGCCTGCTTTTATTAATTCATCAAATAGTACTTCTTCAAAACTAGGAGCATGATAAAATGAGAATTCAAATAGTACGTAATTATCGCCAAAGGTGAGCACATCGCGGTTTTTAACTTTTTCGAGAAGGGTTTCGTCAAAATAATATTCTGCTGCTGCTTCTAGTGTTAGAGTAATGCCCACTGCTTCCATTTCTTTTCGCACCTCATCTAATCCGCTTAAAATAATAGCACTTGTATTTGGATAGGATGGATTTTTAACGTGTGGGGTGGTAATGATTTTCGAATAGCCGAGTGATTCAAATTTTGTAAGGAGCGCAATTGTCTCGTCCATGCTTTTTGCCCCATCATCAATTCCCGGGATCAAATGGCTATGCATATCTACTTTTATTTTTGATATGTCTAGGGCTTTTTTATTACTTGTTTGATGTTTGAAAAATCCAAATAATCCCATATCAATTAGCGATTATTGTATTGTTGGTCGTAATAGTTTTGGTAGCTTCCACTGGTCACTTTTTCTATCCATTCTTTATTCGCTAAATACCAGTCGATGGTTTTTGATAAGCCCTCTTCAAAGTTTATGGAAGGTGTCCAACCTAATTCGTTACTTACTTTACTTGCATCAATCGCGTAGCGCTGATCGTGGCCTGCTCTGTCTTTGATGTACGTGATTAATTTGGCAGAACTGCCTTCTGCTCTTCCCAATTTTTGATCCATCAGTTGGCATAAAAACATCACTAAGTCGATGTTAGTCCATTCATTTAAACCCCCAATATTATACGACTCGCCAATTTTACCTTTATGAAAAACAGCATCAATAGCACTTGCGTGATCTTCTACCCAAAGCCAATCCCTAATATTTAGGCCATTACCATAAATCGGCAAGGGTTTTTCATTAAGAATATTATTAATCATTAGGGGAATTAATTTTTCCGGAAAATGATGACTGCCATAATTATTGGAGCAATTTGACATCTTTACCGGAAGCTGAAAGGTATGAAAATAAGCACGAACAAAATGATCAGATGATGCTTTGGAGGCAGAGTAGGGGCTCCGTGGATCGTAGGGAGTATTTTCGGTGAAAAAACCTTCGCTTTCCAAACTCCCAAAGACTTCATCTGTTGAAACATGGTGAAATACGTGGTCGTTTTTATCAGTCCATGCATCTTTAGCGGCTTCGAGAAGGGTAACCGTACCTACGACATTTGTTAGCACAAATTCCATCGGACCTTCAATTGAACGATCGACATGTGATTCAGCCGCAAGGTGTATAACATCCGTGATGGCGTATTTTAAAAATAGGTCTGTTACGCTTTTTTTATCTAGAATATCTGCTTTTTCGAACACATAGTTGTCTTTGTGTTCAATATCAATGAGGTTTTCTAAATTTCCAGCATACGTGAGTTTATCAACATTAATGATTCGATAATCGGGATAATTCGTCACGAATCGCCGAACAACATGGGAGCCAATAAATCCTGCTCCTCCTGTAATCATTATATTTTTTTTATACTGTTTCATTTTTTATAAACTCCAATATTCTAGGTCCTTAATTTTTGATTGATAGATTCCTTTAACATCGATAAAAACTCCTTTGCCATCCTTGAATAAGCTTTTGAAATAATCTTCGTTGAGGGTCAAATATTCTTGGTGATTAACTGCTACGATGATGGCATCATAATTAGTTAAGGGTTGTTTTATAAGAGACACACCATATTCTTTTTCCATTTCCTCAGAGCTTGCATGTGGATCGACAATATCTACAGCCATTTGGTAGGATTTTAATTCAGTTACGATATCAATAACCTTCGTATTCCGAATATCGCTTACATCCTCCTTAAACGTAGCGCCCATGATGAGTGCCCTCGCTTCTTGAATGTATTTTCCCTGTGCAATTACTTTTTTTACAGTCTGTTTTGCGATATAAAACCCCATGGAGTCATTGACATATCGTCCACTGGTAATTACACGTGAGTGATAACCGGCTTGTTGCGCTTTGTGCGTGAGGTAGTATGGATCAACTCCAATGCAATGACCTCCCACCAAACCAGGGGAGAATTTCAAAAAATTCCATTTTGTCCCAGCTGCTTCTAGTACATCAAAGGTGTTAATCTTAAGCTTGTTAAAAATGATAGATAATTCATTGATCAAAGCAATATTGACATCGCGCTGGGTATTTTCAATGATTTTTGCAGCTTCTGCCACTTTGATAGTCGGTGCACGGTGCACGCCAGCTTTCACCACTAACTCATAGGTAAGTGCAATTTCTTGCAAGGATTCCTCACAACAACCCGAAACCACTTTAATCACATTTTGCAGGGTGTGTACCTTATCTCCGGGATTAATTCTTTCTGGGGAATAGCCTACCTTAAAACCTTCTTTAAACCTTAATCCGCTTTCTTCTTCTAGAATAGGAATACAATCTTCTTCAGTACACCCCGGATAAACAGTTGATTCATACACAACATAATCGCCCTTTTTTAAGACCTTTGAAATAGTTCTTGTAGCGGCTAGTAAGGGTTTTAGATCCGGTAAATTAGCATCATCTATAGGGGTAGGTACCGCAATAATAAAAAAGGAAGCTTCTTTTAACACGTTTAAATCGGAGGTGAATTGAATGCTGCAATTTTCAAAATCATTGCTAATTAATTCGTTGCTTGGATCAATCTTATTTTTCATTAAATCAATACGCTCTTGACTAATATCAAAACCAATCACGTTTATTTTTTTAGCAAATTCTAAGGCAATTGGTAATCCAACATAGCCTAATCCTATTACGGCGAGGCTTGTTTCACGGTCTATAAGTTTTTGATAGATTTTCTTTTCCATTTTCACGATCGATTCAATTGAATAGCTTCATTTCTTACCTTGTAAATACGTTCAATAATATCAACCACTTTCATTCCTTCTAAGGCATTCGTAGTGGCTGAAGTTCGCCCTTTTAGCGTATCAATAACATTTGAAATTACATAGTTATGGTTGGCTGCAGAACCTTTATAAGGGCCATAATCATTTGCGGGATTCGACTCTTTTAATTCGGGCATGGTATAACCTTCAATTGAACAAACCTCTACCTCATTCATGTATTGTCCACCAATTTTCACGCTTCCTTTTTCACCAATGATGGTCATGGAGGATTCTAAGTTTTGATTGGCAACGGCTGTTGAATAATTGATACAGCCCATTCCTCCGCTAGTAAAGTTGAAACTAACGAATCCAGAATCTTCGAAATCGGTTAAGCCCTTGTGTGTAAAATCGGCAAATTTCCCTTGAATATTCTCAACATCTCCAAAAAGCCAGTACATAATATCAATAAAGTGAGAAAATTGGGTAAATAACGTTCCGCCGTCCAACGCTTCAGTTCCTTTCCAGCCACCTGCTTTGTAATAGCGTTCGTCTCTATTCCAAAAACAATTCAATTGCACCATAAAAACAGTCCCAAGTTTACCTTGGTCGATTATTGATTTTATCCATTCAGATGGTGGAGAATACCGATTTTGCATCACACAAAAAACATGTTTTGATACTTGCAGGGCTTGAAACAATACTTTTTCGCAACTTTCTTTACTGAGGCCCATAGGCTTTTCACAAACGACATGCTTATTTGCTTTTAAGGCTTGCATAGATTGTTCTGCATGCAGTCCGTTTGGGGTACATATATTAACCACATCAATGTCTAAATCCGCCGCTAGCAATTCTTCAATAGAGGAAAAGAAAGGAACACCAAATTTTTCTGCATCACAATCTTCGGCAGATCTACAATCAACCAATGCCACTAATTCGGCTTCGGCTTCTCGACAAATCATTTCGGCGTGTCTTTTACCTATATGTCCTGCTCCAACAACGGCAAATCGTATCTTATTTTGGTTTTCCATTAAGGAATTATTATAAGGTTATTTTCATTTAATTGATAGTGCTCGCCACTTTCCGGACAGCTTGCCATTCCTTCGGCATTAAAAATTAGTTTGTGACCGAATTTACTCATCCAACCAACTTGTCGAGCAGGATTCCCAAGCACTAAGGCATAAGGTAGTACTTCCTTTGTAACAACAGCACCTGCTCCGATAAAGGCATATTCACCAATCTCGTGTCCGCAAACAATGGTTGCGTTTGCACCAATACTTGCTCCCTTTCTCACAATTGTTTTTGCATATTGTCCTCTGCGTACAACATGGCTTCTGGGATTTATCACATTGGTAAACACCATTGAAGGACCAAGAAAAACATCGTCTTCACAAATTACACCGGAATAAATAGACACGTTATTTTGAACTTTCACATTATCGCCAAGTGCCACATCAGGCGAGACCACCACATTTTGACCAATATTACATCCTTTGCCAATTTTGCAATTTGCCATAATATGAGAAAAATGCCAAATTTTCGTTCCTTCTCCAATTGATGCATCGGGATGAATTATGGCTGATTCATGTGAAAAATAGCTTTCCATTACGAGATGATGTATTTATCAAAATTATTATGTTCTGTTGCCATTAATTCCTCCTTCGACAAGCTTAAAAAATAGGAGTAAGTCCTATTTAGGCCCTCTTTACGATCAATGGTAGGATTCCAATTCAGTAGTGTATTTGCTTTTGTAATATCTGGTCTTCGTTGTTTCGGATCATCGATTGGCAATGATTTATAAACAACTTTTTGCGTTGTATTTGTTAGCTCAATGATTTCTTTTGCGAACTGATCAATGGTTATTTCCGCTGGGTTTCCAAGGTTAACTGGGTCAGAACAATCACTGTGTAATAAACGTACGATGCCCTCGATAAGATCGTCAACATAGCAAAAGGAACGTGTTTGAGAACCATCTCCAAATACGGTTAAATCTTCTCCGCGTAGTGCCTGCCCAATAAATGCTGGGAGTACTCGACCATCGTTTAGCCGCATTCTCGGACCATAGGTATTAAATATCCGAGCAATTCTTGTTTCCAAGCCGTGAAAATTATGATACGCCATGGTAATCGCTTCTTGAAATCGTTTGGCTTCATCGTATACTCCTCTCGGTCCAACCGGATTTACATTGCCCCAATAATCTTCGTGCTGCGGATGCACCTCTGGGTCTCCGTATACTTCAGAAGTAGATGCAATCAGCACGCGTGCTGATTTTGTTTTTGCTAAACCAAGGCAATTATGAACACCTAAAGAGCCTACTTTTAAGGTTTGAATCGGAATTTTTAGGTAATCAATCGGGCTAGCAGGCGATGCAAAGTGAAGAATAAAGTCTAGTTTTCCTGGAACATGGATAAATTTAGAAATGTCGTGGTGGTAAAACTCAAAGTGTTCTAGTTTAAAAAGGTGCTCGATGTTTTTTAAATTTCCAGTGATGAGGTTGTCCATACCAATCACATGATACCCGTCTTTAATAAACCGATCACAAAGATGTGAGCCTAAGAAACCTGCCGCTCCTGTAATGAGTATTCTTTTCATTGTTTTGAGATTATGGCTTTTCGACCAATGCTAAAATAGCAAAATCCTTTTGATTCCATATCTTCTAGGTCGAATAAGTTTCTGCCGTCAAATAGTGCATTTCCCTTCATTTCTGCCTTAATTCTACTAAAATCTGGATTTCTAAAGATGCTCCATTCGGTACAGATTATCAATGCATCGGCTTCTTTTAAGGCATCGTATTCATTTTCGGTATACTGGATCTTATCGCCTATTTGTGTTCGAACATTTTCCATGGCCTCAGGATCAAAGGCTGTGATTACGGCGCCTGACTCAACTAATTTATTAATTAAATATAAAGCAGGAGCTTCGCGGATATCATCCGTATCGGGCTTAAATGCCAAGCCCCAAACCGCAATATTTTTACCCTTTAAATTTGAATTAAAGTAGGTGCTGATTTTTGGGAAAAGAACTGTTTTTTGTTCGTTATTTCGTTGCTCAACAGCATTTAAAATGCTAAATTCAAATTGATGGTCTTTTCCCGCTTTAACTAATGCTTGTACATCTTTGGGAAAACAAGAACCACCATAGCCAATTCCGGGGAATAAAAAGCGTTTGCCAATTCGATCGTCTGAACCAATACCAATTCTAACTTGATCGACATTTGCACCAACTAACTCACAATAATTAGCAATCTCATTCATGAAAGTAATTTTCGTCGCCAAAAAAGCATTGGCGGCATATTTTGTTAGTTCGGCTGATTTTGCATCCATAAATAGTATGGGGTTGCCTTGCCGAACAAATGGTTTATATAGCCTTTCCATCACTTTTCGTGCTGTGGTATCCTCGGTTCCAATAACTACTCTGTCCGGTTTCATGAAATCGCTAATCGCAAATCCTTCGCGTAAAAATTCAGGGTTTGAAACAACGCTAAAGGCACATCTTGCTTTCTTAGCGATGATGGCATGTACTTTATCTGCCGTGCCAACAGGAACGGTACTTTTGTCAACAATAATGGTGTATTTCTCGATCATGCTCCCCAATTGTTCGGCAACTTTTAAAATGTAGGATAAATCTGCCGATCCATCCTCACCGGGAGGAGTAGGAAGTGCTAGAAAGATCACCTCAGCATCTTTAATCCCATCTACCAATGAGGTTGTAAAGAACAAACGCTGGGCTTTCATGTTACGTTCAAAGTAAGTATCTAATTGTGGCTCATAAATGGGCACTTCTCCCTTATTTAGACGATCGATTTTATTAGCATCAATATCAATGCAAGAAACGATATTCCCCGTTTCTGCAAGACAAGTACCAGTTACTAGTCCAACATATCCGGTTCCAATTACAGCTATTTTCATTTTTTTTGAATGAATTCAATGATTTCTGATGTGATTAATTCAAGTTGTTCATCTTGCATTTCAGTATGAATGGGAAGTGAAATAACAATGGATGTAAGTTCGTCCGTTACCGGTAAGTTGGTTGCATCACTTCCAAAATGAGCAAACATTTTTTGACGATGAGCCGGAACCGGATAATAGATCATGGAAGGAATTTCTTTGCTTGCTAAATACTCATTTAATCCATTGCGATCAATCCCTTCCAATTTAATAGTGTATTGATGAAAAACATGCTTGGAGTCATGCGCACGAAAGGGAATACTCACGCCTTTAATACTTCCTAGTATCCCATCATAGTAATCGGCAACGTTTCTTCGAGCATCAATATAATTATCTAATTGACGAAGTTTTATACGCAATACAGCTGCTTGAATGCTATCTAATCGTGAATTGCAGCCAACCATATCGTGGTAATACCTTTTACTTTGTCCATGATTTGCAATCATGCGAATTTTTTCAGCCAGTGCATCATCATTTGTACACATTGCGCCACCATCGCCGTAGCAGCCTAAGTTTTTGCTAGGAAAAAATGACGTGCAACCAATATGACCAATGGTTCCTGTTTTTACGACTGATCCATTATCTAGGTGGTAATCAGAGCCAATAGCTTGAGCATTATCCTCTATTACAAAGAGTTTGTGCTTTTCTGCGATAGCCATTATTTTATTCATATCGGCAGCTTGTCCATAGAGATGAACGGGAACAATTGCCTTGGTATTTTTGGTGATTGCTGCTTCAATTTTGCTCGGGTCTAAACAAAATGTATGTGGATCTACATCAACAAAAATCGGTGTTAGTCCAAGCAGTGCCATCACTTCTGTGGTGGCAATATAGGTAAAGGAAGGCGTGATAATTTCATCTCCAGGTTTCAATCCCAAACTCATCATAGCGATTTGTAAAGCATCTGTGCCATTAGCACAAGGAATTACGTGCTTAATTCCTAGATAGCTTTCAAATTCACTTTGAAAACCAGTAACTTCTGGTCCATTAATAAATTGGGCATTTTGTATGACCGAAAAAATCGCTTCATCAATAGCAG
Organism: Flavobacteriales bacterium; assembly: GCA_947462255.1. GTDB lineage: Bacteria > Bacteroidota > Bacteroidia > Flavobacteriales_D > Crocinitomicaceae > UBA952. The sequence continues at coordinate 27,708 of CANHOA010000005.1, read as the reverse complement.
GCTTAATTTTTTCATATTGGCTGATCAAATCGACCATTTGAATTTTTCTCATACAAATAATTGAAATAAATTTACGTCAAAAGTAAGGGTTTTAGGCAAGATAATAAGTGTTCAAACAATAATTTACATGGATTATAAGGATATAAAAAGGCACAAACTAATTAGTACAGAATTATGTGCTAATTTTATTGAAAGTTTTTATTTTTAAAAACTGTAGATCATGAAAAAGACTTCTATTTTTTTGAGGGTATCTATTATTGCAGGCTTCATGCTACAATCCATTCAAGTGTTTGTTGCTCAGCGAACAGTGAAAGATTCGGCAATCGCTACGCCTTGGGTAGGAGTACATTATGGGGGAAATTTCCCGTCAGGTGATTTGGACGATCGTTATGGCTACTTGAATCACCTTGGTTTTATGGCGGGTTATAAAACAGCTAAGCAGTTTTACGTTGGTTTAGATGCAAATTTTATTTTTGGTCAAAAAGTAAATTTAACGGGCTTATTTGATCATTTAGTTGATGCTCAAGGAAATATCACGGATATTAATGGCGAAATTGCAAGGGTCTTGGTCATGCCTCGAGGTTTTAATGCAAATGCATCAATCGGACGCTTATTTCCTGTTTGGGGCTCAAATAAAAACTCAGGTATTTTTGTACATGGTGGCATGGGCTTTTTGTTGCATCACATGCGCGTTGAAACCCAAGATCAGGTTATTCCACAATTGGAACTCACCTATAAAAAGGGATATGACCGTATGACAACGGGTATTAATACGCATCAATTTGTTGGGTATTCTTTTTTGGCTGACGGTGGATTCTATAATTTTTATGCTGGGCTCTATGCACAGCAGGGCTTCACAAAAAATCGAAGAACAATTTTCTTTGATCAACCCACAACTCCTGTTTCCACTGATTTGCGTTTAGACCTTCAATTTGGTTTTCGTGTAGGTTGGTTTATTCCGATTTACAAGCGTCAACCGAAAGCTTATTATTACAATTAATATGGGCTTTTTGTATAATATTTCCATTTTAATGCTCGGATTTGTTATTCGTGTAGCGTCTTTATTTTCGCGAAAAGCAAAACGATGGGTAGAAGGACGAAAAAATTGGAAGGAAACATTAGATAGCATCCCTAAAAGTGATAAAATTTGTTGGTTTCATTGTGCATCATTGGGCGAATTTGACCAAGGATTAGACCTTATGTTTGCTTTAAAAGAGCGTGATCCGTCTTGTTTGATCGTTGTCTCTTTCTTTTCGCCTTCTGGCATGGACCATTATCAAAAGAGGAAAAACTGTGTTGATTACGCAGTGTATTTACCGCTCGACACACCCAAAAATGCTGCACTTTTCATTCAAAAACTTCAACCTACTTACGCTATCTTTATTAAGTATGAGTTTTGGGCTAATGTTGTTTTTGCCGCCAAGAAACAAGGGGTTGTATTACTTTCAGTAGCTACTTTACTTCGAAAAGATCAAGTTTATTTTAAGTTTTATGGGGGATTCTTCCGAAAAATACTTCAATCGTTTGATTTTTTCTTCGTTCAAAATAAGTCAACATTTGTCTTGCTGCAGTCTATCCAAATAGAGCAGATAGCTTGTGTTGGCGATACACGATTTGATCGTGTTTTGGCAAATCGCGCTGCAACAATTGAAAAATCAAACCATTCATCTCTTGAGAATGAGATTTTTAGTACTTTTTTGGAAGGTGAAAAAGCTATCATTTTTGGAAGTAGCTGGCGAGAAGAAGAGGGCTTGTTACTTGCTTTATTGGAAAGTGGCTGCACACGAAAAATCATAGTTGCACCACACGATGTTAAAGAAGAAAATAGTGCGCGACTCATGGCTAGCATGGGTGATAAAGCCATTCGCTTTACAGCATTTAGCAATTACAAGCAACAACAGGTCTTAATTTTAGACACGATTGGTCATTTATCATTGGCTTATCGGTTTGGCGATATTGCAGTTATCGGCGGCGGATTTTCCGGTAAATTGCATAACATTCTTGAGCCCTTGGTTTTTGGTCTACCGGTTATTTTTGGACCTAAGGTTAGTAAGTTTCCAGAAACCGAACAGCCACTTTTGGACGGCTTTGCATTCAAAGTAGCTAGTACAAGCGAATTTTTAGAGGTGCTTAATACGATTCAAAAAAATACCGCTGATTTAAGCTTATCCGCTAGTTTGTATATTGAACAAAATGCTGGCGCTACTCATTCGATTAGCACGCATTCAATTTTCAACTTTTAATATGCTCTTTCGTTTTTCTTTTCAACCCAATTAACAAAGGCTCGGTTGACTACTTTATTTCCACCGGGGGTGGGATAGTTTCCTGTAAAATACCAGTCGCCCGTATGATTCGGACAGGCAAGGTGTAGGTTTTCAACTTTTTGATAAATAATTTCTACTGCTGCATTTACTGTTTTTGGTTTTAATAATACAGCAATTTTGGCTGAAATTTCTTCATCTGTAAAAGGTGCGTAAATTTCTTTCACGTAATTTTTCACCTGTTCTTTAGGAAGCAGCAGTTGTTCTTTACATTTTCGGTAAACAAAATCAATTGTTGACTGCATATTTCGATCTTTTAGCAAGGAAATAGCGGCTTCAAAGGCAATGAAATCGCCTAACTTAGCCATATCAATTCCGTAGCAATCAGGATACCTAATTTGTGGAGCGGAGGAAACAACAATAATTTTTTTAGGACTCAAGCGATCAAGCATTCGTAAAATACTTTGTTTCAAGGTAGTTCCTCGAACAATGCTATCGTCGATGATGACTAAATTATCAACTCCCTTGCGCACACTTCCGTAGGTGATATCGTACACGTGTGTTACAAGGTCGTCACGTGAATTATCTTGTGTAATGAAGGTTCGAAGTTTTGCATCTTTAATCGCTATTTTTTCAATTCTTGTCCGTTGCTGTATTATTTTCGTAATATCTTCCGCGGATGGATTTGCGCCTAGTGCTGTAATTTCTTTTACTTTTCGCTCATTTAATTCATCCTCAATACCTTTTATCATTCCAAGAAATGATACCTCTGCCGTATTTGGAATAAAAGAGAAAACAGAATCACAAAGATCGTTATTGATAGCCTTCATTACTTGATTAACAATCAAGTTGCCAAGGGCTTGTCGTTCTTTATAAATATCGGCGTCTGATCCTCTGGAGAAATAGATTCTTTCGAAAGAGCATTGCCTTATAGGAAGCGGTTGATGAATTAATTCTTCGCTCACTATTCCATTTTTTTTAATGATTAGGGCATGTCCTGGTTTCAATTCATGGATGTCTTCCAATTGCAAATTAAAAGCGGTTTGTATTACAGGTCTTTCGGAAGCAACAACACACACTTCATCATTCTCAAACCAAAATGTAGGTCGGATACCGGCGGGATCTCTTAATACAAACGCATCTCCATGTCCTAGCAAACCTGCCATGGCATATCCACCATCCCAATTATGAGATGATTTCTGCAAAATAGAGGAAATGCTAAGCTGTTCGGCAATCAATTTATAGCTATCGGCTTTCTCGTATCCTTTAGATTTGTATTCTTGAATGAGGGCATCGTGCTCAAGATCCAGGAAATGTCCAATTTCCTCTAAAACAGTAACTGTATCAGACTTTTCTTTTGGGTGTTGTCCAATTTTCACTAGCGCTTCAAAAAGTTCATCTACATTGGTGAGATTAAAATTTCCAGCCACGACAAGATTTCTCGAAATCCAGTTATTTTGGCGCAAGAAGGGGTGACAGCTTTCTATGGAATTTCGTCCGAAGGTCCCATAGCGTAGATGTCCAAGAAATAATTCGCCAGTAAATCCGGCATTTCTTTTTAGAAAATCAATGTCTTTGAGTAGTTTAGGATCCTCACGTTGAATCTGAATAAAACGCGCATTGATTTGCTCAAAAATATCTTGAATAGAATTTTTTTGAATCGACCTTACCCTTGAAATGTATCGATCTCCTGGTTGCATATCCAACTTAATATTGGCTAATCCAGCACCATCTTGACCTCGATTATGCTGCTTTTCCATCAGGAGTTGCATTTTATTCAAGCCATAAAACGCAGTACCATATTTTTCAAGGTAAAATTCAAGTGGTTTTTTTAACCTTAGAAGGGCAATTCCGCATTCATGTTTGATCGCATCACTCATGTTTTCTGAACAAATTTTATGCGAAGATAACCATTGTTATTCGAACAAATAGAAATAAAAGTAAAAAGCAGTTAATTGTTATTAACTATTCATTACATCGTTTAATATACAATTTTCTACTAGCAATGTGTTGTTTTTCTAATGCCCATTTGGCTGGCAGCATTTGGGTAATTTTATAACAGCGTCTGCATTTGCTTTCGTTTCATCGGCATCGTATCCAATTTTAGCGATAATATCTTTAATCTCTTGTGCGTTTATTTTCTTGGTTTTATATTGCACGCTTACCTTTTTAGTTTCGAGGTCTAAGTCTGCGAATTTCACACCTTTGGTATAATTCAGTGCACCCTCAATTCGTTCTTTGCAATCATCACATTGCGCTGAGGTTTGAATGACAATAGTTTGTTTTTTTACATTCTGAGAAAATAATACTTGGCTGAAGCATACGGCCAAAATGAATAAGATAGTTTTCATAATTATTATTTTTTTAATTGTTTACGTAATATTGAATAGCGAATACCTGCATATACATTTGTTCCGATAATCGGTCCCCAAACACACGTTGCATCAAAGTTGTTCCCAAATGGGTTGGTAGGGTCCTCAACCGGTGTCTTTTGTGTAAAATTAGTTAAGTTTTCAACGCCAAGGTAAAAGTCCCATTTTTTAAATACATGGGTTAATTGTGTGTTAATCATCGGGTAAGAAGGACTGAATCGAGTTGGTAGATTTACATCAATTGCAGGAAGACGAGATTTCCCAAAGGCGGTGCAAGTAAGATCATATTCCCAACGTTTGTTTTTACTTTTGTAGGCGATATTGATAAATCCTCGATATTTAGGAAGCATAATCTGCTGTTGAAACCTTCCATCGAGTATTGTTTTTACATCCAAGTATTTTACAGCCATTCGAATATCTAGATTTTTAAGTGGATTAATCGCTACTTCAGCTTGCAAGCTATTCGAAATAGAGGGCGAATCCAGGTTTTTAAATACCACTTTAGAAGGGTCTTCATCTCGGTCAATGATTAATTGATTTACAAAGAATGTTCTATAGGCATCCATGGTAATGCTGGCTTTTCTTTTAAAAAGTTTGAATTCTTGCACCATCGATCCTCCAACGTTCCAGGATATTTCAGGCTTTATTTCGCTAGGTGCTACCCATTGTTTTGAACTTGCCAATAAAGAAACGTTATCAATTATATAATTTGGGACGCGCCATCCCTTTCCTGCAGTAATTCTAAAATCGGTTGTTGGCGTTATGCTATACTTAGCATGAACGCGGGGAACAAACTGCCAACCATACAAATTGTGATAATCAAGTCGTGTTCCAAGGACGCAACTAAGTCGCGCGTCGGAGTAGGTATATTCGGCGAAGGCTCCAGGAACGATTTCGGTTCTTTTGTCGATGATTGAATCGGCTTCTTGCGAAATTTGTAACATCACTAGGCTCGTTCCCAGTTTTATTTTGTGGTCACTCGTCCCAAGAATGTCTTCATAAAGCGTGTTAATGTATCCCCGTTTTTCGGAGCCTGAAAAAATGCGATTCCCAAATTCACCTTCAATATCTTGGTATTTCAGGTTATAAATTACGCCTATTGAGCGCATTGGTTTTTTCATAAAGAACCCTGTTTTTGCAAAAACATCAGCATGTCGCGAGTTGATAAGCACCCCATACCCAACTGGATTGTCTCTAAGAAACGAGGTTTGTCCGCCCATTTTTCTATCGCTGTAAATGTTTATTCCAATTTGCGCTTCCATCTTGTCGCCTTGGTATTCCCAGCGATTCAAAAAAGACAGGTTGTTTCCCATTGGTAAATCGCGGAATCCGTCCTTGTTTTCATCAATATTCCCATAAACCGCTGAGGCATGGGCAAAGGATCCAACGCTCCATTTTTTTGATAAAATTTGCCCGCTGTTTAAGTTTACCTCAGAACGACCAAGCCTATTTTGATACACATTCACAAATAAACGCTCCATTTCATTTGGCTTCTTCAATTCTAAATTAATAAGGCCTGCCATTGATTCATATCCATTTACGACATTACCTGTTCCTTTCGTAATCTGAATAGATTCGACCCATGTTCCAGGAATAGTATTAAGTCCATAAGAACTTTCTAATCCACGTAAATAAGGAATGTTTTCCATTTGGATTTGGGTGTAGACGCCATTAATTCCCATCATTTGAATTTTCTTTGCGCCAGATACGGCATCGGTAATATTTACATCCACCGAAGCATTTGTTTCAAAAGATTCTGACAAATTGCAGCATGCAGCTTTGTGTAATTCTCCTGAGGTTAACTCTTCTACATGCAATGTCTTCATTTTTGAAATTCCATGCGTATATTTTTTGCCTTCAACGGTAATTTCCCCAAAGTTGACTTCGGCTTTTAAAACAATATTTAGTGCAATAAAGCGGTCTTTTTTATCTAGAATAATAGAATCTGGATAATATCCTGGGTAGAAAAAAACAAGCGTGTCGGGCAATGATTTTGGAAGCACAAGTTCAAACAGGCCTTCTTCATTGGTTTTTGTACCCATATTGGCACGGAGTAATGTAATTTTTGCACCAACAAGAATCTCCTTTGATGACGTATTTAGCCCTTGAACGAGGCCCTTGATTTGAGCATTTAGTGTTGAAAGTAAAAAGAAACAACACATTGTTAAGATAAGTTTCATAAATAAAGAATTTTAAGGTTAGAAATAATTTCGCCTTTATCTTTAAATCTGAAATACTTGTTTTTTAATCAGCAATAATTTTCCGGAGGGTTTCCAAGGGGGTGGAATAAAACAAGCAATTGGAGTTGCTTCATGGAATAGGCTTCTGGTATTGTCAAATACAAAAGAATTATTAATGGCTGCAATTACTAAAAACCCCGTTTTAAAATCATCGGTTTTGTCGTAATCAATGTCAATTTTATATAAAGCGGAATAATCGGAGCAACACCCATCGTTTTTCGGGTCTTCTTTTTGGCAGCAAGGAGGCATCTCTTTTTTTTCGCTAGGGCAGGCGTCGTGATTTTCAAAAATATAGGATGTGAATACCCCTTCTTTGCTACAGCTATGACTAAACACACGGATGCCGATGTTCCCGACGAAAAGTAATATTATAGTAAAGAAGAGAATAAATGTTTTTAGCACAAAACAAATTTAAATAAAACCATAATATTATCCTATTTCACGATTTATATTTCTTAATTCGAAATGTTTAAACAAGCCATTAAGTAACAAAACTAGTATTATGATAGCTGCACCCCAGTAGAAATTTATTGAAAGAGATTTGTGTTCATTTAATAGCACGATTGCTAGCAAGATAGTGTAGATTGGCTCTAGATTGATGTTTAATGAAACGGTAAAAGCACCTAATTTACGAACAATGATGATCGTCGCTAAAAAAGCGAAAGACGTGCAAACAATTCCTAAAAATAGCAACCAATAGAAGTCATTGAGTGTTAAACTAAGGTCGGAAGTATTCAGTTTGCCTAAGCTCAGAAGGACAATTGAAACAAGTGTAAATGCGGCAAGCATTTCGTATAATGTTAGCTGTTCGGCTGGAGTTTGTTCAGATAGTTTCGCGTTAAATACTGAAAAGACCGCCGCGCACAAAGCCGATAAAAGTCCGATAAAGAGGGCTAATAGTTCTTGGCCATTAAAATCCACTGAAACAAATGAAATTCCGCTAATAACGACAAGACCCATTATGATTTGCCTGAGTGAGATCTTTTTTTTCATGACCAATGGCTCTAGCCATGCGACATGTAATGTAGTTGTGGACAAGCACAAAATAGCCAATGATGCTGTTGAGAGTTGAATCGCGTAATAAAAAGAAATCCAATGCAAGGCAACAATAATTCCCACGCCAAAAACCTTAGGCAGCACTTTTGCAGACAAACGAATACTTTTCCCTGCAAAGAATAAGAAGATAGCTAAAGCAATAAATGCGATTAAAACCCTATACCAAACAATGTGGAGTGCATCTTTATGGATTAATTTTCCTAAGATTCCGGTAAACCCCCATAAAAAGATGATGAGGTGCATCAATACATGATACTTATACCGTTGCCACATGCTGCAATTACTTTTTAGACCACTCTTCTATCGAAGATTTGTTCATATTTACATAATTCGAGTCACCATCGAGCGCTGCTGCATCCATTGACTTTTTTGCTGTTTCAATAGCACTTTTGTAATCGCCATTTTCAGCTTGGAGTTGCGCTTTAAGGCGTGTCATCCAATAAGCTTTTTCTCCGCGCATTTCAACGGCTAGGGTCGACCAAATCAGGGCTTGCTTCATGTCGATCTTTTCTGTGAAATAATAGGTGGCTGCTTGATGATAATCATTTGCTTGCGGGCCATTCATAGTTTTTTGGATACTCGCTAATACACCTGCTTTCGTATTTAGGGTAAAGGGAAGTACAACTTTTGTTTCATCCCATGTAATTTGAATTTCAGCGCCATTGTTGTTAATCTTATCGATAAAAATAGACAAGTTTTCAACTCGATCTTTAAGGCCATAAACCGGCAAAGTTGTTTTATAGGCGATTTTATCTTCTGACCAATTATCAGGCACTCCCCAATTGTTTGTTTCCGTGTAGAAAATTAATTGCCAGCTTTTCTTTTCTGGAATTACATACAGAGCGTAGGTACCCGCTTTTAGCGTATCTGTTCCAAAGATTAACTTTTCTGAGGAGGTAATTTTCGTGTTTTCATTTGCCCCTAAGCGCCATATTTTCCCAAATTCAACAACTTCTCCAAATACATTTCTTGCTTTAACGCTAGGTCGTGAAAAGGAAATGCTGATATCGGCTAGCCCAACTTTTTGTTCTATTTTACATAATGGACTTGCTTTTGGGGTAGAAATTTGGGCATGTAGGCCGGTAATGTAGAAGCCAAGTGTGATGCTAAGGAGTACTTTTTTCATTTTTTTCATTTTTTAAGTTGATTGAATAATATGCTGTGATACGTTTTTAAATCGTTCTTCGCTTGAAACTAAAAATCCGTGGTTCAAAAGTAAGAATACTTCATCTGCTTTTGTGTTCTTAAACGCTTTTTTGCCGTGATAAATAGAAATTTTTGATGGAGAGATAAGCAGGCATTCATCAACGACATCTTCTTTCGTTAAATCAATTCCCTCTTCAATTGCTTCGATGGTAATCATTTCGCCACTTGAATCTGAAAGTGAGCATACGCAAAGTTGTTTAGGTACTTGGCGTTCTAAAAAGAATACCTTGTTGTACACTTTCTCCAAAACGACATCGCTAAACATTTCGATTAATTCTTTTGCTTTATTGGGACTTTCTTGATTCATTAGCGCCCAATCTTCTTTATAAACATGGTTTACAATTAAAAACTGGATCAATTCGTTATCGAGTTCTTGCAATTCTTCCTTACTCAGGCACCTAAATCGCATATTAATTCTCTGATTTTGAAACATCAAAAGTTAAATCCATCACTTCGTCGAGTGATTTTTGGACAACACCTTGTTCAACGATGAAGGTATATTTACCGGCTTGAGGTAATTTCCTTCGTTTGAAAACAAGTTTATGTTCAACGATAGAACCGGTATTATTTCCAATCCAAGCTCCATTTGGGTAGCATGTTTTAATTTCGTAAGGCTCCCGAATAATTTGCTTAAAGGGAGTTTTTGTTGTCAAATAAATCCAAAGATTGTTGAATTTATAATCTGTGGTGGTACGAATGGTTAGGGTGAAATCATAGCTGTTTACAGTGTCAGGTATGGACACAGTAAATGTAGGACGAATCTTTTCTGACCACGTATTATTTTTAAAATGATAGGACGAATTGTATACTGGCACTTTGTTGCACGCTAATAAAGCTAATGCGATAAGACCAAGCCCAACTAATTTTTTCATTATTTATTTTTTTGGTTCAAATTTAGGTTTGTTCCACTTTTTATTTTTGTTTTTATTTTTCGAGGTATTTGCGAAACGAGAAATACTATCTTGTCCCACCACATTTTCATATCCAATTTCCACTTCTTTTTCTACCACATAGGTAAAGGCCTTTAAATCTTTTGGAATTGTTCCTGCTGCATTCAGTTCTTGTATTTTTTTTACTTGTTCGGGTGTTAAGGCGATTAGTCCGTTTTCACCTTGAATTGCAAACCACATAAGTCTCTTGAACACGTCGGTTTTAATATGTATTGCCTCACCGCTTTCTGTTTTAAGTTTCGTTTCTGCTTTCGGAAAAGACTTAATTGCATCGAGGTACATGTCTAATTCATAATTCAAGCAACATTTTAATTTTCCGCATTGTCCGGCAAGTTTTTGAGGATTCAGCGATAATTGTTGGTAACGAGCGGCAGAAGTAGATACGGATCTAAAATCCGTAAGCCATGTACTGCAGCAAAGTTCTCGGCCGCATGAGCCAATACCCCCTAATCTAGCGGCTTCTTGTCTGGAACCTATTTGGCGCATTTCAATACGGACCTTAAATTTATCAGCCATATCTTTGATGAGCTGCCTAAAATCAATTCTTCCTTCAGCGGTATAGTAAAATAGTGCTTTAGACATATCTGCTTGATATTCTACATCTGAAATTTTCATTTCCAAACCAAGCGTTAGGGCCATTACCCTAGTTTGATTCATAGTTTCTTGTTCAAAAGAACGAGCCTTTATCCAACTATCAATTTCTTTTTGAGTAGCAATTTTCAAAATTTTCCTTGTTTCCATTGGTTTAAAACCAGGCGCTTTCTTTTTTACTTGAATACGCGCCAATTCTCCAACCACAGAAACAACTCCCACATCATATCCTGGCGCAGTTTCCACTACAACCACATCACCAACACTTAATGCGATATGATCCGCATTTCTATAAAATCCTTTTCTAGAATTCTTAAACCGAACTTCTACAATATCATATACTTTTTGTCCGGAAGGCAAGGCGATATTGGCTAACCAATCATAGACTTCTAATTTATTACAACCTCCGGAGCTGCATGTACCATTATTCTTACAGCCTCTTGGTGTTCCACCATCTGACCCACATGAACTACAACCCATATTATTGTTTTTTTGTAAAAGTACTAAATTAAGCTTGGTGAATGTATCTCATGGATTGAAAACATAGTTGCGTGAAAAGAAGTTTTGCAAAGGCGTTCCTTTCAATTCGGTAATAGGCTTCATCAAAGCAGCTTAGAAATTCACTGATATTATTTCCTGAAATATAAGGGGAAAATCTATTAATAAAAGTAGCTTCCTCTGCTGATACTTGGAGGGTATCCATCCCAATATAATTCTTCACAAGGCTTTGCCTTAGCATGTGTAAGCTATATAAAATAAATAATTTTTGACGTTCTTTAGAAACCGCTGCAAGATCTTCAGCCCAATCTAACATGGCAATAACATCTTTTTTGAAGGTGCAGCGCATCAAGCTCATAAATTGATCTCGATAAGCAATATTTGATTCATCGTCCTGAATTAATTCCAATGCTCTGATAAAATTTCCATCAGAAAACCCAGCAATTGTTTGGGCAATCCTCTCTTCAATCGAATTTTCATTACAAAGATACGTGCTAAGGTCCTCTTGAGAAATTCTGGGGATAATGACTACTTGAGTACGAGATTGTATCGTTGGTAGTAATTTTTGAGGCTGTTCAGTCACTAAAATAATAAGTGTTTTGGGAGGCGGCTCCTCTAAAATCTTTAATATTTTGTTTGAACACGTAGCGTTCATTTCGTCTGCACACCATATAATCATTACCTTATAGTTGCCTTGGTATGACATCAAACTTAATTTTTTATGGATGTCGATACTTTCTTCTGTACCGATTACAGGCTTTCGTTCTTTCGTATCAATTATATTGGTCCAATGAAGCAAATCGAAGTATGTGCTTTCTTTAAGTTGTTCTCGCCATTCTTTTAAATGAGCATTTGAAATAACTTTGTTTGCTAAGATTACCGGAAATACAAAATGAACATCTGGATGTACAAAGTCAGACATTTGTTTGCATGAGTGACAAGACCCACAACTATCTTTTTCTTGCTTATTGTCACATAGTAAATACATACTATATGCTAAAGCCATTGCCAAACTCCCATGGCCGTTTTTACCAGCAAATAACTTTGCATGGCTAATTTTTTCTGAATTTATTTCTCGGATAAGCCGTTCTTTTAAGGCTGCTTGTCCAATTACTGCGGAAAATTGCATAGGGTAAAATTAGCGCAATTTTAAAATGTAGATTCTATTTCTGCCTTTTGTTTTTCACTTTTATGGCATTATTATATTTATTGGCGAAAAGAAAGCGATCCACTAATCCTCTAAATTTCCACCTATGATGATTACGATTTCTCCTTTCACTTCTTTTTGTTGAAAATGCAATAGGACTTCCTGTGCTGTCCCTCGTGCAAATTCCTCATAAAATTTTGTTATTTCTCTACAAACACATATTTTTCGTTCGGCACCAAAATATTCTACAATCTGTCCGAGGCACTTTATAAGTCTGTGCGGAGATTCGTATAAAACAATTGTTCTACTTTCTTTGCTTAGTATGGTAAGTCTTGTCTGCCTTCCTTTTTTGTGAGGGAGGAAACCTTCAAATACAAACTTATCGCAAGGTAATCCACTCGCGACAAGCGCTGGTACAAAGGCACTTGGCCCAGGCAAGCATTCCACGGGAATTCCCGCTTCAATGCAAGCGCGAACTAATAAAAATCCAGGGTCAGAAATACCAGGTGTTCCAGCATCTGAGACTAATACTGCGGTTTCTACCTCTTGAATCTTGTCAATAACCCGATCCAATAAGCGGTGTTCATTTTGACTGTGAAAAGAAACAACAGTATTTGATATGTTTAGATGTGATAATAAGCGTTTGGTCACCCGAGTATCTTCTGCAAAGATAACCTGTGCACTTCCTAATATCCGAATGGCACGCAAGGTAATATCTTCTAAATTTCCTATTGGTGTTGGTATGAGAATTAATTTAGCCATGCTTTAAATTGCGTTTTTTAGGGTATACCTTAGGAAAATACTTTCCTAACCACATCTTCAATTTTTTCACAAAGAATAACCTTGATCTTGAAGTCGGAAATGGTAATGCCTTTGGTATATTTTGAAATAAAAATTGATTTATATCCCAACTTTTGAGCTTCCTGAATTCGTATTTCAGCTCGATTGACGGGCCTTACCTCACCAGAAAGACCTAGTTCTGCGGCGAAAGTTATCCCTTGTGGTATGGGCATATCCGCATTAGAGGATAATACGGCCATTGTTACCGCCAAATCTACTGCAGGGTCATCCACTTTTATTCCCCCGGCGATATTCAAAAAAACATCCTTTGCTGCTAATTTAAATCCGCAACGCTTTTCCATCACCGCCAAAAGCATATTTAGCCGCTTGGCATCATAACCTGTTGATGAGCGTTGTGGAGTGCCGTATGCTGCAGAACTCACAAGCGCTTGCACTTCAATTTGGAGTGGGCGCATGCCTTCAATGGTCGTAGCAATGGCAATACCACTTAAGGTTCCGTCACTATTGGTAATTAAAATTTCTGAGGGATTATCTACAACGCGCAATCCTGTTCCTTGCATTTCATAGATTCCTAACTCATTCGTTGATCCAAAGCGATTTTTCACTGTCCGCAATAAACGATACACATGATTTCGATCTCCTTCAAACTGAAGAACGGCATCCACCATATGCTCTAAAACTTTTGGGCCTGCAATCGATCCATCTTTAGTAATATGTCCAATTAAAAACACAGGAACGTTTGTTTCTTTCGCAAAGCGAAGCAGTTGTGCAGTGCATTCACGTACTTGTGAAACACTTCCTGGAGAGCTATCAATGGAAGAAAAGAATAAAGTTTGAATCGAGTCAATAATGAGTACTTGAGGCATTATAGATTTTGCGTGATTCAGGATGTTAATCAAATTTGTTTCCGTTAAAAGCTGGCAATTGTTATTTTTAATACCGATTCGTTCGGCCCTCATTCTAATTTGCTGTTCGCTTTCCTCGCCGGAGACGTAGAGTATACTCAAGGGCTCTTCAATAGCCATTTGAAGCATTAGGGTTGATTTCCCTATTCCGGGTTCCCCTCCAATTAAAACAAGGGCACCCTTTACTAATCCGCCACCAAGTACCCGGTTTAATTCCGAATCAATGAGGGGAATTCTATTCTCCTCTTGGTGTTGAATTTCATTAATGAGCGTTGGCTTTGAATTTCTTGAATCAACCGAAAAAGGCAATGCGCTTTTTGAGGTGGATATAATCTCTTCTACAAAAGTATTCCATGAGGAACAAGAGGGGCATTTCCCCAGCCATTTAGGCGCCTCGAATCCACATTCTTGACAAAAAAAAGCACTCTTCTGTTTTGACATAATTATAGCTTCAAAGATAAAATTAACTATTGATAAAGCGTCTATTTAAGATTAATTTCGACATTTTAAGTTTGTTAGAACAAAGAATACACCCCAATCGTTCATTTTTTTTTATTTTTTTTTAAAACTTTGTATGTTAGATTATCAAAAAAATTAATTTTGTCGAATTAAGTATTGATAAAAGAATAAATTTTTATGACAAAAAGAAGGTCGATAATTAGTTATGATAAGCTTTCGATTGAGCAAAAGAAACAAATTCTAAAAGAATTTCCGGACGGATATATTAATCACCTAACCACTATTAAAACGCCTACCGGTGAAGTGTTAGATGCATTAATATGGGACACGGATGAAATTATCTATTTAGTTAAAATAGTAAAGCCAAAGGTAAAGGTGAAAATCATTTCAGAAGATAGTGATGATGACTTTGATGATGATTTAGATAAAGAGGACGAGATCAAAGATGATGATATGGATGATGAAAAAGACCATGATTCAGATGAAGAGGAGGACGAATATGATAAGCCTGATGTTGACAAAGACGATGACGACGATAAGGATTAAGTCCTTGATTTCTTTGTCTTAATTTTCTTTTCTATTACTTTTCTTTATCTTTGAATCAATATCTCTAAGATAATTATGAAAGTTCCTACATCTTTTACTAATATTCCTATATCACCTTCAGTTGACAAAGTTGGTGTTGAAGAGCGCGTCGCTCGTTTTCAATCTCGAAGCATTAAAAATGAATCAAAACGTCAAGGGTTAGATTTAGTGCTGAGCATGATTGATCTTACCACCCTAGAGGGTAAAGATACTCCTGGCAAAGTAAAACAAATGTGTTACAAGGCGCATCACCTGCATGATTCGTATCCTAATTTACCAACCGTAGCGGCAGTATGTGTTTTTCCTTCTATGGTTAAAACGGCCAAGACAGCACTTTTAGGAACATCAGTGAAAGTAGCGTCTGTTTCTACTGCTTTCCCATCTGGGCAATCTACTCGGGCTGTAAAATTAGCGGACACTAAATTTGCAGTAGATGAAGGAGCAGATGAAATTGACATGGTTATTTCTCGCGGAAAGTTTTTAGCGGGAGAATATAATTTTGTATTTGATGAAATAGCAGCAATAAAAGAAGCTTGCGGTAAAGCACGACTAAAGGTTATTCTCGAAACTGGTGAGCTGTGTACCTTGGATAGTGTTCGAAAAGCAAGTGATATTGCGATATATGCGGGAGCGGATTTTATAAAGACATCCACCGGAAAAATTCAGCCAGCAGCTACAATGCAGGTTACTTATACCATGTTAATGGCGATCAAAGATTATTATGATTCTACTGGTATTATGATAGGAATGAAGCCTGCAGGAGGGATATCCACCTCAAAATTAGCCTTACATAATTTAGTAATGGTGAAGGAAATTTTAGGAAACAATTGGCTAAACAACGATTGGTTTAGATTCGGAGCCAGTAGTTTGGCAAATGATGTTTTAATGCAAATTATGAAGTTGGAAACGGGAGTTTATCAATCTTCAGATTATTTTACAATTGATTGATATGGCTAAAAGCACTACCAAAAAACAAGCACCTAGTTGGGATTATTCTCCTTCATTAGAAAGCACTTCCCATATTACGATTTTACCGAGATATGAATTGTTTATAAACAATGAGTGGGTAAAACCGACCTCTAAAAAATATTTCAAAACAACGAATCCTGCTACAGAAGAAGTTCTGTCCGAAATCGCTTGGGCGAATGATAAAGATGTTGATTTGGCGGTTAAGGCTGCTCGAAAAGCATACCAAGATGTTTGGTCAAAAACGACCCCAAAAGAGCGTTCAAAATACATTTATCGCATTGCGCGACTGATGCAAGAACAAGCGAGAGAACTCTCTGTAATAGAAACTTTGGATGCTGGAAAACCAATTCGTGAGGCAAGGGACATTGATGTGCCTTTGGCCTGCAATCACTTTTTTTATTATGCTGGTTGGGCAGATAAGTTAGAATATGCTTTTCCTAATCAGCCAATGGAGGCACTTGGTGTAGCGGGTCAAATTATTCCATGGAATTTCCCACTTCTGATGGCTGCATGGAAAATTGCTCCTGCTTTAGCAGCGGGCAATACGGTTGTTCTTAAACCAGCAGAAACGACTTCATTGACAGCATTAAAATTAGCTGAAATAATAAAAGCCTCAGGTCTTCCCCCAGGTGTTGTAAATATCGTTACAGGTCACGGTGATACAGGTGCGGCCATTGTAAATCACCCGGACATAAATAAAATTGCTTTTACTGGATCAACCAACGTCGGAAAAATCATCCAACGGGCGATTGCTGGTACAGGAAAAAAAGCCACCTTGGAATTAGGAGGCAAATCCGCTAATATTATTTTTGATGATGCTCCTATCGATCAAGCGGTTGAAGGGATTATAAATGGCATATTTTTTAATCAAGGACACGTTTGCTGCGCTGGTTCTCGGCTTTTTGTACAAGAAAACATTGCAGATTTGGTCATTCGGAAATTAAAACACCGCATGGATAGTTTGTATTTGGGAAATCCCCTCGATAAAAACACAGATATTGGTGCCATAAATTCAAAGGAACAGCTAACAACCATTGAAAAATACATTAAAATTGGAATCGCTGAAGGAGCTGAAATATATCAAAGCGCCTGTGAATTACCAAGTAAGGGGTATTTTTGTCGCCCAACGATTTTTATAAATGTGGCACAGTCGAGTACCATTTCTCAAGAAGAAATTTTCGGTCCTGTTTTGAGTATTCAAACTTTTCGAACGGTCGATGAGGTCATTCAAAAAGCCAATAATTCACCCTATGGATTAGCTGCTGGCGTATGGACAGATAAAGGCTCTCGTATATTTAATTTAACAACGAAATTACGTGCAGGAGTTATTTGGGCAAATACCTATAATAAATTTGATCCAACTTCTCCATTTGGGGGGTATAAAGAAAGTGGATTTGGTCGTGAAGGTGGTTTACACGGATTGGGTGCTTATTTAAAAATGAAAGTTTAATTAATTGTTATTCAAATGAATCGTGTGGAAATTTTAAAAACATATAAGATTTATATCGGCGGAGCTTTTCCTAGAACTGAATCAGGCCGTTATTATACGCCAGTAAATAAAACAGGTGAGGGCATTGGGAACATGTGTTTATCATCTCGAAAAGATGTGCGAAATGCTGTTACAGCAGCTCGCAAAGCATTTGGGTCTTGGTCTGAACGTTCTGCCTTTAATCGCGGACAAATTATCTATCGCATCGCAGAAATGCTTGAAGGAAGGAAGGAGCAATTTATTTTGGAGCTTCAGAAACAAGGCAGCACAAAAGCAGAAGCGGAAAAAGAAGTAATTCTTGCGATTGATCGAATTGTTTATTATGCTGGATGGTGCGATAAGTACAATCAAGTTTTGAGTGCTGTAAATCCGGTTAGCTCCTCTCATTTTAATTTTACCACCTGCGAATCAATGGGTATTGTGGGTGTGTTAGCGCCGCAAACGACATCGCTTATCGGCCTTGTATCCTTGTTAATTCCCGCAATTTGTAGTGGAAATACGGCTGTTCTAATTGCTTCAGAAAAGTTGCCATTATGTGCCATCACGTTTGCTGAAGTGCTAAATTCATCTGATGTCCCAGGTGGAGTGGTAAATATTTTAACAGGAAATACAGAGGAGTTATTGCCAGTATTGGCTTCTCATATGGATGTTAATGCCTTAATCTCTGAGTCATTAGGAAGCCTAGAGATTGAAACAGCAAAAGCTGCAGTGGACAATCTAAAACGAAAATTTACCTATAATGCAGATTGGTCGAGTGAAAAATCGCAAGGTCTTTATTATATTTCTGATTGTTTAGAATTAAAAACTACTTGGCATCCAATTGAAAATATTGGAGGTACAACAAGCTCGTACTAAGCACCAATTTTATTCCTCTTCTCTAGGCCAAACGTTGTTTTCTTTTGCAATATCTGGCAAAAATCCATCTGGATCTAAACTTATTTTGGCAACATTTCCTAAAGAAACACCAGGTAATAAGATAGAATAGGTTTTTTCTACGAAGGACCATTTCGCTAAGGTTTCGGTTGGTCGATAGAAATCAGTTTTTACGTTGTTCGTTAAATCTATTGGGATATAGTAGTATTTTATCGACCCGTCTTTCAATTCTACCATAAACTCTATGGGCATTGGGACTCCAGCATTTGTAATGTTAAAAAGTAATCCATTCTTAGATTTTCTAATGCTGTCAATACCAAAATCGATGGTTTTAGTCGTGTTTAACCAATAGTTTTGAAACCATGTTAGTTCCATTTGACTAACGTCTTCAAATGTTTTTACAAAATCGTTTGGTTCAGGGTGCTTGAATTTCCAATTGGTGTAATATCGGTGAAATCCTTGCTTCATTTTATTATCACCAATAATATAGCGGATTAATTCTGGAAATAATTGGCCTTTAAAATAGGCTGCGTTATAATAGGCATAATCATAATCAAAATGATTTGCTGCCGTAGCAATAGGTTCTTCAGGATACATTGCACGCATAAACTCGTATGAACTAATAGCTTCATCTGTATGGCTTTTTTTCTCGCCGCCAGAAGATATCCGCGATTCCGCATAACACGTTACACCTTCATCCATCCAGTGGTGTAGGTTTTCATCGCTACCATATATGCCATAAAAGTAGTTGTGCATAAATTCGTGGCAAGCGGTATTAAAAAAATCCATTCGACTTGCTTCAAGCATTGTACACATAGGATATTCCATGTAGCCTTCACCAGCTTGGATGAATGAAAATTGAGGATAGGGGTAGGTGCCGAATTCTTCTTTGCAAATGGCATAGGCTTCTTTCCATTTATCCGTTAAGGTTGTCCATTGTTCTTCATATTCTTTGTGGTAAAAAAAATGAAAATCAATTAAATCAATTCGTATCGATTTATGGATCCACTCTGCATCCGCTGCCCAAGCAAAATCATGGACGTTTTCGGCTGTAAATATCCATTGTGCAACATCGCCATTTGCGCTTTCTTTTTGTTTATCAACCCACCCATTGGCGGTATATGATTTATTTGAAAGTAAGCCAGTACCGGCAATTACAAAGCGCTTATTGCAGTTAATCGTAACATTGAAGTTGCCGAATGTCCCGGCAAATTCTCGTCCGAGATAAGGGTCTGTATGCCACCCTTGCGCATCGTAACGACAAATTTTAGGGTACCATTGTGTCAGTGTAAAATCAGTTCCTGCAGTATTATTTTTCCCTGCTCTATTTAAACATGCTGGGATTTGAGCAATGAATGTTATCGATATTCGCGCTTTTGTTAAAGGGGCAAGGGGGGATTTTAATTTAATCTTTCCAATTGATTCAAATACCTCTGCAGTATAGCTTTGCCCATTAATCTTTATTTCCGAAAGGGTAATTGAACCAAAATCGCTTGCATCCATTTCCGATTGGTCATTTCCGAAAACAGTAAATGCATGACTACCTTTTTTAAAGGCATTCCAATAAAGGTGTAGATAGATTTCGGAAAGACTGTCATTGGATTGATTGCTGTATTCAATCGTTTCTTCTCCCTTGACCAAGCCTTTTTGGTCGTCTAAACTTGCTGTTATCGAATAATCTGCTTTTTGTTGCCAAGTGTTTTTCTGGCTGTAAATTGTACTCGTTAAAGCAATAGCGGCTATGATTAGGTTTTTTCTCATATTGGTAAATGTACTCATTTATTTCATTTCATTTCGAGGTGATTTCCAAGGTTGATATTGAAAAAAAGAGGATTGGTTACATTGTGTCAAAGCTTAGTAGTTTCCCTTTTTCAGTGAATTATTCCGTCTTTACTTTTGCTTTATTGTATCTTTGTGGATAGAAATGGAGAGCATAAAAAATAAAGTAAAAGAAAGTGGTTTAATTCAGTTGGACATGGCCGATTTTAGGCCAAAAATGCCAATTGTAGGAATTGATATTTCCAATCAACTTTGGCAGGGCTTAGTATTGAAAGAAAAAGATTTTAGGTTATGGATTAAGGAGCATGATTGGTCGCAATACAAGGAAAAAGCGATTTTTATCTTCTGCTCTACCGACGCCATTATTCCCACTTGGGCATTCATGCTAATCGGCAGCGAACTTTCTTCTTTTGCTATTTATTATGAGGTGGGATCTGCATCAGAACTTGAAAAAAGTTTAATCAAACAAAATATTCAAGCATTAGCTTTAGAACCATTTATTGATCAACGGATTATCGTTAAAGGTTGCGCCGAAATTTCTTGTCCCGAATTTGCTAGTTCATTGCTGGTGAAACATCTTCGTCCCGTTGTGAAAGCAATTATGTTCGGCGAGCCTTGTTCTACGGTGCCGATTTATAAAAAACGTTGATTTGTTTTATTAAAACATGTCAAGACCTTAAATATAACGGGATCTATTGCGTTCAAAGAAACAATTTCTAATTGTTGACGAAAAAAATAACAATCACAAAATTTCAAAACAAATACCGTATTGAATCAGCCCGACTGCAAGGATATGATTATGGATCGCATGGACATTATTTCGTTACCATTTGTACCAAAAATCGCATAAATTATTTTGGTGAAATATCCGTTTTTACTGAAATCGGCAAAATTGCCAATAATTTCTGGAAAGAAATTCCAGCGCATTATCCCTTTGTCGAAATCGATCATTTAATTGTTATGCCTAATCATATTCATGGGGTATTATTTTTCAATAGGCCAGATAAAAAGGATTGGAATCCAAATCAATTTGGTGTGCAATCAGTTGATTTGAGCCCTTCTCGACTCCGCTCGATGTGCTCTTGAAAGTGGATTGAGCGAAGTCGAAAGACACGGTTCCCTGCGCATTCAAATCATCGGTAAAAAGATATGCCAACCAAAATAAAATTGATTTTGAATGGCAATCACGGTATCATGATATTATTATTCGAAACGATAATGCGTTAAATGCCATTCGTCGATACATTGATAACAATCCATTGAAATGGAAAAATGATTCATTTAATATGAATAACCGTTGAAACAATGTAATGCGGTGATGGTTTCGTTGCGTTTGATGGTGGTTTCGTTGCGTTTGGTGATGGTTTCGTTGCATGTAGAGACGTGCAATTGCACGTCTCTACATGCAACCCATAACCCTGTCCGCAACCCATAACCCCGTCCGCAACCCATTAATCCATTAAAACCCAATTAACCAATTTTCCTTTGAAAATATCATTTTTAATCGACCTTGAAAAAAAAAATCAGACAATGTATAATCGAATGATTTGGCCAATTGGATTAAAACTTTCAAACTGGGATTGAATTCCCCTTTTTCAATGCGTTGTAGGGTTCTAATATCTACATCGTACATAGCGGCCAGTTGAGCTTGCGTGAAGTTTTTTGATTTTCGCAGACCATTTATTTCTGCGCCAATTTTTTTTATTTCAAGTTCGTCTTATTAATTACTCCCCCAATTCCCTTTATCCAAACTTCTAAACTGGATCGCTTCGGCGATGTGATTCACTTGAATTTTTTCATGTTCGTCGAGATCGGCAATGGTCCTTGCCACTTTTAAAATGCGTTCAAAGGCTCGCGCTGATAAGCCCATTTTTTGCATCGCTTGCTTAATCATCAGGTGTCCTTGCTCATCTGCCTTACAATGTAATTCAAATTCTGCTTGTGTCATTTGTGCGTTGCAATGGGTTTCGGTCGTTTCTAAGTAACGTTTTTCTTGAATGCCCCGCGCTTTTATGACCCTGGTTCGTATCGATGCGCTATTTTCATTTGGAATGGTAGAGGTTAATTCATCGTAGCTAACGGGCGTCACTTCCACGTGTAAATCGATGCGGTCTAATAAGGGTCCGGATATTTTGTTAAGGTAGCGCTGCACCACGCCTGGTCCGCAAACACACTCTTTTTCTGGGTGGTTGAAGTAGCCACACGGACAAGGATTCATGGCGGCAATTAGCATAAAACTTGCCGGAAAATCGACTGTGAATTTCGCACGGGAAATCGTGATGAATCGGTCTTCCAATGGCTGTCTCAAAACTTCCAGTACGCCCCTTTTGTATTCGGGTAATTCGTCTAAAAATAATACGCCGTTGTGCGCCAGAGAAATTTCACCCGGTTGTGGATAGGTTCCTCCTCCAACTAAGGCGATGTCTGATATGGTGTGATGAGGTTTTCGGAAGGGCCGTTGGGTAAGCAATCCCCGGTTTATTTTTACTTTCCCTGCCACGCTATGAATTTTGGTTGTTTCTAATGCTTCTTCCATCGACATCGGCGGTAGTATGGTGGATAATCTTTTTGCAAGCATGGATTTTCCAGCGCCTGGGGGGCCAATCAAAATTACATTGTGGCCACCTGCTGCAGCGATTTCAAAGGCACGCTTAATACTAAATTGCCCTTTAACGTCTTTAAAGTCAACATCGGAAATCTTTTGCTGTTCATAAAATGTATCGGCCATATTGAATTGACTTGGACTAAGTGTGCCGGTGCCATTTAAAAAATTAACTACCTCGTCTATGTTTTTTGCGCCAAGCACATCAAGTCCAAGGACAACGCTTGCTTCTTTGCAATTTTCTAAGGGAATAATAATTCCCTTGAATCCTTCTTTCTTTGCTTGTAAAGCGATTGGTAAAATTCCTTTTGTTACTTGAATGGAGCCGTCCAATGATAATTCGCCGATTAATATATATTCTTTTAATCGTTCGGTCTGAACTTGTTCACTAACTGCTAAGATGCCAATAGCAATTGGGAGATCATAAACGGATCCCTCTTTTCTAATATCTGCTGGCGCAAGATTAACCGTAATTTCTTTTCCTGGAAATTTATAGTTGTTGTTTTTGAAGGAGGCGCGAATCCGTTGTTGACTTTCTTTTACCGAATTATCGGGAAGTCCGACCATGAAAAAGTTGATTCCAATGCCCAAATTCACTTCGATGGTTATGGTGGTGGCAGTAATTCCAAAAACACTGCTTGTATAGGTTTTTACTAACATAAAGTTGATTTAATTCTTATTTTTCTTATTAAGTTAGCGAAATAGAATGAATGCAAAAACAAAAAAAATGTTAATATTTTACCTTAACTAATCTCAATTATATCTTCAATACAAACGATGGACTGGCTTCAAATTAGTACTCAATACCCTAGCATTCAACTTTCTCAAAACGAGTTGTTAGCTGACATTCAAGTCCAACTGCGTAAAGATCTTGAACGTAGCGCATGCAGTATATCTTTTCCTGCTGAGTTATTTCTTGACCCTTCAATGTTGGTGGCTTTTTTATTGTCTGAGCTGCAGGAGAATAAGCACCTTGATTTAAGGTCGCTGTTATATGTAATTGATCTTCCCGAATCATGGCTAAGGGAAATAGAAGGTAGTCCAAATTACTTCGTCTTGCTCACGAATGCCATCCTAAAAAGGGAAGCGATGAAAGTATATATCCGCAAGACCTACCGGCCGTAACTGTTCCCACCTTTAGCGAAGGAGCCGATTTTCAAAATCAGTTTTAGTTGCGGTTCAATAATCGAAAGCTTGTCCATTACCGTTACTAAATTCTCGTTTTTGCGCTTACCCTGTGTTAGCAACTGTTAAAGTTTATAGCAATTGATTAAGATCCTGTCTTCCAATGATTGTCATAATTTCCACGACATCTTCATTCATTTTGTAGAATATACTATCTACACCACATACACATCGTTGGTATCCAGGCTTGATAAAATCAACAGATTCGAATGATTTTGGATTTTTCGTAATAAGTTCAAAGTGTACAAAGAAAGATTCAAAGTAGTTATCTGCTTGTTTCATTCCAAATTGCTTAACGCCATAATGATGGATCCGGATTTAATCTTCCTTTGCAACATTGCTTAATTTGTATTTAGCCATTAAGCAAACTTTTAGAATGCTTCAAAATTTCTGATTTGGAATCGCTTGTAAATCCAGCTTTTTCAGCTCTTTCTAATTTTAATCGAATTAAATCGATTTGATTAGTTTGTTTTCTCGCTTGACGAATTAAATCATTAACTAATTCACTCTTGCTTGCGTACTCTTTATTAGCAATTTGATTCTTTAACCATTCGTCATTTGGTTCTGTAAATGAAATACTTTGTCTTCTCATGATAATTAAGTTGTGGTGTAAATATACACCAAATACGCATCGGTTACAAAATAATTTTCAGCCGCTCTTGGAAATGGATATGGTTGCTAAGGTTTCTGCGCTAGCGTGTATTTTTTGTAAGGATCAATTAATATCTTTTTTTGTCACTCCCCAAGATTTCATATAATCACAATTGATTTTAATAAAAGATGAAGCGTATTCGGGGTGATTTATTATGTATTGCTCCATGGGAACAGCAATTTTTTTATTAATTTTTCCAAAGCTTTTAGACCAGAAATACATAACGTAATATTTTGATTCCGGAAATTCAACCTTTCCTCCGTTTGAATATATGTTTTTCATTAATTTATCAAATTTAGGAGCAATGTTTATGATAGTATCACTTCCTAAAAGATGCATAATAGTGTCATTTACAGCGCTATGATTATTTTTACTGAAAAACCATTCTAAATCAGAAGGGCCTGTTGCAAAACAACTTAAGTGTTGGACTAATTCTCCTGATGAATTATAAATAAAAGCTTTTGGAAAGGCTCCTCGCCAAATTTCTTCAATTTTTGAAGAATCAATAAAATAGAATTGTTTATTCGTGATATAGCCAACTTTTCTTCCGTACTTGATTACAGAATCGGTACTTTGGGGCTCTAGATTACTTATTCCAAAAAAAAGGCTGCATCCCGATAAGGTTAAGCCCAATAAAATCAATAAAAATTTAATTTGCTTCATTCTTTATTCAGCTAATGGTCTATTAATTATTATAACGGTTTCGAGCTTGGCACCGTAAAGACTTTTTAAAGTTAGTTTTATTTACTTTCGGTGCTTCTCCGCGATGTGGTCCAAGCGCCAGGCCTCAAAACGTTAAGAGCATAACGTACAGAACAAATTAAATACAATAAATGGATGGTGAATTAATCTTTATGGGTTTCATACCGTCATTAATAAGTGCTGGAATTATTGTTTGTAGTTTCTTGCTTTTAGTTAGTAAAAGAGTATTCCTAAATGCAGTGTTATTTATCATCAATTTCGCAATAAATAGTTTTGCATTAAGTATGTTCATACCAATGTTGCAGGGTGCATATCCGACAATTTTACCACATTTGATAGTTCTTTTAACGATTCCAATTTTAATTGTACAGTTTAAAATGTATAAAAAATATTGACCATAAAAATTGACACTCTATAACACACGCTTAGCAAAAAAGCCGAAATCTAAGAAAACGAAAAACGTTTAACATAAAAACTTTGGATCTTGGTCTAACTCTTTAAATAAATCTTTTTTATGAAGTTAAGATTATTTTTGTTCAAATTTGTTTATTAGCATTAGTTTTAATTACTCAGTAATCCTGCGAGGGAAATAAAAATCCAAACGATAGCTCCAATTATATTGAGAATTAATAATTGCATTTCAATATTTTTCCTGAAGAACAACATAACTAAACCCAAAAAAACACCAACCAAGCTAAAGTAAATAAACTCTTTATCGAAAAAAAGGGGTAAAATTATAGGCAGTACGACTTGAAAAAATATTCCAATATTAATTCCTATCTTTATTTTATTGAGATGTTGCTCTCTATTTAAAACACCCATTATTGCAGTTATAGTAAAGGGAAGAAATATTATTGCTGACAAAAAAGCTATAAAAGGTGCCATCCTTCCCATATCAAAAGTAACCTTAGTGATAATAATCTGAGTTAGAATTATCCCTACTACTAACGTCCAACCTAAATAGGTGTTGATCTTAATTAGATTTTTCAAGTTCGTGTTTTAATTAATGCTAACGGTTTGTTCCTGGCGCTTGGCCCAACTTTTAAATAAATTGTTGTTTCGAAGATAGAATTATTTTCTTTCAAAATTATCGTTGTTTCGAAGTGAGATTTGACGGCTGGCGCCATGACGGCTGTTAGAAGTATTGTTTTTAATTGGCCTTAGTTTTATCGTAAACCAAAGAATTATTAACAGTATTGACAATTTGACGAAAGTCCCCCATGATTTTATTAGAACACCATATTCTTTTTGTATAACAAAATCATTCTCGTCAAAGTAGGAATAAATGTAAGTGTACAGGACGTATCCTATCAAAATAGCATAAATGCCATTTGTTATGGAATTAAGCCAAGTTTTGTTTAAGATTGTTTGAGCCAAGTATATTAACGCAATCAATTTAAGCAGGTCATACTTATAGTGTATCATAATACCACTTGCATAATAGACATACCTTAATTTGGCAATTATCCAAATAAGAAGGAATAGAAATATTATTCCATTAATAATTCTTTGGTTTTTATCCTTGTTTAATATTTGTGTCAGATTTTGCATGGTTGTCGTTTGCTGCTAACGGTTTGCGCCTAGGCGCTCGGCCGACTCTTTAAATAAATCGTTGTTCCGAAGTTAAAGTTATTTTGTTTCAAATGTATCTTTGTTTCGAAGCATGATTTGAAGGTTGGCGCTTGAGGCACTGTTATAGCCAGTTCATTTTTTCTTAAATACATATGAATAACCATCATAATGTTCATCGCTTATTGTAAGAATATCATTGTTTATTTCGTATGTTTCATAACCATTTCTGTACACTATTGCAGATCTTAATTCATTGTCATAAATCGATTCTTTCATTTCTATTTTAAATCGCTTTTTACTTTCCTTTTTTGAGCCATTGTATACAATGAAGTAACCTTTATCCGTAAATTCTACCCAATAATTATCATTATACAAATTACTTCCGCCACCACCAGAAAACCCGCCAGAATTCCATTGATACTCCCAAGATCCGATAATTTCTTTAGATGCTCCATCAGGAAATGTAACTTTCTTACATCCCAAAATAATAATCGATAATAATACAGTTGTTATTATATTTTTTAATCTATTATTCTTCATTTTCTTCAATTTAATAGTGTACGTCTATTGGCTATAACGGTTTCGCAGTAGGTGATGTGGCGCTTTCTTTCGAGTATGTTTGTGCGGCATATTGCTTACTGCGTGTTATGGGTATTGTTTATTCAAAGTGAATGTATGTTTTAATTCTCATTTTTTGGTTGCAATTTTTTCCGTTTGTAATTGCAGGAGTCCATTTTTCTAATTTTGAAACATCATCAACCAAAATATAACAACTTTGTCCATTAATCACACATTCTAAGTTATACTCTGCCAC